>CAJUJG010000009.1:55267-94081 GCA_910586715.1 uncultured Lachnospiraceae bacterium
GCAAAAAGGTTAAGGCTCGCCAAAGCAAGAATAAAATAATCAAATATAATTGGATTTTTGTGCGAGGAATTCAATATTTCTTTTGCGGGCTTTTTGCTTTGCTTGCTTGTTTTGACGCAAGCTTTTCAATAACTAACAGTGAAGATAGCAAATTTTCAAAAAAGATTTCCAAGACATTTTATATTTCAGCCAGATATTTTTTTATATTAATCATAGAAGTTACATCATCTGACTTCCCCTCTAAACTTAATGCGGGATCCGAAACCGTAATCTTTGTCACTGCATCTAACACTGACTTTCTCCCCGCAATGATTACTGTTTCAGGTTCGCTCATAACCGTACCATTTGCAATATACCCTTGCTGCGGTTCATCAGCAATAACATAATCAATCGGAACCTCTTTTGTCGCCAAAATAGAAACCGCTACATTGACCGTGGAAATATTCATTTTTATAGAACTGCTCTTAATATCATTGCCCTGCGCATCATACAGCTTTAACTCAACGTTCGTATTAATATCCGAAGAATATCCGTCAATGCTTGCTACCGCATCGACATGATCAATCTGATCAATCAGTGATTCCGGACCGGAGAGCCGCACAATATTTTGACTAGGCGTAACGCTTCCTACGATATACCCCTCCGCAGGATCTCCGCTCGTTGACGTATTTATAATCATCTGAATACGTTTCATATCCTCTATTGATAGCTTTACGCTGTCAATATTCGTCTGAAATTCCAATTCAGAATTATTTCTCGTACTTGAAATTTCAATGCCTACAGTATTCATGAAGGTAAGCTCCTCCATATCCGCTACTGCCCTGATATTTTCCTTTGTGATATATCTTAGTACAGAACGTTTTCCTCTTACTTCCACATTCACACTGCCTGTATTGTCTATAATCTCATACACTTTTCCGCTGTTGGTAATCTGATCCTCATTTAAAATTTCTACGGGAATATTGCTAAAACGCATCTTTTCAAGCGGATCGTTAATATTATTTACAACGAACCACAATCCTACAGACACAATAACTGCCAAAATTTTCAGCCCAATATTATTTGTAATCAGAGCAATGAGTTTACGAATTTTACTTTTCATCCTTAGCCCTGCCTTTCCATAGCCTGCGTTTCTTTTCCTCCGTATCTTTATTTTGTATCATGTGAAGCTTTTCTTTCAATCCGTTCGCATCAAGATTCCGATATAGTTTTCCTTCATACGTAACACTCACGTTGCCGGTTTCTTCCGACACGATAATTGTAAGCGCATCCGTTGCCTCTGAAATTCCCACGCCCGCACGGTGCCTTGTACCAAGTTCCTTGCTAATCTCCATATTATCGGAAAGAGGCAGATAACAGGTTGCCGATACAATTCTGTTTCCACGGATAATCACAGCGCCATCATGAAGCGGCGTATTATGCTCAAAAATATTAATAATCAGCTGACTTGAAATCAGCGCGTCAACCTCGATTCCGGTCCTCTCATATTCCGTCAGCAGTACATTCTGCTCAATCACCATAAGTGCGCCCGTCTTTACCTTGCCCATCTCAAAACTCGCCTTCACAAGGTCATTCACTGTTTTATCGGAAAAACGCTCCTCAGCTGCCTTTTCAAAGGGCATTACACCCGAAATAAAGCTCTTTCTTCCAAGCTCCTCCAAAGCACGCCGCAATTCCGGCTGCAAAATAACAATCACCGCTATCACCGCAATGCTCAGTACATTCTCCACAATCCAGATGATTGTATTCATCTCAAACAAAATGGCAAACAGGATAAATACGAGTATCATTATAATACCCTTCATTAAAACCCACACTTTTGTGTGCTTTACCCATGCCATGATATGATACAGCAAAAAGGATATAATGATAATCTCCACTATATCCTCCCATCTGATACTCAACCCCTGCAAAGATAATGTTGTAAAATATGAACTTAACCGTTCTGAAATTCCGTTCATGTTCATTTTTCCAAATCCCTCTTTTGCCGTCCGGAAGTCTGTCCGGACCTTCTGACTGCTTTTTCAGGTACTCTGATTGTTTTCACGCGCTTTTGCGGCGCAGCAACCGTATTCTTAGGGACCGCCTTTACATAATAGTAATACTCATCATCCTCAAACTGCACACGCTCCGTCCTTGAATAATCCACATTAAAGACCAAAAATTCAAGTGCTTTTGCCACTGCTGCTGCAATAAGATTTCCAAAAATCAATCCGATAATGGGCAGGTTTATATTATACATCAAATCACCAAACAGCAAAATCAGAATATTCAAAAGCGCGCCCGTAATCACTGCAATTGTCCATGCATAGTCAACACTCAGTCTTCTAATAAAATATACTACTAAAAGTGTTGCCACAAACGCAACAATTGTTACAAACATTGTCTTATTTCCCATCAGCCCATCTATTACATACCGGAATTTTTCAAGCGCTCCGTCTTCCTCAAATGTATTGAGCACTGATGCACTGGCATTCATATAATGCAGCGTATAATATACCACTACCCCGCTTGCTACGGACACAACCGAAAACGGCGTTCCCGCGAGACCGGCTGCTATTGGGATAACATATGGTATTTTAAACACAAAACAGATTGGCGTCAAAATAACGACCAATGTATCCTTTGGCGAAAAACGGAAATACAGGATAAATAAAAGCAAAAATAATGCAAGCGCCACAACCGCACACTCAAGGGAAAATTTATAAAGATGTCCAAGTGTCACAAGCGCTGCAAGTATTACAATAAAATTCGAAGGCAGAAATGAACACATCAGCGATAATACCAATACCACAGCAAAATTCTTCAACTCGCTCATGTAGCCTATGGAACCGTTTATCACCAATAATGTAATCAATGCCAGCAAAAATTTGCTTACCGGCGTGATATACAATTCATACCTACTATAAAATTTTCTTAACTGTTCTCTAAAAACCAACAGGCTGGTCATAATAATCCTCTCTCTAGTCCCTAAAATTAACGTTTGCCTTCCCTGTCATAAAGATATGCAAGTTTTTTCAGGTTATTATAATATATTTTCAGACTTTTTCTTGCCCTTGTATAGCGGTATGTATACACACCATACGAAATAATGCCATAAACCGCTGCAAAAATCAAGTAATCAATAATAACCGACTTCCCAAACGCAAACAAATCCATTTTATAAAGGTCTGACATGAATACCTCAAAATCATACATTATAAATAAGCAAAACAGAATGCAGAACGCGATTGTTGCATTAATCACGGACCGGATTACCTGCAAAGCAATATAATCCCCTCTGAAGTAACTGCCAATGGAAACATTTTTTCTGCCCTCGTTCTCTTCATAGCATGCCATTTTGGTCATCAGTTTTATTCGTTCTTCATTCAACATAATCTCATCCCTTACATATCCCGGTCAAGGAAACGCATCTTATTTCCAGATGGCTGCGTTTTTTTAGGCTCTTCAATAACCTTCTTCGGCTTTTCAATAGCGCTTGAAAGATTATTTGCCATGTCCCTTTTGCACTTTTCGCAGTATTTTCCTGAGCGAATCATCTCTCCACAATTCTCACAAGGCAGTTTTACAGGCGAATCCTCCGTAAACTCAAGACGATCTTCCCTAATCCACTGCTTAATTTGGCTGACCTCAACTTCACATGCCTCCGCAACTTCCATAATATCAGCCATGCGATTCTCCCTAATATATTTTTTTACGTCCTGAAAGGACTTTTCTAGCGCATCCTTACACGCCGGACAAATAGGCATCCCCATAATGTGGTTAAAAAGTTTTCCGCACTTTTTACAGTTTCTTACGTTCATTCCGCTTCCCTCCATTTATATTATCGTCTAAAATCCTTCCCCGATGCACAGGGATATAAAATAAACAGTACCCACACCACGACATTTTAACTCTTTTGCCACGGCGTCTAAAGTACTACCCGTCGTATAAATATCATCGATCAGGATAGCCTTATTTAATTTTACAACATTTGGCTTAATATTAAAAGCCTTTTTCAAATTATTTTGCCTTCCGGATACATCTAATTGCTTTTGCGGTACTGTATTCCTTATCCTTTTCACCAAATCATTTTTCACCGGAATTCCTGTAAGTCTTGATAAATGCACTGCAATTAACTCTGCCTGATTATATCCTCTGTTTTTCTGCCTTGTTTTATGAAGCGGCACCGGAATAATCGCATCCGCGTCCATGCGCAGAATTTCATTTTTCAGGCGGCTGTAGATTTCCTCCGCATAAAATGCTGCATATTCACAGCGCTTTTTATACTTAAAGCGATAGATGCTTCTTTTCATACTTTGATAGTCATACAACGCAATGCCTCTATCAAATATATGCTGCATTCTCTCACAGGCAGTACAAAGAAACTTTACATCATCACTCAACTGCCTGCCGCATTTTTGGCACCTTGGTTCCAAAACATATTGTATCTTCCTTCGGCAGGTTCTGCAGATTTTCCCGTCGCCTGATGGTACAATCCCATCACAGACCGGGCATCTGAGCGGAAATAATAAATTCACTAATTGATCGAGTCCTCGTCTAATAAAAACATTTCGCATATTCTGTCCTTTAATCCTGTATATCGTTTCTGTTCATTCTCGTTTTCTATCATCTGTCTCACCGTATCGCGGCTTCCCAGTATTGTCACACAGCTCTTAGCCCTTGTAACGCCTGTATACAGAAGGTTCCTGTTAAACAACATTTTCGGTCCTGTCAGCAAAGGCATAACAACCGCCGGATACTCGCTTCCCTGCGATTTGTGTATTGTAATCGCATAAGCAGGCTCAAGTTCGTCAAGCCCGGTCACCGGATACGTCACTCGTCGCAAGTCGTCATACTCAACCGTTACGGTTTTTGCGGTCTCATTTATCTCTTTTATAATACCCACATCTCCGTTAAATACGCCTTGTCCACTGTCGATTGCAATTCCGTATCTGCTGACAACCTCCCATTCAAGCTGATAATTATTTTTAATCTGCATCACCTTGTCGCCAAGCCGGAACACTCTGTCGCCGTGCAAAATCTCTGGTTTTTCGGGTGCAGGCGGATTTAAATACTGCTGTAAAATGCCATTTAACGTCTCCACACCCAAAGTGCCTTTTCGCATAGGCGTAAGCACTTGAATATCATAAATGCCTGATTTTACGTATTTGGGAAGTTTTTCAGTAATCAGCAGAATCATATGCTTATAAATCACATTGACATTATCGCGCTCCAAAAAGAAAAAATCCATGCTCTTATTGTCAAGCGGTATTTCCTTTCCCTCATTAATGCGGTGGGCATTGACAACAATATCGCTCTCGCCTGCCTGCCGGAATATCTTTGACAACACCACCGTCGCAATTTTTCCACTCTCCATCAAATCTTTGAGCACCTGCCCCGCGCCAACAGACGGCAGCTGGTTTCTGTCCCCCACCATAATCAGCCTCGTTCCCGGAGCAATCGCCTTCAAGAGCGATTGGAACAAATGAATATCAACCATTGACATTTCATCAATGATAACAATGTCTGCCTCAAGCGGATTTAATTCATTCTTTTCAAAATGTACGGATGCGCTGCCTCTGTCGTTATTCGACATGGCGTCATCGGACACTGCCCCGTTTAGTTCCAAAAGGCGATGTATCGTTTTGGCTTCAAAGCCGGTCGCCTCCGTCATACGCTTTGCAGCACGTCCCGTTGGCGCCGCCAAAAAAATATCAAGCCCCTCCTCCTCAAAGTACCGGATAATCATATTGATGGTCGTCGTCTTTCCCGTTCCGGGACCTCCGGATAAAATAAAAATACCGTTTTCTACCGCATCCATAACCGCCTTTCGCTGCAGCGCATCCAGCTCCATCCGGTTTGTTTCCTCTAACTTTTTCAGCTTATCCGCAAGCCTGTCGCGCTGCGTTTTGGTCAGCCGGTCCGCACGCTGATTTTCAGCGCTGCCAAATGCACGCTGCAGCTCAAAAAGCATTCTTGCACAATTCAATTCCGCATAATAAGCACTGTTACTGTAAACGCACAATGTCGCGTCCTTTTCCTTAATGACCACTTTTCTGTCTATCGCAAGGTTTTCCAGCTGTGGTGCAACCTGTTCCTGTGTCAGTTCAAGCATTGCAGCCGCCTTTTCCAAAAGGAGCTCCTTAGGCAGATACACATGCCCCTCTGCACCTGCCTGCAAAAGCGTATACAGCATACCGCTTCGGATGCGGTAATCGGAATCCGTGTGAATCCCGATTTTTGCGGCAATCTCATCCGCGATGCGAAAGCCGATACCGGACACGTCCTCCGCAAGCTTATATGGATTTTCCTGCATCACTTTGTACAGACCCATGCCATACTGCTTATATATTTTTATCGCAAGCGCATTTGTAATACCGTACTTTTGAAGAAAAATCATCGCCTCACGCATATCCTTTTTCTCTTCCACCTGCTCTGCGATTTCCCTTGCCTTTTTCTCACTGATTCCTTTAATTTCCGCAAGTCTGTGCGGTTCCTCCTCAATAATCCGAAACGCGTCGTCCCCAAACCGCCGTACAATCCGCGATGCAAGCGCCGCACCGATACCTTTTATCGCTCCGGAACCCAAATAACGCTCAACCGCCATGGCATCTTCGGGCGGCACAATCCGAAACGATTCCGTTTTAAACTGTCTGCCATAAACCGCATGTTCCACATAGCTTCCCTCGGCTTCAATACATTCCCCTTCGTCGAGATTCGTAAAAATACCCGTACAGGTAATTTCCATCTCACCTGCCGCCAGATTAATAACACCGTAACCGTTTTGCGGGTTTTTATATATGATGTGTTCCACGAAGCCTTTGAGTGTCTCCATGCGTGTTCCTCCCATCTTCCATGTACATCTGTATTACGCACAAAAGCCGAGCCCGTAACCGGGTTCGGCTGTATTGCTCACTTTATCTATGCATTCTCCGCAGGAATCAAATCTGCCCCAATGCCATAGTTGCGTTTCATCTGTTCATAGAGCGTATTTGCAAGCCCGATACCGTTTCCGGATGTTACCTGACCGCATAATTCCTGAACAGCGAAGTCCTTAAAGTAATCTACCATCTTTGATGCATATCCATTCTCATCATCATCTGAAAAGACCTTCGTCGTCTCCAGCATGGAATTAAATACCTGTTCCATAAAATATGATTCAAATTCCTTGCATGCATCCATCAGTTCCTCTTCTGTCGCCGTAGTTGCACTGTTTGTCAGCTTATTTTGAAGCGCGTCTGTCTTTCCTGAGGACGCCTGACTTTTCATGTAATCCGCATACACGGAACCTACTCCACCGATATCCATATGAATCCTCCACTCCTGCTTTATCGAAAGCTCACTGTACTGTTACTACCGCTTCAACTGATTTGCCTGCTGCAGCATTTCATCCGAGGTTGTGATAACCTTTGAGTTCATCTCATATGCTCTCTGCGCCACAATTAAGTTTACCATCTCATCAGCAATCTGCACATTAGAGCCTTCCAAATAACCCTGTATGATTCTGCTCTTCGGCAGCTCATCCTCTTCCGCCTCGTTCAACGCCTCGCCACTCGCATCCGTTTCCATATAGAGGCTGTCGCCCTCTTTGCTAAGCCCCCCCGGATTGTTGAACTGCCATAAGCCGATTTGCATATCCATGCTCTGCGGAACATTGTCGTCGTCAGGATACATCAATGTACCGTCCCTTGAAACCGTAATTTTGCTCACAACAACATCGTCATCCTCAATGATAATCGGTTCTCCCTCAACATCAAGCACCGGAAGACCGTCCGATGTCGTGAGGATTAACCCTTCCGAACCGATGGCAAACTCCATGTTACCGTTTCTTGTATAATATACGGATTCACCGTCTGCTCCCTGCACTGCAAAGAATCCTTTGCCGTCAATTGCAAAATTCGCCTCACCAGGTGTCTCCAACATACTTCCCTGTGTAAAAATAGATGTAATTGCCGAATTGCGGACACCAAGCCCTACCTCCGCGCCAATTGGCTTGTGCTCCATGTTTGCCGTAGTGCTTTTTGTCTGTATCGTCTGATATAATAATGATTTAAACTCCATAACCTCTGATTTATAGCCCGTCGTATTGACGTTTGCGAGATTATTGGAAATATTATCAACATTCAACTGCTGTGCAATCATTCCGGTTGCACCTGTCCATAATGATCGTACCATGTTATCTTACCCCCTGTAATTATAATTTAATCAGCTGCATTGAGTGCTCTAATGTTTCATCAAAGGTTGTTATCATTTTCTGGTTTGCCTCATACTGTCTTGAAATCGTAATCATGTTGACCATTTCCTTTACGACATTTGCATTCGACATCTCCAAATATCCCTGATAGATATTGGCATCCTCAGCATCATGTGACACCGCGCCTTCCTTTGCATCCCACATCGTCTCACCGTAATGAGTCAGATAATTGGTATCCTCAAATTCCGTAATTTTTAAGCTTGCAACAAGATCCCCGTCCTGATAAATATTACCTGCACGGTCAATCACCGTTGAAGCCGCTGTCGTATCGAGCTGGATTCTTCCTGCTTCCCCAAGAACGTAATCCCCGTCCTTTGTCACAAGCCAGCCTTCCTTCGTAAGCGTAAAACCGCCGTCTCTTGTATATTTTGTAGAGGTTTCCCCCGACTTACTTGTAAATTCAATATTGAAAAAACCGTTTCCGCCAAGCGCCAAGTCGTACGGGTTCTCCGTGATTCTTAACGAACCCTGGGAGAAATCCGTAAATGTCTCTCCGATTTTCACGCCAAGGCTCATATTTCCCAAGCGTTGCGGCACGTTCGGATTTTCCGATAAATCCTTAATTTTCACCGCCATAACCTCGTCATACGCCTGACTCGTCGAGCCTTCCTTCTTAAAACCCGTCGTATCCGCATTTGCAAGGTTGTTTGACATAATGTCCATCCGATACTGCTCATTCAGCATTCCGGTATAGGCTGTGTACAGACCTCTAAGCATATTCTCCTCCTAATCCTAAAATCGCATCTGCTTAGAGTATCCATCTACATTAGATTTCGTCTCTCGCTCCCGCCAAAAACTCCACATACTTACCTGTACCAATGGCAACAGCCGTCATGGGGTCTTCTGCCGTCATCGTATTAATACCCGTGCGCGACTCGATTAAGTCCTCCAAGCCTCGAAGCAGGCTTCCGCCTCCCGTAAGCACAATACCGCGGTCCGCAATATCTGCCGCAAGTTCAGGCGGTGTCTTCTCCAGCACGCTGTGAATGGTATCAATAATCTGAGCAGTCGTCTCGCGAAGCGCCTCCTCCGTCTCCTCCGAAGAAACGCGGATGGTCTTTGGAAGCCCTGTCACAAGGTTTCGTCCCCTGACGTCCATGTAGTCTGTCTCTGCTCTTTTAAATGCTGATCCGATTTTAATTTTAATATCTTCTGCCGTTCTTTCGCCAATCAAAAGATTGTGTTTTTTTCTCATATAGCGCACAATTGCTTCATCAAAATCATCGCCCGCTATTTTAATGGATGCACTGACTACCGTGCCGCCCAAAGAGATGACTGCAATATCGGAAGTACCGCCTCCGATGTCGACGATCATATTTCCGCAAGGCTTTGCAATATCAATGCCTGCTCCGATTGCCGCCGCAATCGGCTCCTCAATAATCTTGACATCTCTTGCGCCTGCCTGATACGTCGCATCCTCAACCGCCTTCTTCTCTACCTCCGTCACGCCGCTCGGTACACACACCGCAATAATCGGCTTACGGAATGTCTTTCTGCCAAGCGCCTTTTGGATAAAGTGCTTCATCATCTGCTCGGTAACCTTATAATCAGAAATCACTCCCTGTCTTAAAGGTCTTACAGCTACAATATTGCCGGGAGTCCTTCCCAGCATAAGACGTGCGTCCTCTCCGATGGCTTTTATTTTATCAGTATCGCGATCAAAGGCTACCACCGACGGCTCCTTTAAGACAACGCCCTTTCCTCTGATATAAACTAATATACTAGCGGTTCCTAAGTCAATTCCAATATCTGTGTATTGCATGGCTGCTGCCCCTTTCTTTCTAAATCAAAATTGGTAAATTCAGGTACTTTATTCAAAAATGAATCCTTCTTTGTACAGGATCATCTGATCGTCTTAGTCAGTAACCATTCAGTATCTTCATAGTTACAAGCATCAGCCCATGCAAAAACCACTTCGTGGTTGGGTTGATGCCTTGCTTCCGTTACGTTTTTTCACGGACTTTGCAGCAAGTGCAAAATTCTGACCTGAATAGCTGCTTTCGTCATTCATTATAGTATTGCCATTATTCATTACGAATTGCTAACTAAGCCATTATAACCTAATTTATCCAATTTTCAAAGGGGTTTAACGCTTTTTTTATAAAAAACACATCGAATCTTTTTATAATCTTTATATCGGCGCCGTTTTCACAATACTTTAGCATTATTTTAAAATATTATGTAAATTCATTATATACTCTAATAATTGTTTTGTAAACAGTTAAATTTACAGAATATTCGTCGTTTTGTGCAGTCAATATTAAAAATTCAGTCCCGATATGCTATTTTCCGGTAACAGTTCAGCCTTGCTGAACTGTTACGCATCAAGCCATGCAAAACCACTTCATGGTGTCAAAGCCACGTACCGTGGCTTGATGCATCTCAACCACTACGCATTCTTACGGACTTTGCAGCGCAGTGCAAAATCCTAATCCGAACTGTTACATTTTCCAGCACGTGCCAGCATTTTCTTAACATAAATCCCTGTATAGGAACTCTTATCCTCCGCAATCTTTTCCGGCGTCCCTTCTGCAATCACCGTTCCGCCGCCATCGCCCCCCTCGGGTCCAATATCAATAATATAATCGGCAGTTTTAATCACATCAAGGTTATGCTCAATGACAACAACCGTATTTCCGCCCTCCGTAATCCGCTGCAAAATCTCCACAAGCTTGTGTACATCGGCAAAATGCAGTCCTGTCGTCGGCTCGTCCAAAATATAAATCGTCTTCCCCGTGCTCCTGCGGCTTAACTCCGTCGCAAGCTTGATGCGCTGTGCCTCGCCGCCCGAAAGCGTCGTTGACGGCTGCCCGAGCTTAATATAAGAAAGTCCCACGTCATAAAGCGTTTCAATCTTTCTTTTAATAGAAGGAACAGGCTCAAAAAATGCCAGCGCCTCCTCCACCGTCATGTCCAGCACGTCATAAATATTTTTCCCCTTATATTTCACCTCAAGCGTTTCACGGTTGTAACGCTTTCCCTGGCAAACCTCACAGGGAACATATACATCAGGCAGGAAATGCATCTCAATTTTGATAATACCGTCTCCGCCGCACGCCTCACAGCGTCCGCCCTTGACATTAAAGCTAAACCGTCCTTTTGCATAGCCCCGCGCCTTCGCGTCCACCGTTGACGCAAACAAATCACGAATTTGGTCAAACACGCCCGTGTACGTTGCCGGATTGGAACGCGGCGTCCTTCCGATTGGAGACTGGTCAATATTGATTACCTTATCAAGCTGCTCAATGCCTTCAATCTTTTTGAACTTGCCGCAAATCGTACGCGCACGGTTTAATTTCTTCGCAAGATATTTATACAGGATTTCATTCACAAGGGAGGATTTTCCCGAACCGGACACGCCTGTCACACAGGTAAACACGCCAAGCGGGAACTTCACGTCAATATTCTTGAGATTATTCTCCGCAGCCCCCTTTACCGTCAGCCAGCCCATCGGCTTTCTGCGCGTATCGGGCACCGGAATCTGCAGCTTTCCGCTCAGATACTGTCCGGTAATCGATTCCCCGATTTCCATAATCTCCTGCGCCGTTCCCTGCGCCACGACCTCACCGCCATGCTCTCCCGCACCCGGTCCGATGTCAATCACATGGTCCGCCGCAAACATCGTATCTTCGTCGTGCTCCACGACAAGCAGCGTATTGCCAAGCTCCTGTAAGTTTTTGAGCGCCGCAATCAGCTTATCATTATCACGCTGGTGCAGACCGATGCTCGGCTCGTCAAGAATATAACAAACGCCCACCAGTCCTGAGCCAATCTGCGTCGCAAGCCGGATACGCTGCGCTTCGCCGCCCGAAAGCGACGCCGTGCCTCTTGCAAGATTTAAATACTCCAAACCCACGCTCGCAAGAAAGCCCACACGCGCCTTGATTTCCTTTAAAATACGCTTTCCGATTAACTGCTGCTGCTTTGTCAGCTCCATCGTATCCATAAAATCGTACAGATTCTTAATCGACATCGACGTAACTTCATAAATATTCCTGTCACAAACCGTAACCGCAAGCGAGCTTTTTTTCAACCGCTTTCCGCCGCATTCCTTACAGGGCGTGATACGCATAAACGTCTCGTACTCGCTCTTCATCGTCTCGGATGATGTTTCCCGGTACCTGCGCTCCACATTTTTGACAAGCCCCTCAAATGCAACCGGATATCTGCCCTCGCCGCGCTGTCCCTTGTAGTAAACGACAACCTCTTTTCCTCCCGTACCGTTCACCAAAATATCCTGCACATCACTGGAAAGCTCTTCAAACGGCGTATCGAGCGAAAATCCGTATTCCTCACTCAACGCCTGCAAAATCGCATTCGTAAAGCTGCTTTTATCCGTGCAGGACTGCCAGCCCATCACCGTAATCGCACCCTGATTAATGCTCAGACTTCTGTCGGGCACCATAAGGTCAAGGTCAAACTCCATTTTATAGCCAAGTCCGAAACACTCCGGGCACGCGCCGAACGGATTGTTAAACGAAAAGCTTCTCGGCTCCACCTCGTCGATACTGATATTGCAGTCGGGACACGAAAAGCTGTCCGAAAAGTTCAGCGTTTCGCCGCCGATGACGTCAACAAGCAAAAGCCCGTCCGAAAGCGCCATGACATTCTCAATCGAATCCGTCAGTCTGCGTTCCATTCCCACCTTGACCACAAGACGGTCCACAACAATCTCTATATTGTGCTTGATGTTTTTCTCAAGCTTAATCTCTTCTGATAAATCATACATATTTCCGTCTACGCGCACCCTGACGTAACCGCTCTTGCGCGCACGGTCAAGCACCTTTGCGTGTTCGCCCTTGCGCCCCCGCACTACAGGAGCCATCAGTTGGATTTTCGTGCCTTCCTGAAGCTCCATAATCTGATCCGTCATCTGGTCAATCGTCTGACGTTTTATCTCCCTGCCGCAGTTCGGGCAGTGCGGAATGCCGATACGCGCATATAATAGACGGAAATAATCATAAATTTCCGTAACCGTTCCGACCGTCGAACGCGGATTTCTGTTTGTGGACTTTTGGTCAATGGAAATCGCGGGCGAAAGCCCTTCAATGCTCTCCACATTCGGTTTTTCCATCTGCCCCAAAAACTGTCTTGCGTAAGAAGACAGTGATTCCATGTATCTGCGCTGCCCCTCCGCATAAATCGTGTCAAAGGCAAGCGACGATTTTCCCGAGCCGGAAAGCCCCGTCAGCACCACAAATTGATTTCTCGGTATATCCAAATTAATATTTTTCAGGTTATGCTCGTTCGCTCCACGAATGCGAATCAGTTCCCCTTTGGGAAGCATCTTCAGTTGTTGTCCGTTCATATTGGTTTCCCTGCTCCTTTCATAGCCCGCCCGTTAAATCGTTTAACATTTTCTTTAAATCCATCATCTTGTCACGCAGCTCCATCGCCGCCTCAAAATTCAAATCGGCAGCCGCCTTGCGCATATTCTTCTCCACGGTCGCAATCAGCTTTTTGAGCTCCTTCTCATTCATTGACTCAGGATCCTTTGCAAATGCCTGCTCCTCCTTTGCCACTGCCTTTGAGATACTGATTAAATCACGCACTGCCTTTTTAATTGTCTGCGGAGTAATCCCATGCTCCTCGTTATACTTCTGCTGTATTGCGCGCCTCCTTGCCGTCTCGTCGAGCGTCACGCGCATCGAATCCGTAATCACGTCGGCATACATCACGACATGCCCCTCCGCATTTCTTGCCGCACGCCCTACCGTCTGAATCAGCGAAGTCGAAGAGCGCAAAAAGCCTTCCTTGTCCGCATCTAGTATTGCCACAAGAGAAATCTCCGGAATGTCCAAGCCCTCGCGCAAAAGATTAATACCGACCAGCACATCAAACACGTCAAGCCGCATGTCACGGATAATCTGGGCCCGTTCCAGCGTATCAATATCGGAATGCAGATACTTGACGCGGATGCCCACCTCGCTCATATACTTTGTCAAATCCTCTGCCATGCGCTTGGTGAGCGTCGTCACCAAAACCTTATTATGTTTTTGCGTTTCCGCATTGATCCTCGAAATCAAATCGTCAATCTGCCCCTCAACCGGACAAACGACAATCTCAGGGTCCAAAAGTCCCGTAGGACGAATAATCTGTTCTGCCCGCAAAAGCTCATGCTCGCTCTCATAAACATTGGGCGTTGCCGAAACAAAAAGCATTTGGTCTATTTTCTGCTCAAACTCCTCAAATCTGAGCGGTCTGTTGTCCAACGCGGACGGAAGACGGAAACCGAACTCCACAAGTGTCGTCTTGCGCGAACGGTCGCCCGCATACATGCCGCGAATCTGCGGAATGGTAATATGCGACTCATCTATAATAATAAGGAAGTCATCTGTAAAAAAGTCCATTAAGCAATACGGCGCCTCACCCTCCTCCGTACCGCTCAAGTGCCTTGAATAATTCTCAATTCCCGAACAAAATCCCGTTTCCCGAAGCATTTCCACATCAAAGTTTGTGCGCTCCGAAATGCGCTGCGCCTCAATGAGCTTGTCCTCACTGCGAAAATACCGCACACGCTCCTTCATTTCGTCTTCAATCTTTTCACATGCCAGTTTAATCTTCTCGGGCGCTACTACATAGTGCGATGCCGGAAAAATCGTCACATGCTCCAGTGTCGCCGTGACCTTGCTTGTCACCGGATCAATCTCGCAAATGCGGTCAATTTCATCTCCGAAATACTCCACACGGATCAGACTCTCGCCGCCCTGTGCCGGATTGATGTCAACCACATCACCGTGCACCCGAAACCGCCCCCGCTCAAGGTCAATGTCGTTCCTGTCATACTGCATCTCAATCAGCGCATGAATCACCGCGTCCCGGTCTTTCGTCATTCCGGGGCGCAGGGAAAGCATCATTCCCTGATACTCGTCCGGACTTCCCAAACCGTAAATGCACGACACCGACGCAACCACGACAACATCTCTTCGCTCCGTAAGAGACGCCGTAGCCGAAAGTCTTAGCTTGTCAATCTCATCGTTTACGGAAGAGTCTTTCGCAATATAGGTATCAGAGGACGGAATATATGCCTCCGGCTGGTAGTAGTCGTAATATGACACAAAATATTCTACAGCGTTTTCCGGAAAAAATTCCTTGAACTCGCCGTAAAGCTGCCCTGCAAGCGTTTTGTTGTGCGCGATAACGAGCGTCGGCTTATTCAATGCCGCGATTATATTTGCCATCGTAAACGTCTTTCCCGAACCCGTAACACCCAGTAATGTTTGAAATTGATTCCCTTCCTGAAATCCCTTTACAAGCGTTTCAATTGCCTGCGGCTGGTCGCCTGTCGGCTGGTATTCACTGTGCAGTTTAAACAACATAAGCGCAAAATCACCTCCATAAATCGAATGCAGCTGTGGTATCTATATCTCATTAAAACTATTATGGACTATATAGCTCAAAAGTAATTCTGATTATATCATATGGTTTCAAATTTGTACAGCGTTTTTAGAACTTTTGTTCTGTTCAAAAATATTCTTCAATTGCCGACGCCATTTTCTTATTCTTTTGAATCTTTTTTGGCAAGTCTGTCTCGTCAACCTTATCCTCGCAACTTTTTTGAAATGATAATTCCTTTCAAATATTGTATCTTATATTTAAACAATGAAAAATTTTTAAATCATAACATAGAAAGGCAGGAAACATTTATGTTTGTAATATATAATGATAAAACAAAATTCCCAATCAAGACATGGCTTTCGGGAATCGATAAAATCGAGGAGTCCTGCGTGGAGCAGGCGTACCATTTATCAAATCTTCCCTTTATCCATAAATGGGTATGTCTGATGCCCGATACGCATACAGGGAAAGGAATGCCGATTGGCGGCGTCATTGCCACGAAAGATGTCATCATACCGAACGCGGTCGGCGCCGACATCGGATGTGGAATGGTATTTACGGCAACGAACATTAAATACGAGGAAATACGGGACGTGACGGCAGGAACTGCGACGCTCGTACAGTCCATTATCGGAAATATCATGCGGTCAGTTCCCGTAGGATACGACAAATATAAGCAGAAGCAGGAATCCCCTGTTTTGGATTTGGCGCTTGAAAACATGAATCAATACGAAGCAAATCCCGATTTAACCCATTTAATCGAAGAAGGTTATTATCAGACAGGAACACTTGGCGGCGGAAATCATTTTATTGAGCTTCAGGAAGATGAAAACGGATACCTCTGCATTATGATTCATTCCGGAAGCCGTCACCTTGGAAAGGAAATTTGTGATTATTTTCACAATGCGGCGCGTGCGCTAAATCAGACGTGGTACAGTCAGGTTCCTGATGAATACAGGCTCGCCTTCCTTCCGGTACATACAAAGGAAGGCAGGCAGTATCTGAACTGGATGCAGCTTGCGCTTGATTATGCTTTTGAGAACAGGGAGCGTATGCTTGAAAAGGTGTGCGAGGTTGTGAAAGAACAAATTGAGCGGTATGCGGGACTGTCCGTCTCTTTTAACGGTCAAATTAACTGTCATCATAACTATGCCGCTTTGGAAAACCACTATAACGCCAATGTCTGGGTGCACCGCAAAGGCGCTACAAGGGTAAGACAGGGTGAGCTTGCCGTTATCCCGGGAGCTATGGGATCTTACAGCTATGTTGTGGAAGGAAAAGGAAATCCAGAATCGTTCTGTACCTCATCACACGGAGCAGGCAGGGCGTACTCAAGAAGCGGCGCCATGCAGCAGTTTACGACCGAGCAGGTAATCCTCGATTTGAGGGAACAAGGAGTAATTCTCGGGAAACGTAAAAAGAATGACGTTGCGGAGGAATGCCGGTTTGCTTATAAGGATATTGACAAGGTTATGGCGCAGCAAAGCGACCTTGTGACACCGATTCGGAAATTAAAAACGATTGGGGTTGTTAAGGGGTGATTTAAGAAAAAGGGGAATATCGCCCGTTTGTAACGGCAATATTCCCTATTTATGTATACTTTTCTCCAATTTTTATCCACGCCCTGGTATCTGCAGCACCTGACCGATATTCAGCAAATCGCTTGTCAGTCCGTTCAGGCGCATAATCGCGTCCACTGTCGTATTGAAACGCCTTGCCAAAAGCCAAAGCGTATCCCCGCTTTTCACGGTATATGCAAAAGAGCCGCTTCCCGGCGGAGAGATATTTTCTCCGATTCCCAAATACGTATCATAGAGCGCATTCCATGTGCGCGTACCCACAATGCCGTCCGGAGAAAGCCGCATTTCATTTTGAAAGGCAATCACCGCCTGTCTTGTACCGCTGCCAAAAATACCGTCCTGTGCAATCACCGGAATACCGGGATAATATTCACCGATTACATTTAACAGATATTGCAGGGTAATGACATCCTGCCCCGTAGAACCCTGCCTGAGTACCGCAGACGGCGGAACTGTTCCGATTCCAAGCGTATTGCCCTCGCTGTCCAATTCGGCAAGTCTTGCAACAGCGGCATAAATGCCTGAAATTTTATACCATGTCGCCTTTCCTACAATACCGTCCGCCGTTAAATTAAATATTTTTTGAAATGTCGTCACTGCCGCTCTTGTACTGTCTCCAAATACACCGGCATTGTCTGTAATTGCCGGAATTGCGGGATAATTTCGTCTGATTCTGTTTAAGTATGTCTGAATGGTCTGCACGTCAAGACCGGTGCTTCCGACTCTCAGCGCCGTGCCCGGATAGGAGGATACAATACCGGTAATCGTATTCGTCTGCACAATTTCTATATCATTCGGATAATAAGAGCGCAGAATTTGCAGCGGCGTGAAATTCCGGTTTGCCAAAGAAACGGTTCCCCACTGTGACATTCCCTGACAGGTTGCAGTCGTACCGTTACAGAAGGAAGTAAAATACGGTGCATTCTGTTCGCTTCTTCTGACATATTCATTAAATATTTCATCTACAATTTTGCTGATAGAGTCATATATCGGACGCCCGTATACAAAATATTGGTCATAAGCGGTACTATTTGTAATATCAAAATTATATCCTTGGTTCCGGTACCATTCCGTGTAAATCCGGTTTAATGCAAATGTAATAATCGCATAAATATTGGCACGCAGCGCCGCGTCAGGCCATGTAGGATAAATCTCACTGCTGGCAACGTTTTTCACATAATCGGGAAACGAAACCTGTACATTGGAAGCATAGGCAGAAGGCGCCCCCATATGTACAGTAATCGGATTGGGAATCACGACCTGACGCAGCACATAGGGCGCAGCCATCGGTCCCTCCTGCTTGCGTGCCCCCTGCATTGCAACGGCAGGTTTCCCCACATAAATATTCGTCTGCTCCGGACTGGTCTGCCGCTCCTGCATCGGAACAAGCGCAATTGGCAGAATCGCTGTTTCACCGTCAAGAATCGGAATATCCACTACGGAAATCGTATTAAAACCTGCTTTTTGCGCAAATACACTGTAGCTAAAATACGGTATCCCAGTATAGTATTGATTCAGGGAAAAGCTTTTATCTATCGTTTCTAACGGAACCACCTGCGTTTCACCATTCCCATCCGTTGTCATTTCATAGATAATGTTTTTTGCATGATCCACTATCTGTATGTACACATTGGCGAGCGGCACCGCATCGTGTGCGGTCCGCGCCTGCACTGTCAAATACCCTATTGCCATAAATTTTCTCTTCTATACTTTCTTATATTGAAACTTATATTAGAATATGAAAAAGAAAGAAGAAGCGTTCCTGATACTTTATCTGTTAAATTACCATTTTTCCCTACTATTCTATGTTATAATATAGAGTACGATAATAAAAAACAGAAATGAAGGTTTTTCTATGTCAGAATTTAAAGAATTAATCAAATCCTTTTCCAAAAGCCGCGAATACGTCCGGGATTTTTTTGTATACGGATTTAAGACACGCGACGAATTTGGCGGCTGGAGCGGACGCACTTACGACAACGAACGCCGCAGGCTGGAAAGCTGGCTTTGGGGTTACGTAAGGCAGGACTACACCGCAAACGGAAAAAATATCTACCTGTCCATCGACAGCAATCTGCTTGACACCAATCCGCTATACCGCGTGTGGAAGGCAAAAAGCTTTACGGACAATGACATTATGCTGCACTTTTACATATTGGACTATCTGCAAAAATACGCGGAACAAACAGCCGACGCGATAACCGACGGCATCCTTGCGGAATACGACGTTATGTTCGAGCCACAGACCGTCCGGCGAAAATGCAATCAGTATGCAAGGGACGGCATGCTCTCAAAGGAAAAATACGGGAAAGAAGTCCTATACCGCCTGAACCCGCCTTTTCGGAAAACACTTTCCGCACACCCCGGGCTCGCAAATGCGCTTGCCTTTTATCAGCTTTTTTCCCCGCTTGGCATTGTGGGAAATACCATTATGGACAACGCCTCCTTCAAAAATAAACTCTTCCGCGTCAAGCACAGTTTTTTTGTACATACCTTAGAAGATGAAATCCTGCTCGACCTCCTTTGTGCAATCCATGAGGAAAAATCAGTCCTGTTAAACGTCAAAAGTTCGAAGTCGGACATCTTTCAGAAAACAGAAGGCGTTCCGTTAAAAATCTTTATCAGCACCCGGACGGGACGCCGTTTTTTGTGCCTGTATCTTCCTAACGCAAAGCGCTTTACATCGATACGGCTGGACGCTGTAAAACAAGTGGCAATAAAAGAGCCTTATCTCGATTATCAGACCGTCAAAGAACATTTGGAAAAAAATAAAGCGTCCGCATGGGGCGTTTCTTTTCAAAACAGTAACCGCAGGCACTTAGAGCACGTAAAGCTGACACTCCACATTAACGAGTATTTCGAGGCATATATTATAACCCGGCTGGAACGGGAAGGAAAAGGCGGCGTTGTCCGGCGTATTGCTTCCGATACATACTGCTACGAAACCGATGTGTTTGACGCAAATGAAATGCTGCCCTGGATACGCTCGTTTCTTGGCAGAATCATCGCAGTCGAAACCGACTGCCCCAAGCTCAACCAGCTTTTTCAGTGCGATTTTGCCGCAATGTACCGTATGTATTTTGGGGAAAACGCACAGATTTCCGACGAAGATGACATGGAGGATTCCAATGAGTGAATTATTTTCAGAAGTATACAACTGCTATTTTCAGGTTATCAAATCCCTGATTGAATCAAAACAATTCATTTCCGATAAGGAATTACACTACCGCATTCAGGATGCCTGCTTTGCGGAAAGCATTCTCTACCTGCTGCCAAAGCTCACCGAAAGCGGCTGGGGCTTTTATGAAAAGCAGGACGGCATTCTGCGCTCAAAATTCTCAACGGACTTCTATGTCCCGCTGACCGACCTGCAGAAATCCTACCTGAAAGCAATCCTTTCGGACGATAAAATCAGCCTTTTTTTCAATGATGAGGCGCTTTCGCAGCTTCATGCCGCTTTTGCGGACACAGAACCGCTTTATCTGCCAAGCGACTTCTATTATTATGACCGCTTTTCCGATAAAGACGACTATCAAAACCCTGATTACCGCAGACACTTTCAAACCATCATGGAAGCAATCCAAAATCACGAATATTTGGATATTCTGTATGAATCGCGCAATAATCACAGAGTACACCACATTTATCTGCCATGCCGTCTTGAATATTCCATAAAAAATGACCGCTTCCGCATGCTGGCAGTCGAAAACCATATGCAGCGCACGCGCAAGATTGAAATCTTAAACCTGAACCGCATTGTGAAAATAATATCAACCGGAAAGACCGCAAAGCACATGCCCAACATTGACAAAGCAATCAAACGCTCCTATTACAAAGAACCTGCGCGCCTTCTCATCAAGGACCGCCGCAACGCCTTAGAGCGCGCCATGCTGCAGTTTGCCAACTATGAAAAAAGCACGCGAAAGCTGGATTCGGACACGTATGAATGCCTTATCTACTATAATAAAAAAACAGAAACGGAGCTTTTAATTGAAGTGCTGTCGTTTGGACCGATGATAAAAGTCGTGGGAAGCGAATCGTTCCTGAACCTCATCAAAGAACGCCTCCTGCGTCAGGCGGCGTTGCTACAATAATATCCTCGCAACTTTTTTGAAATGATATATTATTCCAAATATTGTATTGTATATTCAGACGAGGGAAAACAGGCGAAAGTCTGCTGCCGCAGTAGCTCAGTCGGTAGAGCGCGGAAAAACAGGTCTTGGCAAAGACCTTAACAGCAATCCCAATTACCTTAGGAGGGCGTTGTCGCGGGTTCGATTCCCGTCTCGGCGGCAGCTTTCCAACGGGTTCCCAAGTTTACTGGATATGAATGTGCCAGTGCACTAGTCCAAATGCAGCCTTACTGTGGAAAAAGTCGAGTGTATACGTATGAATATGCAGCGCGCTCAATTACAAGTCTTGAAAAAGACTTTTACAGCAATCAAAACATTCAAGGTGGAATGCGCAGGTTCGAATCCTGCCCCGGTAAGGCTGTTTGAAAACGAATCCAATACAATGCAGGAAGGGGGAATCACTATGAACTTCATGGAACTTTTACATATCAATCTAACCAATCAGAAAAAGCGGACGGAAAACGGGGCAATCGGCTATCAAACCACAGGGAAAGCGCTTGTTGATTTGAATTTTGCTGTCGCATCCCTTAGAAACGAAAGTGAAACACAGATTGTAAAACGCTTTCTTCCTGCCTTTTATGAGGACAGATTGCTTGCGGTAAAATGGCTTTTTTTCTTGCGGGATGTCAGAGGCGGATTAGGAGAACGCCGGACGTTTCGTATCCTGATGAAATATCTCGCGGCAAGCGTTCCCGAGCTGACGCAGCGCCTGGTAGAACTAATGGCAGAATACGGACGTTTTGACGACTTGCTGTGTCTTCTTGACACCCCTGTTGAAGAAACGGTTTTAACGGTATTAAAGGCGCAGCTTGAACAGGATGCACAAAATTTAACACACCGCAAAAGTGTTTCGCTCTGTGCAAAGTGGATGCCAAGCAATAATGCTTCGTCCGAAGCATCCAGAAATACAGCCGCAAAACTGCAGCAATTTATGGGACTTACCGCAAAGGAATACCGAAAACTGCTTGCTTCCTTGAGGGCACACCTGAATGTTACGGAAGTCTATATGAGTGAGAATCGCTGGACGCAAATTAACTATACCTGCGTTGCATCCCGCTCAAACATTCTTTACCGGAACGCCTTTTTGCGCCATGATGAAATACGCCGAAAAAATTACCTTGAACAAGTACGGCAAAGCAAGGCTGTCATTCATGCAGGTGTCTTAATGCCGCACGAAATAGTTTCGCAATACACTACCTGCTGTGGCTGGCGTATCAATGTCAATGCCAAAGACGCCGCCTTGGAAGCGCTTTGGAAAAGCTTACCCAACAAGGCAGCATCCGCGCAAAATATACTTTGTGTCGTTGACGGTTCCGGCAGTATGCTGTGTCCTGTAGGAAACGGCAATACGACAGCGCTCCATGTCGCAAACGCGCTTGGTATTTACTTTTCAGAGCGTATGCACGGCGCATTCCGAAATAAATTTATCACCTTTTCCGAAAAGCCGCAGTATGTGAACTTAACTGCCTGCAGAACATTAAAGGAAAAGCTGGAGCTGGCATTGTCACATAATGACTGCACCAATACCAATATTGAAGCAACCTTCAATCTGATTTTGCAGACTGCAAGAAACAGCCATTTAAAGCAGAACGAGCTCCCGCAGACTGTCCTGATTATTTCGGATATGGAATTTGACTGTGCAACAGGAAACAATGTTCATGACACGCTTTTTGAGACAATCGAAAAACGGTTTGCAATGCACGGCTATCGTATGCCAAAGCTGGTATTTTGGAATGTCAACAGCAGGACAAATGTGGTTCCGGTCCGTGAAAACAAACTTGGCGTGGCACTGGTCAGCGGATTTTCCGTCAATATCTGCAATATGGTACTCTCGAACGAGCTGGACCCGTTTGCGTGCCTGAAAAAGGTACTTGACAGCGAACGCTACCAAAAGGTGGAAAATGCATATATACAATGCGATATAAATTTGGTATGATTTCAGAAGAGGTCATACCAAATTTTTTTTTATGCACACGGGCATCCAAATGAAAATGTCATCAAATCGATAAATCGATTCGCTGACGGATGCCCGGCGCACGCGTAGTGGAAAAAATCATTCCACTACGCGATTGTATACAAGCACCCGGAGGATTATCATGAACCAAACCGTTTTATTAATCGGCATAAACGCCAAATATATCCACTCCAATCCAGCAATTCACGGTCTAAAGGCATACGCGGACCATTACTATCCAAACCGTCCAAACGGATGCAGACTTACAGTTGCCGAGTACACCATCAATCAGCAGGCAGATACCATTCTTGCCGACTTATATCAAAAAAAGCCACAGATTGCCGCGTTTTCCTGCTATATATGGAACTGGCGCATGATACAGGATTTACTTTATGAGCTGCCAAAGCTTTTGCCCGATACTGCGCTTTGGCTTGGCGGTCCCGAGGTTTCGTTCCATGCGCAGAACCTGATACAGGACTTTCCGCAGCTTACCGGCATTATGGTTGGCGAAGGTGAGGACACGTTTTTGGAGCTTTTGCACCACTATTGGGAACATACGCCCGCGCTCAATGACATTAAGGGAATTGTGTCCCGCAACGGCTTTACGGGCGCACGCGCGCTTACAGACATCAACAGACTTCCCTTCTTTTATGACCTTCAAAAAACTGACACAAGTGTCATTTTTGACAACCGCATTCTGTATTACGAATCCCAGCGCGGATGCCCGTTTCAGTGCGCCTACTGTCTTTCTTCCATTGATAAGACCGTGCGCCTGCGCAATATTGACACCGTAAAATCAGAACTAAAACAGTTTCTTGACAGCCGCGTCCCGCAGGTAAAATTTATTGACCGCACATTTAACTGCAACAGCGCACACGCGCTGTCCATATGGGGCTATCTCAGAGAAAATGACAATGGTGTCACAAATTTTCATTTCGAGATTGCTGCCGACTTAATTACCGATGAACAGCTTGAAATCATGCGTGATATGCGCCCCGGTCTTATCCAGCTTGAAATCGGCGTGCAGTCCACCAACGAAACCACGCTTCGGGCAATCAACCGCCGCACGGACATTGACAGACTCTCCAAAACGGTCGCCGCCATTCACGGATTTCAAAATATCCATCAGCACCTTGATTTGATTGCCGGGCTTCCATATGAAGATTACGAAAGCTTCTCGCATTCCTTTAACGACGTGTATGCAATGGCGCCCCATCAGCTGCAGCTCGGGTTCCTAAAAGTCTTAAAGGGTTCCCCTATCGAACAGCAGGCAGCCGACTACGGTATTGTATATGCCTCCAATCCGCCATATGAGGTACGGTATACAAGGTGGCTTTCCTTCGATGATGTATTGAACTTAAAGGGGATTGAAGAAATGGTGGAATTATATTATAACTCCAACCAGTTTGCGCATACGCTCCCCGTACTGGCGCAGGAATTTGCCTCGCCGTTCCAAATGTACGAGGCGCTTTCCGACTATTACCGCGCAAACGGATATTTCACCAACACGCCGTCGAGAACATACCGCTATCAGGTATTACTGGACTTTGCCTGTTCTGTCGCGGGCGATAAACGTGCGCTTTTTATCGAGCTTTTACTGTTTGACTTGTACCTGCGCGAAAACCTGAAAAGCCGCCCCGGCTTTGCCCCTGAAAACACCATTGACAAAGAACTGCTGCGCCGCTTTTTCACACAGGAGGCGCAAAACCCGCAATACTTAAAAAATTATCAGAACTATACTTCAACACAGCTTTTAAAAATGACACACGTTGAACGGTTTTCATACCCTGTATGGCATGAAAACCCTGTTTGCCAAGCAGTCCGGCTCAAAGCCCCTGCCTATATTTTATTTGATTATGAAAACCGCAATGCTTTGACGCATGATGCTGCTTTTTATGAATTATCGCTAAATATTTAACACTTTACTACACCCAATCCTCCACTACAAGCCCATCCACTCGAGAAAATTCTCTTGTATTATTTGTAACTAAGACTACTTTCAAAGCTTTTGCATGAGCAGCAATTAAAGTATCCAGGGGTCCAATTGGCGTTCCTCTTCGTTGCAGCTCTGCCTTCACGGCACCATAAGCTTGTGCTGCGGCATCATCAAACGGTATAATCTGAATCTCGGAAAGGAACACGGTAAGCGCAATTCTGTTTTTTTCTCTTGCCGCACTTTTCTCTACTCCATGCACCAATTCCGCATAAGTAATGGCAGAAATACAGATGTCACCTGCGTCATACTCCATAAATTTTCTAATTACTGTCTCTGGCTTATTCTTAATAATAAAAATACAGATATTCGTATCTAACATGTATTTCATAGCACTTCCCTTTTCTGCTCTTCCTGCGCATCGCGACCGTCAGCCATAAAGTCTTCGGAAAACATCTTCATCCCGTTTAAAAATCCATTCCATTTTGTCGTCTTCGGTATCAGCATTACAATTTCACCAACTTTACTGACAAAAACCTCATCGTCCAAAAAACGATATTCGCTCGGAAGTCTTACCTCCTGACTTTTTCCGTTATCAAATACTTTTGCCGTTGTCATTTCTCCGCCTCCTGTTCCGATAAAGCCTAACCCATCATCTCCCCAAGCACCTGTTTTGCCGTCTCAAGCTGGTTATCCACGCCTGCCTTATACTGGTCGGCGTCAAACGCCACCTCCACGTCAGGGTCAACTCCAATCTGATGAATATTATTCCCGTTCGGGGTAAAATACGTGCTTACCGTAATCTTCATCGCCGAGCCGTCGGAAAGATTAATGACCTTCTGCACAATTCCTTTCCCATACGTCGTCGTACCGACGAGCTTTCCGATACCGTAATCCTTAATCGCTCCCGCTAAAATCTCAGACGCGCTCGCGCTGTACCCATTCGTGAGCACCACAAGCGGCACATCAATTTCGTTCTCCCCGTTGCAGGTATATTCTTCCCGCTCGCCATATTTATCTTCCGTGTATACAATCAATCCCTTTGGAAGCAGCATTCTCGCAATCTCGCACACCGTGGAAAGATTACCGCCCGGATTGCTTCGAAGGTCAATAATCAGTCCCTGCATTCCTTCCGACCTTGCCTGGTTCAGCGCCTCCTCAAACTGACCCGAAGTCACCACGTCAAACTCCGTAATCTGTATATACGCCATATGATTGTCATACATTTCATATTCTACCGTAGGACTTTCTATCTTTCTGCGCTGTACCTCAATATCAATCGGCTCGGAAACACCAGTTCGCAGCACAGTCACCGTAACATACGTCCCTTCCTCGCCCTTAATTTTGCTCACAACATAGGCACTGTCCTTACCGTACATACTTTCGCCATTTATCTCATAAATGTAATCGTCCTGCATCAGCTTGCTTTCCTCGGCAGGCGTATTCTTAATCACGCCGCTGATTTTCACGTAGCCCGCCTCCACATCCTGACTGATGTATGCGCCAATCCCGTAATAAATTCCCTGCGTCTGCTCCTGTAAGGCAATCAGCTCCTCCTGCGTATAATAAACACTGTACGGGTCTCCAAGCGAATCTAAAATTCCGCGGTATACACCTTCCTCCAGCGTCGCATTATCAACATCTTGCCAAAAATATTCCTGAATAGTCTCTTCCAAAATGCCCAGCTTTCGCACCACGTCGGTATCCGTAACGCTCCCGCCGGAAGTATTTTCCTTATGTGCCCGAATATCCTTAAGCTGCCGCAGCCCCCTGCTAAGTCCCATAATTCCGGTAGTCAGAAGCGCCGCCAGCACCGTCACCAAAATACCTATGGTAAGACCCAGCACAAACTGTTTTCTTCCTTTATCGCTCCCGTCGTCTCCCCCATTGTACGGATATTGGTTCATTCCATTATTCCACTCATTTTGCATTGTTATGCCTTTCTATGATATAAATTATTTTAGATAACCCCACGGATTTACATAATTTCCATTCAAGCGCACGCTGAAGTGGAGATGATTTCCCGTAGACCTGCCGGTCGTTCCGACAGCCGCAATTTTCTGTCCTTTTACAACCTCCGCCCCTTTTGACACATAAAGCGCCGAGGCATGCATGTATATCGTAAACAGGTTATCCCCATGATCAATCATAATATAATTGCCCATCGACGCATTATACGCCGCTGCCACCACAGTTCCATTGTATGCGGCAAGAATGGGCGAACCGCCCGGCGCCGCCATATCCACACCATTATGAAAGCGCTTTATGCCAAGTGTCGGATGCATTCTGTCGCCATAATCATCGGAAATTCTTGTATATGAAGGCGCCGGCCATGCAAACATACCGCCGTCATATTTGCGCTTGGGATTGGACGCTGCCTCAAGCGCCGCCTGCTCCGCCTTTACCGCATCTTCCAGTGCCTTGATTTCCGCATTTCTCGCTGCAATCTCCGCCTCATACTCCCGAAGAACCGCTTCCTTGTCATTAATATCCGCCTGAAATGCATTGATTTCTGTCTGCTTTTCCGAAATCAGTGTTTCCAACGACTCCTGCTCCTGCTCGACCTTTACCTTTGCTTCCTCCAAAAGTTCCTGCTCTTCTTCAAGCTGTGCCTTGCAGACCTCAACGTACTCTCTCGTCGTCCTGAAATTATCCAGTATTTTCCGATCGGATTCCGTAATCTTTTCGACATAATCCGCGCGGTTTAACATATCTCCAAACGATGCCGCGCTGAAAATCGCCTCAAAATAAAAATCCGTTCCGCGCTCATACATATTCTGAATGCGCAGCTTCATCGCATCATACTGGGAAGCTTCCCGTTCCAACGCCTCCTCAAGCTCCGCCTTCGTCTGCACAATCTCGCTTTCCTTCTCGGAAATCATATCGGTAAGCTCCGTAATTCTTGTCTGCGCCGCCGTAAGCTCCGTATCAAGCTGCTTCACGTACGCGGCAAGATTACTCTTCGATGTTTGCAAACTGCTGATAATCTGCTTGACGTCCGTAAGACCACCCTCAAGCTGTTTTCTCTGACTCTGTGTCTCCTCAATCTCTTTTTGCTTCTGCGCGATGCTCTGCTTTAAATCGGACACCTCGTCTGCCTGACTGACAAAAGGACAGGCACCGGCAAAGCAGGCAGCCGCGACAACTGCGACTGCCAGCAAAAGTGCTGCCCTTTTCCGAATCGTTCTATCGTAAACCCTAAGCTGCATATTCCTTACCTTTCCGTATTTTCATGACAATGTCCACAGACAGCGGTACCCGTCATACACTAAGGTGCTTCCTAACCGTCGTAAAGCTTCCCAAAAATCCAATGCCCACACCGATTGCAATACATACGGGAACCAGTGTCGTAAATACAGTCGTTACAGGCAAAAATTCAAATATCTGTGATAAAAACGGAAACCTTCCCGCTACATACATCATCGCCTCGTTATAAATAAAATACACTGCCACCAGCGGAATTAACGAACCGATAAACCCGATAATAATTCCCTCAATCACAAACGGCGCCCTGGTAAAGAAGTCGGTTGCACCAATATATTTCATAATCTGTATCTCTTCCTTCCGCACGGAAATACCAATTGTTACGGTATTGCTGATTAGGAAAATCGATACGAGAAACAGAATCAGGATAATTCCCACCGAAACATAACTCACAATCGCATTCACACCGGTCAATGCCTGTGCCGTGAGCGCTGACTGGTTAACCTTGCGGACCCCCTCAATCGACTCTAAATAAGCGACAAGCGCAGCCTGCTCCGACACGTCGTTTAAATAAATATCAAAATGGGCGCATTCCTCAAGCGGATTTTCGGTAAAGATGCTTACATCCCCGAAATTCATTTCCTCTGCAAACTGCTCCCATGTCTCGTCTGCGCTGACAAAAATACACTCCTTGACCTCCGAACGTCTTGAAATCATACCTGAAATTTCCTGTGTGCGCTCATCACTCATATTTCCTTCCAAAAGTGCGCTTACCGGAAACCGCTCCTCCGCATTTTTCACGATATGTTGAAAATTGGTCAGGATTGAAAAAAACAGTCCGAACAAAAACAAGCACGCCGAAATCGTCGCGATGGACGCGAGCGTAAACCATTTATTTTTAAAAATATTCCGTATTCCCTGCTTGATGCAGTAAAACAGTGTATTAATCCTCATCGATATAGCCACCCTTTTCTTCATCACTTACAATGATGCCTTTCTTCATAGTGATAACCCGCTTCTTCATTGCATTAACAATCTCGCGGTTGTGTGTGACTACAAGAACTGTTGTTCCGTTATTGTTGATTTTCTCAAGCAAATTCATAATTTCCCATGAATTTTTCGGGTCCAAATTTCCCGTAGGCTCGTCGGCAAGCAAAATTTTCGGCTTATTCACAAGCGCGCGCGCAAGCGCCACTCTCTGCTGCTCTCCTCCGGAAAGCTGCTTGGGTCTTGCCTTATATTTTCCTGCAAGCCCGACAGTTGATAAAATGGACGGTACGTTTTTACGGATTTCACGGTTTGGCATCTGTATTATGCGCTGCGCAAACGCAACGTTTTCATACACGTTTCTGTCCTTTAACAGACGGAAATCCTGGAATACGACGCCCAAGCTTCTCCTGAATTTGGGGATACCCCTGCGTTTGAGTCGCACCACGTCCGTCCCGTTGACGATAACCTTGCCTGATGTCGGCAATAGCTCCCGTAACAACAGCTTGATCAGCGTGGATTTTCCCGAACCGCTGTCCCCCACAATAAATACAAATTCTCCTTTATTTATATGCAGATTAACGTCATTTAATGCCGGCACGCCCACCGTGTAAGCCTTGCTGACATTCTCCATCAAAATAACCGTATCATTGTTTCCCGAAGCCGTACGGCTTTTTATTGTACTTCTCAATTTTTTCACCCCTATATTAATTTGCTTATTTATTTCCCTTTACTACGCCGTCCAAGTTCGATTTCGCTTTGCTCCATCTCACTTGGGCTATTCGTTCTCGATTAAATTCTACCCCGCCGCGCAAGTTCGTTTTCGCTTCGCTCCATCTCACTTGGGCTATTCGCCCTATAGCACCATGTAAAAACTTGTCCCTGCAAGTAAACTTGCGGACCTGTTTTTACATGATGCTGCACGGCTCAACAGTATCAATACTCAAAACTTTCCATATACTTCATGTATCGCACAACCATCAGCGCAATCTTAAATGTAATCGCATCCTCAAACACCCGCAAGTCAAGTCCCGTACCTTTTTGAAGCTTGTCAAGACGGTATACCAGCGTGTTTCTGTGTATAAACAGCTGCCTTGATGTCTCCGATACATTGAGCGAATTTTCAAAAAACTTATTGATTGTCGTAAGCGTTTCCTCATCAAAGTCATCCGGGCTCTTTCCTCCGAAGATTTCCTTGATGAACATTTTGCAAAGCGGTATCGGCAGCTGATAAATCAGTCTTCCGATGCCCAGCTCACTGTACGCAATAATATCCCGCTCCGCAAAGAAAATTTTGCCGACGTCAAGCGCCATCTTCGCTTCCTTATACGAACGGCTTACTTCCTTGATTTCCTTCACGTTTGTGCCATAAGAAATGTGCACGTCTTTAATGCCCTCCTTCACAAGGCATTCCTCTATTGCGCGCGCATACTTGTCAATATCGCGGTTTGTCTCCGTATCCGACACTTCCTTAACCACAATCACGTTGTTCTCATCAACCGCCGTGACAAAATCCCTGCCGTTTTGCCCAAAGCCCTCGCGCACCCGTTCCAAAATATTGGCGTCTTTGCCGTTTGGCGACTCCACAATCAGTACGGCACGCTTGACATCCGTTTGAATGTGAAGCTTTTTCGACCGACTGTAAATATCTACCAGCAGCAGATTGTCGAGGAGCAGGTTCTTGATAAAGTTATCCTTATCAAAGCGTTCCTTGTAGGCAACCATAAGATTTTGCAGCTGAAATGCCGCCATCTTTCCTACCATATATGCATTTTCTCCCGCATCGCTTGCAATCAGAATGTATTCAAGCTGCTGGTCGTCATAAATCTTAAAAAACTGACAGCCCTGCAGCTCCTGACTGTCTGCCGCTGATTTCACAAATTCAAGCACGGAATGTTCAAATGTATTGCCTATGGTTTTCGTCGAAGCCACAAGCTTTCCGTCAATATCCGCCACAAAAAGCTCTACCCTCGCTATCGCTTTGATTCCTTCAATGGTATTTTGCATAATCTGATTTGAAATCATGTGTCACACTCCTTATTTTAATCAAAGTGCATGACGAACATCGTCATGACAGCTTATACAATATTAACAAAAATCGGTCAAAGTATTTAAGCTGTTTCTCTGCAATCTGTTTTCATTTTAATATATTTATACAAATAAATCTATAGCAAATAGCAATTTTTTTATGCATTTTATAATATTTTTCTTATTTTCTTATCAGACGGCATTTTTCATTCGTTTATGCAAGATATACAAAATCATTTTGGTAAATACTTGTAACAGTTCAGCCTTCGGATTTCGTAACAGTTCAGCCTTCGGCTTCCTGTTACAAGCATCAAGCCATGCAAAACCACTTCGTGGTGGCTTGATGCATCTCTTCCACTACGCTGTTTCACGGACTTTGCAGCAAGTGCAAAGTCCTAGGCTGAACTGTTACCGGATTTCCGTTACAAATACTTAATACTTTTGTCGTTTGCTATAATATTTTACAGCGTCAAGCCGAAATAGTAAATAGGGACATTTCCCCAAAAGGAGGACGCTGTTATGGACATAGCAGGACTTTCTATGAATATCGCACAGACAAATCTTTTAAGCGATGTCGGCACGGCAATGCTCTCCAAATCGCTTGACATGGCAGAAACAATGGGCGCTTCCATGACCGAACTTTTAGACTCTGCAGCTATGGAGCGCTCTGTCAATCCGGATCTTGGTGCAAACATTGACATCAGCATTTAAGCTTTGTCTGTCCGTAAAGTCAAAATACCCCGCAGCTTGCTGCGGGGTATTTTGACATATCATTATATTATTTTTTAAACACGATACAGTCCGGTTTAATTTGGATTTCCCCGTTTTTCAAAAGTTTTCCCACGGCGCGCTTAAACTCATTTTTGCTCATACCGGTCTCTTTTTTAATCAGTTCCGGAGAAGCCTTGTCCGTAAACGGCAGTACCCCGTCATACCGTTCCATAATTTCAATAATTTTATGGGCGTCCTTCTCCATTTGGAGATACGCCTTTTCACGCACACTCAAATCAAGCTTTCCGTCCGGCTTAACCTCCGCGACTCTTGCTTTAACCGCAGCGCCTACCCGAATATCCCCGAAAAGCTCCCTGTTCGGGATAAGCGCAGAGAAACAGTCATCCACCGCGACATACGCCCCGACCTGTTCGTTAATCTGATAGACCGTACCCGTGACCATATCGTCCTTCTGATAGCTGCTGTCTGTCCGAAGCGCTTTGTATACATTCATCGTCGCTGCAAGGCGGCTGCTCTTATCGACATAAATCGTGACAAGAATTTCATCCCCCTCATTGAATTTACCGGTCTGCTCCTTGTAGGGCAGCAAAATATCCTTCTCAAGACCCCAGTCAAGAAACGCACCGATTTCCGTAATTTGTGAAACACGCAGCCTCCCAACCTCGCCTATCATAATTTTAGGCGTGTTGGTCGTTGCAATAATCCGGTCTTTCGAATCCTTATACAGAAAGACCTCCAGTTGATCTCCGATTTTACAGTCTGACGGAACCTGCTTTTTCGGAAGCAGAACCCTGTCGTCCATGCCAGCGTCAGACTGCTCAGCAAGGTAGATTCCAAAATCCAGCTCTTTCACTACTATAAGTGTCTGTTTTCTTCCCAATTGAAACATATATAGTACCTCCGTTTCCTTCTCGCGAGCGGCGGGCCATACCGGCATATCCGCATATCCATTGGTTTCTAAGTTTATTGTAACATGCCGTCTTTCACGGCGCAATCCTTAATAAAATGCAATTTTGTTTTCGATCAGCCGGTCATCCTCATAAACGCACTTAATCGTAAAAAAGCGCTTCTCATCCGCAAGCAGAAGGTCCAAAAACAGACTGTCCCCCTCCCATGTCGGAAGCGAGGGCACCGTTTCCTTCTCCACCCACTCCAGCTCTCCTTCGTTGCACAGGTTCGTCAGTTCTCCCTCAAAACCGTCCGCCGTAAAAAGACACATCATTTCCGGCTCACACTGATTGCTCACAAACGTGATTAACCCCCGGAACCGATAAGAAGTCAGCAGCAGTCCGGTTTCCTCCCGAACCTCACGCAAAAGGCACTCCTCCGGACTTTCACCGTATTCCCCGTGTCCGCCCACGCCAATCCACTTGTCATGGCTGATGTCGTTCTTTTTTTTGATGCGGTGCAGCATCAGGTACTTTCCGTCCTGCTCGATGTAGCATAGCGTTGTCATTCTCATTAGTATCCCATCCTTTCAAAATCACGCACATTTTTTCTATTCTATCATACTTTACAATATAGTTTCAACAGCGAAAGCATTCGCCGATTGGAGGAAATGGATCCCATGACAAAATATGATATAGCAATTGTAGGCGGAGACAGCCGGACTGCCTATATGGCGCCCTATTTCGCAAAAAAAGGCTGGCGCGTCGTGTGCTGTAATACAGCAGATGTTCCCTGCAGCCGGCATTTAAAATCAAAAATCCGCGATACCGTCAGCCTGCGTGAATGTATCGGCTCCTCCTCCATTATCGTGTGCGGAATTCCCTTTTCCAAAGGAGAGCATATCTACTGCGAAAAGGCGGACAGCGATTCCGAAATTACCGTGGCAGAATTTCAGCGCTGTATCCGCAGACAGCAGACCATTTTTGCGGGCATTATCCCCGAAAGCTTTCGCGCGATCTGCGAGGAACGGGAAATATGCTGTCACGACTTTATGCATGACGAACCTTTAAACATCTTAAACGCCGTGTCAACTGCGGAGGGCGCAATCCTTGAGGCGCTTCTGCGCAAAAGCACCGTGCTTCACGCCAGCAGTTCTCTTGTGCTGGGCTTCGGGCGCTGCGGCAAAATCATTGCGGACCGCCTAAAAGGCATGTGCGCCTGCGTTACCGTCTGCTCACAAAAAGAAACGGAGCTTGCGCTCGCGGCGTCCCTTGGCTTTCACACCCTGCCGCTCTCCAAACTGGCGCAGGGCATTTACCGTTACGAATATCTTTTCAACACGATTCCCGCATGTATACTGAACCGCGGATGTCTTGAACATGCCTCTAAGGACTGCCTTATCATTGACATCGCTTCTAACCGCGCGGGCGCCGACTATGAAGCGGCAAAACAGCTTGGCATAAACTTATGCTACTGTCCCGGACTTCCCGGAAAGTACGCCGGAAAAAGCTGTGCAAAGCAGCTTTCAGAATTTGTCATACGGCACATTAACAGCCAAAAAGAGTAAATATTCCCATAAAATAAAAACACGGAATGGAGAGGATTTATATGGATTTAAAAGGAAAAAAAGTCGGTGTCGCGCTGACCGGCTCCTTCTGTACTTTTGAGAAAATGTTTGCGGAGCTTGAAAAGCTTACCGCGGCAGGCGCCGACGTATATCCCATACTCTCAAACGCCTCACAGAGCATTCAGAGCCGTTTTGGAAAGCCTGACACATATGTCACAAAAATAAAAGAAATCACGGGACGCGAACCGATTACCTCAATCGAGGGCGCAGAGCCTATCGGACCAAAAGCATATCTTGATGTGCTTGCAATTCTCCCATGTACGGGAAATACCGCCGCAAAGCTTGCAAACGGCATTACCGACACACCCGTCCTTATGGCTGCAAAAGCACACATGCGCAACAATAAACCGCTTGTCATCTCTATTTCCACCAACGACGGGCTGGGAATGAACCTGAAAAACATCGGCGTTTTGTGCAACAGCAAAAATATCTATTTTGTCCCGTTCGGGCAGGATAATTACGAAAAAAAGCCAAATTCGCTAGTAGCGCACACGCAGCTTCTGATCCCCACGCTTGAAATGGCTTTGGAGCATAAGCAGTACCAGCCGATCCTGATGGATTACCAATCCGATAAGGATACGCAATAATAATAGTAGGAAAGGACATCTGACTATGTGTGGAATAGCAGGCTTTTGCAGTTTTAACGTAAACTTTCGCGAGGAATCCGCAAGGTGGTACGGGGTACTTCAGAAAATGAACAGAAAACAGAAACACAGAGGTCCTGACAACGACGGACTTTTCCTGGAACGAAACTGCGGGCTTGCCCACACCCGCCTGTCCATACTGGACTTGAGTTTGGGAAACCAGCCGATGACCCGCCAGCTTAAAAACAAACGCGCTGCCATTGTCTACAATGGTGAAATCTACAACATGCCCGCGCTGCGAAAAGAACTTGAGCAGGAAGGCATCGTGCTTGAAACATCCTGCGACACGGAAGTTATCCTTATGGGCTGGCTTTCGCACGGCACCGACTATGTAAAAAAATTAAACGGCATTTTTGCGTTTGCCATATGGGACGAAACAGACAGAAAGCTCTATCTGTATCGTGACAGGCTTGGGGTGAAGCCTCTGTTTTTCACCCATTTTAGAAACACGTTTATCTTCTCCTCCGAGCTAAAGGGCATTCTCTGCTTCCCTGACTTTAAGGCGCAAATTGACCGTGACGGCTTGTGTGAGGTATTCGGTCTTGGCCCTGCAAAGACCTATGGAAAGGGTGTTTTTAAAGATATAGCGGAACTGCTGCCGGGGCATTTTTTGGAATACTACGGTTCTGATTTTAACGTGTATCCGTACTGGAAGCTGGAAAGCCGCCCGCATACCGACACATGGGTGCAAACGGTTGAGCGCACCCGCGATTTGGTGACAGACGCCATCCGGATGCAGATGCTCTCCGACGTTCCGATATGCACTTTTTTATCCGGCGGCGTGGACAGCAGTCTTGTGACGGCAGTATGCGCAGCCGAGCTGCAAAAGCAGGGTAAGCGGCTCGACACCTATTCCTTTGACTTTAAAGACAACGACAAAAATTTCCGTGCAAACGCCTTTCAGCCTTCACAGGATAAACCGTGGGTTGACAAAATGATCGCGCACTGCCGTACCAACCATCAATATCTCGAATGTTCAAACGCGGAGCTTTTTGATTATCTTTTCGAAGCCGTCGATGCAAGAGATTTGCCTTGCATGGCAGACGTAGAGGCATCCATGCTGTATTTCTGCAAAAGAGTCGCAAAGAACCATAAGGTGACGCTGACAGGCGAATGCGCCGACGAAATCTTCGGCGGATATCCGTGGTTCCACAAAAAGGAGTGCTTTGACGCGGACTGCTTCCCGTGGTCAATGGATTTTGCACCGCGCACAATGCTCTTAAAAGACAGCGTGTGCAGCCTGCTCCCGCTTGAAGAATACGCCCATGCTGCCTATCGGAAAACCGTTTCCGAAACCCCTCTGTTAGAGGGAGAGTCCGATACCGAACGCCGCAGAAGGGAAATTTCCTATTTGAACCTCAAGTGGTTTATGCAGACGCTTCTTGACCGAATGGACCGCACAAGCATGCACACGGGACTGGAAGCACGCGTGCCCTTTGCAGACCACCGCATTGTGGAATATGTTTGGAATGTGCCTTGGGATATGAAATGTAAAGACGGTGTTGTAAAAGGGCTTCTGCGCGCTGCCGCAGAAGGGCTTCTTCCGGCGGAAGTGCTGTACCGCAAAAAAAGCCCGTACCCCAAGACCTACGATCCCGCATACGAAAATCTCCTGCGCACGGCAATTATAGAGGTGCTTTCCGACACCCGTTCCCCGCTGCGGGAGCTGATAAGCATTGACAAAACACTTGAATTCATCCAGCATCCGTCCGACTATGGCAGACCGTTCTACGGACAGCTCATGGCAGGACCGCAGCTTTTGGCATATCTGCTTCAGGTCAACTACTGGCTTAAAGCATACGAGGTGGAGCTTTTAATTTAAGCTCCGCCTCTTTTTTTGCCGCTAGACTTTTTTGGAATGTACGAAACGCCTTATTTTTCAAGGCATTCCCGTTATTCATCCTGTTTTTCTTATTGTGAATAACAGGTATGGAAAAAGGAGGTGATACCTTGAACTTAAGCTATTTTGATTTGCTGTCGCCAGCCCCCGTGCAGCTTTCGGGAATCGGCGGTATTGTTTCGCCAAAGCTGCGTGAAATATCCGCAATCGGTTATAACACGTATCAATTCTATCTGTCCGTTTTACAAATGGACGGCAAAAGCGTTTTATCCGCAATCGGTTTACAGGCGATGCCCAATGCGGAACAAATACAGACCAATCTCTTTGAGCTGCTGACTGCCGATTCCCGCACCGCGGACATGCTTCGTGAAATTCTGAATTTCTTCCTGAAAGAAGACGTGTCTTATTCCGAAAATCATAAGGCATTTTTAGTACGGACAGGCAATGATGTAACAGGAATGATTACAAGCGAGAATTATCCGCAGGTTTGTGAAGCAGTCTGCCTTCGAAACGGCATCCGCCAAAAACAGGAGGCAGATATTTCCAAAGCAAAAAGCAAAAAAGCATTGGAAATCATGAATAAGCTGCAAATGGGCAGAGCCAAAAAGGCAAAGCAGGTCAAATCAGATGACAACCTGGAGCTTGGAAACATTCTGTCTGCCGTTGCAAACAAGAGCCAGTCCCTTAACATTGTAAACATATGGGATTTGACCGTATATCAGCTTTGGGACTGTTTTTTCCGGCTTTCCAACAACAACATCTACAACATCCAATCCATGAGCGTCGCCACGTGGGGAGACAAAGACAATCATTTTGACGCCACTGCATGGTTTAAACGCATGGATACCGGTAACTAAACACTATTAGCGTCTGCCACTCCAAACGACAGATGAAGAGAAAGGAATGATGATTATATGAATGACAAGTTATTTGAAACCGTACTGATGTGCGTCCCGATACTGGGCGCCATAATTACAGGCTTTTTTGTTCCATACATCAAAGCTAAAATTTCCGCTGCACGGCTGGCACAAATTGCCGAATGGACCGAAAAGGCAGTCCGCGCCGCCGAAGTGCTTTTCGATACCCCGCAATGCGGCAGCGAAAAGCGGGAATATGTAATCTGCTTTATTGACAGAATGTTTAATTCCAAAAAACAGATGATTACCAAAGAACAAATACGCGTTCTGCTTGAGGCAGCACTCGGGCAGATAAAGCAGACTTAGAGAGGAGAATTTTATCATGGATGAAAATTATACAGAGCTGGCAGTCCGCATTCAGGAAACGGACAGCCGAAGCAAATCAAATGAACACCGTCTTGATGCCCACGACAGCGAGCTGCACGAACTGCGGGAAAAACAGGATGCCATTTACGACTTAACTTCTTCCGTAAAGTCTATCGCTACAGATATGGCATACATAAAAGAGGATGTAAAAGAAGTAAGATCCGGACAGGACAAGCTCAACGAAAAGGTCACCGTTTTGGAAAACAAGCCCGCAGCCGAAACCAAAAAGAAACTCGACACGATTACCGAAAAGCTGATTTGGCTGTTCGTCGGAGGACTCGCTGCCGGCGCGCTTGCCTTGGCGTTTCCTGAGATTGTGTGGTAAATATCAGTTATTTTTACATGGAAATTATTTTAATGTACTCTCGGAGTCTCTTTGTAACTGATTTTGTGAAATGATTTTTTTT
>CAJUJG010000010.1:0-62650 GCA_910586715.1 uncultured Lachnospiraceae bacterium
TCCGCGCTAAGGAATATGGTTGCTAAAGCAACCGCGCTCCGGCGCGAGAGTCCGGTGGACCGGACTCTTTTTTTCTGTGTTTTCCATGTGTTTGTGCAAATGTAACAAAAAAAGAATGGAAAGTCTGGCTGAGAAAAACGAATGAAATAGAAAAAATTACACAATCAAATATTGAAAATGGTATAGTTATTTGTTAAAATGAATATACTCGGTTAATTTTTGGACAAAATGGTAAAAAAAGATCGAATGCTGCGACGAAATTTGGTACTATTTAGTGCAAAAAAGACCAGTTGAAACAAGAAAACAAGAAAACTGGTGTGTTATATTAAGGCATCCTTAACAATTTGTTAAATTTTTATAAAGTAATATTAAATTTTTATAAAAATTTGCACAGGTTATCATGTCTGAAATAGGAACACACAAGGGAGGAAGGCGAACCTATGAGTAAATTTAAGGGCAAATTGGCAAGACGCATCATGGCGGTTGTTTTATCGGGCGCTATGATTATGTCAAATATGTCTGCTTACGCTGCGGAGCTTGCACCGGAACAGGAGACGGAAATCGTTTCCGAGGTGGAAGAAACTGTCGCTGCTGAACCGGCGGAGGAGGAAGCCAAATCGGATTCGAATGATGAGAATGCCGAAGCGGAAACCCCGGCTGCCCAAAGCAGTGAAAGCGAGAGCAAAGGCGACGCTGACGAGGCGGCAACGGAACCTGTTGAGACAACCAATGTTGAGACAACAAGCGTTGAGACAGAGACCGCCACGGAAGCAAAGACAGAAGATACTACGCAGACCGAAACGGATACGGAAGCAGTGGAAAGCACTGTGGATGAGACCGAGACGGAAACGGTAGAGGAGACGACTACGGAAGAGGAAAGCTCTGCGGATGATAGTGATGAGGATGTAAAGGCTGAAGACATCAATAGTGATAATGTAACATATGCGCAAAGCGAATGGGAAAATAATCAACGCACTACATCTTGGGAGTTTAAGTCAAAGTATCCCGCTGGTGGAGCTACGATAGCAGTTGGAGATTCTTTAAAAGGAATTTTAGTAAAAGGAGCGAAAGTCCAATACAAAAAGGATGGTCAAGGATTAAGCATAAGCGGCGACACAGGCTGTATTGCGATTCCGTTGGATAGTGCAACTACTTCTGTAAATATTGCATTAGAGGTAGCTAGCGTATCTGATAATCGATGGGTAGTTATTGGAAAAGCGCCGGGAAGCGTACAAAATATACACCATAAAGATTCAGACAGCGATTATAACGAAGCTATAGATGGTCTTTTTGGCAGTAGTAAAAAGTATACATCTGATTACGACACAACATATATAACCACTGAAGATGATAACAGTAAATGGTTATACATATCTGTAGGCGCAGGCGAAACGAAGTTTCATAATATCATAATAACGGAAACAAAACCTGCAGACGGTGGTGATACGGAAGAACCTAAGATTGAGTGGTCTCTTGTAGAAGCTCCGGTAATTAAAAGCGCTGTTCAAGACGCAGATGCTGAAACAGGCAAGTTAAAAGGCAGCGTTACCGTAACTGTAACAGCTGATATCGCTGCTGGTCGTGGTGAGAAAGTTGAAGTTATTCTTTGTGATAAAGATGGAAATCCGATAAAGGACGATAATGATAAAAATATTTCAATTTCAAAAAGCAGTGTTTCAGACAACAAAGAATGCACAGTTACTTTTACGGATAAGCAGTTAGTAAGTACAGGCACTTATACTTTTAAAGCAGTCCTGTCACGTAAAGGTGAAGGCGAAGACGCTGCAGATGAAACAAAAGAGAGCAAGGCTTATGCAGAGATGACAGATGAAGAAAAAGCAGCAGTCACGGTTGATTTTAAGCTTCCGCTCGCAAAGCCGGCAAAATTAACGGCAAAGAATGCGTCAACAGAAGAAGACCCGATTATTGAATTGACATGGGAAGCAGTTGAGGGCTTAGTTGCTGAAGACAGCGCGGACAGCTATGTTATTTCCATAATGGATGGTTCTACGAAGCTGTATGAAGAAATACTGGTTCCTAACGAAGAGAATACCAGCAAAGATGAAACGACAGGCATAACGACAGTTAAGTATACTGTTGGCAAGGATGTTATAAAGAACATTAAATTCGGTAAGAAGTATTCGTTTGGCGTAGCTTCTCGAAAGGGCGAAGGCGAAACTGCTGAAACCAGCGAGGCAGCTACTGTAGACGGCAGGGCTGAAATCGTGGAAAACGAAGACGGCATTGAATGGAAGACAATCAATATTAAAGATTCATTTACTAATGCGGAAGGTAAAGAACTGATTGGTTTAGCTGCCGGAAAAATATATGGCGATGAAACAATATTAAAACTTGACGTATTGGTAGACATGCCTTTTAAAGAAGAAATTACCACGGTAGACGATGTAACATATGATGGATTTGTAAAAGGGGCGAAAAATCCCAAGCCTAATAAGGGAGAAATCCCTACTGAGGGAACGGCATTTAGAATGGATGCTGCTACAAATGCAAAAATTTGGTTTACATTAAGACCTAGCAGTAAGGCATTTTACTTTATTAAAGCTAAAATAGGTGATGATGGTACAGAAACAGTTGATGAGATTGTTAAAGAAGATACTTCTGTACCAACATTCCTTAAGCTTAATATGGATGCTGGATGCAGATATTACTTTTATGTTAGCGGCAGTAATGTAGAAGTTTGCGACATTAAATACTGCAACGATACAACAAGAATGGTGCCTCGAAACATTAATATTGCAGAAGGCTTAAAGGCAGCTGAGACATATGGCGACGAAAAGTATGTATTAATTAATGTATTGGAAGATATGCCGGCAACCGCACTTGATCCTGCAAAAGAGATTGAAGGCGTTTCGTATTCAGCTTCCATACAGGGAAAAACAAACCCGAAGCCGAATGCAGGTCAGATTCCCAATGCACCTGCCGCAGCATTTAAGATGAAGGCAGTACAGGATGCGAAAGTTACATTTGTAACCGGTTCGGCATCCAAAACGTATCATCTCGTAAAAGTTCAGGTGGCTGAAGACGGTACGGAAACGATTGTTGAGGACAAATCAGATACAGCGATTCCGGAAGGAACACTGACATTTATCCTCGATGCAGGCTATACCTATTATTTCTACGGCGATGGCACAAAAGTAAAAGTATATGATATTTCGTATGCAAAGTATACAGAGATAAAGCGTACGAATTGGGAGTATATTGCGGACCCTGCTATATCAAAGGTAGAGCTTCATGTTGATGCGAAAGATAAGCCTGAAGATGTAGGAAGACAGATTGATATTACGGTTGATGCTGTTGTCGGCACAAAGGGCGGCGATGCAGTAACCGTTGAGATGTATGACTCTGAAGGAAACGTAGCAGGTTCAGGCGTTTCAAAGGCAGAAAAGAATACACATGTTATTTCAATAAAGCCGAGTAAATCAGACAGTTTTACATTCAAGGCAACATTAACACGTGATATGTTTGTTGACGAGCAGGGCAACGAGACAGAATATGACCCGAAAGAGAGTGCAGAGAGCGCTCCGTTCGAATTTAAACTTCCGCTTGATCCTCCTGCAATCAGCAGTGTAACAAACTTAGGCGGCGGCAAGGTTGAGATTGAATGGGCAGCTGCAAAAGAAGCAACGGGATATACTGTTAAAGCATATGCAGACGAAGAATGCACACAGCTTGTTAAGTCTGCGGATTCTGTTAAGGCAGAACTGAATGAAGACGGCACAATTAAGACAAAGGCAGCATTAAATGTCGAAATGGACGGTTTTGAGGTAGGAAAGACTTACTACTTCACTGCACTTTCCACAAGAGATGCCGACGTTTCTGCATTGGAATCAGGTGCATTCGAGAAAACAATTACAGAAGAGAAGCAGAATAAGTGGTCATTTGCAGCTTATGGTTCTTCTACAAGCATTACAAGCAAGACATGGAAAGTGGACAATGATGAAAACGGTAACCCTATCACGGACGAAAGCGGCAAGTACACTTCCGCTTCCGAAGTACCGAAGAATGGTTTCTCCGGCGACTTCTACAAGGGCTGGGTAAACGTATGGTCAATGGGCGGCGCAGGTAAGGTCGTTCCGAACACAATTGACGGACTTGCATTCTATTATACGGAAATCGATCCTAAGACAACAAACTTCAGACTTTCCGCTACAGCACACGTAAATGAGTGGGTACTGTCAAACGGACAGGACGGATTTGGTCTTATGGCATCCGACCAGGTTGGTGAAAACGGTAATGGAGATTATTTATGGACGAACTCTTATCAGGCAGTTGTCTCTAAGATTGAGTATAACTGGGATGGTGAGAATGTAACAACAGATACTTCAAAGCCTAAGATTGCCATGAAAATTGGTGTCGGCGCGACAGAAAAGATTGGCGCAACAAAGGAAGACGTAGACCAGATTACAGCAGGAGATATTGCAGCTCCGAAGAATTTCTCTGCAGTACAGACAGCGCTTGACACGACTTATGCAAAATACGCAAAAGCAGGCATTACTACAACATGTAACATGGTAGGAAATGCAGGCGCATGGGATTCAAAGAAGGGTGAATGGGTAACGAATGTTCCTCCTTCAGACGCATCAGAAACATATGTAGACTTCGAGCTTACGCTTGAGAAAAATAACACAGGTTATTTCTTGAGCTATAAGATGCCAAACGGCAAGGTTGTAACACAGAAATACTATGATCCGGAAGCATTGAACCATATTGTAGAGGATACAGTTTATGTAGGTTTCTTTGCAGCAAGAAATGCAAACGTTACATTTAAGGATGTAGTATTTGACACGACGGATCCTGCACTTTACGAGCCCGCAGAAGAACAGCCTACAAAGTATATTACGCTTACAAGGGCAATCGCATCTGCATCTGTTACAAACACAAGCGATTATGACCTGATCTTTACAAGTAACTGGGATGGTCAGCTTGAAGTAAGAAACAGCGAGAACAAGATTGTCGGCAAAGCAGATGTAACAGGCAGCCTTGACACAGTAAAGGCAGCGCTTGAAGACGGTGACAACAATAAGGACACAAAGGCGCATATTGAGCTTTCAGGACTTGAGGTTGGAAACAATGTATTTACACTGACATTCACACCGAGCAAGAACATGAAGAATCCTCCTGCGTTTACGGCTCTTCGTACATACGATCCTGTAACGCTTCCGCTGACTGTGGAATACAGAAAGTATGGTAAGGAAGGACAGAACCTCTATGTAGCTCCGACTGGAAAATCAACGGCTACAGGTACTTCAGATGATCCGCTTGATATTTATACGGCAATCAAGTACGTGCAGCCAGGACAGACGATTATGCTTGCAGGCGGCAGATACAGCCTTTATAAGACAATTAAGATTGAGACAAGCGTAAACGGTAAGCCGGCAGGAGAAGGCGAAGATAAGTACAAGAATTACATCAAGATGATTGCAGATCCCAAGGCAAAAGAAAGACCTGTATTTGACTTTAACGAAGCCGTTACAGGTATGACATTAGGAGGAAACTACTGGTACTTCAAGGGATTCGACGTTACTCGTTCTCTTGACGGACAGAAAGGTATTCAGCTTTCAGGAAGCAACAATGTAATGGATCAGGTAAATACATACAAGAACGGTAATACAGGTATCCAGGTCAGCGGTTCCGGAAATGATACTTATAAATACTGGCCGCAGAATAACCTCGTACTGAACTGTACTTCATTCCTGAATGCAGACCACGGTTATGAAGATGCGGACGGTTTCGCAGCGAAGCTGACAATCGGAAGCGGAAATGTATTTGACGGATGTATCGCGGCATACAATGCTGACGACGGCTGGGATTTGTTTGCAAAACTTGAGTCAGGACAGATTGGTTCTGTTACAATCCAGAACTGTGTTGCATATAAGAACGGTTATGTTCTTGTTAACAAAGATGGCAAGCTTGATTTGGAAGGCACGGAAAAGAATGCCGGAAACGGTAATGGATTTAAGATGGGCGGCGACGGTCTTCCTGGCGGAAGCATCCATGATGCAGACTATAAGGAAGATGAAAATGGAAATCCTATTTTCTCAGGTCACAAGCTTTATAATTCTGTAGCATTTGCAAATAAGTCAAAGGGCTTTGACTCAAACAGCTGCTCAAATAATAAGATTCGGAACTCTGTTTCATTTAACAATGAGGGTTCAAACGTAGCTTTATATACTTACTCAAATGTAAAGACAACAGGATATGAGACAACAGGTGTTATTTCATACAGGACAAAATATAAGACTGTTGTCGATGAAATCTCTGCTAAGAACCAGAATGCAGCAGATTATACAAATGATACGACATACCTTTGGAATCCGAAGGAAAAGGCAGCTATGAATGCATCTGGAAACAAGGTATTAGCTGACTGGTTTGAATCAACAACATTTAAGGGAACCAACACAATTTATGCTGACAAGAACGGTGTTCTTTTAGGCAGAAATGACGATGGTACAATCAACATGGCTGGTTTCCTGAAGCTTACGGATAAGGCAGGAGAAAACAACATTGGACTTGGCGGAGAGGCTTCTGCTGACAGTGACAAGCTTAAGGGCGACGAAGAGACGGACGGTACTGTATCTGTAGGAGATGGTACAATCCTTGATGACACAACATCACCGGAGTTGTCAGAAGAGCTCAACAATGTAATTGCAGAAAAGAAATATGGTATTTACGTGAAGTATCTCGAAGAAGTAGAGTATACTGGTACAGCTGTAAAGCCTGAAATCCGCGTATACTTAAACGGCTCTGCATTTACAGACTATAAGGTAAGCTATAAGAATAACGTAAACGCATATGTAGCAGGTGATGAGCGGTATAAGGATATTCCTGATACAAAGAGACCTACTTTAATCCTTTCGCTTAAGGGTTCATATCAGGGAACATATGAATATTACTTTGATATTGATCCTGTTGATATTACAACATCCGTATCAGTATCCGGTCTGAGTGCATTGGCTGACGGAAAGGCAAAGAAAGTTGCTCCGACATTGATTTATGGCGGTAAGAAACTTGCGGCAGGTAAAGATTATGTGGTTACCAGCGAGCAGGATTCTTACAGTGAGGCAAAGGAATATGATGTAACAATTGACGCAACGCAGGGAACAAGCGGCAATTATACAGGCGTGCTGAATACGAAGTTTATCCTTCTTGATCCGGCAAATGCCCAGGACATCAGCAAGACAGCCATGAAACTTGCGGCAAGCTCTTACGATTATGTAGGAAAGGCAATTACACCTGTTCCGGAAGGATTTAATGCGGAGCAGATGACAATTGATTACATCAACAATATTGATGTAGGTAAGGCAACCATAACGGTTTCCGGAAAACCGGAAGCAGGCTTCGTTGGAAGCAAGACGATACCGTTTACAATTAAAAAGACAGCGTTGAAGGCTGGTGTAAATGTAACAGTTGCTAATTTCGCTGATTCGAAAGAATATACAGGCGCAGCGCTTGCACAGGGCAAAATTTCCGTTATTGTAAAAGATGCAAACGGTGAAGATGTTGTTGTGGAAGGTGTTAAGAAGGGCAGCAAGGATGTCAACGAAAAAGAAGACGGTCTTTACAGATATGGATATACCTATCAGTATAAGACAAACACTGAGGCAGGCAACGCAACACTGACAGTTACCGGTATTCACAATTACTCAGGTTCGGCTAATTTCAAATTCAAGATTACGCCGGTAGCCGCATCCGTTACGACGATTGCCGCTGAAAATGGCAAGTATATGTTTACAAACAAAGATTTGGAAGTTGGATATGCTCCGACAGCTGAATACACACCGGGTGGAACATTAACAAATATTATTGTTAAGTACAACGGTAACACGGTATCTAAGAAAAACTATGCGATTTCTTACAAGAATAACAAGAATGCAAACGATTCTGCAAAGGCTGTTATTTCATGGAAGGGAAGCTTAAAGGGTACGGCAAAGACAGAAATTGATTACACCATTACTCCTTGTGACTTTACTTCAGGAAACATTACGGCGAAGTCTGTATCGGATGTATTTACAAACGGAAAACCTTCTATCAAAGCTTCAGATTTGGAGAAGTCTAAAGTTGTGTTAGTAAATGTAAAGAAGCCGCTTTCAAAGAACCGCGACTACACATTGGAATACAAGTACAATGTGACAACAACAGCAGAGAATGGAACAGTGACTACACAGACTGTTACATTCAATCCTCAGGATAAAGAGGCAGGAAAGGCAGAAATTGCAATTGACGAGAATAAGGGTCTTAATGTAACTGTATACGCAAAACCTGTAGGTGCAAACTTCAAGCCGCTTGCAGACGGAGATCCGGGTATTGTTGTAGCTGAGTTCAGAGTAGCTTATTATGATATTGCGAAAGCAAAACTTCAGATAATCGACAAGACAACAGAGAAGACAACACCGATATACTTCGTTGATGACACAGAGGCTGAGAAAGCGACCTTGGGTGCACGCAACAGATTGAACAATCATACAAAGGATGCTACTGAGAATGCTCCGTATTATATGATATTGACACATTCGCAGACTGGCGAGTTATCATTCGGTAACTTTGAGAACAGGGATTCTGAGAATCAGACAAATGATTATACGTATGACTATGAGAATACCGCAGCAACTGTTGCCGGAAAGCAGAATGTAACAATATATGGTACAGGTAGATTCGGTGGTACAAGAGTATTCAAGTATACGCTTGTTAAGAAGACATATGACTTAAAGCGCGTTCTTGTAGCAAAAGATACGACAGCTACGATTGAAAAGCCGGAAGATGCGGAAGCAACAACGGCAGCAATCAAAGCAGCTCTTGCTGGAAAGATTGTTATTAACGGTAATACACTTGATCCGAAGTACATTAATGTAAGCTATGATGCATCAAAGATTCAGAGCGGAAAGTCACTTAGCGTTACAATTACAGCTGCGACTGTAAATGGCATTAAGGCGTACTCAGGCTTTAAGAACATAAGCATTAAGGTACAGTAATTTCATACCAGGACATAAGAGGAAGGAGCGGTTTATCCGCTCCTTCTTCTTATGTGCCAAAGCATTGTCAGCGCTGAATTTAATGGCATTGGACATTTTAAGCTGCTTTTTCTGTTTTGTATATTCAAGATATTATAATAAATTATATATCAGGAATTTCTCTTATGGCGGTCACTTTAATTGTTGGCTTTGTAGTTTTAAAAGATCCCGATTCTATTTCGATTGTGCCCGCCGGTATTTCGATTGGGGCTTTCATTATGTCTAGAGCAAGTTTAGCATTTATATATTGTTGTGATAAAAATGCATATTTTCTTGCAGCTATTTGTGTTTCCTGACTCCCTTCTTTTTGGTGTGCAAAATTGATCTTATTTTGGTATTCTTTTTTTAATAAATGATAACTACTGTCGCGTAAAGATATAATACTTTCTTTAATAGTCTCATTTGTCACATTTCCGATTTGTTTCTTGGTTACCATCCAACAATTTGACTTTTCCTTATTTCCTTTTCGCATATTAACAATATTATTATCATTAAACAAGATCTTTATCTGCTTATCCTGTAGTACAAGATATCCATTATCCCCGTATGGTTGTTCACCTTTTGATAAAGAAAGCACTTCTAAAAATACAAGGACACCGTCGTCTGTTAATATATTTTGGATACATTGAAATGTATCCAGCCATTTACTTACTTCAATTTCATGTAATACATTCATTAAAACTACTACGTGAAAAAATTTTTCCTTTCTATAAATTTTTTCAAACGTAGTATACAATGTAAAAGATTTAATATCTTTTTGCTCGGGATAGGGTTCATATGCGCTATAAATTATATTTTTTTTCAAAATTTCGGAATCAGGCAATAACTGTATACATTCCCAAATTCGATATTTTCCTGCACCATAATCCAACATTCGAATTGGTCCTAATTTCATATTTTTTCTTACTGATTCCAATAATTTACAAAATTGTTCATCTTTGATATCATACTTTTCAACGGACGCAGGAAGACAAAAACATTCTACAATAAACTGATAGTATTGCCAGTTCTCTATTGACTTTAAAAACTCGAAAACATTTATATTTTCTAAACCTACCAGTGAATCATATAATTCTTTATAGGTCTGACTGTTACGGCTCAAAACATTGCCCTGCTGCATAAAAACAATTTCTTCAAACGAAAATAAGGGGACTAAAAACAATGAATGGGACGCAATCCAAAGTTCGGAGACGGATTCAAAAGCTGTTAGTGTTTTTACCATTTTTATTAATGCACGAGGATGAAGATGTAATTCTGGCTCATCAATAATGAGCACTACACTTTTGGCGGATTTCTTTTTAACTGTTATTAGAAAAACGGATAAGTAAAACAGCATTAATTCTCCTGGAGAGAATTCCGATAAAGCTTCTTTTAAAGGTAACTGTCTTGTTACTGTATCGTCCACCATCTTTTCAATATAGATTTTATTCTCATCTTTTTTTATATAGAGTCTCTTTTCCAAAAACTCCGATAAAATATCATTTAATTCTTCAAACGTTTTTTTTGCTTTTGCAGACGCTGCTGCTCTTCTCATGGACAAAGCTGTCAAAATATTTTCTAAAAAATCTCCTCTATCATTTTCCATAATTTTTAAAAAATCATAAAAAGAGTGATCTTCATTTTCAAATAATAAATCATAGGGATAAACTTCCGTTGCAGGATCTTCGGAAGCGCTTGATTGTGATTCGGACAAACCTGCGTTATAAAAAGAATGGATTTCTGGAAAATATAATGTTATCACGACATCATTTTTATCCTGTCCCTTTTTTTCTCTCTCTAAAGCTTTCAAAAAGCGGGTTTTTCCGGAACCATTCTTCCCAATAATCAAATTTTTCCTGGTAAAAATAACCTTTTCCACGCCGTTCAATCCTTCTGCTTCAAAACTGGTAAAATCAGAAATCTGTTTATTCTGCGGAATCATACTGAATCCTCCTTTACAAAGTTTTAGTAATTATATCAAAAAGAGGAATATTATGTCAAATAATGTAAAGAAATAATTTACAAATTGCCAAAGGAATATTATAATTAAGAAAAAAAGGTGGATTTATGGAAAAATATAGCAATGATCAACTGACAAACAGTGAACTGGTTATTGGATTAGCTTGTGCCGTTGGCACTAATATAAAAACCGTAATTGATTTAATTAAAAATCGTTTACAAAGTTTTGGCTATAATTCTGAAGTTATTAAAATTTCAAAACAGTTAATTGAACCTTCTCTTGCAGATGAAATATCCGAATCCAGTTCTTCATACGATCGGATAAATAAATTAATGGATCAGGGGAATGAGCTTAGAAAAAAAGCATCACCGTCAGAACCATATAATATTCTTGCTTCTGGCGTTGCTCATTGCATTAATCGGATTCGTCAGGATAAATCAAAGAAGATAAACAAAGAGGATACAGCGCAGATTCAAGTTCCCAAGACGGCTTTTATTGTAGATTCGCTAAAACATCCAGATGAAGTGGACAAGCTGAGAGAAATTTATCCTACTGGATTTTATATGTTTGTCATTAATGAATCTGAAGAATCTAGAATTAAATACTTAATGTATGAAAGAAATATGGGAAAATCAGATGCAGAAAAACTCATACACCGCGATATGGAAGAAACAGAAAAATTTGGACAACATACGCGAGCCGTTTTTGAACTTGCCGATTTTCATCTTTCTGCAAATATACATTTTGACACAAATAAGTACAAAGAAAGACAGGAGATATTAAAACTTCAGATTGATAGAATTTTAAATCTTATTTTTGGAAATCCTTTTATTACACCAACTTTTGATGAGTATGCGATGTTTATGGCTTATTCATCGGGATTAAGATCAGCAGATTTATCCCGTCAGGTCGGTGCCGTAATTGCAAAAAGCCATGATATTGTAGCTACTGGTGCAAATGATGTTCCCTGTTTTGGCGGCGGACAATATTGGCCTGATTCCGATTACAAGGATTTTCCAAACGGGCGGGATTATATGCGAGGTTACGATTCTAATAAACAAAATATACAGAAGATTGTAGATAAGATTGTGGATCTTTTTGAATACAATGAAGAAGATGATGATGGCTCTAACATCAAAATGAAATCACGTTCTGCCATACTTTCAACTCTAAAAGAATTAACAGAATATGGAAGACCAGTGCATGCAGAGATGTCTGCGCTTATGTCTTGCGCTAGAAACGGAATATCTATAGAGGGTGCTACCCTATACTGCAGTACATTTCCATGTCATAATTGTGCCAAGCATATTGTTTCGACTGGGATAAAAAGGGTTGTCTATATTGAGCCATATCCTAAAAGCCATACCTTGGAATTATATAGTGACTCAATAACTTTAACGGGAGAAGCCAATAAAGTGGATTTTATTGAATTTGTTGGCATTGGTCCAAGGCGTTTTTATGACCTTTTTTCTTTGCGGCTTAGCACAGGAATGCGAATTAAAAGAAAAAATGAAGATGGTTATTGCGTAGAATGGAATGAAAAAAATGCACGTGTACGATGTCAAATGATTTCCACATCTTATATTGACAAAGAGGTCATAGAAGCATTAAAATGGGAACAGAGAGAAATAAAGAAGGGATTAGATTAAATGCAAACACTGGAAAAAGCACCTATAAACATTGAAAAAGATATAAAAAAATCGGCGTTATTAGATTTAATATCGCAATGGCCTGAATGGAAAATCCAAGCATTATGCTTGGATGAAAGTGATTTAAAAATCAAAGAAGTAATTCAGGATCAAAAAAAATTACGGCATTCCCAATAGTTTGTATAATAATCTATTTACAAATTTAATTTAACAGACAAGTGTTCATATACTCTGCTATAATAAAACTTAATATGGTATTGTGTAAAGGGGCTGTCAGTAAACTGATATGCCCCTTTGTTAGTTGACATTTCATTATTGGTATTTTTTATGCTAACGATATTGCCCAAACAGAGGAAGGAGCGGTTTATCCGCTCCTTTCCCTATTTGTTAAGGCATGGTTTATGCTGTTTTCTTTACTCGGATTGTAAATTGAATCGTTCTGCTTCCGGTATAGTTGCCTTCACCTTTGATTGTTGCTGTAGCTGTTTGGCTTGCATAGCCGGTTTCGTCGAATGTTAACTTAGAAACATCAACCTTGTTGTTTGTGTATTCTGTTATCAAATAATCATCACTATACACAAGTGAAACTTTATTGCCTTTCGAATCGAATACATATATCTTTTCTTTCGCAGCCGTTTCGAATGCTTTATCATCAACACCGTCTTTAACAAGATATTCCCAATTACCGCCTGGTTTGAGATTATCCTCAGTCACATTAATAACGATATTTTCGATAGTGGCATAGCTTAGATACGAAGATTCTTTGCAATAATCTCGAAGCTTCCGGCATCTTTCAGGCTGCCCTTTAAGAGATTCTTGCCTGCAATGGAAACAGTTGCTGTTCCGACTTTATTATTATTTTTATAGCTTACGGTATAATCAACGCCTTCTGTAAGTCTGACATCATCTGAACCTTCATTGCTGATAACCTTACAACGTTTCCAAATGTAATTGATGAGCCTGTTGAAGGAATGACTAAATTCTTATATTCTTCATCTGTTGTTGCCGTATATGTCTTTCCGTCAAATGACCCCTTAACCATTACGGAATAATCCTTAGTGTTGAAAGGTTTTGCAAGGGTCTTAAAGGTCACAACTTTTGTACCATAATAGCCTTTTTCAAGATTACCTGTAAGAACTACGGAAGCAATACCGATATCCGTGTTGTTGTAGTATGCAGTATCATAATCACCTGCAACATAATTGCCTTCCCCGTCAAATGATGACGGTGTAAGACCGCTTACTGTTACAGTGGGACAATGCAATGTGCCGTTCCATCATAAATCTGATCCGGTATTTTATCAACTTTGACCTTACTCATATTCGAATCGGGCTTGCCGCCGTACCGTCAACACCTCTTTCAATAACAAGTGATTTTTTAAGGTTATAGGGATGCCTTAAAATACCACATAAAAAATTCAGCCACACTTTTAAGAATACAGCACTGCGGCGCATTCCGCTTGCTGCAAACTGCGCCGTTTTCATAACAGATTAGCAACAGATTAGTGACAGACTAGTGACAAATTACAGCGGAAAAATTCCGAAATAATGCGCTGCATAGTCTGCGTTAGCGACAAATTAGCGACAAATCGGAACCTCAATTTTTGCAATTTCCGCGCGAAGCTCGTCAAGCGTTCTGTGCCCGTAAACAGAGCGTTCGACATCACTACCCAGCGAGTGCCCCATTAAAAGATGCTTTGAAAGCTCATCTACCTTGTATTTATCGCATAGCCAGGAAAACGTATGACGGCAGTCATGCGGGGTATGCTTTGTGCCGTTGTCAGAATTTGTAAGGTTGAGTGCGTCTAACACTGCATAAAATTCTTTTCGGCACTTATACGGTTGAAAACGCATTCCATTCTCTGATAGAAAACTGTCAAAAAATTCTGCCGCAAATCCGCGGATTGCAGGATGCAGCGGGACAATTCTGTTTTTTGCCGATGCTGTTTTTACGCCGCCTTGAAAATATTCTTCGGCTCGGTTGTAATGAATAGTCTGAAAAGCGGATATGCGAAATCCCGTATAAATCATTAAAAGAATCATGCCAACGTCTTTGTGGTGTCTGTGTTTCCAAAGCGTTTCCAGTGCGGTCTGTGAGAATGGCACACCGCATTCGTCGTCATCGGCGATGTTGATGCTTACATATTTGGAATAGTCTTTTTCAGTAATATCGTTTTGCAGGGCGTATGTATACATTCCTTTAAAAAGCGTGATAATCAGTTCAAGGCTTGCATGTTTTAGCGGGCAGGTATCGACGACTTCCTGCAAATCAACTTTGCGAAGTTCTAAAAATCTTCTATTATGAAGCACCTTACAGTTTTTAAAGGCGGCATTGCTGGAATATTTAGAAGCACGCGAAAACTTTTTCTTGGAGTTTTGGAACTTGTTGTAATAGTACAGCTCATAAAGCTCGGAAAACGTAATGTCCTGATATTGTGGAGCGAGACTAGTGGACGTGTTAGAGGATGCAAACGCGTTCGAAGCTTTGGGTATTTGTGCTGCAGCATTGTAAAGAATCAACGCCTGATATGCTTCCTCGTATGTTTTAAAATATCCGATTGCGGGTCCAAGAATGGGAGAACCGTTCGGGGAAAATCTGGTGACGTGCGGATATGCCGCCCATTCACGGGAACGTCTGCCGGACAGATGCTTGATGCTTCCGGTGCCATTTGGGAGTTTGCGCCGTTTTTTTGGCGTAATTTTTAATGGATAACCACAGCTTGGACAAAAAACTGCCGCGCTGGAAATATTGTGTGTGCATTCGGGACATGAAATCAGTGTCATAGAAAACCTCCATTTTATAAAAAATTTGATGTAAGTGCTTTCATTTTATTAAAATCCGTAGTAAACTAAAACTATCAAAAAAGTAACGATATTGGAGGGTAAAAAATGAATATTTTAGTAATCAACTGTGGAAGCTCGTCACTGAAATATCAGCTTATTAACAGCGACAGCGAGGCTGTTCTTGCAAAGGGGCTTTGCGAGCGTATTGGAATTGACGGAAGTGTTCTTACGCATACGCCTGCCGGAAAAGACAAGGTTAAGATTGAGACGCCGATGCCCAATCATACGGTTGCAGTGAAGCTTGTAATTGATGCGTTGACAAATGCGGAGCACGGCGTGATTACGTCGCTTGACGAGATTAACGCAGTCGGACACCGCGTGGTACATGGCGGCGAGAAGTTTGCGACATCCGTGATTATAGACGATGAAGTTATGAAAGCAATAGAAGAGTGCAACGATTTAGCGCCGCTTCACAATCCTGCAAATTTAATTGGCATCAATTCCTGCAAGGAGATAATGCCGAGCGTTCCGATGGTTGCTGTGTTTGACACGGCATTTCATCAGACGATGCCTGAAAAGGCGTACCTTTACGGACTTCCTTATGAGTATTATGAGAAATATAAGGTTCGCCGTTATGGTTTCCATGGGACAAGCCATGATTATGTATCGGCAAGAACTGCAGAAATTCTTGGTAAGAAGCGCGAAGATTTAAAGATTATTGTGTGCCATTTAGGAAACGGCGGTTCCGTATCGGCAGTGGATCATGGGAAATGCGTGGATACTTCAATGGGATTGACACCGTTAGAGGGTGTTATCATGGGTACGCGTTCCGGTGATATTGATCCGGCAATCTGTGACTTTATCTGCCAAAAAGAAAATCTGACGCCTGCCGAGATGAATAATGTGCTGAACAAAAAGTCAGGCGTTCTCGGACTGTCAAAGGTTTCTTCTGATTTCAGAGACATTGAGGCGGCGGCAAACGACGGAAATAAGCTTGCGGCAGTGACATTGGATGCATTCTATTATAGAGTAGCTAAATATATTGGGGCTTATACAGCAGCGATGAACGGTGTTGATGCGATTGCGTTTACTGCAGGCGTTGGTGAGAACAACATTTCCGGACGTGTTGAAATTGCAAAGTATTTGGGATACCTCGGAACAGAGATTGACCTCGAGAAGAATAACGTAAGAGGCGAGGATACCGTGATTTCCAAGGACGGAAGCAAGGTAGCGCTGTTGTGTGTACCGACCAATGAAGAGCTTTCAATTGCGCGTCAGACGCTTGTACTTGTAAAATAAAAAACAGTAATACATAGCGAAACCGCTGATTGAATTGTCAGCGGTTTTCGTGTATACTGATAGGGCGGAACCTGCGAATGGAACGATTACAAAGACAGCGAAGAAGTGGAGGCAAAAATGCAGATAAAACTACCTGAAAAAGTAAAACGAATCATAACGGAATTAGAAACAGCCGGTTACGAGGCGTATGCTGTTGGAGGGTGTGTGAGGGATTCTATACTTGGTAAAGAACCTGATGACTGGGATATTACAACATCGGCTTCACCTATGCAGATTAAAGCCGTTTTTAGGCGCACGATTGATACGGGAATTCAGCATGGGACGGTGACTGTAATGCTTGATCATGAAAGTTTTGAAGTCACAACGTACCGTATTGACGGTGAATATGAGGACAGCCGTCATCCAAAAGAAGTTGTTTTTACGGCGAGTCTTATGGAGGATTTAAAACGCAGGGACTTTACGATTAATGCGATGGCATACAATGAAAAGAGCGGGCTTATTGATATATTTGGCGGAATGGCTGATTTGGAAAACAAGGTCATTCGCTGTGTGGGAAATGCGAAGGAGCGTTTTGGCGAAGATGCGCTGCGTATGCTGCGTGCGGTGCGTTTTTCTGCACAACTTGGGTTTTTCATAGATACAGACACAGAGCGTGCCATAACAGAACTTGCACCGAATCTTGCAAAAATCAGCGCAGAGCGGATTCAGACAGAGCTTGTAAAGCTGTTATTGTCTCCTAATCCTGATTATATACGAAAAGCATATGAATTGGGAATTACAAAGATTGTGCTTCCTGAACTGGACAGGACGTTTGAAACGCTGCAGCATAATCCGCATCATATGTATACGGTAGGAGAACATCTGATGCACTGCCTGATTTATGTAAGCGCAGACAGATGTCTTAGAATCGCAGCGCTTTTACATGACATTGGAAAACCGGAGAGTAAAACGACGGACGCGGATGGAGTTGACCATTTTCACGGACATGTGGAAATTGGAGAAGCAATGGCGGACCAAATTTTAAGGCGTCTTAAGTTCGATAATGACACCATTACAAGGGTGAAAAGATATATCAGACATCATGACGACCAGATTCACTCCAATGAAAGGGCTGTACGCCGCAGTATGGGCAGAATCGGTGAGGAATATTTTCAGGGAGTGCTTGCGTTAAAGCGGGCGGATTGCCTTGCGCAGAGTATGTATATGCGCAGGGAGAAATTGGAGGAGCTTGATAAAGTCGAGGAGCTTTACCGGGAGATTCTCAATCAGCAGCAATGTGTCTCGCTTAAAAATCTTGCAATAAGCGGAAATGATTTGATTGCATTGGGAGTACCGCAGGGGAAAAAAATCGGTGAAATTTTATCGAAACTTTTGGAAGAAGTAATTGAGGATCCTTTATGTAACGAATATGGATATTTGCTTGAGAGAGCAAATATTTTTGTCAATGAAAATGAATAAATAAATCCCTTTCCACATATTTATAGAATACAGTTCTATAAAAGCGGAGGGGGATTTTTTAGTGAATGACAGGGCAGTAGGAGTATTAGAACAGTATGACGTAACCGTGTCACGCACATTTAAAGGCAGAGGAACGATTATTTGCGAAACGGACCAGGGAATGTGTGTATTAAAAGAATATAGAGGAAAATCGGAAAAGCTTGAGCTCTTAAATGGGTTGCAGGAAAAGCTTGCAGATAGCATAAAAACGGATATGCTTGTCAGAAATAAAGAAGGCGGATTGTCTGTCAAGGACACAGATAACAGTACTTACATATTAAAAAGACAAATAGAAGGACGGGAATGCAGCTATAAAAATGAAGATGATATTCAAAAAGCATTCAGCGTAATGGCAAAACTGCACTTAAAGATGACTGAAACGCAGGCAGTATATGAAATGCCGGTATTTTTTTATGGTGACCAGATGGAAAAGCACACGAAAGAGTGCCGCCGCGTAAAAAATTATTTGAATAAATTGAGAACGAAAACGGATTTCGAACGAAAACTGTTAAAAGAATATGATTATTTTTTAAAAAAAGCGGAAGAAGTCACAACATCTGTGATGCTGGAATCAAAACCGGAATATGAGGCATATATCAAAAGCAACGGTTTTTACTGTCACGGAGATTTCCAGTACCATAATGTGATTTATGCAAAAGGACATGGAAGCCCATGTCTTATCAATTTTGAGCATTTTGTGCGGGATACGGGAGCGTGTGATTTTTATCTTCTTTTTAGGAAAATATCAGAAAAAAACAACTGGTCAATTAATGCTGCTCAGGAAATGCTTGAAGCATATCAGGGCAGAAGGAAGCTGACGCCGATCGAGTGGCGTTCACTGCGGATGCGACTGGCATATCCTGAAAAATTTTGGAAAATTATTAATTTTTATTATAACTCACGAAAGTCATGGGTATCAGGCAGAAATTATGAAAAATTAGAAAGCCTGATTGCACAGGAACGGCAAAAAGAAAAGCTGATTGAAAAACTTTTTGATTGATAAAACAGCGTGTTCGTACTATAATAGTTTACATAAGATTAAAAGCTATGGGAAAGGAGTATAGCAGGATACATGCTTGATAAAAAGATAACAAAAATAAAATACATTGCAGCGCTTGCTGTTTTGATGCTTGCAATCGGGGGTTGTGCAATGCCGGCAGACAACGTTAACGGGACAAATCAGGAGATACAGGAAAATGTGAAAACGCCCAATATCTACGATTCAGAAGATGCGGCTGTGGTAGTCGGGAAAAATACGCAGGAAGGCACAATACAGCTTCAGAATATTGCTACCGCAAAGCGTTATACTTTAAATTATAATGGAACAACAAGGGTTTTTGATAAAAATGATGTCGCACTTTCCATGCAGCAGCTCAAAGAAGGAAGTGTGGTAACGGTGCGCTTTTACAGACCGGATAAAACGCTTTCTTATATTAAGGAAAATGCGGATGCATTAAATATTCCCAATTTGTCCGATTACGAGCTTGACCTGCAAAACGGCAAGATAACGGTTGGTGCGAATACATATCTTTTGAACAGTAATGTCGTTGTCATTTCAGATGGAAAGGAGACGGAACCGTGGGAACTGAACGCAATGGATGTCATAAGCGTTTGGGGGTATCAGGATAGAATTTATGGAATTTATGTAGAAAAAGGGCATGGCTATCTGCGGCTGCAGAATGAGGATTATTTTGTAAATGGATGGGTTGACGTGGGCGACAAGGTTATCCGAAAAATTGAGGAAGATATGCTTTTGGTTGTGCCCGAGGGAACCTTTCAGGCGATGGTAAGCCATAAGGGCAGCAGTGCCATGCAGGAGATTACCTTTGCGCGCAATGAGGAAATGGTTTGGGACCTGAGCAGTGTTGAGATTACGGTTGTTCAGACAGGAAAAATCATATTTACACTGACTCCTGCCACGGCAAAAATGGCTATTGATGGGCGTGAGGTCAATACTTCAAAGCCTGTGGAGCTGACATACGGTTTACATTCAATGCGCATTACTGCGGAAGGATACGATACGGTAACACAGTATATTAAGGTGGCGGAACCGTCGGCGAATATCAGCGTGGAGATGGAAAAGAGCAGCGATCCGGAGAGTGAAGAACAGGCATCCGAACCGGAGAAGAAGCCAAAGGAGGACGAGCAGGAAGAAACTCCTGTGGGCAAAAAATATGCATTGAATACGTCGGATGACGAAGAAGATAAGGATGATGAAGAAGATAAGGAGGATGAAAAAGAGAGCGAGGAGGACAGCAGCGAGAAGAAAAACAATGAAGATCCCGAAGACATTGTGTCCGCAAGTGATAAATATAAAGTATATATTGATGCGCCTGAAGGTGTGGAAGCGTATTTAAACGGCAGTTATATCGGAATTACGCCGGTTGATTTTCCTAAAACGGCAGGCAATTATGTCGTGACGCTTCGAAAAAACGGATACCAAACGAGAAGTTATACTTTGCAGATCGACAGTGAGAAAAAAGACGTAAACTATTCCTTTACGGAGTTGGTGGAGTCAGACGAATAAAAAAGCGGTAAAAAATGGGCATTTATCCTTGACAAAAGGAAACTTTTCACCTATAAATAGATATAGGCGTGTGATACGCGCAAAATAAGCATTGAAGGTTATTTTATCTTACAAAAACCAAGAGGAGGAGTTCAACAATGAACAAAACAGAATTAGTAGCAGCAATTGCTGAGCAGGCAGAGATGACAAAGAAGGATGCAGAGAAGGCTTTGACAGCATTTACTGAGGTCGTTACAAAAGAATTAAAGAAGGGTGAGAAGATTCAGCTTGTTGGATTTGGTACATTTGAAGTAGCAGAAAGAGCAGCTAGAGAGGGCAGAAATCCTCAGACAGGCGCAACAATGAAGATTGCGGCATCAAAAGCACCGAAGTTTAAGCCCGGCAAGGCATTAAAGGATGAGGTAAACAGATAAATTGCGGTTAGATAAATATTTGAAGGTATCACGCCTGATTAAGCGCCGCACTGTGGCAAACGAGGCGTGTGATGCAGGCAGGGTATTGATTAATGATAAACCTGCAAAGGCATCTGCAAACGTGAAGGTTGGAGATATTTTAACCATTCAGTTTGGAAATAAGAATGTAAAGGTAGAAATCCTCGACGTGCAGGAGACTGTAAAGAAGGATGAGGCCAAAGAGCTTTTTAAGTATATCTAGTCATACGGGCGCCCCTTTTCTCATATACTAAAATATGAGGAGAGGGGTGCTTGTTTTATGCTCAATACCGGTTCGGAAAATTTCAATGTTGGGAAACACAGATTTAGTCTTGAACAGCGTCGCGATTGTAAGATAACTGGAGTAATTGACATTCACGCATTTGATGAAAACAGTATTTTAATGGAAACTGTGGACGGAATGCTGATAATCAAAGGCAACGGACTGCATGTCAGTCGTCTCAATCTTGAGAAGGGAGAGGCAGATGTGGACGGAAAGGTAGATTCTCTTGCGTATTCTGATAAAAACACGCTTGCCAAAAAGGGAGAGGGTCTTCTGACACGTTTGTTTAGCTGATGAGTAAAAATATTATTGCAGATTTGGACTTGTGGGTTATTTCGATAGCGACAGGCGTCGGTATGGCATTCGCTTATGATTTGATTCGTCTTTTCCGGCGGCTTGTGCGACATGGGCGCTTTGCAATAGACATAGAAGATCTGCTTTACTGGACAGCTTGTTTTTTCACAAGTTTTATTATTTTATATTACAGTAATAATGGAATGATACGTTTTGTTGCAGTTTTAGGAGCAGCTATTGGAATGCTGCTTTATAATGTGTCAATGGGCAGAATTTTTGTAAAATTCAGTTATTTTCTGATAAATAAAACAATAGGAAGCGCGGTTCGGTTTTTGTGCAGAATTATCAAGAGGCTACATAAAATTGCGGTTTCTGTAAACCGCAGAAATAGGGAATTTTTAAAAAGTGTTGGAATATTTAACAAAATTCAAAAAATTCATCAATACCGGTTGACGAGTAATGCGATTCAGCATAAAATGGATATAAATGGTGATAAAAAAGGGGAAAGGAGTAAGTCTCATGGCAAAAAGCGCATCAAGAAAAAGAAAGACGCCGGAATTCCGACGCGTTAAAAATGAGAACCTCCTTGGCATGACAGCAGCGATGCTTGCAATTGTGATCATGACATTTGTAGTCGGCATTAATTCTGTTTCCCTGAAAGAAAAAGAAGCAAAGTACGCAGCGCGCGAGGAAGAGCTGCAGCACTTGATTGAACTTGAAGAGGCAAGAAGCGAAGAACTTGTGAATTTTGAGCGATACACAAAGACCAAGAAATATGTAGAGGAAGTGGCGAAGGATAAACTGGGGCTTGTATATGAACATGAAATCATTTTTCAGGAAGTAGATTAAAAGAGCATTTAAAGAATGCTCTTTTGCCATTTTTTGTCAATAAAAAAACGGTGCTTTTGTCTTTGATTTGACAAAAAAGTTATTATGTAACCCTTTATACTCTTGTATTATAAAAAACAAGAGGAGCACAGGGGTATGAAAACAAATTCAGCAGAAAATAAATCACTGTTTACGGGATATAGCAGAAAAAAGCTGTATTGCCTGGCGGAAACATATGAAGAACTGGCAAAGTTTTATCGTAGCAGACAGGATTGCTCAAGCATGTTTGCGGATAAGGACTCTTTAGACAGGAGGGATGTTCTCTTCCGCAATGAACTTCGTGAAACAAATCAGGTTTTTGCGAATCATTTGGAGGAAGTTTCCGAGGCGTTTTTGGAAGTGGCAGATACGGTTGTACAGATAAGCATGCCGCTTGAACATAAAAAAAAGGCATTGGTACAGCATCTCAAAAAGCATGGAATACAGGCAAGAGAGCTTATTTTTATTGAGGGCGGAGCGTCACGGCGTATCAGCATGGAGGCGCGTTCGCTAATCAGGAGGGAAATACCTGCGGACGAGCTTGCCGGTCTTTTATCTGTGTATTTTAACAGACGTCTCATGCCGGCGCTTGACAGTGCTGTTTTACTTGGCAGAGGATATAATCTGTTTATCTTTGAAGATGAGCCGAGTTATAGTGTGTTGAGCGCGGTATCAAGAGCGGTGAAAGAAGACGAGAAAATTTCAGGTGACAATTTCTCGGTTGAGGAGTACAGTCAAAATCAAATGGCTGCGATGATTTCGGACGGGATGGGAAGCGGTGAGCAGGCGTGCCATGACAGCCGCTGCGTAATTGAGTTTATGGAAAAATTTATGGAGGCAGGTTTTTCTAAGGAGAAGGCTCTCATGATGCTAAACGGTGCGCTTTTTTCACAAAATCCGGGAGGCAGCCTTACCACGCTTGATCTTTGCAGCATAGATCTTTTGAGCGGCGAAGCGGACTTTATCAAAGTAGGAGCTGCGGCGAGCTTTTTGAAACGTGGGATGAGTGTGGAAGAAATTGCGACTGACACATTACCGCTTGGCAGTGTGGAAGAGATTAATTCCATGCAGCTTATGATACAGCTTTGTGATGCAGATATGCTTCTTATGGTTTCTGATGGTGTAGTAGACGCGTTTGGTGAGTTTGGAATAAGAAGGATTAAGGACATTATTGCAAAGACGAATTATGTAAACCCGAAGGAATTTTCCGATTATTTGCTAAAGTGCGCAATCGGTTGTCAAGGAGGGCATATACGTGATGACATGACAGTGGTTGCGATGTATATTAATAAAAGCAATGATTTTGTGGGCAGTTAAACGAGTTACAGACTACAGGAGAAGAATTACAAATGATTCAAAGAAAAGTATTGGAGTATGTGAAAACATTCCATATGCTGGAAAAGGAAGATTATGTGGTTGCAGGTGTGTCAGGCGGAGCAGATTCTGTATGCCTTCTTTTCATGCTGTGCGAATTGAAAAAAGAAATACCCATAGAAATACATGTGGTGCACGTTAACCATATGATACGGGAGGATGCCGGTGCGGATGCGGCATATGTGGAGACTTTATGTGAAAGGTTTAACATACCGTTTTCGCTTGTGGAATGTGATGTCGGGGCGCTTGCAAAAAAGCAGCATATTTCCACGGAAGAGGCAGGACGCAATGTCCGATATGAAGCATTTAACCGTATGTTGACGTTGCATGGGAATCAAAGAAACGGTAAAATTGCCATTGCACACAATAAAAATGACTGCTGCGAAACATTTCTTTTTCATCTTTTTAGGGGTAGTTCTTTAAAAGGGCTTTCGGGAATACAGCCTGTGCAAAATAGGATAATCCGTCCGCTTCTGTGTCTTGAACGATGTGAAATTGAGGAATTTTTGGATAAAAACGGAATAAAATATTGTATAGACAGTACCAATTTGGAAGATAATTATACAAGAAATAAAATCAGGCACCACATCCTTAAAACAGCGGTGCAGGAGATTAATACTGCTGCGGTTTCCCATATTTATGAGGCGTGCAGGAAAGCAGATGAAGCATATCTGTTCATGGACGATATGGTTAAGAACGCTTATACAGCATATGTTTCTGAGCAAGAGCAGAATGGTATCTTTGGTCTGCATATTGCCCGGGAATGTTTTGGCGTGCTTCATCCGACAATACAAGGATATGTCATTATAAAAGCGCTTGAAGCTGTAGCAGGAAGCAGAAAAGATTTAAGCGCAGTGCACATTGAGCAGATGAAACAGCTGTCTGACAGGCAGTGCGGCAGGGAAATTAATTTACCATATCAGATTTGTGCCAGACGTGATTATACTGGCGTTTTTGTATACAAAGTAAATGAGTGCAGACCAAAACAGGTGCGGGAGTATATTGTATCGGATGCGGATAGAGAATGTCTTTTATGCGGAGAGTGTATCGAGGTACAATTAGATAATGAAAAAATACTTAAACTTTCTATAAAAAAGGCGGACTTTAAAGACAATACGAAAAATATTCCGCAAAAAAAGTATACGAAATGGCTTGATTATGATAAAATAAAGAATAGTATTGTCATAAGAACGCGAAAAGCTGGAGACTATCTTACGATTGATATGCCGGATGGGCAAATTCACAAAAAAACCTTAAAGTCATATTTTATAGACAGTAAAGTTCCAAAACAACAGCGTGACGTAATCTGCCTTGTGGCTGAGAAAAGTCATGTTTTATGGATTGTGGAAGGGCGCATCAGCAGCTTTTATAAAGTAAGCGGCGATACAAAACAAATTTTAGAACTTTGTCTGATAAGGGAAAGTAAGAAACAGAAAGGATGAAGGTATTAGAAATGGCAGAGCACATAAGAGTCATTTTGACTGAGAAAGAAGTGAATGCGAGAATACAGGCAATTGGTGATGAAATTAGTCGTGATTATGCGGGAAAAAAGGTTCATCTAGTGTGCGTCCTAAAGGGCGGCAGTTTTTTTATGTGTGAGCTTGCAAAACGAATCACCGTGCCCGTATCGATAGATTTTATGTCAGTATCCAGTTATGGAAAGGATACAAAGTCAAGCGGCGTGGTAAAGATTGTGAAGGATTTGGACGAGTCACTGAAAGATAAGGATGTTATTGTTGTTGAGGATATTATTGATTCCGGACAGACACTTTCCTATCTGCTTGAACTTTTGGGGAAAAGAGGTCCCAAGAGCCTTACATTGTGTACACTGCTTGACAAACCCTCAAGACGTGTGGTAAATGTAAGTGTGGATTATACGGGATTCGAAATACCCGATGAGTTTGTTGTGGGATATGGTCTTGATTATAATCAAAAATACAGAAACCTTCCTTACATAGGAGTGGTGGAGTTTAACTGACAAAGAGACGACAGAATAATTGCGAATTTAACTGGAAAGGGATATGGTTGTAAACATTGGGAAGAAATTCAAAAGGGATTAACCTTGTATTTGTAGTAATTATGATTTTAATAGGCGTGACAATATGGATGAGCTGTATGCAGGAGAAGGAGGAAACCTACACAAAAGGTGAGCTGTTACGGCAGCTGGAGGCTGGTGAGGTTGTTTCCGTGGAAATTGAGCCGAATATCCAGGTGCCGACAGGTACGGTGTATGTTACGCTGCGCAATATCCAGCCGCCGAAGAAACTGTATGTGTCAGATGTGACAGAAATACAGGCGCTTTTGGCAAAATATAATATAGACCCCGTAGTTCAGGATGTGCCGCAGGAAAACTGGTTTTTGACGGAATTGCTTCCGCTTTTACTGCTTATGGTTGCGGTAGTGTTTATGTTCAGCATGATGACGGCGCAGAATTCCAACAGCGGCGGCGGAAAGATGATGAACTTCGGAAAGAGCCGTGCAAAGCTTACGACAGGGGGCGAGATTACGCTCAAGGACGTGGCGGGTCTTCATGAGGAAAAGGAGGACTTGGAAGAGATTGTCGATTTCTTAAAGGATCCTTCCAAGTACACGAGGGTAGGTGCGAGAATTCCGAAAGGCGTGCTGCTTGAGGGTGCTCCGGGTACTGGTAAAACGCTTCTTGCGAAGGCGGTTGCAGGTGAGGCGCGCGTGCCGTTTTTCTCGATTTCGGGCTCGGATTTTGTGGAAATGTTTGTCGGTGTCGGTGCATCGCGTGTGCGGGATTTGTTTACTGAGGCAAAACGCAATGCGCCTTGTATTGTTTTTATTGATGAGATTGACGCAGTAGCAAGACGCCGCGGTACCGGTATGGGAGGCGGTCACGACGAGCGTGAGCAGACGTTGAACCAAATGCTTGTGGAGATGGACGGTTTTGGCACAAACGAGGGAATTATCGTGATGGCGGCGACGAACCGTGTGGATATACTTGATCCTGCGATTTTAAGACCGGGACGTTTTGACCGTAAAATCAGCGTCGCGCGTCCGGATGTCGGCGGCAGAGAGGAAATTCTCAATGTTCATGCAAAGAATAAGCCGTTGGCGGAGGATGTGAACTTAAAGCAGGTAGCGCAGACTACGGCAGGGTTTACCGGCGCAGATCTTGAAAATTTATTGAATGAATCGGCGATTCAGGCGGCGAAGGACAACAGGGGCTATATTGTTCAGGAGGATATTAATAAATCCTTTATCAAGGTGGGTATCGGCGCGGAGAAGAAGAGCCGCATCATCTCGGATAAGGAAAAAAAGATTACGGCTTATCACGAAGCGGGACATGCGATTTTGTTCCATGTGCTTCCGGATGTAGGTCCGGTGCACACGGTTTCCATTATTCCTACGGGCATCGGGGCAGCAGGCTATACAATGCCTTTGCCGGAGCGGGATGAGATGTTCAATACAAAGGGGCAGATGATGCAGGACATTATGGTGTCTTTGGGCGGACGCATTGCGGAGGAAATTATTTTTGATGATGTGACGACCGGCGCGTCGAGTGATATTAAAAAGGCGACGAAAGAGGCGCGGGCAATGGTAACGCGCTATGGTTTTTCTGACAATATCGGCGTGATTAATTACGATGAGGAGGACAATGAGGTCTTTATTGGACGCGATTTGGCACATACGAGAAGCCATTCCGAGGCAGTGGCAAACGAGATTGACATCGAGGTTAAGGCGATTATTGACGAATGCTACAAAAAGGCAAAGGATATTATTCTTGAAAACGAAACGGTTTTGCATTCCTGTGCCGATTTGCTGCTTGAGCGGGAGAAGATTGGAAGAGCTGAATTTGAAGCGCTTTTTGAGTCGGAATCGGAGGAAAAGGCGGTCAAAGAAGAGAAAATTGAATTGTAAATGGTTAAAATATCCAAAATTTATTGCCATTTATTGTAAATTTTGTGGAATATAGAAATAGATTTTATGGGGGGGTATGTTATAATACATATTGTAACCCCCCAATATATTGATTATAGCAAACCCCATTTTTTTGCTATATCCCATAAAGAAATACCTTCTCTAAAAGCGACAGCATATTGTACGGCTGTCGCTTTTTTCAGGATAAATTTTCGACAGGGTGTTAATCGTTTGATAAGAAAGGATAAAATTATAAATGGAAACATTACGCTTTAATGAATTAAATTTAAGCCCGGAAATTCTCCGCGGCGTTAAGGAGATGGGCTTTGAGGAGGCTTCTCCCATTCAGTGCAAGGCAATTCCCGTAGCGATGGAGGGCTTTGACATTATCGGACAGGCACAGACTGGTACGGGAAAAACCGCTGCATTCGGTATTCCTGTTTTGGAAAAAGTGCGCAAAGAGATTAAACATCCGCAGACGCTTGTTTTGTGCCCGACGCGCGAGCTCGCCGTGCAGGCGGCGGAGGAAGTGCGAAAGCTTGCGAAATACATGCATGGCGTAAAGGTGCTTCCCATCTATGGTGGGCAGGACATTAACAAGCAGATTCGTGCGTTAAAGGGAACACAGATTATTATCGGAACGCCGGGGCGTGTCATGGATCATTTGCGCAGAAAGACGATTCGCTGCGACTATGTGGATACGATTGTGCTTGACGAGGCGGACGAGATGCTGAATATGGGCTTCCGCGAGGATATTGAGACGGTGCTTGAATATATTCCGAATGAGGATCGTCAGACTATTTTGTTCTCTGCAACCATGCCGCGTGAGATTTTGGAAATTACCAAGAATTATCAGAAACCGGACGCGAAGATGATTAAGGTGGTCAAAAAGGAGCTGACCGTTCCGCAGATTGAGCAGTATTATCTTGACGTAAAGCGCAAGGATAAGGTAGAAGTGCTTACGCGTCTTTTGGATTATTATGAGCCGAAGCTTTCGCTCGTGTTCTGCAACACGAAACGTCAGGTTGACGAATTGACAGAGGTGCTCAAGGGCAGAGGATATTTTGCAGAAGGGCTGCACGGCGACATGAATCAGGCGCAGCGTGACCGCGTGATGAAGAGCTTTCGAAACGGCAAGACGGATATTCTGATTGCGACGGATGTGGCGGCACGCGGGATTGACGTTGATGATGTTGAGGCGGTGTTTAACTATGACATTCCGCAGGATGACGAGTATTATGTGCACCGTATCGGACGTACGGGAAGAGCGGGCCGCACAGGGCGTTCGTTTACGTTTGTAAAAGGTAAAGAGGTTTACAAGCTCAAAGATATTATGCGCTATTGCAAGACGAAAATCTATGCAATGCCGATTCCGTCTCTGAATGATGTCAATCAGATTAAGATCGAAAAAATAATCGATCAGATTGATACGATTATTGAGGAAGAAGATCTTACTTCGATGATTAATACGATAGAGCGCCATATTAATGAGTCGGATTATACGGCGATGGATATTGCGGCGGCGTTCTTGAAGATGTATATGGGCGAGCAGCAGCAAAACAGCGAGGCGGTGATGTATGGCGGTTATAATCTTGACAATACGGGCGCTGAGGAAGAGGGCATGGCGCGTCTGTTTATTAACATCGGAAAAGCGCAGAAGGTAAAGCCGAAGGATATTCTCGGAGCGATTGCAGGCGAAGCGAATATGCCGGGTAATCTTGTGGGCGCGATTGATTTGTTTGATAAGTATACGTTTGTCGAAGTGCCGAAGGAGAACGCGCCGGAAGTGCTTCGGGCGATGAAGAATGTAAAAATCAAAGGCAAGACGATTAATATTGAGCCGGCGAACGGGAAATAAGTGCGGTTTCAAGTGCGTTTTAAAGAATAAAAGCTATTGACATGCGCATAATGGCAGCACTTAATAGTTGTACAGTAAATTGAACAATTATTTGTACAGAAATATGGTCAGACCGTGCATGGGATGATTATTTGTAAACCGGAACCTTTGCGGCATAGGAAGGCTTGGGGCAGGCGGATAGATAAAGAGAACAGATTGGTGTACAACATTGATGATAGGGATTTCAGTTGCACCTGCCATTTGGCAGGTGCGTCCCCACGGGAAATAATAACGGAAAGGTCATGCTTGCTGCACAGCTCGTCACTCAATTTCCGAATGCGGTAATAGCTTTGCCTGCGGTCGTGATATTTATTATGTTCCATGTTGTCGGCAAGTTCTTTCCCTATCTAGTGTGCTTTATCAAAACTGACCATCAGTGAAATTCTGACGTTTTTATCTTATTTTCAAGATTATTTAAGAAGTTAAGGGAAAGAGCATAATTATGACTAAAAAAATCAATCCCTTTGCCTATATAATAATTAGCCTTTTCCTGTTCCTTTTGACTGCTGTAACAATCTGCTAAATATGAGCAGGTAAGAGGATAGATTTGACGTATCATATCATAATTTAAAATCCCCCGGTGTAAGTAATTCAAAATATGCGTATATAACTGAATGGGTGTTAATTTATTAAGGTGCGGGGCTCTTTGCAGGATAAATGCAATATTAAAAAGCGTCCACAGTTCTTCCAACGTATATAAGTGATAATTCAAAACTTCATCAATGCTATAAAAAGCTTTTGTGATACCAAGAGCCTTTATTGATAATTCATAAGCAGTTTTGTAGTCTTCTTTATATTGTGCCATGAGATAAGCCCGTTTTCCCAAAAGATATTGTAAAGGCTCATCACATAAATAAAGTGTATGAGTGGATAATTCATCTAAGTACAGAATACAGTTATCTATTTCATGTTTCACAAGATAATCGTCAATTTGTTTCTTATCAGCATTAAACTCGATGAGTTCCGCGATAGAAAGCATCGGGTAGAACGCTGAAATATTTTCTCCCAACTTGTTGAAAATATCTTTTAATATTTTATCAGATGGCATTTTATGTCCATTTTCTATTTTTGATATATATTCTTTACTGCATATATTTTCACAAAGAGAAGACTGGCTGATATGTTTTGCGAGCCGCAATTCTTTAATCAAAACACCAATGTTATTATTCATCGAAATTCTCCATTCAAAGGTTGACTGAAAGTTCAATTTTGAATCAAACAATCCAATGTTATTATGAGTATAGAAATGAATTTTAGTTTTGTCAAGTAGGAGGAGAGATGGATGAAAAAAACAAAAACGAATTCTGTAATAAGAATATTGTCTTATATTGTACCGCATTGGCATTTAGTAACGGCTTCTACAATAGCCGGAGTCGTTAAACTCTCAATGCCTCTTATTTTACCACAGGTAATAGGGTATTTTACGGATGAACTGTTAGTTTCAACGTATATATCGAATACAGATAAGGTCAATGAGATTTTGAAATGGCTGGTAATATTGCTTGGTATTTATATATTGATTTATATACCCGCCGCATTTATCAGACAGGCAGGATCGATAGAAGTTGCAAACAGAATAATGAATAAGATGAGATGTGAACTGTTTGAACATTTGCAGCTTATGTCGGCAGAGTTTCACAATAATAATCGGTCAGGCAGTTTGGTGACAAGGGTAAACAGTGATGTGGAGCAGGTTCATGAATTTATATGGGGTGTAGTGACCAATATATGGATTGATGGAATTACAATTATAATATATATCGTTTTGCTATGCAGGATTAATGTGTTTTTAACAATAGTGGCTTGTTTTGCGCTGCCTGTGTCCGTTATAGCCACAAAACGAATACGTGAAAGGATAAGCCAAAACAGCCGTAAAGCGCGAAAAGGATTATCAGACATATCGGGTTATATGCAGGAAAGAATGTCAGGATTTTCAGTAGTGAAATTATTTGGAATGGAAACGTTTGAGAATGACAAATTCAAAAAGTATTCGGACAAAATATATAAGTATAACAGGAACACAAACAGATTTTTTTCACTTGGAGAGGCAATAACATCTTCTTTTTCTGAAGTAATCTGTTCCGTGGTTGTATGCCTGTCTGCAATTTTAATAGTTAAGAACAAAATGACGATTGGAGAAATGATTATCTTTGAAACATATATTGCATACTTTATTACGCCTATAAAGAGATTTGCTGAATTAAATGTTACGTATTCCAAAAGTATTGCAGGAATAGAAAGAGTATTCGACATATTTGACATAAAACCTGAAATACATGAAAAAGAAAATGCGTTAATTTTTTCAGGAAAGGAGGATGTGCGGATTGCATTTCAAAATGTGAATTTCAGATATGATAAAACTGCATCTGAATATATTTTGAAAGATATCAGTTTTTCCATTGAACCAGAAGAAAAAGTGGCATTGATAGGATCAAGCGGGTGCGGTAAATCTACAATTATTAATCTGCTTGCAAGATTTTATGATATAGATTCAGGTAAAATAAGTTTTGGAAACAGGAATCTGTATGATTATTCAATGGCAAGTATTTATAATCAAATGGGAATTGTTTTTCAGGAAACGATATTGTTTTCAGGAACGATAGAGGAAAATGTCAGGTATGGAAAAATAAATGCCACAATACAGGAACTTGAGAGGGCGGCAGAAGCGGCAAACGCAACTGATTTTATAAAGAATTTTCCAGACGGTTGGAATACCGTGATTGGTGAAAGGGGAACGGGGCTGTCAGGGGGACAAAAACAACGTATTTCAATTGCGAGAGTATTTTTAAAGAATCCTAAATTACTAATACTGGATGAAGCAACAAGCGCCCTTGATTCAGAATCAGAAGCACAGGTACAGGATGCACTTGATAAATTAATGAAGAAAAGAACAACGATAATCATAGCACATCGTCTATCTACAATTGTAAATGCAGATAAAATAATAGTTATGGATAAAGGAAAAATTGTTGAGATTGGAACACATGAACAATTATTACAACTTAATGGCAGATATAAAGAATTATATGATATGCAATTTAGAAATGTAATATAAAAAGTATAAACAGTATTTTAAGTAGGAGGAAAAAGATATGAAAATTTGGAAATTAGTTACTTTTGGTTTGACAATTGCAACACTTTTGGCGGCTTGTGGAAAACAGCCGACAGATGAGGAGCATACTGTATCAGATGCACCTATTATAGAAAACAACTCTTATGAAAAGTGTACACTTACGTTTTCATGGTGGGGAGGAGATTCAAGAAATGCAGCGACACTTAAGGCAATTGAAGCATTTGAAGAAAAATATCCAGGAATAGAAGTGGAAACAAACTACGGAGCATGGATAAATTGGGAGAATACTGTAGCTGAGATGTTTGTTACTAATACAACACCGGATGTATGTCAGGTCAACTGGAACTGGCTGTATTCTTACAGTGCTGATGGAAGTGTTTTTTTGGATTTGAATCGGGTTTCTGATGTACTTGATCTAAGTCAATTTTCAGATGATGTATTAGATCAATGCGTGGTGGGAGAAAAACTACAGGCTATTCCAGTATCAGTGACAGGAAGAATTTTTTATTGGAATCAGACTACATTTGAAAGAGCAGGAATTGAAGTTCCTAAAACATTTAGGGAACTATTGTATGCAGGAGAAGCATTTAAGACAAAGCTGGGTGATGAATATTATCCACTTGTGCTTGGTGAATATGACCGCATGATTTTAATGGTATATTGTCTTGAATCCATGTATGGAAAGGCGTGGGTTGAAAATGGCGAACTTCAGTATACGATGGAGGAAATTCAGATGGGACTTGAATTTATCCAACTATTGGAGCAGGAACATGTAATTCCTCCTCTTGAAATACTTCTTGATGATGGGGCAGATTCGATTGATGAGAACAATAAGTGGAGGAATGGTACATATGCTGGAGTTTTTGAATGGGATTCTTCAGTTACTAAATATAATTCATCATTAGAGCCTGGTCAGAAAATTGTGGTTGGTAACTTCTTTGAGGATATGGGTGAGTATCATGGAGGTTATTCAAAGGTTTCTCTAGGTTTTGCAATATCGGAGAACTGCGAATATCCCAAAGAGGCGGCAATGCTGATTAATTTCCTTTTAAACGAGGAGGAGGGAATTACTCTCATGGGATCAGAGAGAGGCATTCCTCTTAGCGCGGCAGCACTAGAAATCTGTCAGGAAAAGAATCTGCTCGATGAAATTGTCGCAGAAGCTAATGTTAAGGTTTTGGAATGGGTGTCTTTTCCGCTTGATCCGAAGTTTGAATCTGTATCATTAAGAGAGAATATCTATCATGATGTTATGCAGGGATTAGGAAGTGGAAAATATAGTACAAAAGAAGCTGCACACATACTAATAGATGGCGTTAATGCGGAATTAGGTAAATAACTTAAATCAACACTTTGATTCAAATATAACAGGATATAGCCATACCGCACCGCCTACAAAGAGAAAAAGTCACTAAAAGACTTGCAAAAATGAAGTTTGACAGGGCGCATAAAGAAAGCTTTGCCAAATATCCCGAAATGCGTGAGCAGTTGCAGAACCTTTTGGAGCAGGGTGAGAAGGTAACACGAAACAGTGGAAAGCGGAGATACAGTCTTTGCAAGTCGAATATGACAGCATCGATAAAGAGAAGTCAAAGACCGCCACAGAATTAGCTTATGCTGAGGTGATCCATTATAACAAGAAGAATCTTGAGAGGGAGATTCAGAACGAGAGCCGACAGCATAACAGACAACAAAGCAGGAGTAAGCAGAGGGAGGAAGATGGTTACGCAACAAGAATACACTTGGCATATGGGAAGAAATGTATCATGAAGACTTCAATGTTGCCGCCTATGAAGAAAACTTGCTATAAATTTGGCATTTTTAAGGGTTTACGGACTTTTTGAAGATAAGATATAACAGTTAATAAATACTATAAGAAATGTCTTATCAGAATTCCAGTTTATAGAGAGTGTAATATAAAGTGTGTAAGTTACTCTATATGTAAATATTTTTGCAAAGACATTGACATTTTTTTGAAATTTGGTAGAATACTATTAAAGGAGAGTCCTGCCAACAAGTGGACGTTCAAAAAGCGTTAGCGTCGCTACGGTGACACTACATTCAAGGACTATGGAAACATAGTCCTTGAAATATTTTACGGGAGAATTTTATGATACAGTTACCATTAGAAGTTTATCGAATAGACATGAAGTACATTAGGAATCTGCATAATATTGATGATAGAGTCTTTTCTGTATCGCCACAGATAAGGAAAGATGAACGTCCTTTTTTGGGTGTAATTCTTGTATGCAATGAACACAAATATTGTGTACCGTTGTCAAAGCCCAAGAAAAAACATGAAAAAATGCGTGATAAGATAGATTTTAAGAAAATTGTACATAATGGTTCTTTGATAGGAGTTTTAAACTTTAATCTTATGATACCTGTTGAAGATGCACAAATACAACGAATTGATACTAAAATCCGCAAACATGATAATATGGACACAAGAAAGAAAAAGGAGCTTCTTATCAAAGAATTGGAATGGTGTAATAATCATATAAGTGATTTGGTTAATACTGCAAATGTCCTTTATCAAAAATATATTTCTGCAGAAAAATTTGCAGCTAGAAAACAGTGCTTGGATTTTAAGAAAATGGAATTAGAATGTAATAAATATAATAGTAAGATGCAGAATCCAAAAAAATAGGTGATTCTGAATGAAAGATTTGACCAACTGTCAATCAAAGTACACAAAATTTTTATAGTGCTTCAGCAAGCTTTTATGATTTGATTTATGATACAGCGATAATTGTATCTAAAAAAGGAAAATTATCATGCCATTTAATAAGAAATACAATGTAATAGAAAATGCACCTAGTCAATTGGATTGGGAGGAATATTGTAGTAAATCATTGATGGAATATCAATTAATCTTGGAAAATTGTTCTGATGATGAAACTGTATTTCAAAAATTTTTTGAGGAAAATCCCTCTTTCTTACCAGGAGGGCTTGAACTTTTTGGTAATTCTGGACATTATCCATATATGGATGCACTAATATCACAACCTCAAATTGGTGGTGTTTTAAGGAGAATACCAGATTATGTATGGTTGGCAAACGATAGCTTAACTTTTGCTCCTGTGTTTATTGAAATTGAAAAGCCAAGTAAAAAAATGTTTAATTTAAATGACACTGTCACAGCACCTTTTAGTCAAGCATATGGACAAATCCAAGAGTGGAAATACATTTTAAACCAACCTATAAATATACAGATAATGTATGAATATTTTGATTTACCTTTAGATATGAGAAAGAAAACATTTAAACCGCAGTTTTTGTTAGTTTATGGTCGGAGAGATGAATATGATGGCAATCATTTGCGAACGGGAATAAGGGCATCGTATAAAACAGATGATATAGATATAATGTCATATGACAGACTGAAGCCTATTAGTGATTATCGACAGTTTATTTCATGCAAATTATCTCATGGTACATATAATGTTCTGAATATTCCGCCTACTTTTCGATATAGGGCGGATTGCTCAGAAGAACTTGTTTCTATGAATGGATTTTATCAAAAGATAGACAGCATGAAATATACCAGTGAAGAAAGAAAAAAATTCCTTAAAGACAGATATGAGTATTGGTGCAGATTTGGACGAATGGATTCTAAAGGAATTATTTGCGGGCATGAAGGTGAATAATTAATTGGGAGGCAAAGTATGAAAATATTTGCAAATACAGGTGTAATGGAACAATCTGCACATTTTGGCTGGCAAAACAAGGACGAGGCACTGTATGGAATACGTGAAGGATATAAGAATAGTGCCGATGAATTGGTGGAAATAGTGGTTAATAACGGTAGTAATATTAAAAAACTGGATACATATATTTTTCCTATTATGTTTTCTTATCGCCATGCGGTGGAAATATCTCTTAAACACATATATTTGCGAGCATATGGCAAAATCCCATCAGGCGGACATAGTTTGTTAGATTTATGGGATAAAGTAAAAAGAGAAGTAATTGATGACATGATAAATTCAGAGGAATTTTTGGAACAAGTAAAAGAATATAAGAATAACTTTATGAAGTATTCATTAGAAGGAATTTCAATAAATAAAATCAGGCTATTAATGAAAGAATTACAAGAAGTAAATCAAATTGACGATGAAATAAATCCGCAAAATAAGCAAGCTGATCAAAATGCAGAAGTTTGGAGATATCTTATATCTACAGATGAACAACTATATTTCAAATTTTCTCATTCAGTTGATTATATAGTTTTAAAAGAAGGGATGAATTACCTATATGAAGTCTTAGATTTTATGTATCACATTGCAGATGAATACTTGTCGAGTTGAGGCTTGATCAAATATTTAAAAGAAATCCCCAAAAGTTTGAATAACTTAAGGGGATTATGAAATTGCAATTACCACACTTCTAATGAATCTTCCGCATCAACCCACATCTGCATATTGTCCTCGAGGTAAAGACGGGCGTATTCAAGAGGCTCATCAATAGCAAGGGTATTTAATGCACATTCGGAGCAGGGAGTAGTCTTTAATCCTTTCTCAGCTTCCCAACAGTCAATACGCAAAAGATAACCTGCGGTAGTTGCTGTGTCTATGCTGTTGTGGTGTATGTTGTATTCTGCATATATGATATTCATTGTCGTTGCTCTTTCCCTAAAATATTGTGAAAGCATTTCAATCAGTTCTTCATGTCTTGTCTATATTGTGTTATAATTTGTTACAGGTTTTTCTTTCCCTTATTTTTGCCCTTATGAGTGTTCGTGACACGAGGGAAAAGAATATAACACAAGGGAAAGCATAAGGGCAAACTCACTTGCTATAAATTTAGCGTTTTCAAGGATTTTCAGTCTTTTTGAAGATAAGATATAACAGTTAATAAATGCCATAGAAAGTGTCCTATCAGAATTCCAGTTTATCGAGCAGATAGAACTCCAAAATAGGGTGACGGTGATAAGCATCATTGACTATCCCGCCGCCCTGTCTGTTATCGCTCCATATCCTGTGCCCTGCGGGGTTGCTCCCCATAAGCGCGAACTTAACTAAGCAGTCCTGGTAAAACTACTGAATGAAACTCATCATTTTGGTTTATCTGCCACCGTTGTTTTTTTGATAAATAGCGGAGATTCCAAGGGCACAGGCGGCAGGCACGGAAGGATTTTATTGTCCCAGTGTCTAATTTGTTAAAATTGTTTTGTAAATTCATGACATTCCTCTTTTGGTAAATTATTTGGCAAAATCATTTTACACGAAAGAGCGTTTGTCGTGAATTTTTTATTTTATAAATCTTTTGGAATATTCACTTTTTGTATCGTTTTCATTAAGTTCGCGCTTATGGGCGCATACCGCACTAAGGAATATGGTTGCTTTAGCAATTCTAACATTGCAAACCCATACAGGATTGTTTATACTGAAATTACCTATAGTAATATTATAATGTATCATATTTTCGGCATTATGTGCAAAAATGGAAGGAGTGGAGGATTATGAAAAAGTTTGTGAAGAAAATGTCAACTATGCTGCTGTCAACGGTTCTTACCGCAGGTCTTTTAACGGGCTGCGGGGGAGCGTCTTCTGCGTCGGATACGGCGGCTGTAAGCACTAACGCGGCTCCCAGTTATGCGCAGCAGGAAAAGGCGGAGTACGGTGCTGGGATTGCGCAGGACAATTATGCCATGGATGAAGCCGCCGCTGCAGAGGAAGTGGATTATGGGGAATCCAGCGCTAAGGAAGATAATACGACACAGAATATGGACAGCATGACGCTTTTGGAAGAAAAGCTTGTGTACCATTGCAACATTGCTTTGGAAACGCTTGACTATGCAGGGACAATAAAATCCATTAAGGAGGCAATCGCACAGTACGGCGGCGTTATTCAGTCGGAGAATGAAACAGACAGCAGTTATGAATGGTATTATGCGGATTACCAAAAGACGCAGGGGACGATGCGCAATTACATAGAAATCCGTGTGCCGTCAAAAAATTATGACAGCTTTGTATCCGCACTCGACGGCGTGGGTAAAATAACCTCAAAGTCGTCGAGCATCGACAATATCAGCCAGCAGTATTACGATACCACAACGCAGATTGATGCGCTCAAAATACAGGAGAAAAATCTGCTTGAAATGATGGAGCAGTGCGATACGATTGAGGATATGCTGACGGTACAGGAGCGTCTTACCACAGTGCAGTATGAATTGAATCGTCTTCAGACAAGCAAACGCTATATGGACGTTGATGTGGCATATTCGTATGTGAATATCAGCATTGAGGAGGTTATGGAGTTTCGCATTGACGAGGTGCCTGTGAAGAAGAATACCTTTGCAGACCGCTTGGTGAACACCATAAAATCAACATGCAGCGGCTTTTTGATGTTCCTTGAAATTGTGCTGTTCCTGTTTATCAGATTGTTCCCGTATCTTGTGATTATAGGAATTATTTTGTTCTTTGCGCTTAGGAAGACAATTAAGAGAAACAAAGAGGAAAAGAAATATAGGAAAGCACAGCAGGATATATCACGGAATGCATCACAGGACGATTTGCAAAATGCAGATAATACGCAGAATAATCAAAATAATCAATAGGAAAAGAAAGAAATAAATTTTTAATTGTATTAATTAGGGGAGTATGAATTGGAGTATGCATCAGAGTATGAAAAAACGCACAGCAATTTTGGCATCAGTGATTTGCCTTTATACGGTCGGCGGCTGCGGGGCACAGCCTCCGGTCGTTGACATGAATGACACAAATATGACACAGGTGTCAGAAACAGACATAACGTTCGATGAAGAAAATATGACACAAATGTCAGAAACTCAGACGCTTGATGATGACAAAACAGATGTAAATATGACACAGGTGTCACAAAATGGCGCGGGGATTCAGGAAAACGATGCATATGTGTATTTTTTCGGGACAGATTGCATTTATGTTGTGGATAAAGCGACTGACGATGCACGGTTTTTGTGGAAAAGTGATGCATTTGAGCCGGGTTACGGTATGTTTGACGGAAAAGGGATTTTGCTGGGGGAAAAGATATACTTCCTTGAGCGCGTTGCAGGTCGTTTGGAGGACAACGGTGTATATTATGAGATGTTCGTGCTGTCAAGGATGAACGCCGACGGCAGCGGCTACGAGCAGGCGGTTGCGCGGGAGAACAGCATTTACGGATATACGGGGATGTATTACAGCAATGGCGTTTTGCATCTGTACAATTCATACAACACCGAGGGCACGCGCTGCTATGCGGTTTTGGCGGACGGAAACCTTGGTGCGGAAATTCCGGTGGAGGAAACAAAGTTTTTGTATCAAAAAGCTTTGGAGGAGGAATGGCTTGATCCTTCGGGGCTTGTATATCTGACGGACAGGGAAGCATTTTTTGTCGTGACGCAGGATGGAAAACAGACATTCGAACGTGTTGATCTGCATACAAAGGAGCGGACGGTTATCGGTGAAATCGAGGGGCAGGGCAGCATGAGCGCGGTGTATCAGGAGGGGACGTTCTACTACATGCTCTGCGATGAAACACGCAAAGCGACGGTTGGATACCTTTCCGTGGAGGACGCAGCGGGCGGTGTGCTGTTTGAGCTTTCCGACATGACAGGTTATACGAAACGGTTTTCGCCCTTCAGTTTTGGCATCAGGGTGTCGGGGGACGACCTTTATTATATGGATATGCGGGATTATGACGCATATCTTGTCAGGAGATGTATGACCAGTTCGCAGCAGCCGATGTATTTTGTGGAGCCGGTTTACCGCACAAAAATTCATGAAGTTGGGACGCTTGCGGCACAAAAGCATGAGATATATGCTGAGAACAATCCGGAGCAGGTGTTGGGAACGGTGGATATTGAATGGCTTTCGGTGGACACGTCTTTTGCAGGCGCAAAGAAAATTAACGCATATCTGTATGAGCATGAGGCGGAGAATATGCTGACGCAGTTTGAGAACAATGTGCGCAGGGACGAGGAATTTATCGATGCGCTGTCCGTACCCTATAGCTATGACAGCGAAGTACCGTGTGTCCGGTATTTTGATGGAAACTATGTGAGCTTTGTGCAGCAGGGTTACGACTATTTCGGCGGTGCGCACGGATTACCGTTGTGGGAAGGATATGTCTTTGACCTTGAAACGGGCGAACGGCTTTTGCTTCCTGATATTATATCCAATACGGAAGCGGAGTTAAAAGACCTTGTGACAGAATATTTCGGTGAAATAATTGACGAAAGCCCAAGCGATTTTTGGCCGGATGCAAAGGAAACCGTGCGCGAGAGCGTTTCTTTGGAAATGACGGATTTTGTGCTGACAGATGATGGGATTTGCTTTTTTATGCACCCATACAGCATTGCCGCCTATGCAATGGGCTTTTCGGAGGTGACGATACCGTATGCGGAGTTTAGTGGACTCCGATTTTCACCTAAAAAATCATAGCATAAATTAGAATGAGAGATGTGACATTAGATATAGTAAATTTTTGTCATATATGATAGACTGTAATAAGCGGACAAAGTAAAAAATACAAGCTCAGCAGCTTGCGTTCAAAGAATTTGCATGGCAGATTCTTTCTGAAATGATACGTGTAATGACAATTTAATATACAAAGAAAGGCAGGACAAACACATGATAGCTACAAAATTATGGAACGCAGATTTGGGAAACGGAAATTATAAAAATCCTATTCTCTATGCAGACTACTCGGACCCCGATGCAATCAGGGTAGGAGAGGATTATTTTATGATTGCATCAAGCTTTTGCAATGCGCCGGGCTTACCTCTTTTGCACTCAAAGGATTTGGTGAACTGGAAGGTCGTCAACTATATTATCAACGAAATTCCCGAACCGCGCTACGAAAATCCGATACACGGCTGCGGCGTGTGGGCGCCGTCTATTCGGTATCATGAGGGTACATATTATGCCTGCTTTCCGATGCCCGACGAGGGGATTTACATGAGTACGGCAACAGACCCGTTTGGAACGTGGTCAAAACCCGTCAATATCAGACCTGCGGCAGGCTGGATTGATCCCTGCCCGTTTTGGGACGACGACGGAAAGGCGTATCTTGTGGCAGGCGTGGCAAAGAGCAGAATCGGTTACAAAAGCGTACTCCATATGGTGGAGATGCAGCCGGACGGCATGGGCTTAATCGGCGAGGAAGTCAAGATTTTTGACGGCAACGAAAACGATCAGGTGACGATAGAAGGACCAAAGCTTTACAAGAGAAACGGGTGGTATTACATTTTTGCTCCGGCAGGCGGCGTGAAAATCGGATGGCAGACTGTATTGCGTTCAAAGAATATTTTCGGACCGTATGAGTATAAAGTGGTTATGCGTCAGGGCGACAGCCCCGTGAACGGACCGCATCAGGGCGCATGGGTGGATACCGCAGCGGGAGAAGACTGGTTCCTTCATTTTCAGGACGTGTATGCGGCAGGCAGAATTGTCCACTTACAGCCTATGAGCTGGCAGAATGACTGGCCCGTTATCGGTATCGCAAAGGATGGAAACGATTATGGCGAGCCTGTTATGGAATACAAAAAGCCAAATGTCGGCGATGTCAAATGGGAAATTTGCGAGCCGGCAGCATCCGATGATTTTACGGATACAGAGCTTGGTCTTCAGTGGCAGTGGAATGCCAATCCGAAAAAGGAATGGTACGCGCTGACGGGAACCAATTTGAGATTGAATGCGGTTAAGAAAAACAGTGTATACGGCGATATGCCGAATCTTTTGATACAGAAATGGCCTGCGCCGGAGTTTACCTGTGTCACGAAGTTAGATTTGTCAAACCTTGCGGACGGTGACGAGGCGGGCGTGATTTCCATGGGAATGACCTACGGACTTGTAACATTTAAAAAGAATGGCAATACCCTTGCGGCAAGCTATGTGACAGGCGTGCAGAAGTACGGAAAGATTGTGCCGGACGAGACAATTGAAACTGCGGCGGAGCTTGCGCCGGTTGATGCGGCAAAGGCAGGCGAAGTATTTGTGAAATATACGGTAAAGCGCACGGGACTGCGCGACCTGAATGCGAATGAAAAGGATTTCCCGTTGGAGACCGTTACGATTGAATATAGTACGGATGGAAATGATTATCAGAAAGCAGGCGACATGACATCGATACCCGGCAGGTGGGTTGGCGTGAAAAACGGTGTGTTCTGTGCGTCGGAAAATGGCGGCAGTACAGGATATGCGATAGTTGACAGCGTAATTTATCAGGCATAGCCAGTCGGAAGCAGAAAACCGTTTTTATTGCAAAAACTGACACATATGTCATATTTGTGACGATTATAAAATTGAGAAACAGAAAGGACAAAACCACTATGAGCAATACCTATCAAAATCCTGTACAGCGAGGCTTTTTTCCGGACCCGTCAGTCGTGCGTGTCGGAGAGGATTATTATATGGTCAATTCGACCTTCCAGTATTTCCCGGCAATTGCAATCAGCCATTCCAAAGACATGGTGCACTGGCACGTTATCGGACATGCGATTACGGATTCGGACGACCTTGATTTGCAGTGTATCCGCGACTCTCACGGTATTTGGGCGCCGGATATTTCCTATCACAACGGCAAGTTTATTATTATGGCGACATTGCGCCTGAATGCGGACGGCAAGCGTGACAACAACGTGATGCGCAGACAGCTTGTGGTGACTTCGGACAAGCCGGAGGGTCCTTACAGCAAGCCAAGCTGGCTGGAAGTGGACGATATTGACCCGTCTCACTTTATAGATGATGACGGAAAGCATTATATGGTTATCAGCCCGGGTATTAATCTTGTACCGCTGAGCGACGATTGTACAAAGGTCATCGGCGACAAAATTCCCGTATGGCCGGGCACGGGTGAGCGCTGCCCGGAGGGACCGCATCTTTTGAAACGCGGCAAATATTATTACGCGATCCTTGCGGAGGGCGGCACGGGTTATGGACACGGCATCAACGTAGGACGTTCCGAGAACCTGTTTGGACCGTATGAGCCGTCGCCTTACAATCCGCTGATGCGTCAGTTTGACCCCGATGCGTCCATTCAGAGAACGGGACATGGCAAATTAATCGAAACACAGAACGGCGACTGGTGGGTATATTACCTGATGGGCAGACCGAATCAGGGACATTACACCACGATTGGCAGGGAGTCGGGCTTAGACCCCGTGACATGGCTTGACGACGACTGGTTTATCATCAATGACCGCAAGGGACCGAGTATTGAGCAGACGGCGCCGGATTTGCCGCAGTGCACTTATGAAAAATGGACAAGGGATGGTTTTGACAGCGAGACGTTGAACTTAAACTGGGAGTTTGTGCGCAATCCGGCAAAGGGAAACTACTCCCTCACGGAACGCCCGGGATATTTCCGCATTTGGACCTTGGACGGACAGCTTTCGGAAATCCGAGCAAAAAATACGCTGGTCAGACGTGAGCAGGAATTAAGCTACACGGCGTCGACAAAGCTTGAATTTTATCCCACACGCGACGGTGAGCAGGCAGGCTTGACATGTTACTACAGCACGGCGACGTATGCGCGGTTTTCCCTGTGCTGTGAGGGCGGCAGGAAGCTGCAGCTTGTCATCAACCGCAATCACGGCGAGGAGCTGATGGCGGAGGTTGACGGGATAAAGGAGCAGGCGGTTTATCTCAAGGTCGTGGTCGACAGACTGACGAGAACGTTCTATTACAGCTATGACGGCGAGGATTGGACGCTTGCGGGAACGCTTGAAAACTGTATCTACCTGTGCGATGAGGGCGTGCCCGATGACCCGAAGCGGCATACGGGAACGCTGGTTGGCATTTACGCGAATAATGGCGGCTGCGGCACAAGAATACCGGCGGATTTTGATTATTTTGAATATTTGGATTAAAAATTTGCGATAGCAGCGTATCATAGATAAGGGTGTGATTAGTAGAAACTAACCGCGCCCTTATTACTTTTATGCACACGGGCACCCAAAGGAAATATGTCGTCAAATCGATAAATCGGTTCGCTGACGGGTGCCTGGCGCGACGAGTAGGGGAAGATGAATCTTCTCTACTCGATTTAGAACGGTATTTCATTCAATACAAAAATAACATCATTCATCCAAATACAATTGCCATGCGCGAAAAAAAGAAATATCATAAAAGTACACAAAATATAACCAATGAATTTGAATGATAACATAGGAGGGAGGAATGCGATGTGAAACATAGCCGAAAAAAATTAATAGGAGTATTATTGACTGTTATCTTTTTAACAAGCTGTACATCCACACAGGAAGAAATTGCAAACGCACCGCAGATAACGCAGCAAAAAGACTGGAATTATGTTTTTCACTACACAAGCGACTACTGGAAGCATTATGATTTTTCAAACTCCTTCATTTCCGCGCAAAACGACTTCGAAACCCTTGTGTCCACATACATACCGCAAATCGAAACCCTCTTAGGCGTGCAGGACTGGTACACGGCAATCGCTCCCGACGCCGACACTATTTTTGTCAACCTTGAAATGGGCGGCACGCCGCATTCTATGGTTTGGTCCCCCGCAAAGGGTGCAGACGGAGCAATCGAGTTTAGTATCCTGCTGTCCTTTAACCAAATAAACGCACCGACAGACCGCGTACTCTCACATGAGCTGACGCATTCCGTTCTCGGAAGAAGCTGCTTTAGCAATTCCCTTGAGGAAGGAATCTGTGACTACACGGCGGCAAGAATCGGCGTTAATTACTTTCCGTTTTTCGAAGAATACGACATTGACGTATTGGAGTTCTTTACCTATGACGTAAAGCTTGCACTGGAGAAATTTTATGATACAGAGAAACAAAACGAAATGCTTGATTCCATCGGACGCGCCGGAGGCTATACCTATTCCATTCAGACGCAGGACGGATTGATATGGTATGAATGTTCGCAAAGCTTTGTCGAATATCTTGTAAAAAATTACGGCATGGAAAAAACGATGCAACTGATACGTGAAGGAAAAGACGAAACGGACTATCAGACCTATCTTGGGGTCAGTTACGGGGAACTAAAAGAAGCGTGGATTACGTTTGTCAAAAATTATGAGCCGGAATACACGATGGAAGAATACGGCAAAATGACACAGACATTTTTTAAGTAGAAGCCTTTCTAAAAGGCTTCTATTTTTTTTCAAATAAGAACAGTGAGAAACGACATATGAAAAAATATAAAAGACACATTGTTAATATAATAACGATTATAATAATGGGATTAGCGACACTCTTCCAACATGGTATCAGTGTTTATGCACAGGAGATAAAAGCAGTCAGCGCATTTGTCTTTGAGGACGAAATATATATTTACGTGCACGGCATTTCGGAGATCGGTGAAGATTCACAAATTCAAATAGGAAATATTGTGTGTGATAATAGCAGTATTTCAGTGGCATATAATACTCCGATAAGGACCATTATCCTTGTGGACAATTCGAAATCAATTCCGAAGGCGTCTTATGAAACAATCAATGAAATGCTCGGCGCCGTCATTGATTCTGCCACGGAACATGAACAGTTTAAAATAGGAACTGTGGCAGAGCAGGTTACGTATCTTACAGAGTATTCCTCTGATAAAGAAGCTTTAAAAGTAGCAGCAGGCGAAATTGTTTATAACGATCAGGATACTTATTTAAGCGATATTTTATATGAAACGGTAGAATCAGTCAGAGATGAAAATACAGATATATATACGAGATTGTTCGTTATAGCGGATGGGGCGGATAATAAGAGCATCGGGTATACATATGATGAAGTAATAAAATTTTTGGGGATACAGGGTGTGCCTGTTTATACGGCAGGCATAGTAGGTAAGAATAATTCTAAGGAACTTGAAACCATGTTTTCGTTTTCGAGGGCATCCAACGCGGATTGCTTTTTAATGAATGGAGATCTGACCGTTGAACAGATTGCGGAAGAGCTTTCAAAAGATGAACAGAATGTCTGTATTAAAATAAAGCCGGATACTAGCGTTATGGATGGCAGCGCCAAAAATATTCTGTTGAAATTAAATACCCCGGATGGTCAGGTAAATCTTACAACAACAGCAGTTATGCCCTTTGGGACTATCGAGAATGTTCCCGGGGAAACCGAAACAGAGGAAGAAAAACAAGAGGAAAAAGCGCTGCCCGTTATCGGTGAAAAAGCGGCCGAGCCGGTGCCCGAGAAGAAAGCGCCTGATTTACGGTGGATTATGGTGACTTTGGCGCTGGCAGGAGCAGTGGCAGCTATAATTATTGCAACAGTCGTTATAAAAAAGAAAAAAAGCATGACTGTGGTTGAAAATGTGCCGGTTATTGAAGAAAAAAATTTTGAGGAAATGCTGCCGCCCCCAAAAGCGTATATTATACTAAGATGCAATGATTTACCGGAACAAATATATAAAGTACCGATAAATGATGTTATTTGTATTGGCAGAAAAGAAGCAGATGTTGTCATGGATGACCATTATGTGTCTTCTGAGCATTGTGAAATTATTCTGCGCGGAGAACTGCTGTATGTAAAAGACTGTAATTCCTCAAACGGTACGTATTATGAAAACATCAGGATATATGAAGAAACACCGATAATAAGCGGCGGAAATTTAAAAATCGGTAAATATACGTACAATATAAAGCTTGAAAAGAATTGCTGATTTATTTTAATAGCTCTCCAATTCTTCCAGTCCCCATACTGCAAACCGCTTTTTCGGGTTCAGCTCAAACATCCATCGTGCCATTTCAAGGTCGACCTCTGTACCAAGCCCTTTCAGGTAGCACATTCCGAGCATATCTGAGCCCCAGGTGCTGCCGTTACGGTACGCATTGTCCAAAAGCGTAAAAGCTTTCGGAAAATCACACGCAAGTCCTTGCCCGCCGCGAAAACAGATTTCACCAAGCAGGTTACAGAGCCCTTTGTCATTAGGGTAAGCCGCAATGCCTTTTTCAAAATAGGCAGCGGCTTTTTTTAAATTCATGCCGAGGATACCGCGAAATGTAAAAAATTTCCCAAGGCAGTAATACGCGTAACCGTCGCCGTGGCTTGCAGCGCGTTCGTACATTGCAAGCGCTTCCTCCAAAAGACCGTCGTCACGGTATTCGTTTCCGATTATACGTTCATAGGCGCCAATTCCCATATCCGCGCCGATTTGTTTATATTTGTCTGCTCTTTTTTTCATAATAGGAACGCCGCGTTTCCCCGATGATAAAATGTCAATCAGATTGGGAATCGCAATACCAAGACCTTTTTCAACACATCCCTCATAAAGTCCGACAGCCTCGGCAGCCCATTCCCGCACGCGGCGCATGTAGATTTCTTCGCCGCCTGCATTTTCAGGCGTAATATCAAGAAAGTCCGCCACATCACAGTAATAGTATGCATTCGCGACAAGAAACTGACAGAAAATGCAGCCGCTCATTGCCATGTCATAAACCTTATCCCAAATTTCACGTTTGGATTTGTACGGTGGATGAATAAACGTGCCTTGCGATGGTTCATATCCTTCGATATGCATGGTCGCAAACATGCCGACTGCACTCTCGAGCTCCAGGCTTTTATCAAAGCATTCAAACGCAAACTTCCTGTCATCGGGAAGCCCAAGCACAGGGTCGGCAAAACTCTTTCCAAGATAGCAGCGCCCAAGAAAATAAAAGGCATCACCATCACCCATATTGGCGGCGTCACGCAATGATGCTAATGCTTCTTCGCGTTTCCCGGAAAGCGGGTTAATCCATATATGCTCAATTGCAAACTCTACTCTTTCGTCAAAAAAGGACTGCATAAGCTCCTCCTGAAAACTGTTTCGCTTTTTTATTAGTATATCGTTAATGCCTGATATAGTCAAATATTGCGGATGTTTTAACGCATAAAAATAATACTTGCAGTTTCAGCAAATATATGGTATAGTTTTTTCGTTATAGTAAGAAATTGCAGTTCTGCAGTTTTTTATAAATGGGTGGATTCCCGAGTGGCCAAAGGGGACAGACTGTAAATCTGCTGCTTTATGCTTCGGTGGTTCGAATCCACCTCCACCCATTTCAAATGGAATATGGATATAAAAGGCATGGAGCAGAAAATCTGCTCTTATTTTTTTACAACCATAGAAACAAATAGTCTTATTTTCCGAGCTCTGAAGTACAGTGGGGGCATCTTGTTGCGTCAAGTGCAATCTCGGATTTACAGTAAGGGCATGTCTTTAATTATATATCGAAACAGGATTGCCCGTAAATAAAAAATATAAAGGATACCGTGCAATTTAGGCCAGGCGGTTGTGTTTATAAAAATTTTATGATATTATAATTTCGTTCCAAAAAACAAAATATTTCAACCGCAGGGCTTGTATGCACACGCCAAACCCAAGCGGCGCAATATGCGTGTGCGGATGGGGGTACATATGAGCAAAGTTACAGATAATTATAAAAGCCTTGCGTCAGGCATAGGTTTTACCTATGACGAAAATACCAATACAATTTACGGGATGAAAAATGGTTATGAGCTGTTGGTTTATGCTACAGATCAAAGATATCCGTATCTTTTGACGATTACGACTTCAGCAAGAAGCGCCAGTACGATGCTTGGAAAAGATGAAATTTCGCTTTTCAAAAAAAGTGTAGCGCCTGCAACGGCTTTGACGCAGAAGGACAGTTTAATCACAGTGGTAACCAAAAGCCAGGCAAATCAGGGTAAGCTCCGTGATGACATGGAATATACACTCAACGCCCTGACGGCATTTTTACATGAAAGAGGCTATGCGGCATGCTGCCAAACCTGTGGCGCTTCCGCACAGACGGTAGGTTTTATGCTGGAAACCGCGAGACTTCACCTCTGCGCGCAGTGTGCAGCAAGGGCAAAGAGCGAGAATGAAGTTAAGGCACAGAAAAGACAGCAGAAAAACGTAAATATTATCGGGGGAATTATCGGCGCTGTTTTAGGTTCGCTGATTGGAGTGGCATGTATTGTCATTTTGGGAATGCTCGGCTATGTGGCGGCGGTCTCCGGCATTGTAATGGCATTTTGTACGCTTAAGGGCTTTGGCAAACTTGGCGGAAAGCTGACGGTTGTCGGCATTATTATCTCCTGCGTTATTATGATTGGTATGACTTATTTTGGAAACCGTCTTGATTGGGCGATTCAGCTTACCCAGGCGATGAAAGAGTATATGGATTATGAAGTCGGCATTTTTGAGGCTTTTCAGGCAGTTCCGACACTTGTGGCAGAGCTGGACGGCATGAGAGAGTACATCGGTTCCTTTTTACAGCAGATGCTCTTTGTGGTAATCGGTGCAGTACCAACCATTATTTCGATTTCTAGGGAGCAAAGAAATGTCAACCGCGTCGCGCAAATCGGCTATCTGCAGAATGCAGGCGCATTTGCGGACGCTTCGGAAAGCGGCAGTGTAAGCAATTTCTAATATTTTTCATTCAGATAAATTTAAGCCTGCGGAATGCCCAAAAGGGATTGCCGCAGGTTTTTTGATAAAACAGTATTGTGAAAAACTCACAAAAATAGAAAAAATTTTGTCTAAAAAGTTGTTCGTTTCTGAAAAAGGGATTATAATACAAAGAGGAGTGAACGAAAATAAACCGCAAACATGTTTGCGAAAAAGGAGGTTTCCATGATAAGAATAGGTATGTTGACAAGCGGCGGCGACTGTCAGGCATTAAATGCTGCAATGCGCGGCGTGGCAAAAACATTGTTCAATTCCGGTGAGCAGGTAGAATTGTTTGGTTTTCTTGAAGGCTACAGGGGATTGATATACGGAAAGTACAGAATGCTTGCAAGCTCTGATTTTTCGGGAATACTGACAAAGGGAGGCACAATTCTCGGCAGCTCCCGTATGCCGTTTAAAACCATGCGCGATCCGGATGAGAACGGCTTGGACAAAGTTGAGGCTATGAAGCACAATTATTATAAGCTGAATCTTGACTGCCTTGTAGTGCTCGGCGGAAACGGTACCCACAAAACGGCAAATCTCCTTCGTGAGGAAGGTTTGAATGTGGTAACGCTTCCCAAGACCATTGATAATGACCTTTGGGGCACGGATATGACGTTTGGCTTCCAAAGCGCGGTTGACATTGCAACGCAGTGTATTGATCAGATTCACACGACAGCAGCGTCGCACGGCAGAGTGTTTATTGTAGAAGTTATGGGACACAAGGTAGGCTATCTGACGTTGAACGCAGGTATGGCGGGCGGTGCGGACATTATTCTCATTCCCGAGATACCGTACGATATTAATAAAATTATTGATGCTATTAAGAAGCGTTCTGAGAGAGGAAGCAGCTTTACAATCCTTGCAGTGGCAGAAGGCGCTGTTTCCAAGGAAGTAGCGGGACTTTCCAAGAAAGACTTTAAGAAATATATGTCTGAATACAAATATCCCAGTGTTTCTTACGAAATCGCGGAGAAGATTACGAAAAAGAGCGGCTTGGAGGTACGCGTTACCGTTCCGGGACATACACAGCGCGGCGGCAGCCCCAACTCGTATGACAGGGTTTTTGCAAGCCGTTTAGGCGCGGAAGCGGCAAGGCTGATCATGAAAAAGCAATATGGATTCATGGTAGGTTACCGCAACAGGGAAATCGTAAAGGTTCCGCTTGAGGAAGTTGCAGGAAAGCTGAAAATGGTGGATCCTGATTCGGATATTATCAAGGAAGCGAAAATGCTTGGCATTAGCTTTGGTGATTAAAAAATGGGGCGTCAGCCCCATTTTTTACTGCCCTACATATTCCGCAATTACATCCCAAACCGCGCTGTCTTCCAATCCGAGTTTCCAGCTGGCAACACCTTTGATGCCTTGGTTTTGCATAACCTGAAGCTTTACCCGTATGGAATCCACATCTTCCAGCCAGCATTGGTACAATGTATCGCCCGATTGGTACTCGGCATAATTCTGACAAAATTCTTCGGACCAGCCGGGAGTAACGCCAGTCTGCGCGATCCAGGACGGTTCCGCCGACATCGCAATTGTCGAGGCAGTAAGTCCGTTTGGTCCTGTCTCCCAAATCCTCGTATAGAACGGAATGGCATTGATAATTTTTTCGGCAGGAACAACTTCTTTCGTGTTGGCAATGCCGTCTTCCACGAAGCCAATTGAGGCATTGGAGCCTGCAACGCCGCCGCCCACATAGTGCTCGTCATATCCCATAATAATAATATAATCTGCCACAATTCCCTGCTCTTTTCGGTTATAATGCGCTGTATACTCGCTTGGAACATAGTTGTCCACAGACAATACGATGCCGCGTCTGCGTGTCTCAATCGAAATCTCCCGCAAAAACTGTACAAAGTGCGTTCCCGCAGAACTTTTCACCTTCTCAAAGTCAATGTTAATGCCGTCAAGCCCGTAGGTATCCACTTCATTCATCAGTGCGTTAATCAGAACTTTTCGCTTTTCCGACGATGATAAAAGTTCGTCAAAATCAATCGTAACACCATATAAACTGGTACTGTCCACATCCGTCACAAGCGCCCAAACATCAATGCCCAATTCATGTGCCTTCGACACATAAGAAGCGTTTGCAAGACTTGCAATGCCTCCGTTATTGTCGGTAAGACGAAACCATGTCGGTGATACGACATTGACTGATTTGGTCGAACTTAATGCATTTGCAAGATAATTGCCGTCAACATTTTCAAACACCTGATGAAAGGCAAGATTAATCATGCCTTCTTTTTGGACATTATTGTATACAATTTCCTGAAAATCCGTACCGCACATCCGCTGAGATACGGTTTTGTCGGTCAGCCGTTTGTTTTCAACGTATCCGATAATGGAACTTTCCGTCTTGACTTTGGACCAGTTCTCCATTTCTTCTAAGACAGTTACCTGCGCATCTGCCGGAAGCTCCTGCAATATCGGGCTTTTGATACCGCCCTGATACCGCACTGCCGTCTTTTTGGTAAGCCTGGCAGACGTGTACTCGTCCCACTGCGTGTAAACCTGCATATATTCAGGTTCCGTAAATCCGTAATATTCAAAATTGGCAAAGTTCTGCACATATTTTGCCGCAATATAAAGCACGTCGCCGTCATAAAACGCCGCCATATAATCAAGCTCCTGCGGTGTATCAGAGACATACATGACATTGCTGGCGTCACCGATATTGATTTTGATGACGTCCGTATCGGTCGTAAAGAGCAGTACCTGCTCGTCCGTATTGACGTAAAAACGGTCCGTAAAATATTTCTCAACTGTCGAGAGCGTAAAATAATGTGTGCCATGCACGAATTTTGCCATATCTTCAACAATCTCGTCCTGCAGGACAATCGCGCAGTCACTGTCTTCCGTAAGTCCGAAATATTCGTTTAAGTCGGCATGTTCCCTTGAGTATGAGAACCGTTCCCAAATTTTCCCCCCAAATGCCACCGCCAAAATAATAATAATGAGAACGATGGGCACCAGTACCAAAATAATCCTTTTTTTCATCCGGATACCTCCAATCGTTCTCATTATAACAAAAGATTTGTATTTCGTACACCTAAAGTTGTTGTTTTTTGATTTTTTTGATGAAAGACTTTAACATATTTTAAAGACATGGAAAAAAATTTCCCATTATTTACTTGAAAAAGCTCCTATCATTTTTCTCGTGCATATGATAAGATATAAGTGCTTTCAGATATGGCGGTAAAGAGGGGGCTTTACCATAGTTTTATGTTTTGCAATGCTGCCAAAGTCCAAAAGTATTATGTGATATATAAAAGATGTAAAAAACAAAAAACTTTAAAAAAGATGCCTGAAACATGTACCTATTGTCGAAAAAGTGTTGTATAATAATATGGATAATAAACGTACAAAGTATTTTGGAAAAATACTTTTAGTATTTGGTAAAATATTTTTGGTCAATTTGCACAAGCTAATAAGACAATGAAATAAAAATCAGCTTGTACGCATATATTTCAAAGATTTCACAAATAGGTATTACAACACTTTCCGGCGCCGAAACCTTCCTTCCATGTACGGTTTTGCCACAGGAACATCTTACTAGTAAATTATTAGCATAAAATAAAAATTTATGCAGGCTGAAATGTAATAATTTGACCGAAATGTAATAATTAATATGATTTTTGACCGATAACGTATGTTATTTTGACGTTTCGTACGATACAAATAATATAAATTTTTTAAAAACAGTCGTTGGATACTATTGACTTAGATTTTCTTTACATTATAATATAGGGGAAAGTTTAACAGTCGATATAATTCTTGGTTTTAGTGGAGATATAAATACTGAGCAAGAATGGGGGATGAATATGAAAATTGAGAAAGTAAACGATCACCAAATTCGCTGCACGCTGACCAAAGCAGATTTGGCGGATCGTGAATTGAAAATAAGCGAGCTTGCATACGGAACAGAGAAGGCAAAGAACCTGTTCAGGGACATGATGCAGCAGGCGTCATATGAATTTGGCTTTGACGCGGACGATATTCCTCTTATGATAGAGGCAATCCCGCTTAATTCCGAGTGCATTGTTTTGGTTATCACAAAAGTGGAGGATCCTGAGGAGCTTGACACACGTTTTTCGAAGTTTGCGCCTTCTGCCACCGACGATGACGACGAGTACGAGGATACGCTCAGCGGCATGCTGCAGAGCATGTCCGACGGCGCTGACGATGTGCTTGACTTGTTCCGCAAAATTCATGACGGCTCGATTGCGGATACTATTGCCAATACAATGGATGCGCTTTCGGATTTAGGAAAAAAAGGCGGCAGACAGAGCGGTCAAAACAAAGACAACAGTACCGCAAAGGCGGTACAGGGTATTGATTTGACGCGCATTTATGCGTTTGACAGCCTGAACCAGGTGACGCGTCTCGCCCATGTGCTGGACGGACACTATATCGGGCGCAATTCGCTGTATAAAAATGAAAAGCAGGGCAATTATGTGCTTGTTGTTGCCCAGTCAGACCATACGCCTGAGGAATTTAACAAGATTTGCAATGTGCTCTCTGAGTATGGCAGCCCTGAGAAGTTCGCAGCGGCAAGCGAGGCGTATATGGAGGAGCACTTTGAGGCGGTAATCAAGGAGAAGGCAGTGCAGGTACTGGCGAAGGTGTGATGAAGAGAATAGGATGCATATTAAAAAAGTCTAATGCTGTGGATAAATGCGGCATTAGGCTTTTTGGTTTTGGGGCGTATTCGGGTATATAAATAAATCGTGTATAAATCGTATTTAAATTAAAGAAACGAGAGAAGATACCGTATGGCAGTTCTCTCGTTTCGTATTCTTTTCGGTTATGCGAGCTTTCCGATTTCTTCCATAAGGCTGTCAATATCAAGCCCGTGAACCATCGCCGCTTCTTCCAAAGACTCGCCCTGTGCGGAAGGGCAGCCGAGACAGTGCATTCCCGCATTCATCAAAATGGGCGCCACGTCAGGGTTTGTCCTCAAAATTTCGCCGATTGTCATATCCTTTGTTATCTGTGCCATGATAAAATCCTCCTGATTTCTATTTTCTTAAAATTTAAACATTATAATTTACGCTACCATTCATTATCATACATCTTTGGAAAATTATCAAGCTTTGTATTCTTTTTAACAAAAATTTAATTATTTATCATCATAATGTCCTCGGCAATGAGCGATATAAATGCGTCCGTTTTCCATATGGTAAACAAGCCTGTCCTTTTCATTAATACGACGGCTGAACTCGCCCTGAAGACTACCGGAAAGCGGTTCGGGCTTTCCAATTCCTTCCATACAGCCGTTGCGCTCAATATCCTGAATAAGCAGATTAATTCGCTTTAATGTTTTTTTATCCTGCGACTGCCAGTAAAGATAATCGTTCCAAGCGTCATCAGACCATATTTTCTCACTCATCACCCACCTCAATCAGCTCATGGACATTGCCTTTCCCGGCGCGGAGCTCTTGGACGGATTTTTGGACGTAAGCAAGATTTTCCTCAGAGTAAAACGGATCAGGAGCCTGCGCAATTTCAAAAGGAATACGGTTTTCCCGCAGAACTGCTTTCACAAAAAGGTTGATAGCAGTTGAAGTATTTAACCCGACACTGGAACAGAAGTGGTCAAAACGCGCTTTGTCCTGCTCATCTACCCTTGCCGTAAGCGTTGCTTGTGCCATAAAAATCTCTCCCTTCGTGTGCTGTTTGTCATAATTATAGTACAATTGTATGCAAATAACAAGCTCCTGTATTACAAATGCTTTGATTTTATTTTCGCCACCACCACAAAAACCCTTTCGCCCCAATCGTAAATTTCACGGTTTTCGTGCCGCCGTAATTTCCGTTTCCCTTTAGCGTAATTGAAGCCTTTCCCTTCTTTACATTATCCGTACAAAGAACAATATCATAATCCTCGTCCCGCAGCTTCGTGCCGCCGATTGTTACCTTAATCTGCGTTTTGTCAGGAACAATCGCAGCTCCGGTATAAATCTGCGTCGGGATTTCGACCTTTGCGGACTTCATATCCGCCTTTACAATGCGGTATATGCCAGAAAAGGTTCCGGTGTAATTCTTGCCGCTCCCGCAGCCGAATGTCACGCGAATTTGCGTATCGGCGGGAATAATGTCCGTTTCCTCCACCGTGTCGCCTGCCTGCTTCGTTACGCCATTCTCCAATGTAACAGCGGCTTCGTAAGCATAAGTAAGACTGTTTTTATCAAAGTCTTTTCCTGCCGAGAGCAGCTTGCCGTCCAAATCCATAAGCTTTGGCGTAATCTTGTATGCATTTGGCTTACTGCTGTAAACCTTGTCACATGACACAAGTGTCATTTTTGACAAATCCTGCGGTGTGATTGTAAAGTCAATCGCAATCTTTCCTTTAAAGCTTCCTTTTCCGGTTATCGTGACACTTGCGGCTGCGTTGGCTGCCTTGTTGTTTTTATATGCCAGCGTATAATCCGTCCCTTCCCGCAACGCTTTCCCGGCAAATTGAATGACAGGCTTTGGCTTTGCGCCGCCTTTTGCGAAAACACATGTGAGCGTTTTGCTGTAGGTAATTTTTTGGGCGTTATCGCCTAAGATGTCGTAGGGCAGGATTTTGTAGCTCTTTTTCAGTTTGCCCGAATACTTGTTCTTTCCATAATAAGTAACGGTCGCTGTGCCTGCCTTAACGTTGTTTGCATAGCGCACGGTGTAATCCGCGCCCTCGACAAGGCTTTTTTCGCCGCTGTCTGTCTGCATTTTAAGCGTGCAGGTCTGCTTGCAGGCTTTTCCTGAGTAGATATATGATTTTTCAAAACCTGTAAGTGCTGCCTTTGTAATGCTGACAGGCTTCACCTTCGGGATCTGAGTGACTGCCAAAAGCGTTACGGTTTTGGTGCCTGTAAAGTTGTTGATACCCGTGACGGTCACATTGTAGCTCCCTTCCTGCGCATAAATTCCGGAAGTGTTGGCGTATGCCACGGTAAAGTCCTTGTTGTTTTTGAGCTTTGCGCCCATGTAGTAAATCTCAGGTATGGGCTTTTGCACCTTTTTCGCGTCAATCTTTACATAAAAATCATCTGCGTAAAAATCATCGCTTGAGACATCTGCCGGAGCAATGTGGAATGTGCAGGTTTCTTTTCCGGAATAATCCCCCTTGCCCTTTACGGTGATTGTTGCTTCGCCGACCTTTGTGTTATTTTTATAAGCAATTGTGTATTCTGATTTTTCTGCCAAAAGCGTAGTGCTGTCATAAACCCTGACCACTGGCTTGATTGCTTCACCGATGTATGCATAGGAGTCGCTTAAGCCTGCAACCCATAAGCCCTTCGGGATTTTGTCTGACGAGTCAGGTCGGTCTTCGGGAATAATATCGCCCCAAATGCCTTCATTTTCGGAAGGCTTTTCTGTAGAAGACTCGTCCTCAGAAGGCTCCTCGGGATTACCATCATCGGGTATTCTGATAATTTCAAGCTCCTTATATCCGCAGACAGAGCATAATCGTTCTTTTGAACCGCTTTCTGTTTTCGTTGCCTCTTTAGTGGTAGTCCAGTCGCCAAACGTGTGGCTTTCCTTAGCGGTTGCCTCCTCACATGCACAAACCTGCCAGTGTCCTTCGCCGTCCCTGCTGTAGCTGCTGTCCCAAGAATGCTTATGGCGTATGGTAAATGCTTCATACCTTGAGCCGTAGTAGTTTCCTTTTCCTTCAATATAAATATTGTAGGTACCCTCTGACAGATAGGCGTCGCTGCCTTCATCGGGATAGGTCAGCGTATAATCCACGTCTTTGACAAGTGCCGTACCATTTGCCAAAAGCCTGACGTCGGGGTGCTGTACGGTTCCGGTTTCATCGCTTTCGGGAACAGAGCAGGATACATCGGCTCCGCCAATACTCCGGGGAACAATCTTAAAATACCTTGTCACGGAAGCGTTGCCTGCTGCTTCGCCAATAAAAGCGACAACTGCCTTCGGAGAATGCGCCGTGTCAAATCCGTCATCGCCCTCCTGTAACTGGTAGACATTGATATTATTGTCATATTGTATGGTATAATCCGTTCCTTCTGTCAGCAATTTGCCATCATTGTATACAAATAATGCAGGCTTAACAGCGTTTCCCGTGTACTCATATCCGCAGTCCACAAACGTTGAAACGTCAATGCCTTTGGGGATAGTTTCAACCGTATTTCCCGAGCTTTCGACCCAAAAGACATTTTGGCTGTCGCTGTTATTGGATTTATAATATTCTTTCGCATCCGTTTGGAAGCTTGCTGTAAGCAGGAGAGACGGGGTGTCCTTGGAGAGATAGCTTGTCAAATCTACCTCGTAAATCTTTTGCCCGCTTGCGCCTATCGTATCCGCACCAGATGTAAAAATTTCGTTCTGTTCTTCGTCTGTCACCACTAAAGTACCTGTTGCCGCAACATAGGAACGATTTGAAACCGTGACCTCCAAAACAGGTGTTGGGGCGCTTTTCCTGTTGCCGGATTTTGGCTTCAAAACATATTCGGCGCTTACTTCACAATCTGTCAGGGACAGGTCTATTTGGCATGAATTGTTGTCAGTTTTTGTTTCCTTTTCGTCCGCGTCGAGCGTGAGCGTGTAGATGCAGGACGCGTCAATGCTGCCTGGCAGAGGAAGATTAACAGTACATTCTTTTGTCTCGCCCGGAGCAAAGGCTTCCTTGATAGTCAGCTTTTGTTCGCTTCCGTCCGATTTCTTTACGGAAACCCCTATATTAGAACGTGTGTTCAAGCCTTCGTTTGCAACTGTGAGCGTTACCGGAAGCTGTGTTCCCGGCTTCACCGCTTCGGGGTTAAAATCTGCGTTAAGGACAGCAATGTCACTATGCTCCAAGCTCTCAAAGCTTTTAATGACAGAGCTTGTATTCCATGAATCGCCTGTGTCGTTAAGTACAGCTTCTGTGAGCAGGTAGGCAAACCGTTTTCCGTCATAGGCGAAGCTGTCAATGTAATCCGTTTCTGTTGTCGCCATTACAGTATTCCACGTACCGTCGCTGTATACGGCTGCCATTACGTTTCTACATTCATCTTGGTCGGCAAGGTAAAAGATACGATTTCCATCTACAATAAAATCAGAGCCGCTCATAAAGTGCTTGTCTGTAAGGCTTCTGACGGTAGTTCCTGAAATATACGAAAGCGCGCCGTCCGCGCTGCAGGCAAGCACCGATGTGTTTACACTGGGCAGAGAAGTAAATTTCAGGCTTTTGATATTGCCTTCCGTGCATTTTGCGGGAGCGCCTGACAGGGCTGCTAGATAAACCTCCTGCGTTTCTGTTGTCAGATTGTTGTCCGTATCCATAGCATAAGCTAAGGAGTCAACAGACCCGTTTTTACCAATAGCAAGTGACGTCACAGAGGAAAGTCCGCTTGCAACGGTGGAAGGAACGCTAAATTTTCTATCTGTAAGCGTGCTTGTCATGATACGGTTGTTTGTTGTCAGTCCAAGCAGGGAGTTATCCGTGTTTTCCACCCATGCCACGCACAAGCCCTTATCAGTCATCGCAAGCTGCGGTGTATAGCAGTAACAGCGGCTTCGGTTTACTTTGCCGAGGTCAACAAATTTTTGGGTACTTGCGTCGTAGCGCAATGCAGAAATGCCAAAGGAGCCCGCGTAAGCTTCTATATCAGGGTCATCGCCCTCTGCATATGTAACTGTCGAATTTTGGTATGCAACGTAAAGCTCTGTTCCGTTCGAATAAATGACGGGATTAAAGTCAGCCGTTCCGTCCTCGCAGGCTGTCGCAGCCGGCCCCCAGCTTTTTGACGCGTCATCATAGATCCTGTATTTCAGTACGGTCTGATTGGGTGTTGCTCGGCTTGTATCATTGTCAATGTACAAAAGAACAGTTGCATTTCCGACAGTGGCAATCCTTGGGGTAGCCGCTGCGAAGGCGTTTGTTATCAACACATTATCGGAATTTTCCGCGGTGAGCGCGACTGCTTCATTACAGTCAGACCACTCTGACAGTTCGTCCCAATATTGATTGCTGTATGGCGCACCAAGGACGTTAGCGGATATATCCGTATATCCGGCAGTGTCTCTTGTACTTTTCCTGCTCATCACCGAATTTTTTTCTCTGGAATACAGCAGCAGATGACTGCCATCGTCCGCATCCATGAATTGAGGAAAAAATATATTTAAATATTCGGTGGAAATCAAGGGGATACTGCCCTTCCAACGGGCAAAATGTGCTTCCAAACCCGCTTCTCCACATAGATACCATTCAGACAGCCCCGGTTTTTTCCCTTCTTGTTCTTTTGGTTTGCTCAACAGGATGATTGTCAATCCTGTTTTAGCAGAGCCGTATCCGCCAACACAAAGGAATGAAGTGCCAATGCCGCCAAAAGCCTTTATGGAAATACTTGCAGCCAATTCCAAATCACCATACCATTTTGCATTTTCAAAATCATATCCTATTGTAGCTTCCAGCGATCCTTCGGCTGTAAAAGTACCTTTGATTGTGATGGGAACAACTACAATAACTGCGTTTACCGTGCCTTCGACTTCACCTGTTAGTTTCAGTATCAGGGTACCGTTAATGTCGCTCAATAGTTTCTGGGGGGCCGCGGAGTTTGGAAATGCCGCTTCGGCATAGCCGAGCATTTCTACTTTAATAGAACCCACGCAGGGGATTTCTGCCCTAAAAGCAGGAATCTCCGTATACTCTTCGGGATTGTTAAAGGAATTAACCCTGAGTATTTTTTCGATTTCTTTTGGCCATTCGCGGTGTTTTAATTCCTTCTCTTTAATATTAAAACCAACTTTAATTTTGCCGCTCTCATATTCGACACTGACAGGAAGTTCATTTCTGAGAGATACTGTATGAGTGCTGCCCCCAAGGATAGGTATTTTCTCATCCAGTTTAAAACTAAGCTCATCTCCGCCTATTTCAAAGGATTTCGGAATGAGCGGCAGATCGATTACTTTAAGGTATATCGTTTCCGTATTGATGGATTCCTTTCCTTTTGTGGATACCCGTAAATTGTCATTTTCCAAAATCTTGGGATCCAGATTTCTAAAAATGCCGTCTTGTGAAACCGCGATTTTTGCGTTTCCTGCATAAAGTGTGTATTCCTTGACTTCCCATTTATGTTTGGCTTTGCAGTTCAGATTGATTTTTCCCTGTCCGGCGTGGATGTAAAATACATTCAGCAGTAAATTTTTAGATTGATTGTTTGAGGAAGCGCCTCTGCTTCTCGATGTCTGTGCATTTTCCACGGTTACGCTTATCAGCTCAATCTGCTCGCCCTTTTCGACAGGAGTAGAATCTCGTCCGAGCGCTACGCTGTCTTCAAGGTTCTGTGGCATCTGTGTAACAACTGTGCCATCGGAACGATACCATTTAGAGGTGCTGGAGACAACAGGCAGACTTATGGAAATTTTTATGTTTCGGGGCGTGTAAATTGTTGTCAGACTGTCGCAGCCTTCAAAGATATTAATCTTATCATAGCTTGTAATATTAAAAGCATCAATACCGCTCAAATCCAGTGTTTCCAGCTTTTGGCAGCCACTAAACATAGTAAGTATGCTTTCAACATTAGAAGCGTTAAGGCTGCCCAAATCCAAGGAGGTCAGGCTTTGACAGTCTTTAAACATGCTGTCCATAAGCCGCATATTAGGAGCGTCAAAGCTGTTTAGATCTAAAGAAGTCAGGTTTGTACAGCCTAAAAACATACTTTGTGCGTATTCGACTTTGTCAGCGGTAAAACTGCTGACATCCAACGTTTCCAGACTGCTGCAGCCGCGAAACATTTCCTCCATAGATGTCACGTTTCCGGTATTAAAACTGCTTAGATCTAAGCTTGTTAAACCGCTGCAGTCTTTAAACATATACTCCATTTCCGTTACGCTGCGCGTATCAAAATGCGTTACGTCCAAATCCTTTAAACCGCTGCAGCCAATAAACATACTCCACATACATGTCGTACTGCGTGTATCAAAACTGCTGACATCTAAGCTTGTCAATTCCTTGCAGGAATCAAACATATACTTCATATTTGTCACGTTTCCAGTGTCGAAGCTGCTCAAATCCAAGCTTGTCAAACTGCTGCAGTATCCAAACATTCCCTGCATGTTTGTCACGTTTCCGGTATTGAAGCTGTTTAAATTAAGGATTGTCAAATTACTGCAGAATCCAAACATTTCCTGCATGTTTGTCACGTTTTCGGTATTGAAACTGCTTAAGTCAAGGCTTTCTAATTTGCTGCAGTTGCTAAACATAGAAGACATATTTTCTACATTGCTTGTGTCAAATTGACTAATGTTTAAGCTTGTCAAGCTGGAGCAGACTGAGAACATATTTCCCATGTATGTAACGTTTCGAGTATTAAAATTGATTAAATCCAGACTTTCCAATTTGCTGCAGAGCCAAAACATACCGGTCATATTAGTAACGTTTTCGGTATTAAAACTGCTTAAATCCAAACTTGTCAGGCTGGAGCAGCTTGAAAACATACTGCTCATATTTGTCACGTTT
>CAJUJG010000010.1:62750-89489 GCA_910586715.1 uncultured Lachnospiraceae bacterium
TGCTCATATTTGTCACGTTTTCAGTATTGAAACCGCTTAAATCCAAGCTTGTCAATTTTTTGCAGTTTGAAAACATACCTCTCATTTCTGCCACATTTCCGGTATTAAAACTGCTTAAATCCAAACTTGTCAATCCCTCGCAGAGACTAAACATATTATGCATATCTGTAACACTGCTGGTATTGAAGCTGCTCAAATCCAAGCTTTCTAAATTTTTGCATAAGTAGAACATATCTGCCATGTTTTTTACTTTACTGGTGTCAAAATTACGGAAATCCACACTTGTTAAATTCGTATGGGAGTCGAACATATAGGAAGCGTCTGTCATGCCTTGCACATTAATTTCCGCCGTTTTTATTTCTATGCGTTCGGTATACCAAGGGGCTCTTTTGTCGTTCAGTGCATTGTTATCAGAAGGCGGCGCAAAATCCCCCGTTCCTTCCACAGTCAGCTTTCCGTCGGCATCAATCACCCAAGTAATATGTCCATACTCCTTGTCAATCACACCACTCGCGATATTTCCGTCCGCGTCAGCTTTCACCTGCGTTTCTTCTTCCTCTGTTTCGTTTTCAATCATAGAAGAAGACTCCTGCGTTTCTGTCAGTGCTGGTTCCGATGTGTGTGTCTCTGACAGCTCCGGCTCCGATGTCTGTATGTCTGTTGTGGTAGTGTCTGTAGACGTTTCGAAGGTAGTGCTTTCTTCTTGTGCCGGTGTATCCGTACTTGTCGTTTCCTCCGTTTCCTGCTCTGAAAACAGGGCGCCTTCGGTTGCTTCTTCCGTTTCCTGTGCAGAGCCCGTATCTTCGGAAGCGGTTTCCTGCGTCTGCGTTTCCTGCGAAGCCTCTGTTTCCGCTGCAAACGATAACGCACCGGTAGGCGCTAAGTCTGTAAAAAGCATTGCAGTGCAGAGTAGTCCGGCTAAAAGCCTAGCGTACATTTTTCTTTTCATCGTTTTTCCTCCTAGTATAATAATGGGTGATAAAATCGCATCGCTTATTCAGAAAACACTTTGCGCAACTCGATGAAGCATCCGTCAAGTATATTGACTTTTGCCACATCCTCCTGTCGATAGACCTCGTGCGTCTGGAAAGCGCCGCCATCAGTTTGAAGCAGGACGCGGACCGTTCGGTTTTCCGGGTCCACAATCCAATATTCTTGAACTTTGGCCCGCTGATACAAGTTAAGCTTCACAAGCTGGTCTTGCCGCTGCGTAGAGGGGGAAAGAACTTCAACTATCGGCAAATGTGTACCGTGCCTTTTTTAATGGTAATGCCATAAATCAATCCCCTTGTCATCTTTTTTTGGCGCTATCACTTCTTGACTAATAATATAACATATAGCAGCCATTAGCTGCAATCAAATTAAAAAGAATCAGCAGCAACCTCAAATTTAATAAGGCTTTACACCTTGTTTGTCTATTGACAAACCCTTATTTTGGGGGGTATATTATGAATAAAGTGTATAAATATTCTAACTAGGGGGAATGCGGCGTGAAATCGAAATTGTTCGCGGTATCTGACAGCATAAACGGCACTCAACTAAAGGCAACTCGTAAAAAATTAAAGCTGACACAGGCAGAATTTGCACGACTGGCAAATGTATCCGTAAAAACGGTCGAACGGTGGGAGAGCGGCAAAAAACCTGTCACGGGACCAATCGTAACATTAATAAAAGTTTTAAAAGAATTTCCCCAAATACAGGAAACACTAAAAATACCGGCGCAGGTATACCCGATGCGTTTGCTATATCTTTATTACGAAGATATATGCACGATTATTGATGTCAATGAACGAGAGAGAATGGTGAAGATATACAACTATACAAAGGATTACGCACTACGGGCTTTTGGCAGAAACGAAACCCCAACCTACGAACAGTATGAGGCATTCTTAGAGAGCCGCTGCTTCCCAAGAACAAGGGACAAAATGAAACTGATTTTAAAAGATCTAGACCTGCCTTTTTATGAACCTTTAATGATTATCGAAAAAACACAGGGAAGAATGGCAGAGGATAATTTTTGGATTAAAATAGAACGAAAAGTCTGAAAGGAACAAAGCGGCAAATATGGTTGAATTATTTGAACAGGACAACAAGACAAATGAACGGCAGTCGTCAAAGGGAAATCAACTGAAATGGCTGAGCAATGAAACATGGTATAAGGCAGATTATACAGGATATGAAGGAATGGCAGAATATGTGACATCAAACCTGCTGCAATTTTCTGATTTAAACGAAGAAGAATACATTCTCTACAATACGGAGGAAATTCACTACAAATATCAAACCTATACAGGCTGCACCAGCATGAATTTTTTCCCAAAGGACTGGCAGCTTATTACATTGGAGCGTTTGTTCCAAAGCTTTTATGGTCAGAGCCTGAATAAAAGCATTTATCAGATTGAAAAAGTCGAAAACAGAATTCGGTTTCTCGTAGAGCAGACAATCAGGATTACAGGCTTGGAAGGCTTTGGGGCGTATATCAGTAAAATGCTGGCATTGGATGCGTTTTTTCTCAATGAGGACAGGCATACACATAATATTGCGGTATTGATGGATCCGGACGGGGCATACCACTATTGTCCGTTTTTTGACAATGGCGCAGCACTATTGTCGGATACAACAATGGATTACCCGATGGACAGGGCAGTGGAGAACCTGTTGGAACATGTCACCTCCAAAACCTTCTGCCCGGATTTTGATGAACAACTGGACGTGGCAGAGCGGCTTTACGGACAGCTCGTAAAATTTAATTTCGGGGAAAAGGAAGTGCAGACACTACTCAGTCAGGAACCATATTATCCAGAAGAAATTAAAGAGCGTATTCAAAACATTCTGTTGATACAGAAAAGGAAATACCAATATTTTTTTCGATAACAGTACGATAAAACATGGAAAATCTAATATACAGGCAAAGCCTTTCAAAGAAAGCTGCAATAAATAAAAACGCTATAGCACTGTATAGTCAACGATCCGCGAACCCCGTAACTTGACAAATAATTATAAAATTTTTATAATTTATCCATAAGGACAAAATCAGTTAGGAGGCATTTGGAAATGGATGGACAAAAGAAGAACAAACTTCAAAGTAAAGTTATGATTGGTCTTGCTGCAATTGTTATATTACTGGCGGGCGGACTCATGGGCTGCGGGAAAGATTCATCAAAAGAACCGTCCGGTTCAGAGACTGTGTTAAATAATGACGATGATATGGCACAAACAGATATGGCGGAAACAGAGCAGGGAACATTGAATGCAGAATCACCTGCAATGAAGGATGCGGACGGGAATTTTACCTATGAAGGATACCTTGCAGAACATCCGGAATATTCCGCGTCATCATTTAATGCCTCCTGTGTGGATTATGTGGACAGAATAGAAGAATTGCTTCCCTATTATAACAAGAATTGTTCCAGCAACCGTAGCTGGGTTATTGCGAATGATTCATATGGCAGTTCCTTAGTTGATGAGGCGAAGGAGAATCCTGCATCCATATATTCTGCCGCTATTTGTTTTTTTATGGACTTTGGCGGAGAGCCGGAAACGCAACAGTGGCTTGCACAAATGGCTGAAGATCCGGTAAAAGCATATGGTGATGTTGATATATTGGTTATGCGATACACTGGTGAGTACCTGTATGCCGAGGAGACGGATCCCAAAGTACAATGGGAAGATGGACTTAAAAAGGGTGATGATGTATATTTCTTCCATAAAGAAGCAAATGATAAAGTATATGTATATTATGCAAAAGAATTATCGAAGAAAGAGACAGAATCGGTTTTGTATAGCAAAGCGTTTGAACCGGATAAGGATGCGCTTTCTTTAAGGGATAGATATATTTATAGCAGTGATAAGTATTTAGATGAATATAAGGAGTATGCCACAATTGCCCGCAATTATGTGTTTCAAAATCTTGAGCAGGTGGGGGGAGATGGGACAACTCTCCAAGGTATGGCTTCGGATTCTGAGCTTGGTGATTGGTGCGATTGTGTATGTTTTGCTTTATGGAGGATAGATATCTCTGCAAAGAGAAATGAGGAGGCAGTGGGACAGTATACACTGCATTATGACAATAGTGTAGATAATCGTGCATGTACCTTTACATATGGCGATGATGAGTATTGCATTTACAGGGAGAAGTCGAACTTTGTAATGTGTGGGAATAAATATTATTATGATGACAGCCCTGCTGCGATAGACAGTCCGGAACCGGATCAATACTTTTATAGCAGTAAGGAGTTTTTGAGAAATTATCCGGTATTTATCGGAATCTTAAGCATGTTCCGCCAAAGTGCTTTTAGACCTAATGGATTTGAGGAAGATTCGCCGGAGGCGCGATTGCAAAAAATACCCTTGACAGAATCAAATAAATTTGGAATAAATGGCGCTTTGCTTTGTGCGCTGTGGAGACTGAATTTGGAATTTAATAAGGAAGATTTAAACTGTTTTCAATCTTACCCGGGTTCTTATATCGTGAAAAATACAGTTATTATAGATGGCGAAGTTTGTGAGGAGGTTTCTTCCATAGAAAGTATGGAATATGTATTTGTATGCGGCGATGACGATTTTTACGTTTATATGGAGGATGACTTCACCCCTGTAATCTGCTCAAATTCTTTTGACTTTGATGAGCACTATGGCGATGAGGACAGCGCTTACAACAGAGCGGAAGTGATTCGGCTGACACCTGATGACCTGTCTGCAAGTAACGAATGGGCAAGGGGTATTATGGAGGGAGACTCCCGCTACGCATATCAGGGACATATGCATTTGGCTTCCGTTATTGACCAATTGTCATTGGAACATGCCCATGTATATGAAGGAGCAGTATATTATCTTTACAGGCTGTGCTCGCAGGAGGGATATGATTTTTACGATTTTCTCACAATGCAGAAAAAGAATCGGGGAGAGAATGATTTTACATACACTACAGACGCGGCTGAGGAGATCAATATTGCATTTAGGGATTCTGTATCGGCGCCACATGCCAATGGAATGATGGATGAAGTTCAGGAAACGTTTACGGTCATAGAACTGAAAGAGGATCTGATTGCGTTTAAAAGGAATGGATTGGAAAAAGAAAGTGTTCCTGTTAGTAATTATTACAGATAATCGTTTTTCATAAATTAAAAAGGTGTAAGTTTTTTACACCTTTTTGTTTTACGACGGCGATACAGGCAAATCCTTTCAAAGAAAGCTGTAACGAATAAAAGCACATATTATTAACCATGATAATACAATTTCAACCGACTTTCAACCCTTTAGTAAATTTTAACAAAAAATTCATAAAATTCCCCATGCTGTACATGAAAAAGAACAAAGAATAATATTGACGTGTATACAAAATTAAGGCTATAATACAGTTAAGAATGTTAGACAAAAAAAGTCAATACTACTTAGGTAATAACATTCGCAATCTAAGTAACCAGCGGTATGAATACCGCATAAAATTTTAAATTATATTTAGGAGGCTTTGCAAAATGAGACCAGAATGGACAGATTTTGTAGGTGGAAAATGGGACAGCGAAATTAACGTACGTGACTTCATTCAGAGGAACTACGAGCCGTATGACGGAGATGAAGCTTTCTTAGCTGCACCTACGCAGAACACAAAGGATTTATGGGACATGGTACTTGATCTTCAGAAGAAAGAGAGAGAGGCCGGCGGCGTATTAGATATGGACACAAAGGTTATCTCTACAATTACTTCTCACGGACCGGGATACCTTGACAAGAACAAGGAAACAATCGTTGGTTTCCAGACAGATAAGCCGTTCAAGCGTTCTTTACAGCCTTATGGCGGTATCAGAATGGCAGAGAAGGCTTGCGCTGACAACGGATACGAAGTAGATCCTGAGGTTAGTGAGTTCTTCTCAACACACAGAAAGACACACAATGCAGGCTGCTTTGACGCGTACAATGCAGAGATGAGAGCATGCCGTTCATCACACATCATTACAGGTCTTCCTGATGCTTACGGACGCGGACGTATTATCGGCGATTACAGAAGAGTTGCGCTTTACGGTATTGACAGACTTATCGAGGATAAGCAGGCTCAGAAGGTTTCAACAGGACGTGTTATGACAGATGATGTTATCCGTCTTCGTGAGGAAATTTCAGAGCAGATGACAGCACTCAAGATGATGAAGGAAATGGCTGCTTCTTACGGCTGCGATATTTCTAAGCCGGCTACAAATGTACAGGAAGCGATTCAGGCTACTTACTTCGGATATCTTTGCGCAGTAAAGGAGCAGAACGGTGCAGCAATGTCACTTGGACGTACTTCTACATTCCTTGACATTTATGCACAGAGAGATTTAAAGAACGGCACATTTACAGAGGAGCAGATTCAGGAGTTTATTGACCACTTCATTATGAAGCTTCGTCTTATTAAGTTTGCACGTACACCTGAGTACAATCAGATTTTTGCAGGCGATCCGGTTTGGGTAACAGAGTCACTTGGCGGTGTCGGCGTTGACGGACGTCCTTTAGTAACAAAGATGTCATTCCGTTATCTGCATACATTGGAGAACCTTGGACCCAGCCCTGAGCCGAACTTAACAGTTCTTTGGTCTACAAGACTTCCTGAAAACTGGAAGAAATACTGTGCAAAGATGTCTATCCAGACTTCTTCAATCCAGTATGAGAATGATGACCTTATGAGAGTAACACACGGTGACGACTATGCAATCGCTTGCTGCGTATCTTCAATGGTAGTTGGTAAGGAAATGCAGTTCTTCGGCGCTCGTGCAAACCTTGCAAAGTGCTTGCTTTACGCTTTGAACGGTGGTGTGGACGAAGTGACAAAGAAGCAGGTTGGACCGAAGTATCGTCCGGTTGTTGGCGATGTGCTTGACTATGATGACGTATTTGCTAAATTCATGGATATGATGGAGTGGCAGGCAGATGTATATGTAAATACATTGAACATCATTCACTATATGCATGATAAGTACTGCTATGAGAGAGCACAGATGGCTCTTCATGACAGAGACGTTAAGAGATATTTCGCAACAGGTGTTGCAGGTCTTTCTATCGTTGCTGACTCATTATCAGCAATTAAGTATGCAAAGGTAAAACCGATTCGTGACGAGGACGGCATTATTGTTGATTTCGAGACAACAGGCGAGTTCCCGAAATATGGTAATGATGATGACAGAGTTGACCTGATTGCACAGGATATTGTTCACAGATTTATGACGGCAATCAGAAGACATCACACCTACAGAAATGGTGTTCCTACAACTTCAATCCTTACAATTACGTCTAACGTAACTTACGGTAAGGCTACAGGTAACACACCTGACGGACGTAAGAAGGGACAGCCGTTTGCTCCTGGTGCAAACCCGATGCACGGACGTGATACACATGGTGCAGTCGCTTCACTGTCATCTGTATCAAAGCTTCCGTTTAAGGATGCACAGGACGGTATCTCAAATACCTTTACAATTATCCCGAACGCTCTTGGTAAGGAAGCAAAAGTATTCTCGGGCGATATTGAATTGGATTTGAACAATTAATAGACCGAGAAAACTTTCAGTATTCTCAGGAGATATTGAGCTTGACTTAAACAAATAATTCAGTTGAATTGTTTAGAGTACAAAACAGAAAGGAATAGGTGTAATCAATGGACGAGAAATCAATGATTGATGACCTTGTGGCACAGCTTGATGCCGGATTTTCCAAAGATAAGGCTGTGGGACATTTCAATGTGAATGTCAACGAAGGTTCTTCTACAAAAGAGGTTGAAACACTCGGATGTACAGACTGTTCCGCTAATCCGATGGCGTGCAGTGTTCCGACATTGCATGAAGGGTTAGACAAAGAATAAAATTTAGGGAGGCGTATTCTAAGGCAGTAAATTGAATCAATTCGATTCAAACGCTGTCTTAGAGTATCAAATCCTTACATGCATGCCTGTGTTTATACAGGCTTGCAAACATAGCAGATTTCATAAAATTTTAGGAGGTATGAAAAATGGACAACGCAGCACAGGTTGATAACTTAGTATCTTTATTAGACGGTTATGCTACAAAGGGTGGACACCACCTTAATGTTAACGTATTGAACAGAGACACACTGTTAGATGCACAGAAGCATCCTGAGAATTATCCTCAGCTTACAATTCGTGTTTCTGGCTACGCTGTTAACTTCATCAAGTTGACACCGGAGCAGCAGGCAGATGTTATCTCTCGTACATTCCATGAGGCAATCTAATTGTAAATGAATAAAAGCCGTTACTTTGTGATTAAAAACGCAGAGTAACGGCTTTTTTGCATGGATGCTTTTTATATCAGTTCTTATGTTTACAATGCATTGTCTGTATTGTTTAGACATGATATAATGTACAGTGTAAGTTAATACAACATGAATCTGTGTAAGGTGCAGATTACAAAACAAGAAAGAGGTGTTTTATGCAAAAAGAACGGGGGACTAAAAAAACAAAACGGTGGGTGTCAGCAGTTCTGCTTGCAATGCTTTTGGCGGTATGTATTCCGGCAATGGCATTTGCGGCAAACGTTACATTGACGATAAACAATTGCGTTATCGCAGGTAAGGATGTAACTGTGACGGTATCAGGCGCGCCGGCACAGGCGGCGGACGGAATGTATTACTTGTTCGAATTGAAGCCATACGAAGAAGGAATCGGCGCGCGTCAGAATTACTGCGCGGCGGCTCCGGCAGCAGAGGCTGCAACATTTACGACATCGCTTGATTTTAATACGGCAAATTCCAAATTGTATTCGCGCTTTGTAGTAGCGGTTTTGGAAAACGGTGTATTTGTTCCGGTCAGCAATGAGTCGTACATCACAAATCCGGAAGCAGTTGCAGCGAAGGCAACAGGCTATCCGGTGAGAAGCAAAAAGGGACTGACGGCAGATTGGCGGTATAGTACGGATTTGTCTGCGCTTGGCGCAGGTTTTGCTGCTTATGAGCTTGACATTAGCAGATTTTTAGCAGGTGGTGGAACGAACTATACTTATAATGGTAAATCATATAGCTTTAATTCTAGTGTTGTCAGTGAGTACGATATTGTTTGCAAAAAATTTGCAAACGAAGGCTGCAACGTGGTTATGATTATCAAGAACTCCTTTAATCCTGCAACGGCGGATACGATTGCGCCTTTGGGACGCGTGCCGGGCAAGAACTGCTATGCGATGAACGTGTCGGAGCAGGCGGGCGCAGAGAAAATTGCGGCGCTGATGTCGTTTCTTGCAAACAGATATTCAGGCGGCAATGGAACCATTCACTCTTGGATTATCGGTAATGAAATCAATAACAATTCGCCGTGGCATTACGCGGGCAACATGGGAGAACAACAGTTCTCAGAGTATTATGCAAAAGAGTTCAGACTTTGCTATAATGCAATCAAGAGTCAGAATGCAGGCGCAAGAGTATTCATCAATATTGACCAGCGTTGGACGCATACAGACGCGAACACGCTTGCATATAAGGGAAGGGACGTTTTAGACCATTTCGCACAGGCGATTAGTGCGACCGGAAATATTGACTGGGGATTATCAATCCACCCGCACCCGGTTCCGTTGTTTAACTGCCAGTTTTGGAATTTACCGCCCGGATATTCCGGAATGAGAAATCTTGTTGTTCATTCAGATGATACAAGAATGGTAAATCCGACAAACTTAGAGGTTGTTACGAACCATATGGCTCAGCCGTTCTTGCTTGCGCCAAGCGGCGCAGTACGTCATATTCTGATTTCGGAAATGGGCTTTACATCGGCAAATCCGAGCCTGCCGACAGACCAAAATATTCAGGCGGCGGCAATGCAGTACGGATATAAGCTGGCTGCATCAAATCCGTTTATTGAAGGAATTGTCATTCACAGGCAGATTGACCACGCGTCTGAGGTTGCAAATGACGGTATGGCAGTTGGTATCAGGGACGCCGGCGGAGCGCCGAAGGTATCGTTTAATATGTTCAAATTTATGGATACCGCCGATCCGACGTATGCGAACTTTGCACTGCCGTATATTGGCGCTACAAGCTGGGCGGATGTTGGGTTGAATTAAAGAATAGGAAAATAGTAGAACTTTTCTTTCCTATAGAAGCTGATTTTAGGTGGATTGAGAAATTAAGAACGCCGGGAAGCTGCAAAAACATTATGTTTTGCATGCTTCATACGAAGACCTCTCACAAAATCTACATCATCCATTAGCCGTCTTACAGCCACATTGACAAGCATCTCAACAGATACCGAGTATTCAGCTGACAGCGTGTTTAACCTGTCATACAGTATAGCCTCTGTAAGCGGAACACTAAAACTTTCCTTTACATTATTACATTCATCTTTTGTATATTTATTTTCCGTATTCATTTTAAACCTCCTCGAAACACAAATCCCCACACCATAACTGGTGCGGGGATTTTATCATAATATTCATTTTTAATTTCGCTAAATCTTTCAGTGTTCCCTTTCCAGTCTAACATGGTTTCTCATTTGCTCCATGAAACGCCCTCGCTGGAGCTTTTCGATTCTTCACATATTTCTGTATGTGCTCATGCAGCTTCTGTCTTTATTCGTAAGTTTTAACAGCCCCAGCATGTAACTTATTTACTCTTGCTGTTGCTTTCTATCACGCACTGTGCTGACCGCCCTCGATTTGCGGTAGTTGACGTATGACTTCGAAAAGGATTATGTCTTAGATACCTCGTCCTGCTCTGTCCGTTTGTATGTGTCGGGAAAATTGGCAACAAGCGTGTCAAGTTTCCGCATGACTTATGAAATTTCTTTTCAATAGTGCAAATCATGCGTTGGATTCACTCAGCACATATCCGTTTCCACTTTTTTCTGAAGAATGGGGACTTGAGCCAAAGAATGTCGCTGAAAGCTGGGATAACAAGGGGGACATTATTATTGGCAACGATGTATGGATTGGGTTTGAAGCGGTTATTCTCGCAGGTGTTACGATTGGCGACGGAGCAATTGTTGATGCGCGCGCGGTTGTCACCAAAGATGTCGCGCCCTATACTATTGTCGGCGGCGTTCCGGCAAAACCAATCAGAAAACGCTTTGATGCGCAGACAGTAAAAGCGCTTTTGGAAATGAGGTGGTGGGATTGGGACGAGGAAAGAATTGCCCAAAATATTGAGGCAATCAAATCCGGTTGCATAGCATTGCTTCGTGTCTGAAACGTCTTTGTTTTAATGCAAAAAAAGACGGGTTGTGGGTGCGGACATTTTCTTGGATTATATCCTTATGCTCTGTCAGCAGTGCCAACAGGTATCCGGCGGGTAGGAGTAGAAACCCAATTTATAGTAGTTGCGCGGCATGGCGTTTTAGTGTAAACTGTAAAGGAAAATAGCATAAATAAGGATTGTTAATTCGGAAAGGGTATAAATAATGGATACTATGAAACAAAGGAGACGTATGCCACGGCAGGGCAGAGGCGGCAACATGGTTATTATCGTACTGCTTTTGATTACAACAGTAATATCCGCAACGCTTGCGGCAGTGTTTGGAATAGGGTATGTGCAGGGAAATCAGGAGAGAGGAGCGCTTGTTGCAGAATATGAGGCGCGGATTGCGCAGCTTGAGGCGGCAGAGCCTGCAAATTCCAACAGTTTGGAGGTGCCGGAGGCGGACACAGATACGACATCAAAAGAGTATGTCGAAGTTATGGGAGACGGCGAAAATGCAATTGACATCAGCGCGCTGCTTCAAGACAAGGAAGATGAGCTGGAAGCGTCGATTAAGGAGCGCATGAAAGAGCTTGTCATGGCGGAAGACGGCAGCCCTCTGAAAATGCTGCGTTCGTTTTTTCCGGAAAATCTGATTTACGCCGATAAAGACGAGTATGTGTTTGCGCCTGTTCTTGACGGAGTGAAAAAGCACAATTACTTAGAGGAAAATTTCGTGGAAACGGACGATGGAGAGATGCAGTACATAGAAAACGGCACGGTTGTTTCACACAAGGGGATTGACGTGTCGAAGTATCAGGGCGACATTGACTGGGCAGCGGTGGCATCGGACGGTGTGGAGTATGCCTTTGTGCGGCTTGGACTGCGTGGGTACGGCTCGGGGAAGCTGGTGCTTGACGAGTATTTTGACCAAAATATGCGCGGTGCAGATGCAGCGGGAATTAAGACGGGCGTCTATTTCTTCACGCAGGCAATAACCGTTGAGGAGGCAGTTGAGGAGGCGGATTATGTGCTTGATAACATTAAGGACTATAATGTGTCCTACCCGATTGTGTTTGACGTGGAAATGATTGTCAACGATGATGGCAGGGCAAATGAGCTTTCGCAGAAAGACCGCACGGACATTGCAATTGCATTTTGCGATAAAATCAAGGCAGCGGGCTATACGCCGATGATTTATGGCAATGTGAAATGTTTCACGAAGATGCTGGATATGACACGGCTCAATGATTATGAAAAGTGGTATGCTTTTTATGATGATTATATGTATATGCCGTACGAAGTGGGAATTTGGCAGTACACGGAAAAGGGAAAGGTAGCAGGAATCAATACGGGCGTTGACCTTAATATTTCTTATAAAGAATATTAGATATAAAGATTATACGTTGGGAAAGGAGTGCTTTGTGAAATGAATGAGGGAATCGAAAAGCTGCAGAAAATGATTGACGAAAGTGAGCGGATTGTGTTTTTTGGAGGCGCGGGCGTTTCAACGGAGAGCGGCATTCCAGACTTTCGGAGTGTGGACGGACTTTATAATCAGAAGTATGATTATCCGCCTGAGACCATTTTAAGTCATACCTTTTATATGAAAAGACCGGACGAATTTTTCCGGTTTTACAGGGACAAGATGCTGCTTACCGACGCGAAACCGAACGCAGCGCATGTTGCGCTTGCGAAGCTTGAGGAGGCGGGGAAACTTACGGCGGTTGTGACGCAGAATATTGACGGGCTTCATCAGTCGGCGGGGAGCAAAAAGGTTTTTGAGCTGCATGGCAGCGTGTTAAGAAATTATTGTGAAAAATGTCACAAGTTTTATGATATTGATGCCATTCTGAATTCTTCAGGGGTGCCTTCCTGCGAGTGCGGCGGCAGGATTAAGCCGGACGTAGTGCTCTACGAGGAGGGGCTTGACCAAAATACGCTGTCGGGCGCGGTGCGGGCAATCAGTGAGGCGGATATGCTCATTATCGGCGGAACGTCGCTTGCGGTTTATCCTGCGGCGGGGCTGATTGATTATTATCGTGGAAATAAGCTTGTGCTGATTAACAAGACACCGACGGCGCGCGATACAATGGCGAATTTGGTAATTACCGACAGTATCGGCGAGGTATTTTCGCAGATTAAGACAGCGTGAAATTGAAATTTCACACATCCTGATTTGCACGCCCGCTAAAGCGGGCGGATGGGAGTTAGCGTGAAACCGATTAAGGTAACACGGAGGATTATAATGAAAAAACGAATCATAGGTTATCGCATGAAAATTGATATGCTACTAGCGCAGCCGCCAAAGGACGCGGATTGGAAACTGGTTTTGCAGGAGCATCTGACACAAGTGTCATTTTTTCAGCATGAACGTCTGATTCACTTGATTGTTACCGTAACGTTTGCAATTTTGACAACGATTGCATTGGCGATTTACTGTATTGCGGAGTACATACCGATTTTGGTATTAATAGCGTTGCTTTTGATACTGCTAATTCCGTATATCGGGCATTATTACACGTTGGAAAATGAGGTGCAGAAAATGTATCGGCAGTATGATGAGATACTGCACAGAGTAAAGGATGATAAGAGGACGCGGTATGGAATATGAAGTAGGTGACATTGTAAAATTGAAAAAAAAGCATCCGTGCGGCAGCTTTGACTGGGAAATTCTGCGCGTCGGTGCGGATTTCCGGCTCAAATGTACGGGCTGCGGACATCAGATAATGCTTCCGCGCCGTCAGGTTGAGAAGAGTACAAAGCAATTGTCAAAGCGCCAGCAGGAGCAGTGAGTGGAAAAATTCTAAGAAAATACTGGCAAAGACTTGCAAAAAGATACAAGCTATGGTATCATAATTCCTCGTGATATATAAAAAATCCTTGCTTTTCCGATAAGGGGAAAGGCCAGAGACCAAAAGGAGGTAACAAGATGAACAAATATGAATTAGCCGTTGTTGTCAGCGCGAAGCTTGAGGACGATGACAGAGCAGCTACCGTCGAGAAAGTGAAAAACATGATTACAAAGCACGGCGGTACAATCACAAACGTAGATGAGTGGGGTAAGAAGAGACTTGCTTACGAAGTACGTAAGATGAAGGAAGCTTTCTACTATTTCATTCAGTTTGATGGCGAATCAGATGTTCCGGCAGAAGTTGAGTCAAGAATTCGTCTCAACGAGAATGTTGTCAGATATTTGTGCGTTAGACAGGACGAGGAATAGAAAATACGCAGATAGGACTGCGTATCGTGGGAGAACTTAAAATATGAATAAAGTAATTTTAATGGGACGCTTAACAAGAGATCCTGAGGTAAGATATACACAGGGTGATAATCAGATGGCAATTGCAAGATATACGCTTGCGGTTGACAGACGGTTTAACCGCAGCGGTGATGAGAATACGGCAGATTTTATTTCGTGTGTTGCGTTTGGCAAGTCGGGGGAATTTGCAGAACGGTATCTGCGCAAGGGCACAAAGATTGCCGTGACAGGTCGTATTCAGACCGGAAGCTATACCAATAAGGACGGCGTAAAAGTTTATACCACAGACGTTGTTGTTGAAGATCAGGAATTTGCAGAGAGCAAAAACAGTAACGGTAACAGCAGCTTTGAAGGAAACTATGGCGGCGGAAACAGCAGCCAGCCTGCACCGATGGCGGCGGGTGATGGTTTCATGAATATTCCGGACGGAATAGACGAGGAGTTACCGTTTAACTAATCCTGAATGATTTGAGATTTTAAAGATAGGAGGCTTTATCATGGCTTTTAATAAAACTGAGAAGACTGATTCTCCGATGAAGAGAAGAGGCGGTATTCGTAGAAGAAAAAAAGTTTGCGTATTTTGCGGCAAGGACAATGTAATTGATTTCAAGGATACGGCGAAGTTAAAGAGGTATGTGTCTGAGAGAGGCAAAATTCTTCCGAGAAGAATTACAGGCAACTGTGCAAAGCATCAGAGAGCTCTTACAGTAGCAATTAAGCGTGCACGTCACTTGGCGCTTATGCCTTATACAATGGATTAAGAGAAATAAGAAATGAAAAGACCAATGAACGCTTTAACAATGTTCATTGGTTTTTTTGATGCGGGAAGTAACCTTCCCTGCTCGATTATATATGGCAGGTGAGCGGTCATTCCCCTGCCGGATTAAGAAGGAAAGGAAGAAAAGATATGGAGAAAAAAACGTATTCCGCAGTTGTGGAAAATTTTTTACGGTATGTGAAAATTGATACGCAGTCGCTTGAGCAGTATGCAGACAAAACGCCGTCTACCGAAAAACAGCGGGATTTGGCAGTTCTGCTGAGGAACGAGCTTTTGGAATTAGGCGCATCGAACGTGCGCTATGATGAGGAGCATTGTTATGTTTACGCGGAAATTCCGTCCAATTTAAGGGTAAAAAAACGTGTTCCGAAAATCGGGTTTATTGCACATATGGATACTTCCGAGGCAGTGAGCGGTGCAAACGTCAAGCCGCGTATAATTGAGAATTATGACGGAGAGGACATTGTTCTTAACGAGAAGCTGAACATTGTGACACGCGTGTCGGAATTTCCGATGTTAAAGGCATGCAAAGGAAAGAGCCTGATTGTGACGGACGGCAGTACGCTGCTTGGCGGGGACGACAAAGCAGGTGTGGCGGAAATTATGGCAATGGCGGAATACTTTCTAAGACACCCAGAGGTAGAGCACGGGAAAATCTGCATTGGCTTTACACCGGACGAGGAGGTCGGAAACGGTGTGGCATTTTTTGACATTGATGGATTTGACGCGGATTATGCTTACACGGTTGACGGCGGAGAGCTTGGCGATATGAGCTACGAGTGTTTCAACGCGGCAGGCGCGACGCTTACGGTGAAGGGAAAGAGTGTTCACCCCGGCTATGCGAAGAATATTATGAAAAATGCCATTACGCTTGCGTATGAATTTATCAGTACCATCTCGGGTGAGTGCCCGGAGAATACGGAGGGCTATGAGGGATTTTACCATGTGGACAGCATTCATGGAGATGTGGAGAAGGCAGTTGTGGAATTTATTATCCGCGACCATGACAGCGAAAAATTTGAGCAGAGGATACAAACAGTCAGAAACCATGTTGAGATGTTAAATATTAAGTACGGTGAAAAACGGTTTACGGTGGAAACCAAGGAGCAGTACCGCAACATGCGGGAGCGGATTGAGAAGGAGCTTTATATCGTTGAGTATGCGGTTGAGGCAATGCGGCGCGCGGGAGTAGAGCCAAAAGTTTCGCCGATTCGCGGCGGCACTGACGGAGCGAGGCTTTCTTTTGACGGTCTTTTATGCCCGAATATTTGTACGGGTTCGGAAGGGCACCACGGCAGAAATGAATTTGCGTGTATAGAAGACATGGAGACGATTGTGGAAATCCTGAAAAATATTGTATTACTTCCCTGCCGTGAGTAGAAAACCCTGCATTTCCCCAAACAAGTGTATATTAAGACAAAATATGCTATGGAACTTTGATTAAATTGATGTTATACTAAAATAGTATCAGCAGATAAAATTTAATATAATTAAGAAAATCCCGGCTTTCGTTGCAAAAGCAACGGTGAATCTGGCAGGAATGGGAGATTAGTATACATGAACAGAAAAATGAAACTGAAAGGGCATCTGAGGGCATACCTTCAGACAGCACTGCTGTTAGGAATTTTCCTGGCGGCGGTGAATGCAGGAATCTATTTTATCAATATATTGGCAGGAATATGTGTATCCGGCTTTTTGGCAGTATATCTGATTGCAATGAGTATACTGCTGTGCCGCAGCAAGCCTGTGATTGTGAATGAGTTTATTGATTTTGCCACACAGTACGGACAAGTTCAGAGCCGGCTTTTAAGGGAGCTTGACCTTGCATATGTGCTGATGGATGAGACGGGTAAGGTAATATGGACAAATGAGGCATTCGAGCGGATTATACATAAAGACAAGAGCTGGAGAAGGCAGATATCCGTTGTTTTTCCGGCAGTAACAAAGGAAAAGCTGGAATTTGAACAGGAGCTTGAGCTTGACATTGCGTTTGAAGAGCGTGAGTATAATTTGAAGCTGAAGCGGATTTCAATTAAGGAAGTGCTTGATAACAGTCAGCTCGTTGAAAATGGTGATGTTGATACATGCATGATTGCCGGTTACCTCTATGATGAGACAGACCTAAAAAGGGCGCTTAGGGAACTCGATGACCAAAGCCTTGCGGTCGGTATGATTTATATTGACAATTACGATGAAGCGTTGGAAAGCGTGGAGGATGTCCGGCGTTCGCTTTTGATGGCGCTGATTGACCGCAGAATCAATAAATATCTGTTTGCGCGTGACTGTATTGTGCGTAAGACGGAGAAAGACAAATATTTTGTCATTATGCGAAAGTCGGCGGTTTCCGCATTAAAGGAGTCGCGTTTTGATCTTCTTGAGGATGTAAAAACGGTCAATATCGGAAATGAGATGGCGGTCACGGTTAGCATTGGTGTTGGGTTGGACGCGCCTACGTATGCGCAGAAGTGTGAATTTGCACGTACCGCAATTGATTTGGCGCTCGGACGCGGCGGCGATCAGGCGGTGGTAAAAACGCCGGATTCGATTATTTATTATGGCGGAAAGAGCCAGCAGATAGAAAAGAGTACGCGTGTGAAGGCGCGTGTAAAGGCAAATGCACTTCAGGAAATTATTAACAGCAAGGACAAGGTGCTTATTATGGGACACCGGCTTTCCGATGCCGACGCATTTGGAGCGGCGGTCGGGGTTAGCTGTATTGCGCGCACGCTTGGCAAAAAGTGCTATATTGTCATCAACGATATTACTTCTTCGGTCAAACCCTTGGTAGAGCTTGTCAGAGACAAGAATGCGTATGAGGAGGACTTTATTATAGGAAGCTCGGATGCGCTTGAACTTGCGGACAGCAGCACGGTGCTTGTGGTGGTTGACGTTAACAAGCCAAGCATTACGGAATGTCCTGAGCTGATTAAATCCTGCCGGACCGTGGTGGTGCTTGATCATCACAGGCAGAGCTCTGAAGTGATTGAAAACGCCACGCTGTCGTATGTGGAGCCGTATGCGTCAAGTACCTGTGAAATGGTGGCGGAGGTATTGCAGTATATCTCGGGCGGGAATGTGAAAGTCAAAAGCAATGAGGCGGATTGTATTTACTCGGGAATTATGGTAGATACCAATAACTTTACGGCAAAAACAGGTGTTCGGACTTTTGAAGCGGCAGCATTTTTAAGAAGATGCGGCGCCGATGTGACGAGAGTACGTAAGATGTTTAGGGACGGCGCGGCGGAGTACAAAGCAAAGGCGGAGACAGTCAGAAATGCTGAAATTTACAAAAATGCCTATGCGATGGGCATCTGTCCCACGGAAGGGCTGGAGAGTCCTACGGAAATAGGCGCACAGGCGGCAAACGAGCTTTTGGGTATCAACGGTATCAAGGCGAGTTTTGTTGCCACGGAATACAACGGAAAGATTTATATTTCCGCAAGGTCAATTGATGAAGTAAACGTGCAGATTATTATGGAGCGTCTCGGCGGCGGCGGTCATATGAACATCGCGGGAGCGCAGCTTCAGGATATGTCGTCTGAGAGGGCGGTCGCAATTATTAAGGAAACCGTAAACCAAATGCTTGAGGAAGGCGCAATCTGACACGTTTCAAAACAGAAAGGACAGCAGTACAATGAAGATAATTTTGTTAGAGGATGTAAAATCAGTAGGAAAGAAGGGAGAGCTGGTTGAGTTAAAAGAGGGTTATGCCCGCAACTTTATTCTTCCGAAAAAGCTTGGAGTGGAAGCGACAGGCGAAAATATGAATAATCTGAAGCTCCAAAATCAAAACAAGGAAAAAATTGCAAAAGAGCAGCTTGATGCGGCAAAGGCACTTGCAGAGGAACTGGAAAAGATGACGGTAAAGCTTGAAATCAAAGGCGGCGAAGGCGGAAAAACTTTTGGTTCCGTGTCATCCAAGGAGATTGCAAAGGGCGTTTCGGAGCAGTATGGTAAGGAGATTGACAAGAAGAAAATACAGCTTTCCGACGCGATTAAGACAGAAGGTATGCATGAAGTAACAGTGAAGCTTCACCCGAAGGTGTCGGCAAAGCTGAAAGTACACGTCACGGCGGTCTAAGAAAAGCCGTGCAGGAATTGGGGGATTACGATGCCTGAAATGGATGAGGCGGTTTTAAAGAGAGTCCTGCCTCACAGCATTGAGGCGGAGCAGTCGGTTATCGGCTCCATGCTTATGGACAAGGAGGCTATCACCATAGCGAGTGAGCAGATAAACGGAGCGGACTTCTATGGAAAACAGTACGGTATTCTTTTTGACGCAATGGTTGAGCTCAATGACGAGGGAAAGCCGGTTGATTTGGTGACGCTCCAGCAAAGGCTCAAGGAAAAAAGCGTTCCGCCTGAGATATACAGTTTGGAATACATAAGAGATGTTATGGCAGCAGTGCCGACATCGGCAAATGTAAAATATTACGCTAAAATTGTGGCGGAGAAATCCGTTCTGCGCAGGCTTATTCGGGTGAACGAGGAGATTGCAAACAGCTGTTATGCACAAAATGATACACTGGAAGCGATTTTGGAGACATCCGAGAAAAATATTTTTGATATTGTGCAGAATCGAAATAACGGCGATTTCGTGCCAATCCGGCAGGTCGTTATGAACGCTATGAACATGATTGAGGAGGCTTCCAGGCATCATGGAGCGGTTACAGGTATCGCTACGGGATTTCTTGATTTGGACTACAAGACTGCCGGAATGCAGCCGTCGGATTTAATTCTTGTGGCGGCGCGTCCTTCTATGGGAAAAACAGCGTTTGTTTTAAATATCGCGCAGCATGTGGCATTTCATGAGGACAAGGCAGTTGCAATTTTTTCACTGGAAATGTCGAAGGAACAGCTTGTGAACCGTCTGCTCTCATTAGAGTCAAAGGTTAATTCACAGGCAATCCGTACGGGAAACATGAAGGATGACGAGTGGGAGCGTCTGATTGAGGGCGCGGATGTCATCGGAAAGTCAAAGCTTCTGATTGACGATACGCCGGGAATCAGTTTCGGTGAACTGCGTTCTAAGTGCCGGAAATTCAAATTGGAGTACAATTTGGAAATGATTATTATTGATTATCTGCAATTGATGACCGGCTCGGGAAAAAACGAGTCAAGACAGCAGGAGATTTCGGATATTTCAAGGTCGTTAAAGGCGCTGGCACGTGAACTGCATGTGCCTGTTATCGCTCTGTCGCAGCTTTCAAGAGCTGTGGAGCAGCGTCCTGACCATCGCCCGATGCTTTCGGATCTTCGAGAGTCGGGGGCGATTGAACAAGATGCCGATGTGGTAATGTTTATTTACCGTGATGATTATTACAATAGGGACACCGAGCAGAAAAATGTGGCGGAGATTATCATTGCCAAGCAGAGAAACGGTGCAATCGGCACAATCAATTTGGCGTGGCTGCCGGATTATACACAGTTTGCAAATCTTGCAAAATAAAAACATTAAGAAACACTAAATGCTGCAAAATACGCAGCATAAGAGTTTCTAAATGTTTAGAAAAACGCAAAGGACAGCGTTTTTCACAGATAAGCATAAAATTATAGATTACGAAAGAGGACATGAACATGGGACATGCCCTCTTTTTACATTTTAGAAAGGAGTGTCAGAATGGTGAAAGAAACATATTTAATTAACGAGGCTGCAAAAGAGGTTCATGTAGAGGCGCATGTGCTGAGATACTGGGAAGAGGAGCTGGAGCTGCCGATTAAGCGAAATCCGCAGGGACACAGGATTTATACGCAGGAGGATATTGAACGGTTTGTGAAAATTAAGAGCTTAAAGGACAAGGGGCTGCAGCTAAAGGCGGTTAAGACGGTTTTGTCGGACAATCCCTTTGCACAGAAACAGCTTACTAAGATTTCCAAACCTGTGGTGGAAACCGCGGAGAAGGAACATGATGAAGATTATTACGATAAGCCTGGTCATGATGCGTCTGACAATGATAATTCGCATCATAAAAAGAATATGATAGAGATTAAATCCATTAAGTCGATTATGAAGCCGAAAAATGAGATTTCGGAGGTGAAAGTGTCGCAGGAAGAGCAGACCGAGCGGCTCCAGTATTTATTCCAAAAGCTTGTTAAAGAAGCCGTGGCGGCAAATAATGAGGAGATGATTGGCAAGATTGTGGAGCGTATTTCCGAAAGTGTCAAGGGTGATGTCTGCAAGGAGCTTGACTATCAGTTCCGGCTGATGGAGGAGCGTGACGACGAGCGTGAAACGAGCAGGATGTCGGAGGAGGACAGGCGCAATGAGGAGTATTATAAACGGATAGACGAGCTTTTAAGACAGTATAGGGGAAAGGGCAGATTTGCAAAAAACGCAAAGAAAGAAAAGGAGGATAAGACAATTAACTTTCCGCTTGCAAATAAAGAGAAAGAGCCTAAGGCAAAAAAGGAGTTTCGGCTGTTTAAGAAGACGCCTGAGGCAAAGTTCCAATAAGTTGACAGTATGTTTCGACAGTACATAAAAAGACCGCACGGATACGATGAAACGTGTGGTCCTTTTATGCACACGGGCACCCAAAGGAAATATGTCATCAAACCGATAAATCGGTTCTCTGACGGGTGTCCGGCGCGACGAGTAGGGAAGATAAATCTTCTCTACTCGATTATTTCATAATATGTTTTTGAATCTGATTATGCCTGAGAGATTGAGCCTGTCGGGCAAGCGCCTGCGCAAGAACCGCAATCAATGCACTTGTCTGCGTCGATTTCAAACTTGCCGTCACCCATGCTGATTGCGCCAACAGGGCACTGAGCCTCACATGCTCCACAGCAAACACATGCATCTGAAATTACGTATGCCATAATAAATTCCTCCTTATATTATATTAATCCTATACGCTGTATACAGCCTGCAAATTTGGGAATCACCACAAATCTGCCGTTTGAAAAAACTGTCGTATATAGTCTTTTCAAACGAATTACACAAGAAACTTACATTGACAAATACTTGTCAACACAGATATTGTAATATAAAACACCTTGAAATACAAGGAGAAATCATAAAAATTTTACTTGTTAAAATATTGGCAATCAGTTTACAGGGATACCGCGGCGCTCTTTAATACCATCAAGAATATACTGCTTCAGTTCGGGAACTTTTCCTTTGTCCATATCGGGAACGTTCTCAAGACGGTATTCCATGCCAAGCTCCTTGTATTTTTTCTTGCCCATTGTATGGTACGGAAGCACATCTAATGCTTTGAGATTTTTCAGACCGCCGATAAAAACGCCAAGCCTGTGTAAATCATCGGGATTGTCGGTAATACCGGGAACGACCACATGGCGTATCCACATTTCCACACCTTTTTTGTCAAGATACTCCGCAAATGCAAGAATGCCTTCGTTTGGCTGTTTTACAAGCTCCTTGTGTTTTTCGGGATCAATGTGCTTGATGTCGAGCATTACAAGATTTGTCACTTCACACAGCTTGTCAAGCTTTGCGAGCCATTCGGGATTGTTGTTCGGCTTGTAGGCAATGCCCGAAGTATCAAGACAGGTGTGAATGCCGCGCGCACGCGCCTTTGTGAAAAGATCAAGCAAAAAATCAATCTGCATCAGCGGTTCTCCGCCCGTGACTGTAATGCCGCCTTCGCGGTAAAAAGGCTTATTGCGTTCATAATTTTCAAGGATTTCTTCCGGCTCCATAAGCGTTCCGCCGTTCATTTCCCAAGTGTCCGGGTTGTGGCAGTACGCGCAGCGCATGGGGCATCCCTGCACGAAGACAACGTAACGCACGCCCGGTCCGTCAACGGTTCCAAAAGATTCCAGTGAATGTATTTTTCCTTTCATATTAATAACCTCCATTTTGACTTTTAAGAATATATATATTATACCATGTCTTTCAGACATGGTACGCTTCGCGATGCACACTCGCTTCGCTCGGCGCGGGTATAATATCTAATGCTATTATATCCTAAATTGCAATAAAAACGATAGAAAATATAAAAAATCCGAATGTTTAAAAAGGAGACACATTCCGTCCCCTTTCTAAACCCTGTAATTGTCCAATATTCAATTTAAAATATCGCCGGTCTAATTTGCCATGATTTCATCAATGTTGGTAATTATGCTTTGAAGGGTCTTGGTGATGTCGGTATCAATCTGATACTGAATCAGTTCACTTAAAATGCGTTTTGCCTTGATGGTATCATAGGTTTCAAGTGCGTTAAAGGCTTCTTGAAGCTGTTCTCCCCAACGCTTGTATGTCATCGGTCCCTCTCCTTTATAAGAAGGGTTTTCAAGTCCCAAGGAGTTGAGATACTCGAAAAAGATGCCATATGCCTCGTCAAGCTCAAAAGAGAGCTTTTCCCAATTTGCCCGAACAATGTCTAAACTGCCTGCGTAAGCTTCTATTTCATGGAAAAAGGCAGTGTCCGTAAGATTGGAGATACCAAGCTCGTTTGCCTTTACTCTTAAGGCGTGTGCCTTGCTGCCGTATTGGAACAGCGTGTCGGGCTGCATTAAATCAAAAAGGTCGTCCTCCAGTTCGTCGCTTTCCCCTAAAAATGAAAGAACAAGCTGGTTGTATGCATCAACATTTCCGCCGATTCGTTTTAAGGCATTGTCTACGTCAATTCCGTTTTTTGCCAAATAACGCATTCGAATTTGGCAGTCGCTTAAAAAAGTGTCAGGAAATTCCTGCTGCAGATTGTCAATTACCTTTTTTGCATGAAATGCCATAACGGAAATCTGCTGTTTCTTGGCAAAAGTTCCCGCTTTTCTGCGATAATAGGCAACCACAAAAACAAGTGCAACGGCAGAGGGAATAATCCCTAAAAACGCCCAAAGAACTTGTAAAGGAAGCACGCCCGCGGTGCACAAAATGCCAATGATGAGTGACATACCTGCCATAAAGCTAAGCCAAACAAGGGCGGATTTGTTTACGAGCTGCCTGATTTCTTCCAATATTCGGTTGTAATTGTACTCCATTATATCCCTCCGGTAGAAAAAATTATGCTGTCATTTTCCTTCATCAATAGCCCTTATTCTTGCCGATTGAAAAATATTTGATTTTTCAATCTATACTCCCTAAAATCATTCGATAGAACTATCTTACCACACTTTGTTCACGGATAAAAGTCTAAATTTGTGTTCAAACAAAAGTGAAACGGGTTTGTAAGTTCTTATGTAACTGGAATCTTTAGTGCACTAAAGCAGGTGTGGATAAAATGGAAAAACACAAGATGTTGTGGTTTGGTTATCCACAAGAGTGGGGACAAATCACTCGTGTTTTGTGTGAATCAGTGTGGGAATTTTTTTCAGCATTGTCAGTGCGAAAAACAAAATCATTGTGTCAAGCGGAAGCATGACCGCATTTTTGATAATCCGCGCGGGAAGAAGGACAAAAAAACCTTTTCCATAGAGCATGGAAATCCAAATCGTGTTGAAAAAGCAGTTGACAATCAGCTTGGTAAGCAGTTCTGCTGCGGCAATGCGCCACAGTTTTACGGGTTTTTTATACAGAAAAGAACCGTAAATTACACTTGCGAGCATCGCGTCAAACGTAAAGCCGAAGAAAAACGGACCGCTTGGCTTAACCAGATATTTCAGGATGTCAAGCGTTCCGCCGAAAATTGAACCCACAATCGGACCGAACAGAAACTCAATGATGCGGTTTGGAATACCGGAAAAGCCGATGCGGATGTAGGGACCGACCTCGATGCTTGCCACGTAACTCAGTACGACGGCAAGCGCTGCCATAAGTCCGCAGATGACAAGGTTTTGGGTAATTTTGAGCTGGTTAATAGAATCGAGATAGAACTGTTTGATTTTTTGCATAAAAAAACGCCTCCACTAATGCAGCGAGACCGAAAACTACACAAAAATATGTAGCAGCGGGATGCGAACCTCGTACCGCAAAGTCCGAGAGGGCTTTTTCGTCCCTGTGACAACTCCCTGTTCACAAGGCACTTAACGCACGCGATTCTACTCTGCATGAAATATGTTTACATAATGGGTTACAAAAGAAACTATACAATAATTTGAAACGTTTGTAAACAGGTAATTGGAAAAAATACAAATTTTTAAAATTAGGTTGCGCGAACTGACGTTTGCATGATATGATGTTATTGACTAAAAAAGATTGTTAAAGCAGAGTGTCAATAAGGAAGAGGGAACGAAAGAATGACAGGAAATACGATAGGAATAATGGTTGCCGTTATTACGGGAATTGCAATTGCAGCGGCGGCAGGCATAGCGCTTTGCAGGCGGTTTCGCAGGAATGCGCGGGCACATGCATTAGATCATATGGAAGGGCTGGAGTTTGAGTATTATTGCGCAGACTTGCTTGCCGCAAACGGATTTATTGAGGTGGAAGTGACAAAAGGAAGCGGTGATTACGGGATTGATATTCTTGCGGAAAAGGACGGCGTGACGTATGCGGTGCAGTGTAAACGGTATACGGGACTGGTGGGCGTAAAGGCGGTGCAGGAAGCGTATGCGGGGCGCGATTATTATGACAGAATGGTAGGCGCGGTGATGACGAACCAGTATTTCACAAAGCCGGCGGCTGAGGCGGCGAGAAAGCTTAAGATATTGATGTGGGACAGGGACTATATTGAATTTTTGGAGGATAATGAAGATGGACGCTGATGAAATATTGTTTAAAAAGCGGCTTGCGGAGCTTGCGAATAAGGCGTATACGGACAGCCGGTATTTGTTTACGGGATTTTTGTCGCTTGCGGAGTTAAATTGTTATTATCAGATGGAGCGGGAGCTTTCTTATGTTACGGTGACAGTTTTTGGCGGGACGGCGGATTGTGAGCGGGTGATGCTGCGATTTGGCGATAAGGCGCTTTGCGGTTATGGGGAGCCGTTTCCGATTGCGTGTGTGGAGATTGCGCCGCTTGTCGAAAAGTTTGGGGAGGAGCTGACCCATAGGGATTATTTGGGGGCGCTGATGAATTTGGGGATTGAGCGCGCGACGCTTGGGGATATTGTGATTTTGGGAAAGCATGCGTTTTTGTTTTGCACGGAGAAGATGTCTTCTTATATTATAGAGACGTTGGATAAGGTGCGGCATACGAGTGTCCGGTGCGGGATTGCGGTGCAGGCGCCCGAAAGTACGGTTACGAGGCTGGAGCGGAAGACGTTTCAGGTGAATGCGGCGCGGGCGGACAGTGTGATTGCAAAGCTGTACAATCTGTCGCGCAGTGAGAGCGTGGAGCTGTTCCGGGCAAAGAAGGTGTTTGTGAACGGCAGATTGAATGAGAATAACAGCGGTCAGTTGAAGCCGGAGGATAAGGTTTCGGTCCGGGGATATGGGCGGTTTGCGTTTGTAGGGATTTCGGGGGAAACCCGCAAGGGGAAACTGAATGTGGAGGCAGATGTGTATTGCTGAATTTAGTGATTGCCGTCTTTTGGCTAATGGCATATTTAGCGTTACTGTTCAGACAGGACTTCGCATTTATTGCGAGGTCCGTGAGAAAACGTTTCGCTTGTGAGTAAAAATCCATTTGCGCAACGAACTTGTTCGTTTTGCAATTTTTGCATGGATTTTTACCTGTTACTGGAACGGAGTGAACAGTAACTATTTTGGCTGAAG
>CAJUJG010000011.1:0-18309 GCA_910586715.1 uncultured Lachnospiraceae bacterium
GGGGGCAACCTCGTGCCGGTTCAAGTCCGGCCACCGGCATCTAGCCAAAAATAATCAGGTTTTTCAAACATGAAAAACCTGATTATTTTTTTACTCTATTCCAACCCGTTTTTAAACCGCATAATCATCTCATTTGTCAGGCTAATCCCGTCATATTCCGTTGGAATTTCCTCCGGAGAAAGCCACTCTCCCAGCGAAAGTTCCTCCTCATCAATACAAATCTGCCCGTTTCCATCTAAATCGCAGTAAAATCCCAACAACAGCGTATCCGAAAAAGACCACGGCTGACTTTTATAGTAACGCACATTTTTTACATGAACACCTGTTTCTTCCAAAACCTCGCGCCGGACCGTATCCTCCGCCGTCTCGCCAATCTCCGTAAAACCGGCAATCAGCGCATATTTTTTATATTCACGCCCCGCATATTTCGTCATCAGAATTTTATTTTGCGCGCGGTCAATCACCCCCACAATCACCGCAGGAGAAATCTTTGGATACTGCATGGCATTGCATTTTGGACAACGCATCATACGCTCCCGTTTGTCATGCAAAAGCTTTGTTCCACAAGCGCCGCAGTATTTCACCGACGCATACCAGTTCGCAAGCTGACACGCCGTAATCCCCGCAAACGCCATGTAATCTGGTCCTTTTGTGCGAAACATATTCTGTTGACTGTAATCATAGTCGTTTTGTAAACCGTCAGAAACTTTATCCGCGTCACCGAGAAAGAATTTTTGCATTTTCCCACTTATGTCAATTTGGAACAGGTATATGTAAACCATTTCTGCATCAACTTCTTCAAAACACGGAAATGCAATTGTATCCCTTTCTTTCCTCACAAGCACACTGCGCCCTTTTGCAAAGATTATGTAATCTCCCTCCGCAGGACTCTGCTCTCTGTATTCATTGTGAAAAATTCCGGTTTTTAACTCCTGTATCACACCTTTGCCACCTCAACTTTGCTATATTTTTCACGTTTTTACCAAGGAAAAGACGCACCGACTTTTCATCGCCAATGCGTCTGTCAACTCTCGATAAAATTCCCTGATTAATGATGAAACAGCCGAATACCCGTAAAACACATCGCCATATTGTATTTGTTGCACGTTTCAATCACATTGTCATCCCGAATTGAGCCGCCCGGCTGTGCAATATATTTCACGCCGCTTCTGTGCGCCCGCTCCACATTGTCGCCAAACGGGAAAAATGCATCCGAACCAAGCGCCACATCGGTCATTTGGTCAAGCCATGCACGCTTTTCTTCTCTCGTAAGCACTTCCGGCTTTTGAGTAAAGAAATTCTCCCATATACCGTCGGCAAGCACGTCCATATAATCGTCGCTCATGTATACATCAATCGTGTTGTCCCTGTCGGCACGTCCGATTTTTTCCTGAAACGGCAGATTTAATACCTTCGGATGCTGGCGCAAAAACCAGTTGTCCGCCTTGCTGCCCGCAAGCCTTGTACAATGAATGCGTGACTGCTGCCCTGCGCCGATGCCGATTGCCTGCCCGCCCTTAACATAGCAGACCGAATTTGACTGCGTATATTTTAACGTAATCATCGCAATCGCAAGGTCAATCTTCGCCTGTTCGGGAATGTCCTTATTTTCCGTCACCACATTCGCAAACAGCGCGTCGTCAATCACAAGCTCGTTTCTTCCCTGCTCAAACGTAATGCCGTAAACATCCTTTGTTTCCACGGGATTTGGCATATAGTCAGGATCAATCCTGATTACCGCATAGTTGCCCTTCTTCTTTGCCTTCAAAATTTCAAGCGCCTCAGGCTCATACCCGGGCGCAATAATCCCGTCTGATACCTCACGCTTAATCAGCCGTGCCGTATCAACGTCGCATACGTCCGATAACGCAATGAAATCACCGAACGAAGACATTCTGTCCGCGCCTCTTGCCCTTGCATATGCGCTTGCCAGCGGTGACAAGTCGCCCATATCATCGACCCAGTAAATTTTGCGCTCCACTTCATTCAAAGAAATTCCTACCGCTGCCCCCGCAGGCGATACATGCTTAAACGAAGTCGCCGCCGGAAGTCCCGTTGCTTTCTTTAATTCCTTCACAAGCTGCCAGCCGTTGAACGCGTCAAGGAAATTAATATATCCCGGCTTCCCGTTGAGCACCTCAATCGGAAGCTCGCCATCCTTCCTATAAATCTTAGAGGGTTTCTGATTTGGATTACAACCGTATTTCAACTCTAATTCTTTCATTGTCTGACATTCCTCCTAATATTTAGACATTTTTATTATAAATTTTTGTTTCATAATTTCCCGTCTCAATATCAATAAAACGGATAAAAAGCGATACCTTATTGTCAGCATTTAAGCTGTTCCATACCATATCGCCAAATGCGTTCATGTCATTGGGAATATCCACCAGCTTCGGTTCGCCCTCAAAACTTGGCAGCGGATTGCCATCGCCCATGTACGTATGAATAAAATGTCCCTCGCCCGCTATAGGATTGCTGTATGCAAAGGTGTAACGGTTGCAGGCGTCAGGATTGCCGTTATTGCTCTTTAAAATGGACATTGCGTAATTATAGCTGCCATTCTCAATATGCAGGATTCCCGAAATCCTCGGCGTAAAGTTGGGAGCGTCCGGCTCAAATTCCCTCGTACGCAGCGCCTGCTCAAACGTCTGCTGCTTGTCCATCAGTTCATAAATTGTGTCTGTCTGATCGCCGTTTGTGACAATCGTTTTATTGCCAAGCACGCGGACCGGTGCATAGATAATCAGGCTTGGGTCACTCAACTTAGAAGGGTCAAACGCCTGCGTGCGAATACCCTCGCCATCTTCCACAAACACGCGGTTTCTGCTGTTCTCGCTTCTTCCCATAATAAAGTAAGCGATGGCAGCCTTTTTCCCATCCTTTGTCTTACCGATAACAATTCCCCTGCCAGGGTAAGCATTTCCCTTGAGCTCCTGTTCCAATGATAACATCTTCATTCTCAAAACCTCCTATGTAATGATAAAAACGTTTTCAAGTATGCCCTGTATGGGTCTGTGCATAAAAAGACCGCCCGGGCACACAAACATAACACTGCCCAGACGGTCGGCTTTTCAACGATCATACACTCCCTGTAGGTTGTCCTACACAGTATCAGCTGTTTTTCTGTCCACAGATACTGTTTCCGCCAGTTGTGTATCTGATTTCATCATATATGAAAGAGAAGGATTTGGCAAGAGGATTTTAATATTTATTCTTCAAATACCACCAACCATATAAAAACTTTTCTGACACGGTAATATACCAAAACTGAAATGAATGATAATGTCAACCACCCTTACAACTGCACCACCCTGTCAACCGCCCCGAACGCTTCCTTGCGGTGCGTCACCATAATGACCACCTTTCGCCGCGTCAGCTCCTCCATCGCCTGCCTGATTTTCTCCTCACTCTCAACATCCAACGCAGACGATGGCTCGTCCATAAGAAGAATCGGCGCATCGCGCAGAAATGCCCTCGCAATCGCAATACGCTGCCGCTGTCCGCCCGAGAGATTCCTGCCACCTGCCGAAAGGAGCGTATCATAGCCTTGCGGCAGCAGCATAATAAACTCCTCCGCATACGCAGACCGCGCCGCACTTCTGATTTGCGCGTCGCTCACCGCCCCCGCGCCGCAATACCCAAACGCAATATTTTCCCTGACACTTCCCTCAAACAAATAACTGTTTTGCGGAATATACGTAATCAACTGCCGCAGCTGCCAAGTCGAATACGCCCCGATGTCCTGTCCGTACAGCTTAATACTTCCCGCACTCTGCTTATAAAACCGCAGCAGCAGCTTTAAGAGCGTACTCTTCCCGCACCCCGATTCCCCCATAATCATAATCTTTTCCTTCTCTCCCACCGCAATGGAAAAATCCTTCAGAACCTCCGTCCCATCGCAATAAGAAAACGTCACCTGTTCCACCTCAACCGGCATACAGTCCATACAAGGTACGACCGCGCTGTCATGCTTTGGCTCTGCCTCCTCGCACTCCAATTCCAAAAAATCAAATACCCTGCCGCCCTTTACCAAGGACGCGGAAAACGTCGCAAGCGCAGAACCATAGCTCTGAACCATAGCGCTGACACCCATCTGCAATGATACAACCGCCATCACCGTTCCGTAATCAAGCCTGCCGTGCGCTGCCAAAAACGCACCCACGCCAATGGTTCCAAAGCTCCCCAATATCCCTAAGAAAAACGACACCATTTCCAGCGAAGCCAGCTTTTTCACCCGCCGCTTTTCCTCGCCCGTAACCTGCTCGTTTTCCCTTTGGAAAAAATCAAGGACAATCGACGCGCCCCGAAACATCTTCAACGCCGCGAACCCTGATAAAATATCGCTAAGCCTCGCCGTAAGACGTGCCATTTTGCCTTCAATCTCCTTATCCATTCGCTTAATCTGCCTGTTAATCTGAATGGAAACCAACACTGTTACCAAACAAAACCCAATTGATACCATCGCCAAAACAGGGCTGTATATAAGCATTGCAATCGTCGAAGTCACACCGTTTACCAGCCTTGCAGCTACCCAGTAAATATGGGAAAAATAAGAATCTTTAAGCGAATTGGCGTCCCAGTTCAGGGTTTTCAATGCCTCGCCGCTATGGTGGCGCTCATAATAATCCATGTCCAGTTTCATAAGTTTTTCGAACATTCTGATTTTAATATCAAATACAATTTTGCGCACCACCCGTATTTGAAAATACCGCCTGTACGGTGACAAACAATTTATCACAACCAAAAGAACACACAGTACTGCCGCCCGTTTCCATAAGTCCCAGTCCCTGTACTCCAACGCATTAAACATCAATTTATTCATATACGGGTAAAGCAGCGTCAATATCACCGACGTAATCAGCGTCCCGATAAAAATGCTCCAATAGGAAATCTTGTATTTTCCAATATAAGAAAGGTATCTTTTCAGTTCCTTCATTGTTCCGCACCCCCTGACGCCGCATAATTATGATACATTCTGCAATACATTCCGCATGCTTCCATAAGCTCCTGATGCGTTCCGCGCTCCACAATACGCCCTTCATCAAGCACAATGATTTCATCATAGTCCGTAATCGTCGTAAGGCGGTGTGCTACAGTCACAACGGTCTTATCCTGTGATATGCGTCTTAACGTTTCGGTAACCTGCACTTCCGTTTCCTTGTCCAACGCCGAGGTCGGTTCGTCCAGTAAAAGAATGGGCGCATTTTTTAAAAGTGCCCGCGCAATGCAAAGCCGCTGCCTCTGACCGCCTGACAGATTGCTGCCCTTTTCCTCAAGCAGCGTATCGTATCCGTTTGGCAGCGCCTTGATAAAATCGTCACAGCCCGCCTTTTTTGCAGCGTCCATAATCTCATCTGCCCGCGCGTTTGGCTTTCCGACACGAATATTGTCCGCCACACTCATCGGAAAAATGGCAGTATCCTGTGAAATCAGCGCAATCTTACTGCGCACATCATCGGGACGAATCTCTGAAAACAGCGTTTCACAGAATAAAATTTCACCGTTGCGGACTTCATACTGCCTGCATAGCAATTTAATAACCGTACTTTTGCCGCACCCGCTTTTTCCGACAAGCGCAATCCGTTTTCCGCGTTCCACCGTCAAATCAAACTGCTCCAAAACATTTTTCCCACATAACTCCTGCCCCAAATAGGCAAAAGATACATTTTTCATTTCGAATATACGTTTGCAGTCTGTGTTAATTTCCGACTGTCTACTGCCCGTATCTTCTACAGGCATCTCCATAATTTCAAACACCCGTCGAATGGAAATCATTGCCATTTGCGTCCGGACCACCAACTGATACGCTCCCACAAGCGGTTCATTTATTTTTTCAACGCCACTGATAAAGGCTGTTAAGATACCCAATGTCACATTCCCCCTGAAGGCAAGGTATCCGCCGAGACACAATGCTATGGCGCTTGGCGCCTCCCGAATAAGGCAGGAAAGCGGCTCAAGATGATACTGCCATAAATCATTCCGGTTAGAGATATCGAAAGTTTCCTTTAAAGCGTCATGATATTTATCACGCATTTTCTTTTGAAGGTGGTACGTCTTAATTACGTCCGCTCCGTCGAACGCCTCCTGAATGTTGTTGTTCGTAAGACCTAATTGTTTTACATACGCAAACTGCGCCATTTTGACGGGCTTTAGCAGCCGAATGCTAAGCGGCACCATAACAAACAGCGGACCAAGGCACGCCGCGGCAAGCACCGGTTGCAGGGATACCAGATACACCGCAAACGCAATCACAATAATCGGCACATACAGGCAGTCCTTAAAATAGGTCTGCATATATCCCGCAATCGTTCCAATGTCCGATGAGGCACGTTCTATCATATCACCGAAATTATTGCGCTCCATAAAATCCGGCGCCATTTTCATCACATGATTGGTGAAATCGCGGCGCAAATCCCTTAAAATTCCCGCCCCGAAATATCCGGTCATCCGAATGACAAAATAGTTGGCCAAAATGCCCACAATAATTGCCAAAACTGCATTTACGGCAAGCCTTGGCAGCGTGGATGTAAATTCCCCTCTCATGGACGCGTCAATAACCTTCTTTAAAATATCAATCAGCCACACATTTGCGGCGGAGCATCCGATGCCTGCCGCGATAGCACAGGCAAGCTGCCATATGTAAGGCTTTGCGTATCTTATCAGTCGCATATTAAATCGTCCGCTCCTCTCTATTTGTTTCGCTTTACTTCATTTTTACGGTTTGTTATACTCTTCTATAGAATATTGCGACAATGCATACCAATTCGGAAAAATGGATTGCTGCCGGACAATACTGTTTTTTCAGTTTAGCAGTTATAAAGCGCAATTACAATAAAAAATATGCATGGTTTTTATATACTTTTTGCAACTTAAGAAAATATGGAAACGGGGGGATTTTATGCCACAGCAGGACCGCCACAAGGACCGCCTGATACCGATTGAATTTGAGTTTTATGATTTACTGGAAACACTGCCAAAAAAGAATCGCTGCTCCATCGTTTTGGTCACTTGCGGAATTGGCACGATAAAAATCAACGGTCAAGTCCGTCTGCTGCAATCGCCCTGCGTGCTCTGCCTGTCGCAGTATGATACAATTGAGTGCATTCACGCCGACCATTTGAGCGCGAAGTCATTTCATTTTGCCCCTTGGTTTATCAAGGCATGTCTTTGCTTTGACAATCTGAATGATGCCGTCGCATTGGAACCGCAGTACGCATACGACCGTCAAAACCTTTATCTATTCACAATACATCACGACCATTTTCAAGGCATTTTTTCACTCACACCGCAAAGCTATCTTCACATCAGTCAAAAACCCCACAGCAAGCTACGGGGTTTTTGACCCTCGCGACAGTCGCCAAATGTCTAAACCAACCAAAGGTTGGTTTTAGCTACTTGGCTCGTTGCTCGCGGGAATGAACAAATGCTTATGATTGGCGCAGAAACGTTTTCGCAGAGTGACGGTTTTGGACCTGCAGGATACGGAGAATGCTGCGCCAGCTGATTCGCCGCATTTCCGATATTTATGCCGACCAGCGCAAGCTTGGACTTTTTGAGGCGCTCGACAGTCATAATCCTGCCTCGATATGTGCGCAGTACATCCATGGACATTATGCCGAAGCGGTGTCGCTCGGCGATTTATGCAGCCTTGTGAATTTAAACAGGACTTCTTTAAATCAAAAATTTAAAGCACATTTTGGCTGTACCTGCATGGAATATCTTCTTAATTACCGCCTGAAAATTGCGCAGGAGCTCTTATCGAACACGAATATGAAAATCTGCGAAATTGCCCAAAACTGCGGCTTTCAATATGAGACTTATTTCATACGCCAATTCACCGCCAAACTAGGAATTTCGCCCGCAGCGTACCAAAAAGATCCGCTTTCGTATTCAGCGTATGATGGGAAACCGGTACGAAAGTTGTAGATTTGTCGTAACAGTCCATCCTAAGATTTTGCAAAAGGAATCTGCCTCTGACGGCGGACTGATGAACCGGAAAAAATGAAGTTAAACCAGTTCTGTCACGACATTGTATGCCTCCCCTTGATAATATTCCAAAACAAACTGTCCTTCTTCGTTCAGGGAACCGTTTGTCTTTTATTTCAACTACATAATTTTCTATTAAATGACTAAAACAGTTGAAAAAAGAAACAGTTTCTACTATAATATACCTAGTAAAATTTTGCTTCATTAAAAGCATTGATGATACAAGAAGAAAATACTCTGCTCGTTATGGGCAGCACGCATTTTTCTTCGAAAAACAAGGAGGATTGACATGAGATTAATAACACGTTCTGATTTTGACGGTCTTGCCTGCGGAGCGCTTTTGAAGGAGGCAGGTATTATCGACTGTTGGAAATTTGCACATCCAAAGGATTTACAGGATGGACTTGTGGAGGTTACGCAAGATGACTGCCTTGCAAACGTTCCCTTTGTCGAGGGCTGCGGTCTTTGGTTTGACCACCACTCAAGCGAGCATGAGCGTCTCCAGTTGGAGGGAAAATATAAAGGAGAAAGCCGGATTACGCCTTCCTGCGCGCGCATTATTTACGAATATTACGGCGGAAGGGAAAAGTTCCCCCAGTTTGACGATATGATGGAGGCAGTCGACAAGGTGGATTCGGGAAACCTTACAATCGACGAAATCCAAAATCCCACGGGCTGGATTTTAGTCGGATTCCTGATGGACCCCAGAACGGGACTTGGCAGGTGGAGAAACTTTACAATCTCAAACTATCAGTTAATGGAAAAATTAATCGACGCCTGCCGCACCATGACGACGGACGAGATTTTAAACCTTCCAGACGTCAAGGAGCGTATCGAAGTTTACTTTGAGCAGAACGAAAAATTTATGGAAATGGTGAAAAAATATACACGTGTGGACGGCAACCTGATTATCTCTGATTTAAGAGGCGTGGACCCGATTTATTCCGGAAACCGTTTCCTGATTTACAGTATGTATCCCGAACAGAATATCTCCGCATGGATTGTCAGCGGACGCGGCGGCGCGGGCTGCTCAGCGGCATGCGGTTACAGTGTGCTTAATAAAACCTCCAATGTAGATGTCGGAAGCCTGATGTTAAAGTACGGCGGCGGCGGACACAGAAAAGTCGGCACCTGCCAGTTCAGTGACGAAAATATGGATGCGCAGCTGCCAAAGCTGCTTGCAGAGCTGGCACAGCTGGCAAACGCTTAAAATTTTATTGTATCAGATATTAAAAGCTGTACAGTCAACATAAAAATTGACTGTACAGCTTTTTTATGTCCACACCACAATTAACCGTCTATCCAAGCGTCAGATTAAGATAACCGTCCTCACACGCCCACGCCGCCATCTCCTGCGTGCGCAGTATCATACCGCCCTCATTTTTTTCATATGCCTGACGTGTGTGGGTGTCACACATGAGCATCGGCAAAATTTCCGACAGCTCCTCCTCGTCCAGCGTCGTTTCCACAACCTGCAATGCTTTCACGCCGGATTTTTGGGGACAGACGCGGTACATCAGCACACCCTGCGCACCACTGCGCCTGTCGGTCAGCTTTAACGCCGCGCCGCCGCAAAATGCATTTTCTTTCATTGCATAGCGGATTGCTTCCTCGTCCCACTCCACGTAACCCTCACCGTCAAAATAGCGGTCGCGGATTTCCTTGTACTCCTTGGCAGACACCTCACAAACCTCCCAGTTTCCCAATTCCGCCATGCGGATTTGACTGGTGTTTTCTGACACGAATGTCATATCCTCCGCTACCTCGTACGCCGCATTTTCTGACATGCGTGTCACTTTTTCCGTGCAGGGATTATAAATCCAACACGGACTCTGCTTAAAGACTTCGTCAAATCCAAGCCGTTCATAGTACTGCTGCAAACCCTCGTCGGCAGGCTGCAGAATAAGCGGCTCGCCGTACTTTGCAAAAGCATGTCCAATCAGCTTTGACGCATAGCCTCTTCCCCGGTATTGGGGCAGCGTTGCAACGGCATACACATACCTTGCCGCATGTTTTTCTCCGTTTATTGTAATATGAACAGGCAGCAGGCTCAGCATGGAAACCGGTCTGCCGTCGGCGTGAATGACAAGCATATTTTCCGTTTCAAAACGGTTCGACAAATACAAATCAATGTACGCCCTGTCGTCCCCGAAACACACCTGCCAAATATGTTCAATCGCATCTTTGTCCGTTTCGTTTGCAAAGACGACACTGCTCTCCACCACCCTGTACTTTTTCAAAATCAGCTCCGGATAATACGAAAGCTTTGCCTTGCGCAGTCCCAAATCTCCCGTATCCTCCTCACGGTTTACATAAGCAAAATCTGTGCCTTCATGTAATATAAACTGCTGATTAATCATCGGATAGGCGCCCTGCAAATCCGGATACGCTTTTTCAAAATGCACGACAAGCGTGTCCGCATTCAGCCGCTCTCCAATGGTAAACGCCACGATTTCGTCCGCCTTATAAAGCACGCCGCCCACAAAGCCAAGCGCCTCAAAATGATCCAGCGCTTCGTCAAGCACATTCAACTCTTCCTCCATACTGTCATTCCACTTATCAGCGCGCATACGCTCCCACTTTTTAGACATTTCACGGCAGCCCTCAATGTTTGCCGCGCCCATCGGCTCATAACGCCAGTCCTGCGCGTCCATAAAACGCGCGATGTGGTTACGCTTTCCGTGAAGCTTTTTGCCCCGCAGGCTTGCAAGCTTTTCCACCGTATAAATATAGTCAAAGTCGCCTCTGTCGGCGTCAATTTCAAATTCCCCCCGAAACCATTCGATCAAATGTGTTCTGTCCGCCTCCAAAACAGGATACATTTGGAGCGCCTGCCCGTCCTGCCTGCAAAGCGCCCGCATTGTTTCCAGCGCCGCCCGTTTGTCTCCGTTTCCAAAAGGAAACGAATAGCTGTACTGCCCTTTTTTCCTCTTATCTCTGTATCGGATAACACCGCATCCGAACAGCTCTCCCACCTGTACGTCATATGCTTTTGCATAAATAAAGTTGTTGGCAAAGCTGTACTCGCACGACGCATGATTGCTCTCTTTCAATTTCTCATTCACCCATTCCCTATCCGAAATTTGAATCGGATGAAAATTCTGTTCCATCTTTTCCGTCATATTGATAACGATACTCCTTCCATAACCCGCGCGTTTGGGATTAACTGTTGTCTGTTTTTTAGTATTTCCTGCCGTTTTTATTTATAATCCATTTTTCATCATGCGCCAAAAAAAGGCAGATGATGCGTTTTCACCTGCCCTTTTCCCGCAAAATTTTAAATTCCAAGCTTTTCCTTTAACGCCGCAAGCTCATTGTCCACCGACACGTCGCCTGCACTGCCCGCATATTTGTCCGTCAGGCTCTCGACACTGATGTTCTGCGCGTCAAGCTCTGCCGCCGCGCTCGCCTCGGCAAGCATACGCTCGGCTTTCTGCTCATATTTATTGAATGCATCTTCACTGACAGCGCTGTTTGCCTTTGCAGCCGTATTGGTAATCTGCTCCTGCGCCCTTGCCAATGAAATTTTTGCCTTTGCGGCATCTTTCCTCTGCTCAAGCTCCTCGATATTGCGCACGAGCTTATTATAGCCTTCCTGCATCACCTGCGCATTTTTACGGCAGACAGCTAAATTCTGTGCAAGGCTCTCACGCGTCGTTTCAAGACTCTGCTTTGCCGAAATCAAAGCACGCGCATCATCTTCATTTCCTGCTTTTAAAGCATTTTCCGCCGCCTGCTGCTTTCTTGCAATGCTCGCGTCACAGTCAGAAAGCTTTTTCTCGGCAAGCTTAACGTCTGCCATCACTGCCGCCGTATCTTTTTTGACATCTGCCAAATCCCGCTTATAATCAATCAAAAGCTGATCAATCATTTTTGCCGAATCTTCGCATTTGTCCAAAATTGCGTTGATGTTTGCCTCCAAAATTTTCGGTATTCTGCCTAATGTGTCCATAAGTCCCATATTGTGGTACCTGCCTTTCTATAGAATCAAACTTTTGACAAATTGTTATTTATTTAAATATTTATCCTCAAGATGATCCGTCACAATATCATCAATTGGTGTATTTAAAATCCTTGCATCTTCCTCTGCCTTTTCCTGTGCACGTTTTCCTGATTGCTTTAACACGATTATAATGATTATTAAAACGACCACTGCCAAAGCCAACATAATAAAACCTTTTATAATATCATTTTTCGTCGTGGATACATGCATAATCGTCTTGGCTGTATTCTGAAACACGCTGATAAACACATCATCTGTTTCCATATCCGTATACCAATACCGGTCAATATATCCCCAAAAAATACTAACTGCTTCCGAATCCATAACCGATGATGTTTGATAGCCGTTCGCATATGCCATATACCCCACATCATTATCCACATCTTCCTCCGCGAAGTAAACATAAAGGAATATGTTTTCCGTGTCAAAATTCGCATCATAATAATCCGTTGCCCACTGTATTTTTTGATCCTCCGTCTCTAGAGACGCGTCATATGACTTTAAAATAATATAAGGCTGAATTCCCGTTTCATCCCAAAACTGTTTTAAATTAACTGACATCTTTGTCGGATCACTAAACCAGCCAAGCTCATCTATAATACAGTCATTTATATACGCATTTTGTGTTTCAAGCTTTTGCCTCACAATTGTACTTTGGACATCTCCATATTCCTGTCGTTCTTTTACACTCTCTCCTACAAACGCCACTGCACACCCACAAAATATTATCATGATTAAAGCCAAAAAAAGCACACAAAATACCGTAGAATCTGATATAGGGGCACTGCTGCTGCTCTTCCTGCTTTTTTCAGATCCGTAATATCTATGACTTGGCGACATTGGAGCTATCGGCGGAGGCGGTACTACAGGTTTTCTATAATAACCTCCCCCAAATCCACCCGTTCTACCCATGGTACTCCCAAAGCCTCTGTTAATACTGCCTCCCGTCTGATGAATAGTACTTCTATTGCTACTGGCGTTACTTGCGCTGCTTGTTGCGCGTTTCGTGGTTCTACTGCTTTCGCTTACCTTATGTCCGCCACTTGACCTTAAAGAACTATGCCCGCCGCCTGAAGAGCGGCTTCCGCCGCTTCCAACACGGCTGGTACTTGTATTTGCACTATTTTTATTAACTGCGCGGCTAGTACTTACATTGGTTTTACTCACCGTATGTCCAGCACTTGTATTGGTCTTACTCACCGTACGTCCAGTACTTACATTGGTTTTACTCACCGTACGTCCAGTACTTGTACTGCTGCCGCTTCCGGCACGCTTCACGCTTCCGCCTACTCTATGTCCTCCACTTGACCTTAAAGAGCTATGTCCGCCGCCTGAAGAACTGCGTCCGCCGCCTCCGGCTCCCGCTCTTCCCATATGAATCTTACCTCTTTCCCCGTTTATTTTTGCATATCCCATAACCGCCGCATTTCCTTTTCAGTTTATCGAGTATTGTTTCATTTGTCAACAACAATATTACTACTGTTTCTGCCGCTATCCATTTGGTTTGTCTTATCTGATATTGACAATTGAACACAAAACGCCTACAATAAAAAGCGAATATATTTTCGATAATACATTTCCAAAATCAAGAACAAAATGAGGTATCAGCACATGGCACAATTAAGCCTTTTTGACAACGCCCAAACCACAGCCGCCCCGCTTGCAAGCCGTCTGCGTCCGGAAACACTGGCAGAATACGCCGGACAAAAACACCTGCTTGACAAAGGGAAAATCCTGCGGCAGTTAATCGACAAAGATCAAATCTCTTCCATGATTTTTTGGGGACCGCCCGGCGTCGGAAAAACGACACTCGCACGGATTATCGCAGGACGCACCAACGCCGCCTTTGTCGAATTCAGCGCCGTTTCAAGCGGCATTAAGGAAATCAAAGAAGTTATGGAGCAGGCGGAGCAAAACCGCCATTTAGGCGTGCGCACGCTTTTGTTCGCCGACGAAATCCATCGTTTTAACAAGGCGCAGCAGGACGCATTCCTGCCCTATGTCGAGAAAGGCAGCATTATCCTGATTGGCGCGACAACGGAAAATCCGTCCTTTGAAATCAACTCTGCTCTGCTGTCACGCTGCAAGGTATTCGTTCTGAAATCACTCGGCGAATCTGACCTAAAAGAGCTGCTAACCCACGCGCTGAACAGTCCAAAAGGATTTGGTGCGATGAACATTTCCATTGAAGAAACACATCTGCAAGCCATCGCCCGCTTCGCGAACGGCGATGCAAGGACAGCCCTCAACACGCTGGAAATGGCGGTGTTAAACGGCGAAATCGACAGCGAAGGAACCATTCACGTGAACAGTGAAGTCCTCGCGCAGTGCATGAACAGACGTTCTTTGCTTTACGACAAAAACGGCGAAGAACATTATAATTTAATCTCCGCCCTGCATAAGTCCATGCGCAACAGCGATCCCGACGCGGCGGTCTATTGGCTGTGCCGCATGCTGGACGGCGGCGAAGAACCGCTCTATATCGCAAGACGCCTGGTACGCTTTGCCAGCGAAGATGTCGGTATCGCGGATTCACAGGCGTTACAGGTGGCAATTGCCGCCTATCAGGCGTGCCATTTTTTAGGAATGCCCGAATGCGACGTGCATTTGACCCACGCCGTTGTCTACCTGTCGATGGCGCCAAAATCCAACGCACTCTATATGGCGTGCGAGCACGCAAAAGAGGACGTCAGGGAGCTTCCCGCAGAACCTGTGCCGCTTCAAATCTGCAATGCGCCGACGGCACTGATGAAGGAGCTTGATTACGGAAAAGGGTATGTTTATGCCCATGATACACAAGAAAAGCTTTCCAAAATGAAATGCCTTCCTGACGCTCTTGCAGACAGACGCTACTATCTGCCGACCGGGGAAGGCAATGAAAAAGCGGTAAAAGAACGGTTGGAGGAAATTCTTACGTGGAAAAACGGGTGATGTTTACAACAGGCATTTTTGATGTGCCGCTTTGATAAACGCATAATTAAACGCTGCTCTCGCCTGCGCAAGCTGTCCGCCAAACAGGTCCGCCCGCTCCTCCATATAAGCGCTGACCGCCAAGGTGGACACCTGTCCGTTTTCGTCCGTATTCAGACCGGGAAGCGTTATTGAAACCGTATGTACGCTGTTTCTATCAAGCAGGATAAAATAGCACCACCAGTTTAAGGAGCTGTCCATATCGTCCAACGTCGTATCCTTTTGCTCCTGCTGCTCCCCGATATCCTCCGCTGCCTGCCGCAGGTCGTCCTCATACCCTTCAAAAAAACCGCCGAACGCGCAAAGCAGCCTGTCAAAGCTGTCCGCATCTTCGTTTCTTTGATTTTCCTTTGGCAACGTCCTCCAATATTTTTCATAAAACATGTCAAACGTGTCCTTCTTCGCATTCCAAATGCACGCCCCAAGCACGGTCGCATACAGGGCGGCAGTCTGTGCCCGCTCACAGTATTTGTAGCACCACACATGCTGTTTCGGAATATTTTTATGAATGAAATCAAGCATGAGCGCCTCCGCCTGTTTGTCTTGGTTTGTCTGCACTAACTGTTTTAAATAATCGTTGTGCGCACAGACATAACAGCCGTCAATTTCCGTTCTGTGCTTTAAAAACCTGCGCGCTGCCGCCCGTGCCCTGTCCGTGTCGTGATAATAATAGGCAAGCCGCATTTCGTCCTCGTCATATTCATACAGATGACCGTATTTGCGCGCCGTTTCCTCATATCGCTGCATAAACAGTTCCATTTTTGCATCATCAATCTGATAATAGCACGAATACGCTAAAAAGATGTCGCCGCATATCCAAACATTCAAAAGCGCCATATTCATCCCCGGATAATTTGGGATTGCACTGTCCATATAAAGCGCGCTGTCCCTGTAATACACTTCTGCAAGCTGTACGATTTCCTTATAGTTACTGATGCGTATGTCCGCATAAATCAAATCGTGCATGGCGCGGAAATACAAATGCCACTCCTTCTCCTCCTTCGAAAGCTTCATGATTTTCTTTAACAGCACGGACAATGTTTTATAGTTTTTTTCATACTCACTATAGCTTGTGCGTACCAAATTTTGCACCCTGCGCACCAACACCGCCAATTCCTGGGATTCAAGCTGTTCAGGCTTGATTTTGTGAAGTATCATAATTACAATCCCTCCCCTGTTCCGTACAGCGCATACGCCATCAACCGTTCCAAACTTTTGTTCATTAATTCCGTCTCCTTGGGCGAAAGTGTATAATGCCCCGCAAGCAGCGCCTGTATGTAAATAACCTGTATCAGCGTCTGCGCAAGCAGCGGCTCCTGAACCTGCCCCAAACTTTTGACAAAACTGTTTCTGCTGTTTAAATACAGCCTGCTGCCCTCCGGCGCGTCCTCCTCCATGCCGAAATCAAAGCCCTCAAAAAAGCCTGAAAAACTGCTCTCGTCCATCGTATCCGTCAAAAACGATTCCCCGCCCGGCACATATAACGCCTGTAAGCTTTCCGGCGAAAAGCTCTTAAAGGAAACACTGCAGCGAAACGCCTCCAGCCCCTGCTGCGCCCAACTTTGAAACAGCGAAAGTTCCTGCACAAACGCCTCCTGCGCCTCCTCCAAAATATGCTCATACGAGCTGTTGTCAAACGCCTCTATCTTCACGTTTTTATAAAACTTCGGCAATTTCTGCAAAAGCCCCGCGTCATAAATATAGCCGCCGTTTACAAGAAGACTCTTTGTCCCTTCCAACAGCGGGCATAGACGCCTGAAATCGTCAAGCTCCGCACAGTAGCTTACGGGAACCTTCTTGGATGCATTCACAAGCTGAAAGCCTGTCATCGTTCCCTGATTGGTCGGGAATGTCAGGAACGGGAAAAACAGCTTGTAAATCTGTTCGTTCTCCATTGCAAGCGATTTGATTGCCACGTTATGAATCTGCGTCAGCGTCTTTAATTTTCGCACGTCATACTGCGATAAGGATACAAAATAATCAAAAATACACTTTTCAATCTGATTTTTTGCCTTCATCAGCTTGCTGTCGCGTGTAAATCCCTCTCTTGATGCGGTCGGCGTCAAGTCGTCCACATTGACAATGCACCGTGTAAAAAACGCCCACTGGGGTATGAAATCCCTGCCATCGTCGGTAACATACATATTCTTTAAAAAAATCTTGTGACGCACCGTCACACCCGCATTTGTCTGTCTCGTGGAAACATAGGCATATCCCTTAATTCCATCCCCATGCAAAGGAATGACGTCAAAAAACTTTTCCGTAAAAATCTGCTCCCCAAATTCCATAATACTGTCCGCCATGCTAAGCTGCTGCCGCCACGGGATAAAATTGTCATTGACTCTCCTTTGCCGGTCTTCCCCCTCAAAGAAAATCGGAACACGCAGCAGAAAGCCATATTCCGCCAAATTGTCCATGATTTCGCGCTCCGTAAAAAATTCGTCCTTGACTCCCGTCAACTTTAGCAAAACCTGCGTGCCCGGCTCCATACTCTTTTTCGGTTCCGTAATCACATACGACCCGTCGCTTTTGCCAACCCACTGATAACATTGTTCCTCCGTAACCGAACGTGTCACCACTTTGATTTCATTCGTCACAAGGAAGCAGGACAAAAGCCCGATGCCAAACTGCCCAATAAAGCTGTTTCGCACCGTACTGTCCCGCTTAGATGACTGCCCGATGACTGACAAAAAAGAATGGATTTCCTCCTTCGTCAGCCCGATTCCGTTATCTGCAAACGTAAGCTGCGCCCCGCCTTTCGTTCTTTGATACGTGACCGTTATTTTCCCTTCCGTATAAGCTTTGTCCGCCTTTTTGCGCGCGTCAATCGCATCGGCGGCGTTTTGCAAAAGCTCGCGCAAAAACACCTTGTCGCTCGAATACAAATTGTCGCTTAAAAGACGGATAATGCCCTTTAAATCGACCTTAAAATTGTAATTTGCCATAATGCTCCTCGTATGGTGTAATTATTTATTTTTTCTCTTTTATTTTAACGCATTACAACATATTCTTCAAGCAAAAACAAATGGCGCTAACCCTTCATTTTCTTCATTTTCTCTAATATCCCGACAATTTCCTCAACGCCTTTTTTTCCAAACAGCACTTCCTTCCCCCCGTCAATCACAAGGCACGGAACCGCCATAATACTGTACTTTTCCTTAAACTCCGGAAACTTAGACAAATCGTACATTTCCGCCTCAACGGTTTCGCCAAGCGTGGCAATCTTCTGCGTTGCCATAACAACCTCGGGGCAGTTCGTACAGCTAAGCGTTGCCATCACCTGCAGCAGGTGTTTTTGTTTCAACGCCCGTATGCGCTGCTGTGTGTTCTCACTGACACTGTTTTTG
>CAJUJG010000011.1:18319-67540 GCA_910586715.1 uncultured Lachnospiraceae bacterium
CGCCCGACGCATTGTAAAGCGCCACTACAAACGAGTTAAACTCATGCCCGCCCGGTACACTGTAATAACGAATCCCCACGCTTCCCTGCTCGCTGCAAATATCAAGATACGGTTTTGCATCACCCGTTTGGAGCGTCTTATCATCAATTTCAGTCTTTACCTTTTCGTGAATGCCGACAAGCTCATTGACAAAACTCTCAAGCTCCGCCGAAACCGTGTCCTGACCGATGACCGCCCTGATAATCACGGTATTCGGAAACTTTTCAAAAACCTCCAAAAGCTGCCCGCGCATTTCCTTCGTTAAAAATCCCTCTTTAGCCGTACTGTTCGATGCCTCCGCTACCCTCTGTGCGCTCGCACCGCCCTCTGCCGCCGCCTGCGCCGTCTGCTTGGACGCCCCAAGCTTTAACCGCTCGCGCGTCTGCGCAATATACTGCTCAAGGGAAGTCGCTGCAACCGCCCCGTCCGACACCGCCGTCACAACCTGCCGCAGGTTTTTAATGCACACGTCTCCCGCCGCATACACGCCCGCAATATTCGTCCGCTGATTTTGGTCGGTCACCACATACCCCTGTTCATTCAGGACAATCTTATCCTTAACCATATCCGTCGCAGGCGCATATCCCACAAACACGAAAATTCCGATATTTCCGCCGTCCTGCGCGCGGTATTCGCTGACCATGCCCGTCCTGTTGTCCCTGATTTTTGCATATTCCACCGTCTTGTCGCCGCCCGCCTCAATCAGCTCTGTTTCAAACCGCACCTCAATTTGCGGATAGTTTTTCAACTGCTCATATACGCCGCGCGCGCACGTAAAGTTTTCGGTGATGACAAGCATTGTCACTTTTTTCACATACCGTGTCAGGAAAATCGATTCCTGCACCGCGGCAAAACCGCCGCCGACCACAAGCACCTCTTTGCCCGTAAAGAATTCTCCGTCACACGTCGCACAGTACGCCACGCCGCGTCCCTTAAATTTTGGCTCGCCCAAAAAACCGAGATGCCTTGGATTTGCACCGAGCGCAAGCACCACGCCAAGCGTCTGATAAACCGTACCGTCCGTCGTCGTAACGTGCTTGACATCGCTGTCCATATCCACATCGGAAACATTTGCAATCGCAAACTCCGCGCCAAAGCTTTGAGCCTGAAGGCGCATGTTTTCCGTCAGCGCACTTCCGCTTGCATGCTGCACGCCGGGATAATTGACAATATCCGACGTAATCGTGATCTGTCCGCCGAACCGCTCTTTTTCCAGCACAATCACACGGTATTTCGCGCGCCCTAAATAAATTGCGGCAGAAAGCCCCGCAGGACCTCCGCCAATGATAACTGCATCATATAAATCCGTTTTCTGCTGCATCATTATAAAATACCTACTAAATCAAGACTTGGTTTCAGGGTTTCTGCGCCCGGCTGCCACTTTGCCGGACATACTTCATCTCCATGCTCTGCCACAAACTGCAGCGCCTGCACCTTGCGCAAAAGCTCCTCGGCGTTTCTTCCCACATTTCCGGCGCTGATTTCGTACGCCGCAATCTTTCCCTCGGGATTGATGATAAACGTGCCTCTCTCCGCCTTACCCGTCTCCTCAATTAAAACATCAAAATCAATGCAAAGCGCATGCGTCGGGTCGGCAAGCATCGGATATTCCAGTTTTTTGATGCGGTCCGACGCGTCCTTCCAAGCCTTGTGGACAAAATGCGAATCCGTGGATACCGAATAAACTTCGCAGCCCAGTTTTTGAAACTCCTGATACTTGTCCTGCAAATCCTCAAGCTCCGTCGGGCAGACAAACGTAAAATCCGCAGGATAAAAGAAAAATACCGCCCATTTTCCCAAGATGTCCTTTTTGGTTACGGTCGTAAAGCTGTCCTTATGGAATGCATCAACCGAAAAATCACTTACTTCCTTTAAAATCATTGACATAATTGTTTCTCCTTTTCTCTTTTTACTCCCGCATTCCCTGATGCCTGAACCTGTGCAAAACCGGGAGCATATAGAGATAGATTTTGTAAAAATAAGGATTTTATGCATTGATTTCACGTTCTTTATCTGATTTCCTTTACCGTGACCAAAACCGTACCCCCCGGCTGTTTTCCGATTTTACTGCGAATGTCTTTTCGAATTCCAATAATATAGCAGACAGAACCGTCCGCATTTTTGACGCCCATATTGACAATGCTTCCGCAGTATGGCTCACCGTCAAAGGTGATTTCCGCCTTTACCCTGCCTTTGCCAAATTCCGTTCGTATATCATATGGAAAACGGACATAGGCACCGCCTTTCTCAGGAACCGCCTCAATTATCGAACAAATTTCATACGTTTTTGTATTCATTCCCTGTTCCTCCCCATTTCTACGGTTTCCCGCTTACTAAAGCGCTATTTCCTCAAAATTTTTTCCATTGGTTTTCCTTTCGCCAGCTCGTCAATCAGCTTGTCCAAATACCGGATTTCCTGCATCAGAGGCTCCTGAATCGTTTCCACGCGCACACCGCACACGGTCCCAGTAATCCGTTTTCTGTTCGGATTCAGTGCAGGCGCATTTTCAAAAAAAGTCCTATAAGTCACCTGCCTGTTTACCGCATCCCCAAGTTCCTCTGCCGTATAACCGGTCAGCCAGCAGATTACCTGGTCAACCTCGTCTATGGTTCTTCCCTTTTTCTGCGCTTTCGCCGTCAGCAACGGATAGATTTTGGCAAATTGCATTGCGTATATTTTTTCGTTATCCATACGCCTGTTCTCCTTTCTTTACATGGCTATCATCAAAAAGCTGCACCCAAGATTATCATTTTGTGTGTCAAAATCCTCTGTTCCCTACTTTATGGTGCAGCAAAAGTTTACATAAATTGTTTAAAATGTTCTATTATTTTAAATTTTAGCAATTTTTTGATGTTTTTTATTCAAAATTTGTGTAAATAGTATTGATTATCTGACAAAAATGCGATAACATATTTATAGAATATGTATTGTTCCAATTTTTATAAATTTCAAGGGGGGAACTGAGTGTGGAAGGTTTGAAAAATATTATGGAAGAGGATGTGGAGCGCCAGCTTGATACACTGCTGCCTACCATGCCGAATATATGCAGCTGCGACATCTGCCGGTCAGATATGGCTGCTTATGCGCTCAACCGTTTAAAGCCAAACTACGTGCGTTCAAACAAGGGAGCACTTTTTCACAAAGTAAATAACTCGTCCACACAGGCGAAAACCGATTTGATGACTGCGGTTATCACTGCGATCAATACAATCGGCGCACGTCCCAGCCATAACTAAAATACAGTCATTTTTAAAAGGATTAATCCAATCATATGAATTAATCCTTTTTTATTTTACGCTATTTTTCCCGTCAAATCCGTTTCGCACAAATATCTTTCAGACAGCACTTATCGCAATATGGCTTTGTCCGCGCCGTACAAACCTCACGCCCGTGGTCCACAAGCCTGTGACAGAAATCACTCCCCTCCTCGGGCGGAATAATCTCCCACAGTGCCATTTCCACCTTCTTCGGCTCCTTAATCCCGTCCACAAGCCCAATCCGGTTTGTCAGACGAATGCAATGCGTATCCGTCACAATTGCAGGCTTTCCAAACACATCCCCCATAATCAGGTTGGCGCTCTTTCTTCCCACGCCGGGCAGCTTCAAAAGCTTGTCAAAATCGTCGGGAACCTTATCGTCATATTTCTCATGCAGCATCTGCATACACGCACTGATGTCGCGCGCTTTACTGTGCCCAAGACCACAGGGCTTTACTATCTCCTCAATCTCCGGCACCTCTGCCGCCGCCAAAGCCGCAACCGTCGGAAATTTCTCATACAATCCCTGAACCACCACATTCACGCGCGCGTCCGTACACTGCGCCGCAAGCCGCACACTCACCAAAAGCTTCCAAGCCTCATTGTAATCAAGCGTACAGTCGGAATGCGGATATTCCTGTTTCAGACGCGCAATCACCTCCAATGCGAGCGCCTTTTTTTCCTTCGTTTTTTTGCTCTCTTTCATTAACACAAAATCTCCATGCTATCAATAAACTGCGAATTTGTTCCCTTGCACAAATTTGCCAAAACTGAAAGATTTCTAATCTTTCAGTTTTTTACAATCGCAATCCCAAGCTCCTCAAGCTGAACCGCGTCCACCACATTCGGCGCATCCGTCATCAGACACGACGCATCCTTCACCTTCGGGAACGCAATCACCTCACGAATGGAATCCGCCTTCGCCATCAGCATCACCATACGGTCCAGTCCAAACGCAAGCCCCGCATGAGGCGGCACGCCATACTTAAACGCATTCAGTAAAAATCCGAACCGCTCATTTGCCGTTTCCTTGGAAAGCCCGATAATCTCAAACATCTTCTCCTGAATATGGTTTTGGAAAATACGCACGCTTCCGCCGCCAAGCTCCGTACCGTTTAGTACAATATCATATGCCTTTGCGCGCACTTTGCCCGGATCCGTGTCAAGAAGCTCCAAATCCTCCTCCATCGGCATTGTAAACGGATGGTGCATTGCCACATAACGGTTCTCCTCCTCGCTCCACTCCAAAAGCGGGAACTCTGTCACCCAAAGGAAGTTATACTGGTCCTTATCCAGCAAATCAAGATTTCTTGCAATCTCAAGACGAAGATTGCCAAGCACATCCCAAACAATCTTATTCTTATCCGCCGCAAACAACAGCAAATCACCGTTCTCACCGTCCATCGCCTTGACAAGCGATGCCATCTCGTCCTCCGTCATAAACTTTGCAAACGAAGATTTAAGCGTCCCGTCCGGCTGAATTGCAATATAAGCCAAACCCTTTGCACCGAAGCCTTTTGCAAACTCGACAAGCGCATCAATCTTTTTCCGCGGCATCTCGCCCTGTCCCTTTGCGTTAATGCCGCGCACCGAACCGCCGTTTTCAAGCGCACCCGTAAACACGCCGAAACCGCAGCCCTTTACCACCTCGCTCACATTTACAAGCTCCATGCCAAAACGCGTATCCGGCTTGTCCGAGCCGTAGCGGTCCATCGCCTCCTGCCACGTCATCCGCTGAATGGGAAGCTGAATGTCAATGCCGATCGTATCCTTAAACACATACTGCAAAAGCCGCTCATTCACCTCAATCACATCATCAATATCCACAAAGGAAAGCTCCATATCAAGCTGCGTAAACTCCGGCTGTCTGTCCGCACGCAAATCCTCGTCGCGGAAACACTTCGCAATCTGAAAATACCGGTCATATCCGGAACACATTAAAAGCTGCTTAAAAAGCTGCGGCGACTGCGGAAGCGCATAAAAGCTGCCCGGATGCACACGGCTTGGCACAAGATAATCCCTCGCTCCCTCCGGCGTTGATTTATTTAAAATTGGCGTTTCAATCTCCAAAAAGCCCTCGTTTGTCATAAACTCACGGATTTTTGCAGCTACGCGGCTGCGCATCATAATCTTTTCCTGCAAATCCGGTCTGCGTAAATCCAAATAGCGGTATTTTAGACGCAGCTCTTCCTTTGTCTTAGAGTCCGCCTCAACCGGAAACGGCGGCGTCTCCGACTCCGATAAAATCCTAAGCTGCGTCGCGCGCACCTCAATATCACCCGTCTTCATCGCTGCATTGGTATTCCCCTCGCGCCGTTCCACCTTGCCCACAACCGCAATCACAAACTCACTGCGCAAGGTTTCCGCCTTTGCAAAATTCTCCGCGTCAACCGCACGGCTTAAATCCGCGCCCTGCTCAAAAATAATCTGTAAAATCCCGCTCCTGTCCCGAAGGTCCACAAAAATAATGCCGCCCTTGTTTCTGTTTTTTTGCACCCATCCCATAACGGTGACTTCCTCACCGACATTTGCTGCCGAAAGCTCTGTACATCTGTGGGTTCTCTTCAACCCCTTCATTGATTCTGCCATAATCTCCTCCATGCCGATTGAACGGCTTAGTTTTTTAATCCTTCTTTATAAAATTCCTGAAACTCCTCATATCCCTGCGCCGTAAGCTGCTCCTTTTGGAATTTCTTGTTCTTGTTCATCCGCACGACAAGCACCTGTGCACCGTTCTCCCGTTCCTTTTGTGCCTTGCCAATCACCTCGCGCAGCGCCTCGTTTGACACGCCTTTTTCGACAAGGTACGCTATTTTCTTACTCTGATTTGGAATTTGGAAACCGTTCTCCAGCAAAATCAGAATAATCCGCTCAAAGCCAATGGAAAAGCCGCACGCCGGAACATCCTTTCCCGTAAACCTGCCGACCATCCCGTCATAGCGTCCGCCTCCTCCGCAGCTGCCGCCAAACTCCGGCATCGCAATCTCAAAAATCGTTCCTGTATAATACGACATGCCGCGCACCAGCGTGGGGTCGAACACCAGTTTAAAGCAGTCGCTCTTTGTCGCGTTCACGCTCTCAATAATATCCCGAAAACTTGTCCGTACCTCATTCTCCAAAAAGTCTTCCAGTTTTTCCTCAATAAAGGAAAGCGTATCCTCAGCCGTCTGCATGCCCTGAAAAAGCGACAGGTATTTGTCAACAAGCTCTTTCGCATAGCCGTCCGCAAGCAGCTCCTGCTCTACACCGTCAAGACCGATTTTGTCCATCTTATCAAGCGTGATAAAAATACTGTCATAGTGCGCCTCATCAAAGCCACTGTACGCCGCCATCGCCTTCAAAATCCTGCGGTCATTGATACGGATTTCAAAATTTTCAAACCCCAAATTTCCAAGCGTTGTCGTCGTCGCCAAAATCAGCTCAATTTCCGCAAGGTTGGACGGCTCGCCTAAAATGTCAATATCACACTGCATAAACTGACGGTATCTGCCTTTTTGCGGTCTGTCCGCACGCCACACGTTTCCGATCTGCAATGCCTTAAACGGCGCCGGCAGCTCGTTTGCATGGTTGGAATAATACCGTACGAGGGGCACGGTAAGGTCATAACGCATACCGTAGTCAACGACATCTGCCTCCTCCTTTGCCGTCTCCAAATTCAGCTTTTCCCCGCGTTTTAACACTTTAAAGACCAGTTTCTCGTTCTCACCGCCCTGCTTACTGCTCAGATTTTGAATGTCCTCCATGCACGGCGTCTCAATCGGGGTAAATCCAAACTTTGCATATGTTTCCTTAATTACGCCGATTACGTAGTCGCGCATCTGCATCTCCTCAGGCAAAATATCCTTCATGCCTGTCACAGGCTTTTTATTTAATGCCATACCGGTACCTCATTTCCTTATTTATAATCATGCTTCCTTCTTAATGTGCGAGTTTGGGCTGCAAAGCACAAACTTGCGGGTTGAAAATTTTAATTTTCAACCTTTTATCTCCCATGATTTTACACTTTTTGCACCAGCTTTTCAAGTGCTATCTCCAAAGTATTATCTTCATTAAAAAAAGTTTTCCACACAAAAGTTTCGTTACTTTCCACTGTGTTTTGGTAACAACTATTTATCTGCCACACTTTAGTCGCACCCGAAATTGCGCACGCTTCCCTTTGCCCAAGGACTGCCCACGTCACAGCGTCCGTGATGATACGCGGTACTCACCGTGCCCTCGCTCTGCTCATCGGACACCTCGATCTTAATACGGCTCACACCGCCCGAAGTCTTTTCGTCCAGCATTTTGATAACATCCTCAATTTCCATCTCCTGCTGCCGTTTCTTTTGCTGCGCAAGCTCGTCCATATCCTCTAATCCGCTAAATACTGCCATATTAATCACCATGCTCCTTTACAAAATTCTATTCCCGCGAACAACGAACCAAGTAACTGCCCACAGATATTTGGCGACTGCCGCGAGGGTTAAAACCCCGTAGCCTGCTGCGGGGTTTTTGACTCCGTTTCCCTGCTCCAGTTTTCTTTAGGAATAGTCATCATATATCCGTCCCCAAAAACCGTTTCGTTCGAATAGCCTGTTGTATAACTGTCATACACCAAAAGAACGTTTCGGAATGCATCCTTGGGAATGTCGTATACCAGTTTTCCTTTTATCTCCTCACCGACCGTCGCAAGCCACATATCCTCCAGTTGTCCTTCCTCAAGCCCTTCCTCCAGCGGATAAAGCTTTTCATAGTCCTGATTTACGAAATCCCCTGTAAAACAGACCATAAGGAATTCCTGCGCATACATACTGAAAACAAGCTCATCACCACAAGGCGTAATCGCAACGTCAAGAACCATAAACTCACGTTCGCCATCTGCAATCACATCGCCAACCGCGTCCGTAAACGTAACCCCGTCAATCTGCAAGTCATAAAACATCGTGCTTATTTTGTCTTCCCGTTCAAAAAAATATGTTTCCCCGATAGGGACGTCCTCTGAAGGCTCTTCTGCCGTTGTCTGCTCTGTATGAAGCGCCTGCGTATCGTACACTTGCGTATCAGATATATCCATATATGCTGTTTCTGTTTCCAAATCCTGCGAACTAACATTCGATGTCCTGTCGGCACATCCCGTGCCCAACATTATAACTGCCGCAATCATAGAAAGCAATGCAATCATTGTCTTATTGCTCTTTTGTTTTTTCATATTCAACCTTCTGTTTCCATTCCTGTCCTGCAACTCTACAAACCATTATATTTTTCGCAGTACAAACTGTCAAGCGCAACCGCACGATTTCCTTAAACAGGACTTTATCAAATCTATTTTGTTTCCGCCCCCGCTTTAAAATTATAAACAGGCTTTATGATTTTATCCACCATCACCGTTTCCCCGATAACCTGCAATATATCCTCTATCTTCCGGTACGCAAACGGCGATTCGTCGAGCGTATCCTTATTTACGCAAATCGAATGAATGCCCTCCATCGCCTTTTTAAATTCGGAAACCGTATGATGCTCTTTGACTTCGGAGCGCTTGTAAATCCGCCCCGAACCGTGCGGCGCGGAACAGTTCCAATCCTCGTTACCAAGCCCTGTTCCAAGGATAATCCCGTCGCGCATGTTCATCGGAATGATAACACGCTCTCCCATCTTTGCGCTGATTGCGCCCTTTCGCAAGACGGGCATTTCACCCGAAAAGTCAATATAATTGTGAATGCAGGTATCACTGTCCAAAACCTTCCATTTCATTCCGCGTACAATCTCGTCAATTATCGCCTCGCGGTTGTAACGCGCAAAGTCCTGCACAATCTCCAAATCATGCAGATAATGCTCCAGCAGCTCCCCGTCCAAACAGGTCATGTCATACGATGCATATCCCTGTTTGTTCTTTTGAGACGCTTTCTGTCCCTCTCTTAAATAATAGCTTGTCACTTCCATGCCAAGATGGCGGCTGCCGGAATGCACCACAAGATACAGCGCACCTTCCTCGTCCCTGTCCGCCTCAATAAAATGGTTCCCGCCGCCAAGCGTTCCAATGCTGCGCTCCGCCTTCAACATATCGATTGCCTTAAAGCAATGCAGATTCTCAAGCGCAAGCATATTAACGAACTTATGGAATGTTTTCCGAACCCTCGGACCGACCGGAACAGTTTCGCGGATAACCGTGTCCAGCTTTTGGTATTCTATATTTTTTTGTTTTATCTTCGCAAGCGTCATTCCGCACCCGATGTCTACGCCGACCAGGCTTGGGAGCAGAGACGCGCTAACCGTCATTGTCAGCCCGATTGTACCGACCTTTCCCGCATGTACATCCGGCATGACGCGGATTTTGCTCCCCGCAGCGCTTGGGTGGTCGCAAATCATTTGCAACTGTTTTCTCGCATACTCGTCAATGGCATACTGCTCGTTTTGGGTCGTGTAGACAACAGCATTTGTATATTTTCCATAGATTGTAATCATAAACTTCTCCTTTTTTATCTTGAATTCTTTCCTTTATATTTTCTTTTGGTGTTTTTTGCACCGCCAATATTTTGACAGCAAAAAAACACCTTGATACAAGGTGTTTTATCTGAAAAGTTATTGATTACCATACCGCTCTAATCGAACAAATGTTCTAAACCTTTTCAAGGACAATCGCACCTTGTTTTTTCATTATGATATTTAAACTGTTTTTCACACGATGCTGCATCTTGTCCTCCTTATCGAAACCGAATTAATTTGTTCCACGCAAAGTTCGTGCTCTCTGCTTACTGAAAAGTATACGCACTTCGTATGGAAATGTCAACAAAAATATTACTCTTTCATTTCCTCCAAAATTACTACTTCCCCGCTCGCATCCGCATCATCCATAATTACTTCTCCAACCGCAGGCACCGTAATTTTACCCGAACGGGGATTTTTGATACTGAGAACCGGCGTCGTCACTTCGGCAAAAACGTCCGATTTCTCAAAGCAAAGGTCCGCGTCAACCATTTCACAATTGATTAATTTCAAATTTTTGCAATAACAAAGCGGCTGCGTCCCGATAATCCTGCAGTTTTCAAACGTCAGCCCGTTGGCATACCACGCCAAATACTCCCCTTTGACAACACTGTCTTTTACGAGCACATTCTCGCCGTGCCAAAAAGCGTCCTTTGTGTCAAAATGGCAGTTTTCAAACACCGCATTTTTAATATACTGAAACGAATACTTTCCGGTAAAATCAACATTCTCAAACCGGATATTTTCAGAACGCATCATAAAATATTCGCTTTTTGCCGTGGTGTCATACATCTCAATATTTGTCACTGACCAGCCAAATTCCGGCGAAATAATATCGCAGTTTTTCAGTACCGCATCCCTGCATTCCCGCAGCGCCTTGATGCCGTGCAGCTTTGTGTCCGTAATCGTAATATGGTCGGAATACCAAAGCGCCGCGCGGCAAAGCTCGGTCAGCTCACAATCCCTGATGCTTAGTCCGTGCACATGCCAAAAGGGATAGCGGAGGTTAAAGAAACACTTATTTGTTTCTATATTTGCCGCCTCTTTGAGCGCACTCTCCCCGTCCGCCGGTCCGTCAAAGCGGCACTGTGTTACCACCAAATCCTTTGCACCGTAGAGCGCACGTTCCTCGTCAAAAGTCTGTTTTTCAATGATTGTCATTTGTGTTATCTCCTCCTGCTTTCATTCCATACACTGTTTTATCTGCGTCAAATCAAAACTTTTTGTAATATCTCGTCCTCAAGCACGACGCGTTTTGCCAGTTCCCGGTATTTTTCCTCATGCAGATACGTGTATCTGTGCGGTTTTATGGACGGCGCCAAATCAATCGCCTTGATAAAATCTTCCTTTTTCATGCCAAGCGTCGCCACATAGTCCCAAAAGCCCGTCTGCGTGAGCACGGCATTTACCCGCTTATATCTATGGTTATGCACAATGCTCATAATATATGTCGCCACGCCTACCTGTATCCCATGAAGCTGCGGCGTCTCCAAAATTTTATCAAGCGCATGCGAAATCAGATGCTCGCTTCCGCTCGTAGGCGCACTGCTCCCTGCAATCTCGTTTGCAATCCCGCTCATGGAAAGCGAATCCAAAAGCTCCTTTAAAAACACTTCCTCTTTAATACTCTCATACGGCGTGCGCACAAAGCTGTTCACCGCCTTTTTGGCAATCATCACCGCAAAGTCATTGAGCAGCGAAACACCATGCCCCGCCTCAAACACCCAGTCGTAAATTGCCGTAATCTTTGAAATCATGTCACCAATTCCGGAATAGATAAATTTTTCCGGCGCCGTGCGGATCACGTCCGTATCGACAACAATGCCGTATGCCAGCTTTGCCGGCACGGAGCTTCTGCGTCCGTCTACAAGTAACGACGCACTTGCGCTCGAAAATCCGTCGCTTGAGCTTGAAGTCGGCACGCTGACAAACGGCAGGTTTTTCAAAAATGCCGCATACTTCCCTGCGTCAATGACCTTTCCGCCGCCAATGGAAATCACGGCGCGCGTTTTATTCGGTATGGAAAACGCCATTTTGATAATGTCATCAATGTCGACCGTATCAATCTCACGATACTCAAGAACCTCGATTTCCTGTTCTTTCAGCGAATTCATGACTTTTTGACCAAACAGGTCAATTAAGCCATTTCCAAAGTAAATCACCACCTGACGAAATCCGGCTTCTTTCATATATAATCCGATACTGTCTAACGCACCGTTTCCCACCTTTAAAATAGCGGGAATGGATATACTCGTTGCATTGCCCATAAATTTTACCATACTCCTTTCGCAGTAACGCATCTAAGAACCTTTTGTATAAACAGCAAAAAAGAAGTGCCAAAAAACCAATCAAATTAAGGTTTTGCAGACACTTCAGAATGGAGATAGCGAGACTCGAACTCGTGACCTATACGTTGCGAACGTATCGCTCTCCCAACTGAGCTATACCCCCATGAAAATAATTGTAACAGATTTTTATAAAAATGCAAGATTCTTTCTGCATATTTTTACAAAATATTTCTCTGTAAAAAAGCATTTGAGGGTTCTTTGCTCCAAATGCTTTTTTACATTCTTTTCATACAAAACTATTCTATCGTTATGGTAAATCCTTCATAAATCCCGACGGGGACCTCTTCTCCAAACGCATATTCTTCAACGGTTTCTTTCTCAAATAAATAGACTGTCACGCGTTCTTTTTGGGGGTCAACAATCCAATACTCTCTCACACCTGCCGTCTGATATCGAAGAAGCTTTGTAAGATAATCCATCTGCCTACTGCATGGCGATACAATCTCAATAATCCAGTCAGGCGCGCCGTGACAGCCTTTCTCATCTAATTTTGATAAATCACAGATAACGGAAATGTCAGGCTCAAAGTAATTGATGTTATCATTATATAAAAACACCGCAAACGGGGCTGCTATAACCTCGCATTTTCCATCATTATTTTTGATATAATTATATATTACATTGTGTAAATATCCTGAAATCCTCTGATGCGTCCAACTCGGCGTCGCCATATAATAAATCTTCCCGTCAACCAGCTCCGCACGCTCCCCGTCCGGCAACGCAAAAATATCCTCAATTGTATAAACCTTTTCTTTTTTTAATGCGTCCATAACCAATCCCCCTTTTCTGCCAAACAAACTGCTCCTAAATTCATTATAGACACAATTGCCCCAAAACACAACCGATACTTTTGCACCCCCCTACTCCTGCAATCTGACACTCTCCCCCTGCTTTAACTCCTTTGACGAAAAAATAACAATCTGCGTATCCGCTCCAATCGCTGCACCCTCAATTGCGGCATAGCGGTCGTTTTGATCCACGACATTGACCTTCAGCCGCTCTACATAATACTCCTTCCCCAAAATCCCTGTCTTCTCATTCACCGTAAAGAGATAATATACCTTATTCTCTTCCAAAATCACGTCAATCGGCACCGCGCTTGGATACATCTCGCCCTGAACCGTCCGCTTTGCCACGCCGTATGAGCCAATCGGCGCCTTCGCGTCGCCAAGCCTGCATGTCACGTCATAACCGCCCGCCGTATTCTCCTCAATATAGTCCGCCGTCACCGTCACTTTTTTATGGTCTGCGGAATTTAAGGAAAGTTCGACGCTGTCGCCAAGCTGCACATACTTACTCTGCTCCTTCGTAATGCCAAACCGAAACAGATATTCCGACGTCGTATCCGCAAGCAGCATTGCCGCCGTGTCCGTTGTGCGCTGCCCTGTCGCGACGAGAATCTCCAAAACATATCCGTCCGCCTTTGCCGTCACACAGCCCTGACTGCTTTTCACGTCATTCAAATCCGCAATCTCTCCTTGCAGCGCTGCAATATCCATGTTATAAATGCCAATCGTTGCGTCCGCACTTGCCGTCACCTCCGCACTTGCCAAAGCGCGCCGTTTCTCGCGCAGTGTACTCTCCCGCGCCAGCTTCGCGTCCTCCAGCACGTGTTTTGCCGCCTGCACCGCGTCCTCCAAATTTGACTTCGTCTGCTGCCATGCATCGTATTCGCTCTCCTCTGCGGAATAATCGGGCTGCGAAACGGGATTGCGCTCCAGCTCGGTCAGCTCCGCCCTGCACGCCTCCAGCTCGCTCTCCTTCTCGGCAAGCAGTGCCTTTTTGTCCGCCGCGTCCACACCCGGTTTTGCCCGGTTTTTATCCGCATTTCCTGTTTCCTGCGTATCGCCTGTATCCGCACCCTCCATGCCCGTTTCCTCTGTCTTCGCATGTTCCAAATCCTCCTGCACTTGCGCATCTTCTCCCGACGTACCCACATTCTCCTCGTTTACCGCCTGTACGCCTTCTCCCGACGCACCTGCATTCTCCTCGTTTGCCGCCTGCGCATCCTCCCCCGACGCGTCCGCAATCTCATCCTTCAACCGCTGAATCTCCTTCTCAAGCTCCGCAATCCTGTCCTCCAACGCGTAACGTCTCTTCTTCCAGTCATTATACTTCTCCCACGCCTTCTTCCTCGAAGAACCTGACGTATGCGGCGCACTCGTGTCCAAATGCCTGCGCAAATCATTCTCCGCTTCCAAAAGCGCACTTTGTGCACGGTCTACGGCAAGCTGCGTTTCCTTGTCCGCATTCTCGTAATCCTCCTTCGCCCACAGACGCGCAACTTCCTTTTTCTGCGCCTCCAAGACCTCATTAAACTGCGCCGTGCCAAGCTGCAGCTCCAGTCGTTCTATCTGCGCCTCCTTATCGGCAATCAGCTCCTCCAAATCTCGCAAATCCACCGTAAAAAGCGCATCGCCCTGTTTCACCGCATCGCCCTGTTTCACCGCAATGCGCTCCACGCGCAGCCCCGCAAGCACGTTGACCGCCACCTCGCCGCCCGCAAGGACAATCCCGTCCGCCTCCACAATATGTTCAATATATTTACGTGATAGAACATCAGTTTTTACACGCGTCAACCCTGAAACATAAATACTTTTTGAAATAATCGTAAGCAGCCACATCACCGCCAAAAAAATGAAAAACAGACGAATCCATTTCTTGTTCTTTTCCATATCCAATCCCATACCAAACCTCTTACTGCTTGAGCCCCGAGTAAATAATCCCCTGCTCCAAATAATCCTGTCCCATAACAAACACAAACACCGCAGGAATAAGCATGACAAGCGACGCCGCAAACGAAAATCCCGCCTGCGTCCACTCAATCTCCGGCAGATACAGTGACAGCGGCCAAAGCGCCTTATCCTTCAAAAAAGCAAGCGGCTGCTCAATCATATTCCAATACTCCAAAAAACCAAGCACTACCGCCGACAAAATTCCGCCCTTTCCAAGCCCCAGTCCAATCCTCGTAAAAATGTAAAACTCCCCTGCCCCGTCAATGCGCGCCGCCTCAATCAGCGCCTTTGGTATCGCCCGAAATCCACCGTACGTCACAAAAACGGGAAACGTGCTAAACACCGCGGGCAAAATCACCGCCCAATGCGTATCCAGCAGCGACAGCTTATTCAAAACAATATAACTTGACAGCATCGTTACCTGAAACGGCAAAAGCATTAACACCACATAAACCAAAAACAGTACATTTTTGCCCCGCACATCATACACGGCAAATGCCCATGCCGCAGGCACTCCTACGGCAAGCTGCCCTGCAAGAATGAACAGCGTGATTTTAATACTGTTCCAAAACAGGATAAAAAACTGCGGCGTTTCGATTAAGAGCCGTTTGTAATGCTCCAGCGTCGGATACTGCGGAATCAGTTTCCATGTGACAAAACCCTGCCCTTCCAAAAACACGGGCGCAAGACACTCCTGCAAATCCGCGCTGCCCATCACAGAGCCCGTCACGACCAAAAAGACCGGCATGCAAATCACAACCCCCATTGCAATAAACATCAGCTTAACGGTCATCATCACTGCCATATTCACAATCCGCCTAATCAGCCGCATACTTCCTCCCATCATTTTGCCTTACGGAAGTGAAACATTTCACACTTTCCACAGCCTGTTTAACACCAAAATAAACACAAACAAAAACACCCCCACCAGCACCGTCGCGGCAGACAGCTTATCCAGCTCCAAATTGACATACCAGTTGTTAAAAATGTGCTGTAAAAGATAAATTTCCTCCTTCGGGTACGAGCCTGCCACAAGGTACGCCTCTCTGTAAATCTTAAACGAATTTAAGAACGACAGCACCACAATCGTATAAAAGCTCCCCTTTAGGCAGGGCAGTTTCACATAAAACAGACACCGAAACCACCCTGCACCGTCCACTCTCGCCGCCTCGACAAGCTCATTTGGAATTGCCGCAATTCCCGCAAGCCAAAGTACCAGCGTATAGCCTAAATTTTTCCATATATAGCCCGCAACAAGGCTGTCAAAATCCTGCCTGTAGAAAAACATGCGCCACACAATCACCACCGTTGCCGTCGGCATTGCCATCGGAAACAGGTACAGGCTTTTTATGACACGCGTGTCATTTATTTTGCTCAGTACCAGTGCGATGACAAGCCCTATAAGGACAAGCAGCGGAATTGCCGTTGCCGTAAAACGGAGCGTATTTTTTACCGCAAGCGCAAATGCCTGATTATCAAAAACACGCCTGTAATTGTCAAGCCCCGTAAACTCCTGTGACATGACCGTCATAAACGAACGCTTCACCACGTCCACAAACGGCAGCAGGACAAACACCCCCACACCGACCACACTCGGCGTAATAAAAACAAAAAACCATTTTTTGTACATTGTAATCACCATTTACATACAACAACGTAAATCATTTCAGGAGAATGCACTATTTAGTGCATTCTTCCAGCGCGAAACTTAGAACTTCTTGGCTTTGCGTCCTATGGCGCAAAGTCTTTAGAAGTTCTTTTCGTGCTTTATTCCGACATATAGATCGCCGTGCTGCTGCGAATCTGCGAAACCGCATCGTCAAGACCAAGCCTGCCCTTTAAGTATTCCATGCACGCACTCTGCACCGCATCCTCAAGCGTGACGTCCGTAACATACGGCGTCTTTGCCTGCGCCGCCCAGTCGCGGACTTGCTGCTTTTGCGCCTCGTCAAACCACCATGCCTCCCAAAACCAACTGTTGCCCTCTTGGTCGGAACCGCCATACATCATGTAAGCCTCGTCATTCTTCAATGTATCGTCATACTTTGCAAGCACTGTCTCAAACGCCGCCTTATTGATAGGAAGTCCGCGAAACGTATTCGTCTGAATTTCCTTCGAAAGCATGGTCTTCACAAACGATTTTGCATTCTCGGCATTCTTGCTCTGCGCATTAATGCCCGTCAGCGTTTCCGCCATATAAACGCCCTCGCTCTGCCCGTCAAACAGACCAACGGACAACTGCTCAAAGCCCTCGTTCTTTGGTATGGAAAGCGCCTGCGCAAGGGAATCCACCGAATACACATTCCCGCTTGTCATTTTGGTACCGTTTTGAACAAACGAACCGCTGTCAATCATCTTCCAGTAAAACGACCAATCAATCTCACCGTGTACACCGTCATCATTTCCGCTTCTGAAAATGCTCATCTCACTGTAATCACTGACCTGCTTTTGTGTTAAACCGTTCATCTGCGCGTCGCAAATCTTCTTTGTCTGCTCCAAAAATGCCCGAATATTGTCTTCATTGATACTGCCATCCTCATTTTTCCAAGCGGGCGCACAGACATCGCTAAACCGCACCGTAATCCCCTGTTCATTGCAGTCGCTGATAATCATACCCTCGGGATTTTCACCGCGCAGCGCTTCAACCGCCTGCGCATAGCCCTCATACGTCCTTGACTGCTCCACATACCGACTGTCACCCATCACAAGCGGAAGCTGGAACTCCATCGGCATCACGTAAAGCTTGCCGTCCGTTGCAAACGGCTCAATCACATTTTCATACAGACCGTCGCCGTCCTTCACCTCCGTGATAATATCGTTCATATCCAGCAAAATACCCTTTTCCACATAGGTTTCAACCGGCATCTCGTCAAGAATCAGCACATCAGGTCCCTCGCCGTTTAACAGCCTTGTGCTCAGATTTTTCAGCGCATCCTCCCTTGTCACACCCTCCGCGTCAAGCGCCGCCTCATACTCCACAAACACGCCCGGATTGGCGGTCTGATACGCCGCAATCGCCTGTCTGACCGTATCGTTGTCATTCAGACTGTAAACGGCAAGCTTGTCACTCGGAACCGTCGGCACTGTCGCGTCATAATAAAACTTAATCACCGAGCCATCGCTAAACTGTGCCAAAAACTCTTCATTTTCAAGCGCAATCGCATGCACAATGTCACGCGAGGGATTACCGAACGACGAAAGACTCGAATCAATCACCTGCTCCACCGCGGAACCGCCAATCACGTGACGGTGCAGTCCCTTGCCTCCCGCAATGTAGACCGTATTCTCCTCACCGAAAAATGCGTACATGTTGAAACAGTTGCCGTAATCCGTCGGCTCATTGTATGTATCCTTCACAAAATCATTCAGCACCTCGTCCTCGATAAAACGCTCGCTCTCCATATCGTAAATCATCACGCCGTCGTAGGTCACAACCATCAAAAGCTTCCCCTGTGTTTCTATGGACATCGCACTGCCGTCAACCGTACAAATCGCGTTTCGTTCGCCCGTTTCGACGTCAACTTCGTACACGACCTTATCATAAGTAATCATGAGCAACCGCCCGTCCTGCGTATAATGCATCTGTCTTGCCCGCAGTTCATCTGACGAATACTTCACGGGCACTTCCTTCTGCGTGCCGTCGGGACTGACAACCATTAGATGCTTGTCTAAAGTAAATAAGTCATCTTCCCCGTCACTCTCCGTATCCACCCCCATATCGCCTGCCATACCCTCTTTTACAGTATCCTCGCGTTTGGAAAGCGGCGAATACTGAAGGGCATACGTCCCGTCGTTTGCGAACGCGACCTGCATGACATAATTATCCTCCTGCAATTTTGTAAACCATTCCAACTCGTTGCTGCTCCAAGTATCGCCGTTATCCTCCGACGAACAAAGCATCCCGCCGTTTGTCTCGCTATATCCAAACATCTGAACGTATTCGCCGTCCCGCGTCATGTAGGAATGCCCATACATGCCGCCAATCTCCGCCTGTTTTTCCACATAACGCCCCATGCTCATCGCGTCGTTGCTTTCGTTTTCCGCAGACGCACCCGTCTGCTGCTCCTGTACTGTTCCTGCCGATGCGCCTGTCTGCATATCAGGGTCTATGGCGCTCCCCATCTGACACCCTGCAAATCCTACACACAAGGCAAGCGTTGTCGTCAATGCTGTTATTTTTTTCACAATCCGATGTTTCATATTGATACTCCTTTCAATGTCTGCAAGTCAAATACCTCGCGGCGCCTGGTCCATTGCCCGCGGGAATATGTGCATAATAGCATCATAACAAGGATTTCTCTAAAAAATCTCTAAGCATGGGACTGTATATAAAAAATTGGAAGAATTTTTCTCTCCCGTACAAGCTGGTTTTAGGGCTGTCGAGGAATAAAAACGCCGGGGAGTACCATACGTTTCTTTCTCTCCACCTATCTGCCACATTTACCACAGTGAATTCCGAGTAGTTATTGGACTTTAGTTTGTATTCAACTTTTCTTGTTACGGTTCCGTCTGATTTTTGGAGCCGCACTACGGAATACTGCACGAAATCCTCAAAATCCCTTTAATACAATGCAAGTACATTTCTGATTTCATCTTCTGAAACACCTGCAATTAAATATACATCATTCCCATTTTGCAACGTCTGATTCGCAATATTAATGTCAACCAAAAGAAACGCAAAACAACACACACTTTTGTCATATTCATTCATATAATATTTTATAATTTCTTTTTTTATTGAGAGGCGGCGGTCGCAATGCAAAGCAACCATTCGAATAAATCCTTTCTGCGCTTAGAACATGTATCCTTTTCCTATTACAGTGTCCTAGGGGAGGTTTCCGTTTTAAATGATATTAATTTTCATGTGGAAAAAGGCGCATTTGTTGCCTTGGTCGGACCAAGCGGCTGCGGCAAGTCTACCATTTTGTCCCTGATTTCCGGTCTGTTAAAGCCGGTGGGCGGATATATCACGTTCTATTCCGATGATTTTTGCGCCCCCAAAGTCGGATATATGCTCCAGCACGATCATCTGCTTGAATGGCGCGACGTTTATCACAACATTATGCTCGGACTAGAAATCCAAAAGACAAAAACGCCCGAAAATCTTGCGCTTGTCGATGAACTGCTTGCAAAATATAAGCTTTCTGACACCAAAAACAAAAAGCCTTCCGCACTCTCAGGCGGTATGCGTCAACGTATTGCACTAATCCGTACGCTTGCCACGCGTCCCGATCTGCTACTATTAGACGAACCGTTCAGCGCCCTCGATTATCAGACACGTCTTCGCATATCCGCCGATGTGCGCGAGATTATCAAGTCGGAAAAAAAGACGGCAATTCTTGTGACACACGATATTTCAGAAGCCGTTTCAATGGCGGATACCGTGATTTTGCTCACAAAACCGCCCTGCACAGTAAAGGATATTATTCCGATAGAATTTGAGAAGAATGGTATTGACAGAAGTGAAATACGGACTTCAAAGCTGTTTCAGGAATATTTTGACAGGATATGGAGGGAAATGCAGGATGAAAACACGGAAATCTGATACTTATAAAAAAAGCTACAGTATTGTCGCCGCTGCGGAAACGCTTGGGCAGCAGCAGTTTATCAAACACCAAAAACGGCATAAGCTTTACATCTTTTGGAGCCGGATTATTCTGTTTGTTGCTTTTTTGGCGCTTTGGCAGATTTCGGCAAACCTTGGCTGGATTGACAAATTTTACTTTAGTTCCCCGAGTGAAATCGGCGCGCTGTTTGTGCATGACATAAAAGATAAATCGCTGTTAACCCATATCGGGATTACGCTGTTTGAGTCAGGTGTCAGCTTTTTGCTGATTATTTTATGTTCACTGCTGATTGCAACATTTTTTTGGTTTTATCCGTCGCTTGGAAAACTGTTTGAGCCGTTTTTAATTGTCTTAAACAGCCTGCCGAAATCAGCGCTTGCGCCGCTTATCATCGTTTGGCTTGGCACGGGACTGCGTACCATTATTTTATGCGGCATGTCGGTTGGTATTTTCGGGTGTATTTTAAATTTATACCAGTCATTTTCGCAGACGGATCCCGAACGTTTAAAACTGATTGAGACACTTGGCGGCACGAAAATGCAGGCGTTTACCAAGGTTGTCTTTCCGGGTAATATTCCTACGTTTATTTCCCTTTCCAAGGTCAATATCGGACTTGCGCTTGTAGGAGTGATTATCGGTGAATTTTTGGCTGGCAGACGCGGACTTGGGTATTTGATTATTTATGGCAGTCAGGTATTTAAGCTGGATATGGTTATCTTAAGTATTGCCATTTTATGTGCAATTGCAATGTTGATATATGGAATATTAAATTATATTGAACAGAAAAGTATAGATTAACTCAATATCCAATCTTCAGGAGTTTCTAAAATACAGCTACCTTATTTACAAATAAAATTTTACTTGCAATGCCCTAATTTTAATTATAATATTATATAGTATTCAAAAATGTATATCATTTTAAATTTGACCCATTTATTACCTTAAATTCTTACAATTTATAATAATTTAAAATAACTTACGAAAAAACAAGGATACGGAAAGGATAGGAAAATGCGTATCAACATTAAAAACGGCATTTTCAAAGGTTTTTAAAGGTTGAAAGAAAATCTTTCAACCTTGATTTGAGGGTCAAATGAACATGCAAGCATGTTCGCTTGACCCATGGAGGCAAATATGATAAAAATATTATTCGTCTGCCACGGCAATATTTGCCGCAGTACAATGGCAGAAAGTGTTATGACATACTTAGTAGAGCAAAAACACCTTAAAACTTCTTTTTTAATTTCCTCCGCCGCTACAAGCCGAGAAGAAATAGGAAACTCGCCGCATTACGGCACAGTGGGAAAACTAAAGGAAATGCATATCCCACTTATTCCCCACCGTGCCGTACAGATGACCGCCTCGGATTATAACTCTTACGACTATCTTATTGGTATGGATACAGCAAATATCCGGAATATGACAAGAATAGCAGGCGGTGATAAAGACGGCAAAATTTACAAACTCCTCACCTTTGCAGACAGTGAGCGGGACGTCGCAGATCCGTGGTATACGGGTGATTTCGATACCACTTATAAAGATATTTTGAATGGCTGTACTTCCTTCTTACAATACATTCTCAAAAACAACCATGAGCAACTTTAAATATTGATTAAACCGCATAATGCAGACTCTTATTCCTCACTTTTTTGATTGTAAGATAGTCAGGTACAAGGGCCTTCATTTGATTTACGATCTCTTTCCCGTAATCTTCATCATATGTAAGCTTCAGCTTCTTTGCTGGAATGACGGCATATTTATTCTGCATATCATACTCGCAGTCCTGCGTATAAAAATGAACACTAATCACCTCATGATAATTGTCCTCCGAAATATTCACTATCTTTTGTTCTTGACTGAAAAAGTCAATATCAACATTCTGCGCACCGATAACAACTTCATTTTCAAAATGAACCGCCAAATCATATTTGTCGTGTACCAAATTCAAAATATTCAAATCCTGTATTGCCGTGTTAAAATGCTCTCCGCTGTTTACCTCAAGCGCAATCGCCCTAAGACAGTCATAATTTAAATCAACCTTCCTTGAAAATTCCACAATCATATCAATTTCATCATAATACGTCTTCTCAAGCTTATCCATAAGATAATTTCGAATCTCTCTTTCCGACGGATAGTCAAACCGGAAATGATAATGAAACCGTCCCGGACGATTGACAATGCAGTCATTCAAATGTCGAATTTCATTACAGGTAATCACAAACAGCTTTTTTCCTTGCGAGAGTCCGTCAAAAAGACCAAGCATCTCCGTCTGCGGTTCCTGCACACCGTCCGGCGGCTTAATACCTCCAAAGGTTTTGTCAAATTCGTCAAAAAGCAGCATCACTCTCTGATCCACCCCTGCAAGATACGATGCAATTCCTACAATATACTGATCTACCACCAGCACCGGAATACCCTGAGCTACTGCACGCACCGCCAAAAGTCTCGCAAAAAGCGATTTTCCAATTCCTTTGTCACCGCTTAAAATCACGCCTAAATTCCGATCAAAGCGCTGATATGCCGCAATCACCTTGCGTGCCTTTTCAAGCTGTCCTCCATACACCTTCTCCTCATTCACCGCAATATCGGTATACTCCTCAAGATAAAATCCCGACATCTTTGCAAACCGCACCATATAAGTCTTTGGCGGCAGCGCGTCAAACGTGCGCACCGTGTCATTGTAAATTTCCACCCTGTTTCCAATTTTAATTGCTTTCATATTTAACACCCTCCAAAAAATAAAATCCTCTGAACGACACATCTTATGCGTCAATCAGAGGATACCTTATTTTTAAAGTTTTGTCATTGGATGCTTAATCCAAGCTTCGTACAATCCTACGGCACCACAATCTCCCCCGCAACCGCGCACGCTGCCGCGGACTTCGGCGAGGCAAGATAAATTTCTACCTTTGACGTTCCCATACGTCCAAGGAAATTGCGGTTATTCGTTGCTACCACACGCTCGCCGTCCGTCAAAATGCCGCCGGTCCTGCCGCAGCACAGCCCGCAGCCTGGGTGCGTGATAATTGCTCCCGCTTCCGCCAAAACTGCCAAGGTGCCGTTTTGCGTGGCTTCCCTGTAAATCTTGCGGCTTGCAGGCGTTACGATCAGCTTCACAAACGGCGCAACTTTCTTTCCCTTTAAAATCTCTGCCGCCGCCATCAAATCTTCCAATCTTCCGTTCGTACACGAACCGATAAAAACCTGATCGATTTTCGTTCCCGCAAGCTCCGAAACCGGTTTTATATTGTCCACATTCGACGGACACGCCATTACAGGCACAAAATCTTCTGCCTTATAATTCATCACCTGACAATATACAGCGTCATCATCTCCCACCAAGTCTTTTTCTTTGTCCGTCAATACAATCCCGCAATACTCTGCCGTTTTCTCATCCGGTGTAAAAAGCGCACACTTTGCACCCGCCTCAATCGCCATGTTGGACATGGACATTCTCGATGCCACGGACATCTCTTCTATGGTATCTCCGGAAAACTCAAGCGCCTTATAGGTCGCTCCGTCCGCACCCAAGTCCCCGATTAATTTCAGTATAATATCCTTTGCCATCACATTTTCGGGCAGCTTTCCCGTAATATGAACCTTAATCGTCTCCGGCACCCGAATCCAAAGCGTACCCGTCCCCAAAATGCTTGCCATTTCCGTATAACCGATGCCCGACGAAAACGCGCCCACGCAGCCGTATGTCGTCGTGTGGCTGTCCGTTCCGAACACAATATTTCCGGGTTTGACATAGCCTGCCTCCGTCATAAGCTGATGACAAATGCCGTCTGCGCGGTGAATGTTTTTCATGCCGTATTTTTTCACAAATTCATTTCCCGCCTTGAAGTGCCTTGTATCATCAACCTGGCTTGCAGGTACCAAATGATCGTAAATCAGAACCGCTTTATCCGGATCCCAAAGCTTTTGAAATCCCATCTCCTCAAATTTTGACGCCACAAACGGAATAAAAATGTCATGTATCATCACGCGGTCCACATTAACTGTCACGATTTCGCCTGGTTTTACATCGTTCCCGATATTATTTCTGATAATTTTCTCAATTACTGTTAAACCCATTGTTTCCCTCCTAAATCCGTTCAACTTGCCGAAGAAAGAACGCCCGTCCTTTGGCGTTCTTTAAAAACGTTAGCGTTTCTTAATGCATGTCTTTTATGCACTTAGAAACGGTTACGTTTTTGCATCGCCTTTACAAGCCCGCCTGCCTCAAGAATTTCCACAAGGTTTTGGGGCAGTGATGTAATCGGATATTTCATTCCTTTATGTTCAATTGCCTCGTTCATTGTAACCGTAATCTCATCGCCTTCGTTTACCGCATCGCGCAGCTTATCGTTCTCAATCAGCAGCAGCCCGTTGTTGATTGCATTCCGAAAGAAAATGCGGGCAAATGATTTTGCAATCACTGCTTTTACGCCAAGCGCCTTGATAATTTCCGGCGCCTGCTCTCTTGACGAACCGCAGCCGAAATTTTTTCCCGCAACAAGAATATCGCCCTCCTTGATTTGAGCCGCCAGCCCGGGACGCAGAGGGGAAAACGCATAAGGCGCCATGTCATTGACCGTTTTAAGCGCCAGATATTCCGTCGGAATAATGATGTCCGTGTCAATATCATCGCCAAGCACCCATATTTTACCGCTGAAATTTTCCATTTTGAAACCCTAACCTTTCTATATCATATCCGCCGTGGCAATCTCGCCTTTGATTGCGGACGCCGTAACCGTAGCAGCCGACGCCAAATACACAAACGAATCCTTATGTCCGGCACGTCCTTTAAAGTTACGCGTACCTGTGCTGATTAACACCTCATTCTCTCCGATGACGCCCTGACAGCTTCCCCAACAGACGCTGCAGTTGGGGTTCATCACAATTGCACCCGCTTCCATAAAGGTATCAATAATGCCCTCCGAAAGCGCCTGCTGATAAACTTTGGCACTTGCCGGAACCACCAAAAAACGCACAAGCGGGTGAACCTTCTTCCCCTGAATCAATTCCGCCCCGACACGCAAATCCTCAATCCGCCCATTGTTGCAGGAACCAAGAAACGCCTCGTCAATATGCGTGCCGACGCACTCCTTCGCATCTACCACACTGTCCACAAAATGCGGCTTTGCAACGATTGGCTTGATTGCGGAAAGGTCAATCTCATAAACATGCGCATACACGGCATCATCATCACTTGCAAAGCAGTGCTTCGGCTCTCTGCCGTGCGCCTTTAAATAATCAAGCGTAACCTCGTCAATCTCCATTAACGCCGTCTTTGCACCCGCCTCCACACAGAGGTTGCAGACAGCAATTCTATCGCTCATATTCAGCGTTTTCAGCCCTTCTCCTCCAAACTCCATTGCCATATAGTTTGCGCCGTTTGCACCAATCATTCCGATAATTGAGAGAATTAAATCCCGCGCATACACGCCGTCACGCAGTTTCCCTTTCAGATTAAAACGCAGGGTTTCGGGTACCAAAAGCCATGATTTTCCCGTGACCATTGCATACAAATAGTCGGTACAACCGACACCCGTACCGAATGCCCCCACCGCGCCGTACGCACAGGTATGGCTGTCCGCACCGAATATCAGTTCCCCGCTTGTGACATGGTTCTCCATCATCACCTGATGGCAGACACCCGCGCCCTCATAAAACCGGATACCGTGTTCCTTTGCAAAATCACGCATCTTTTTGTGCGATGCCGCCGTCTTGACACTGTCGCAGGGCACATTATGGTCCATAATCCAAACAAGCTTGTTGACGTCCGCAATCCGCGGCTCCTTGAGCTGATTGTACATGTCAATTGTAAGATGCGTCGTTCCGTCATTGCTCATCAGACGGTCAAGCTCCACAGTATGAATGTCGCCCGCCTTGACTTCTTCCACACCTGCTGCCGCCGCGATAATTTTTTCCGCCATTGTCATTCCCATATTTAACTATTCCTCCTAATTTGCTCTATTCCTATCCATCTGTCACTGTATCCTGTCCAAACCACTCAAATCAGAACTACCATATAGTGTATAGCTTTCCACCGGCACACAAGGCTGCACATGCGCAGCATAAAGCGCCTCATACTCCGTCCCATCTGACGAATGGACATATTCCTCTGTTTCCGGATTATAAATCGTGTAAAAGCTTTCTTCACCCTCTTCGGAAAAATCAAAAAAATCAATATACATTGCATATTCTGCCTTATCCAGCAGTACCTTATATGCCGACCACTCATTGTCATAAGTGCCGCCCGCCCCGTGCCAATGACCATGTATCACAAACTCACCTGTTTCCAAATTAATCCCGTAAAAATCATCATATGTAAGAAAAACCAACTGCTCTTCTGTGCAGGTAAACACCGCCGTTATATCTCTCATCGTTGACGAGTGCAAAAATAGTTCAGGAACTCCGTTTTGGTCAACGTCACACAGCCAATAGGAATCAAATGCGTAATCCTCTCCAAAGTACATCGGCAGATAACTAAAATCGCCATAGTCTTCTATCAGCGTCCAATCCTTCAAAACAGCCGCATATTGGTCATACCAAAATGGTTCTTCCACTTCATCGACTGCGGAAGGCTTCTCCTGTTCTTCTGTCAGCGAGTTCAATGAGCAATACAATTCATTTTCCATTGTTGCGGAAGGCTTCTCCTGTTCTTCTGTCAACCGATTGCCACACCCATGCAATGCAATTGCCGCAAGCAACGCTATACCGGCAAATTGTCCCCTTATTAAATATGGATTCCTTTTCATGCACATCTCCTGTCACTGTTCAAGCGATGCGATTAATCCACCCTGATCAAGGATTCCCTGCATATATTCCGGCAACTTCGTGCACGCATACTCCTTACCGTTTGCACGCACAATACCGTCTTTCATGGAAAGTTCCATTTCATCTCCCGCATTCACGTTATCATACAAATCCTTGCACACAATAACCGGCAGTCCGATGTTGATTGCATTCCGGTAAAAAATGCGCGCAAACGATTTTGCGACAACTGCTTTCACACCAAGCGCCTTTAGCACCGCAGGCGCCTGCTCCCTTGACGAGCCGCAGCCGAAATTCTCCGACGCCACGACATAATCGCCCTCCTGAACCTGCGACGCAAAATCCGCGTCAAGCGACTCAAACGTATGCGCTTTCATTTCGTCAATCGTCGGAAAAATAATATACTGCGACGCAATAATCTGATCCGTATCCACATCCTGATCAAACTTAAAAATCTTTCCCATATTCTATCTCTTCTCCTTCCTGATTTTCTATCTGATTAACGCGTTGCAACACACTCCCGCTTTGGCAGCATGTCATAATAATACATCACAATATACAGATAGAGAAACGTCAAAATCAGCATTCCCAATGCCACAGCCTGATGGTTTTTCATCACAGTTCCTCCATTCCCGTCTTCTTTCCAAGCGTCCAATATATCTGTTTTTGTTTGATGTTTTTTAATCTTATTTTATTAGTATAGCTGAAATTAACGAAAAAGACTATGATTTATTTTAATCACTTGCCCCTGTTCCCCACGTGTTTCTCGAAAAATGTCAGAAAACCATGCTCCACTGCGACCTCGTCAAGTCTGCTCCCCTGCAAATCATAGTAATACTTCCCTGTTTGAATATCAATCGAAATACTGTCCAGCGGAAATCCCGGATTGTTTTTGGGGTGCGGTCTGGAAGTCATTAAAAATGGCTCGCTCTCCATGCTCGTCTCCATTGCCGAATACACATGATTTTCGTCAAGCACAAGGCAGATTGCGTTTTTATAGCGCGCTGTCAAATCGCCGTACTCTTTTGCAAGCCCCATATAATACGCCTGCATCTGCCCGTCACTCAGCCGCTTTCCGTTTACCGTCCGCACATTCACGCCCGGCTGGATTTCTTCGGGCACATTGTCAAAATAAAGCCCTGAATCACAGGAAAACAACGGCACCTTCAAAACTGCAAAATATGCCTTCGCTTTCTGTATGGCGTTCTCCAAAGGTGATTTCCCTGTCTCCGGCACTTGGGGCAGTTTGGCATCCAGCGACTCCAATCCGTAAATATCTATTCCAAGAATGGATATGCGCCTGCGCATTGCCTCTCTCTTTGCAGGGTTTCCTGTCGCATATAAAAGTCTCATTGTCCTCTCTCCTTTATGACACTTGTGTCATATTTTGCCGCAAAAAACCTTCTGCTAACAAAAGTATATCGGTTTTCGGAAAAAATGTATATAATAAAAAGAAATAATACTTGAAAAAAACGAAAAAATGGATAAAATTGTAAATAGTGTCAACGAAACGCCGGTGCGCGTTGTTTCATCAGACGAAGAACGGAGGTTTTCATGAATTTCGACCATATCAAAGAACATTTTCATAAAACAAAAGGATTTATACATCTTCTCAACATGAAGATTACAGATATTTCATACGGTTACTGCAAGGGAGAAATGCCCATGAACCAAGAAATATTAAACCCGCTCGGCATCGTGCACGGCGGATGTACCTTTGCGCTTGCCGACACCATCGGCGGAAGCGCCGCCCTCACACACGGAAAGGACGTTGTCACGGTTGACAGCACCATTCATTACCTTGCACCCGCATGCGACACCGAAAAACTGATTGCCGAGGCAAAGGAAGTCAAATACGGCTCTAAAGTAGCAGTTTATGAAGTCAATATTTTCAAGGACGACGGTACGATTGTCGCAACCTCGATGCAGTCCTATTTTATAACGGAGGCATCTTAAATATAATCGAGTAGGGGAACGACCCAATCCCCTACTCGATTATCTTATTTCTTATACAAATCTCTCTTATCAATGACCCTGACAGCCTTGCCCTCGCTTCGCGCAATCGTCTTCGGCTCAACCACCTGAACATCAACCTTAATGCCAAGCATTGACTTTAAGCCTGCCACAATCTTCTTCTCGCGCGCCGCTGCGTCAAATGACGCGTCGGCAGCCATCTCCGGTGTCTTTTCCACCTGAACCTCAATCGTATCGTTGTTCTTAATACGGTCTACCAAAATCTGATAATTTGCCTGATAGCCCTGATTTAACAGAACCGCCTCAATCTGTGAAGGCCATACGTTGACACCCTTTACAACCATCATATCGTCGCTTCTTCCCATCGGCTTATGCATCCTAATATGCGTGCGTCCGCACGAACACGGCTTTCTTGTCAGGTAACAGAGGTCACGTGTGCGGTATCTTAACAGCGGAAACGCCTTCTTTGTAATACAGGTAAACACAAGTTCGCCAATCTCACCCTCCGGAAGCACTTCGCCCGTATCCGGATTGATAATCTCCGCGATAAAGTGGTCCTCCTGAATGTGCATCCCCTGCTGTTCCTCGCACTCAAACGAAACGCCCGGACCAGAAATCTCTGTCAGTCCGTAAATATCATATGCCTTAATGCCAAGCGACTCCTCAATGCTCTTACGCATCTCCTCCGTCCAAGGCTCTGCGCCAAAAATTCCCGCCTTTAGCTTAATCTGGTCCTTTAAGCCTCTCTCATTAATCGCCTCACCTAAATTTGCAGCATAAGACGGCGTGCAACAGAGAATGGTCGAACCCAAATCCGTCATAAACTGCAGCTGCCGTTCCGTATTTCCCGAAGACATCGGAAGCGTCAGGCACCCTACCTTATGTGAACCGCCGTTTAAACCGGGACCGCCTGTAAACAATCCGTAGCCGTAGCAGACATGACAGACATCGTCTTTTGTACCGCCTGCCGCCACAATCGCTCTCGCACAGCACTCCTCCCATATGTCAACATCGTCCTGCGTGTAAAATGCCACCACGCGTCGTCCTGTCGTTCCGCTCGTTGACTGAATGCGCACGCAGTCAGAAAGCGGAACGCCTAACAGTCCGTACGGATACTGGTCTCTCAAATCATTTTTATTGATGAATGGAAGTTTATGTAAATCCTCAATTCCTTTGATGGCCTCCGGCTTTATGCCGGCCTCGTCCATTTTATCATGGTAGAACTTCACATTGTCATAAACAAACTTTACCTGTTCGGTAAGCCGCTTGCTCTGAAGCGCCTGTATCTGCTCTACAGGCATTGTCTCAATTTCAGGTTGATAGTAATTCTTAGACATTATAGTTTCTCCTTCGCTTTACTGATTTAAAGTAATATACTTATAAAGTTTATCATAATTTTTCTGAAATGGAAATACAAAATTTATATTTTTTCACAGGAGAGTGGATACAAATTGCCTTTACCCTTCTAAAAAAGCAAACGGCTTCTCCCGATTGGAATGCAGAAAGTTCATCAGTAAATACGCTGCCCTGATAGAAACCTTTTCCTCCTTAAGTATTCGGGCGGCTTCCGCCTTATCCACGACCAGCACCTGTATCGTTTCCGTATCCTCCATATCATCACGGCTGATCGTTCCAAACGCGTATCCGAACACGGCATTACAGCTCTCGTCCGTAAATCCCGCCCCCATAAAAAACGGTCTGCGGTATGCGTCATTTCCACCGTCGTACACTATAAAATCCAATCCCGTTTCTTCCTTCATTTCCCGCACTGCCGCTTCCTCAGCCGTCTCCTCCCCATCAATCAGCCCTGCCGGAAGCTCATACAGATAATCCCCTATCGGATACCGGTATTGGCGCAACAGCACAATTTTATCGGGGTCATCCTTCCATACAGGATAAATCACCACACCCTCCGCCTTCATATCCTTCGTCAAAAGCTTTATATGTTCCGCTTTTCTCCTCGATACAAAAAAATAGTCGAACTTCCGTCCCGTATCCGTCAGTGCATCAAGCTGAAATAAATTCAAAAACCGATTATCTGACAGTTTGTGTATATTCGTATATTTTTTCATTTTTACAACATAACTCCTATCACAGACCGTAAATTCGGGCTGCCGAGCGCCGCATTCCTGACTATGGAAAAAACCGTATAGGCATTTCCCTACACGGTTTTTTAACTTTTTTACTTCTGCATATTTTTTTCCGCATCCGCAACCGTATTGTACACCTCAATCCTCTGCAGATCAACCTCGGGCATTCCGATAAACAGTCCGCCATACTCATATGTGTCCATATTTTTCTCAATCCGCACAATCTCGATAAAAGCATGAATAACTTCTTTCGTCCAAATCGTAAGATATGCCTCGTACACTGCTCCCATGTCAAGCAGCTCATCACAGGAAAAACCGATTCCGGTCTTTGACACGTTCATAACCTCCACGCCGATTTCTTCCTGCGCACTCTTATCAAGCCGCTTTACCAAAAGCCTTGACAGTAAGCTCGTTCTTTTGCTCTTTCTTCGTTCTTCCATATCCATTAACACTCCTTTTGTGCAATCTGCTTTCTTTTATAAGATAAGTTTATCCCAATTTGTATTTTCTGTCAACTTTCTTATTCAATAAACATCGCATCCCCAAAGGAAAAAAATCGATATTTTTCCAAAACCGCCGTCCGGTACGCATTCAGCACATGCTCCCGACCCGCAAGCGCGGACACCAGCATAATCAGCGTCGACTCTGGCAGATGAAAATTCGTAATCAGATTGTCAAGCACTTTAAACCGATACCCCGGATAAATAAAAATCTCCGTATCGCCATTGCCTGCAACCACGCTGCCGCTCTCATCCGCCGCACTCTCAATCGTCCGGCAGCTCGTCGTTCCCACGCAAATCACGCGTCCGCCCGCCTGCTTCGTGCTGTTGATAAGCTCTGCCGCATCAGGTGTAATCTCATACCATTCCGAATGCATATGATGATTGAGCAGGTTGTCCTCCTTCACCGGGCGAAACGTTCCAAGCCCCACATGAAGCGTCACATAGACAAGCCGCACGCCCTTCTCCTCCACCTTTTTTAAAAGCTCCTGCGTAAAATGAAGTCCCGCTGTCGGCGCCGCCGCCGAGCCTTCCTGCTTTGCATAGACCGTCTGATAACGGTTCTTATCCTGAAGTTTATGGGTAATATAAGGCGGCAGCGGCATTTCACCTAGCTTGTCAAGCACCTCTTCAAAAATCCCTTCATAAGAAAACTGAATGAGCCTGTTTCCTTCCTCAATCACATCAATGACCGTTCCGGTCAATAGCCCGCCGCCAAAAACAATCTGCGCACCCACACGCGCCTTTTTACCAGGCTTAACCAGCGTTTCCCAAACGTCATGCTCACGGCGCTTTAATAACAGCACCTCAATCGCCGCACCCGTCTCCTTCTTTTCGCCCATAAGCCGCGCGGGAATAACCTTTGTGTTATTCAGCACAAGGCAGTCTCCCTCATGAAGGTAATCCACAATATCCGTAAAAACCTTATGCGCAATTTCGCCCGTTTCCTTATTCAGAACAAGCAGCCTTGAGCCTGACCTGTCCGCGAGCGGGTCCTGTGCAATCAGCTCCTCGGGCAGGTCAAAATAAAAATCTTTCTTTAAAAGCGCTTCCATTCTCTCTCTTTCTTCCTCTATCCGTTCTGCATTGCGCAAAAACACTACGCACGCAGCTCAATGCCAAGCCCCTCAAGACCATTTAAAATCTTCTTCATCGCACCCGAAACATCACTCTCCTCAAGCGTCCTGTCCTTTGCACGGAATGTAATGGAGTATGCTACAGACTTAAAGCCTTCCTTAATCTGCGTACCCTCATAAATATCAAACAGCTGGTAATTCTCCAGTATCTTTCCGCCTCTTTGGCTGATGACCTTCTCAATATCACCCACTAAAACAGTCTTCGGCACAACCATGCTGATGTCGCGCGACACCGCAGGATATTTCGCAATCCCTTCGTACTTTCTGTCAAATGAAGCAAACGGCTGGATTTCCGGCATATCCAGTACCGCAACATAAACCTTTGTATCAATATCGTAATTGTCGGCAACCTCCGGATGAACTTCTCCAAGATAACCGATTACCGCATCATTATACCGAATCAACGCCTGACGTCCCGGGTGCAAAAACGGCTTTCCCGCATTCGGATCATACGCGGCTCTGCACTTCATGCCGATATGCTCCAAAAACTCCTCCACAACGCCCTTCATCGTAAAGAAATCGCCGTCCCCGTACATTCCAAGCGTAAACTGCATTCTCTCGTCGGGATACTCTACTACGGGCACACTCTTCGGAATATAAATATTGCCAAGCTCATACAAACGTACATTCTTGTTCCTTCTGTTATAATTCGTCGCAAGCGAAGCCAGAATACCGTTGAGGGAAACCGTTCTCATAACCGAGAAATCCTCCCCCAAAGGATTTGAAATCGTCACTGTTTTGCGCAGCTCGCTGTCCGCCGGAATCAGCAGCTTGTCAAACACCTTCGGACTTTCAAACGAATAACACATTCCCTGTGAAAAACCGCAGTATTCCGCAATATCCCTCGCCTTCTCCTCAATCCGCAGCTTAAACGGAAGTTTTCCTGTCATTGCCTCACCGCTTGGCAGCGTGGTCGGTATCTTGTCATAGCCGTAAAATCTTGCCACTTCCTCCGCAATATCCGCAAAACACTCCACGTCCTGACGAAATGACGGCGCCGTAATCATGTTGGTATCTGCATTGTAGGAAAGCTCCAGTCTGTCAAAAATCGCAAGCATTTCCTCCTTTGTAATCTCCGTTCCCAAAAATCTGTTGATGCGCTCCGGCTCAAACGCAATCTCCTTTAACGGTGCAAACGGCGCTTTCACGTCCACAATACCGCTTACAACCTCACCGCATCCAAGTTCTTCAATCAACTGGCACGCCCTGTTAATCGCCGCCTCTGCATTGCGCGGGTCAAGCCCTTTCTCAAAAATACCTGAAGCGTCCGTGCGCAGTCCCACACGCTTTGACGACCTTCTGATATTCGCGCCGTTAAAAGTTGCCGCCTCAAACAAAACAGTCTGTACCTCATCCGTAATCTTTGAGTTCTCGCCTCCCATAATTCCGGCAAGACCAATCTCCTTCTCGGCATCACAAATCATCAGCATATCCGCATCAAGCTTTCGCACCTGCCCGTCAAGCGTACAAAATTCATCGCCGTCCTGCGCGCGCCTTACGATAATCTTGTTTCCCGCAACCAAATCCAAATCATACGCATGCATCGGCTGACCGTACTCCATCATCACATAGTTTGTGATATCCACAAGGTTGTTGATTGGACGGATGCCGCACGCCGCAAGACGCCTCTGCATCCACTCCGGCGAAGGCGCAATTTTAATATTTTTGCAAACCCGCGCACAGTAACGCGTGCAAAGTTCCTTGTCCTGAATTTCAACACAAATATAATTGTTTACGTCCTCACCGTTTCCGTTCACCGAAACAACAGGCGCCTGAAACGGCTTTCTGAAGGTTGCCGCAGCCTCCCTTGCAATTCCCAAAACACTGTAGCAGTCCACACGGTTCGATGTCACCTCGTACTCCACAACCGTATCATGCAGTCCGAGCGCCGCAACTGCGTCTTCGCCCGGCGTAACCTCCTTTTGGAACACATACACGCCGTTTTCCGGCGCTTCGGGATATAGGTCGCGGCTCGAACCAAGCTCCTCAATCGAACACATCATACCGTTTGATTCGATGCCCCTAAGCTTTCCTGCCTTTATCTTAATACCGTTTTCCGGAAGCGGTCCGCCGTCGTGTCCGCCCGCAACCCTTCCGCCGTCAAGCACGGTGGGCACATAATCGCCTTCCTTTAAATTCGGCGCACCCGTCACAATCTGAATCGTTTCCGTCCCGATATTGACCTGACAGATAATCAGCTTATCCGCGTCAGGGTGACGCTCTATTTTTTCAATATGTCCTACCACAATTTTTTCCAAATTATTGTCCAAACGCGTAAAGCCCTCAACCTTTGTTCCAGAAAGCGTCATCGCGTCCATATATTCCTTGTCCCCGCACTCCAATTCGGGCACATATGCTTTAATCCATGATAATGGTGTATTCATCTTTTACCTCCGTTTATGATAGCCTTAATTTATGACACAAGTGTCATTTTTATAACCATGTCCCTTTCGTAGCTCGCAAGTTTGGGCTGCAAAGCACAAACTTGTAAGCTTGCTTTCACATCTGTTGCATACCGTTAGAACTGCTTTAAAAACCGGATGTCGTTCTCATACAAAAGCCGCATATCATCAATCTCATACTTTAACAGCGCAATACGCTCCAGTCCTACACCAAACGCAAAGCCCGTATATTCTTCCGGGTCAATATGGCACATTTTGAGCACCTTCGGATGCACCATTCCACAGCCAAGGATTTCAATCCAGCCCTCACCCTTACAAAATCTGCAGCCGCTTCCGCCGCACTTAAAACACGAAACGTCCATCTCTGCCGAAGGCTCTGTGAACGGGAAATGGTGCGGTCTGAATTTCACCTTCGTACCCTCGCCGAACAGCTCCTTTGCAAACTCCGCAAGCGTTCCCTTCAAATCCGCGAATGTGATATTTTTATCAATCACAAGCCCCTCAATCTGATGAAACGACGGCGAATGCGTTGCGTCCACCTCGTCCGCACGGAACACACGTCCCGGCGCAATCATGCGGATTGGCAGTCTGCCCTTCTCCATTTCATGTACCTGCACACCGGAAGTCTGTGTCCTCAGCAAAATATCACCGTTTATATAAAACGTATCCTGCTCGTCCTTTGCCGGATGATCCGCAGGAATATTCAGCGCCTCAAAGTTATAATAGTCCTTCTCAATCTCAGGACCTTCCACAACCTCATATCCCATTCCAATAAAAATCCGCTCAACCTCCTCAAGCGCAATCGTATTCGGGTGGCGGTGTCCTACGCTGTTTTTCTGCGCCGGAAGCGTCACGTCAATGACCTCCGCCTTCATTTTCGCTTCGCGCAGTTTCTTTTCCATGCCTGCCTTTGCTTCCTCCAAAACGCGTTCAATTTCCTCCCGCGCTTCATTGACAAGCTGTCCGACCTTCGGTCTGTCCTCAGGCGCAACCTCCTTCATGCTTTTGAGCACGGCAGTCAGTTCTCCCTTCTTTCCCAAAAAGTTGACACGCACGTCATTTAATTTGTCCAGCGCATCGCTCATGTTAATCTGCCGGATTGCCTCCGCCTTAATTTTTTCCAGTTTTTCTTTCATTGTCACAACCATGTCCTTTCTATACATTATAAATTCATGTGTAATCAAGCAGGAAAGATTTCTTCCCTACTCGTCCGTGTGCATCAAAAAATCCCTTACAGAAATCACTCTGCAAGGGACGAATAAACCGCGGTACCACCCAAATTTCCATATGTAAATCCCATATGGACACTCTGATATACTTAACGCGTCACTCACGTCTTTTCCTACAGCCGTTAACAGTCACAAACTCCTGACAACAGTTTCAAAAAAGCAGCTCCGGTGGGAAATTCGTCATCCTATCTGAACTTGGGAGGCTTTCAGCCGGTGACCTCCGTTCTCTGAAAGAAAATAGAATGCTACTTTGCACCTTCATCGCATTTCATTTTTATATGATTTAAAATACCTAAAAATAATCATATGACAAGTATCAGGAAAAGTCAAGAACGAATTTTTAAAAATAATCCTCCAAATACCCCTGCGCAATCCACTTATTCACAAGCGCCCCGCAGAAAAAAATATACATACAGAAATACAGCCAAATCATCACGATAATAATGGTCGTCAGACTTCCGTACATTGAAAACCCGCCAAAGTAATCCACATAAATTGAAAATCCAAACGAATACAGCGTCCAAAAAACAGACGTAAAAACCGCTCCCGGATAATGCTCCTTCCATGTAAGTTCATTGTTCGGCAAAATACTGTACATTGTGCAGAACACAACGGAAATCATCGCTGCCACCAAAATATGGCGCAGCCCGCCTACTGCCTGCCAAAGCTCTGACGTAATCCCTCCGTCCCGAATCAGCCATTTGGCAATCGTATTTCCAAACACAAGCAGACCAATTGACAATAAAATAGCAATTAATAAAAACAACGTATAAATTGCCGCCTTTAGCCGCAGCAAAATATAATTGCGCGACTCATCAATCTCATAAATATGATTCAAGCCCCGTATCAGCGCAAGCACACCCTTTGACGCCGACCAAACAGCAACCACCGCAGAAACTGACAGAAGTGTCATATTATTGCCGTGATAACTGTCGATAATTCCCATAAGAAAGCTGTATACCCGTTCTGGAATAACTGCCTGCGAAATCGTAACCATATCTTTTTTTGCCATCGCGCCATGCGGGATTAAACCACTCACAATCATAATCATCGGAATAATGGAAAGAAATAAAAAGAACGCAGCCCCCGAGGCGTAGGTTGCGACCTCCGCCTCCTGAATGGATCTGCGTATGTCTTTTTGCAGTCTGTATATTTTTGAACAAAAGCTTACTTTATAAGTTCTCATAGCCTGCGCCCCTTTTTGTTCCGTGCACTTATTATAAATCGTCCACGGACTTTATGGCTCCGTTATAATAATATGCCAGTATTTCATAAGCTGTGAATCCTTGATTCGCCAAACACTTTGCACCGTTTTGCGACATGCCGCAGCCATGACCGAGTCCCGCGCCGTGTATCACGATTCCCTTCAAAGTATCCCCACTTTCCGCATTCTTATCATCACCGGTATTGCCATATCGTTTTTCGATGTAAAAATAAGCGCTGGCAAGCACATCTCCCATAGTATACTGCGCGCCGTCCTTTTTGACAAGCGTATCGCCCGCCATGCCGAGCGCCTGCCGGATTGTGTGCTGTGTCTTCACACTAATCATAAAGTTCGGCGTTTTTATCAGCAGCCCCGTCACAAGACCGCTCTTCTCACGATTTAAAATCCGGATATCCTCAATTATCCCCTCCTCTAAAAGCTTTTCCTTTGACAGGTATTGGGACCGGATGCGCACCTTCTGCGGCTGAAGCTTTGAAAGGTCATATAAATGCTTTAAAAATTTCCTGCATGCCTCTCCTTCCAAACTTTTATCATACTGCCATCGGTACCACGCCTCCCCAAACTCCGCATCCGACGGATTTCCATTGTCAATAAAATTCTGGTAGGCATCCTCCCCCTTGGCATTGTTTTTTGCAAACAGCTCCTCTCCGGTCTCAAACAAATATTCGTCTGCCAAAGTCTGTTGCTCGCTCCATACCCGCGCACCCCCGTTATATCCGCCTGATGTTGAATAATAAAAGCTCTCAATCACTTCACCCTCATATGTAAGGATCTCATTTTTTGTCTCATTGACTGCCAAAACCGCCTCCGCAGTTTCTTCTATGTTTTTGTATACCTGAAACGAAGTGCTGTCGTCCACATTTGCCCGCCACTGCGGATACGCATAGCTCTTTTTGTGAAAATACGTATAGGTACGGGCGCTGATTGCCTGTGCCTTTAGCGCCTCCGGCGGATAAGAAGACGGCATTTCGCTTGGCACGACACCATACAGATATTCTTCCACATTCAGTTCATTGACCAAAACAATTCCTTCACTTGTGTCATAACATTCCAATACGCCTCTGTACGAAACCGGCGCGTTTCGTTTTAAATTGACAATCCGGACTGTACCTTGGTTTTTTCCGGTAATTTTAACCGGTTCAGAAGCATTCGCAAAGCTCGATTTATCAAGCACATATTCCTCGCCTCCTGCACATTCCTTTACCGTTTCTCCATACTCCACAATCAGCCCATTATCACATATGACCTTGAGTTCCCCATGATAGATTCCCTGAAACCCGTTTGTTTTGATTAAGACCCTGATTGTGTCGGAAAGCGCGTCCGTTCTGCTGATTTCCTCTGTTTGCGCAGTCTCTCCTTCCCGCTCTTTAACCGCCTCTTTCGGCTTTACCGTATCGTCCTCTTCAACACGCTCCTGTTCTTTCTTATCCTGCGTCGAAACATTGCACCAATAAATTCCCGCTGCCAAAATCAACCACAGAAATACCGTTATCAGTTTTTTGAGTAAAATTTTTCCGCGTCTGTTTTCCTGAATCGCCTTATACCTCCACACTGATGATTTCATACGAAAAAGCAGCCCGCTAAGGCTGCTTTTTGTCATTTGTATATCCCCAAAATGCCGGCTCCTGTATTTTGACTCCTAGCCAATGCTAGGTGGGCGACCGCAACCATCTCGCTGCCTTCCCCTGACCAAAATGGGGGGCTTGACATTAATCAGGCAATATAGGAATCCCGTTTAAAGTGATGTAGGTTCAAAATAGCAAGAGTTATCGCACATTTCAGATTAATTATAGTATACCCTATCACTGTCAAAATATCAATATACAACACTTCCACATCTTTACTAATATTTGGATTTAAATTTTTGCAGTTTTACATATGGATATTTCCCGAAAAGACCGCATAAAATGCATTGCACGCTATTTGCACAATTATTTTTCATTTTTTATGTTATCTTCACATTCATTCTCATGTTCCTTTAAAAACGTTTCCGAAGGAACCATCAGCCCAAAGCAAAGCCTGACCTTAAACAAATCCCCGTCCACCGTAATCTCCATGCTGCCGCCCATTAAATCCACAAGGCTTTTTGCAATCGAAAGTCCAAGTCCGTGACCTTCCGTATTTCTGGAACTGTCACCCCGGATAAACCGCTCCAAAAGCTCGTCGCCGTTAATATTAAGCTGATACTTCGAAATGTTTCTGAAGGTAATCGTAACTACATCATTTTCTTTCTCAAGGTTTACATAAACTCTCGATGACGGCTGCGCATACTTGCAGATATTGCTCATCAGGTTATCTACCACACGCCACAGATGCCTGCCGTCCGCCGAAATATAAACCGCCTCCTCCGGCTTTTTCACAATCAGCTCTAATCCTGAAAGCAAAAGCTTTTCCTCAAATTCACCGACCGTCTGTGTCAAAAAGACGCCTGCCTCAAGGAGCTCATTTCCAACCTCAAGATTTCCTGTCGAAGCCTTTGACGCTTCCACCAAATCCTCAATCAGCTTTTTGAGCTTCGACGACTGCCGCTCCAACACGTCAAGATACTCCTCTGCCTTCTCGTTATGCAGCTCCTCCTTCTCAAGCAAATCCACATAGTTAATAATCGATGTCAAGGGTGTCTTAATATCATGCGAAACATTCGTAATCAGCTCTGTCTTAAAGCGCTCGCTCTTCATTCGTTCATCCACCGCCTTCGACAGTCCGTCGCCGATTTTATTTAAATTCTCACCGTGCTCCTTACAACCCCAATACATCTTTTCCGTCGGCACCTTATAGCTTAAATCCCCATCTGCCATTTTTTTTGCCGCCTTTTGCAGCTCGTTCATCTGAATCACCAAATACATTGCCGCCATACTCAGTAAAACCGTTTCCGCAAACCATAAAAGAAGCAGCATACCGTCGCCAACCGCCAAAAGAATAAATCCCTCCGCAAACGTCTTGACCATCAAAAATAACAGCAATTTCCAAAGCAGACCAATATTGCGAAACACCTTAAAGAACGCATTTCTGAAAATGCTCCATATTTTATAGCAGAGCGAATTTCTCCACCATTTCCCATGCTTAATCCGCACGCAGCAGCTAAGCACATACCACAGCGCAATTGCACATATTAGGACAGCCGTGCTAAGCGCAAACGGAATAAGCACTTCGATTGAATCCCGAAACTCCCTGCTTGTCATCTGCATATAGAGAATGCTTATCAGTATTATCTCCGCAAAGAATGCCGCAGCCGAGACAATCTCTAACGGCAGTCTGTCAAACCACGTAAGCACAATGCCTTCCCTGTCTTTACGGTACCCGCAGGCATATGCAAGGAAAATAAATGACACAAGTGTCATAATTGCAAACGAAACTGCCATAGTACACGCATTTCTTCCATACATATCAAACAAATCTGCCACCCATGCAGAAGCATAATACCTGCTGTTTCGCGTTATCAATGTGCTGTCGTCCGGTATCAGGGACGCAACCCAGTAAAACGCAGTCTCCTCTTCCTGTGCAACGTGAAGCGTATAATAATCATCAAGGTAATACCCCGGCGCCGTATCTAAATCAATAAACGCCGATTTCGCAATCCGTTTGGAATCAATAGCAATAAGTTCTTCCCCGGCAATTTCCCTGACCTGGTCAAGCAGCAGTCCGCCCCACTGGTCATAACTTAAGACGCTTCTGTTTAATGCCGCAAAATCAACATACTGCTGCGTTTCGTCTCCTTTAAGAAGCCGGTCAACCTTATCCTCCACAGCCGTTGCATTCCATTCCCCGACCGTCCCTTCTGTAATCCATTCTTCGTCCTCTTCATACACGATACCATATTCATTGTTATAATAACTCAGTTTATACTTTCCCGCTTCGTAATCATAAACGTAATTATATTCGTTCACAATCCCGAAATCATTTTCATAATACATCGTCACTTCCCGCACGGGATAATATTTCTCATCGGAGCGATAATAAAAAATCCCCTGCTCTGCGTCAAAGCATACCGCATCTGCGTACTGGCTGCTCCAAACAAACCCGTCCTGATCTTCCAAATGCGACGAAATGCTTTGCAAATCCGACAAATCCTCCCAGTCCCCGACATACCCATACGACCGCCCCTCCTGACCGCCGTTTACTAAATCCCGGACTTGATACAAAAGAATCTTGTTTTTGTCCAAGTCCTTTAAATCGTCGTCTGTCATATTCGTGTTCATGTAAAGCGTTTTGTCCTGAAAATCCACCTTCGCAAGGTCGTCTGTCTGAAAAATGCCGTACCGGAATCCCTCCTCGGCAAGATATTTTTGATTATAGCGATTTTTCATATCTACAAACGCATTCAGCGAATACGACGCATTGACGTTTTGATACGCTTCCGCCAATATTTCATCACGCGTCATATTATAGTATCCGCACTCAATACCCACAATGGTTAAAATTCCAAATGCTGTCGTACCGAGCGCACCACCGATACATAAAACCCACGCAATCATTTTGGCAATGACCGAACCCCTGATTTTATTCATTTTTATTACCATACTCCTTTCTCAGTCTGCAAGTTTAATGTGAACTGATTCACAATGTTTTTCTTACGCTCCCTGTTTATCCGGTTTCCTCACGGAATGATTTTATAGCCGCGTCCCCACACCGCCTTTAAATATCTTGGCTCCGCCGGATTGTACTCCAGTTTTTCCCGCAAATGCCGGATATGTACCGCCACAGTATTTTCCGTGCCATACGGATTGTCATGCCACACGGCGGCATAAATCTGCGAGGGCGAATACACCTTTCCCGGATTTTCCATCAAAAGCTTTAAAATGTCATATTCCGTCGGCGTCAGAGCCACAAGCTCCCCGTCCAAACGAACCTCCTTTGTACTGTCGTCCAGTTCAATTCCACCGATGACAAGCGTCTCCTCACCGCCCGCCTGAGCCGCGCCGCCAAGCTGCATATATCTTCTAAGCTGTGATTTCACCCGTGCCTGCAGCTCCACCGGATTAAACGGCTTTGTCACGTAATCGTCCGCACCGATATTTAACCCCAAAACCTTATCCGTATCCTCACTCTTTGCCGTCAGCATAATCACCGGCACGTTGCTCTTCTCCCGAAGCTTTACCATCGCCGTAATTCCGTCCATCACGGGCATCATCACATCCATCAGCACCAGGTGAATGTCCTTTTTTTCAATCAGCGCAAGCGCCTCCTCACCGTTATACGCCTCGTATACCTTATAACCCTCGCTTGTCAGATAAATTCGAAGCGCCGATACAATATCCCGTTCATCATCACATACCAGTATGTTGTACATTTTAATACCCCTGCTCCCTTTCGAAATCTGCGAATTTGTGCTTAAAGCACAAACTTGCCATGTAAAAATTCATTTTCACATTCCCATTTCGTTCTATTTTTGTAATTACTCTGTTAGTATAAACTATTTTGTTTTAAGTTCCAACTGGGGAAATGTTTAAGATTTTTTTAACATCATAAAAAAGACATGAAAAAAAGGCGCACCCTCTTGGAATACGCCTTCTTCATCTAAATCAAATTTACTTCCATGCCAATAATTAGCACTGCTCAACAAGCTTTTTCAATGCTGCAAGCGCCTCATCCGGAAGCTTATCATAGCCCTCTTTCTTTGTCGCAAAGCCTTCCACTGCGTCAACACGGTTCTGCATAGCTGCCTTTAATGCATCTGTGTATGCCTTATCGCCCATGTTCGGCTTGAAGTCTGCTGTCTTGCCTGACCAGTCATACATAATCTCGATGTCGTCAAAGTTGCCCCACTTCTCGAAGTTTGCCTTTCCTTCAACGATTGTCTCTAAGATACCTAATGTATCGGCGGGCTTAACCTTTGTGCCCATGAAATCGCCTGTGTTTACGATATAGCAGTCTACGTTCTTCTCCTCAACAAGCTTCTTGAACTTCTCGTAGTCATTTACAAGAGGATATGTTCTGAACGGATTAGCATAAGGAACGATTCTTAATGCGTTCAAATCTGTACCTGCCGCAACACGCTCTGCCGTAGAAGTCTTTGTTGCAAGTGTAGCACCCATAACAGATGCAAGCGCTGCACCCTTTAACTTCACTACAGGAGGAATGGTCGGGTCTTTCATAATCCAAAAGATTGCATTTACAGGAGCGTCAATCTTGTCTACACGGTTCGGAGACCATAATTTAGACTTGATTGCACGGCCGTTACCGTTTCTGATGTCCTCCGTAACAAGCTGAATCTTTCCATCCTCGTCAATTGTAGCCGAGCAGTTCTGAGCTGACAGTAAATACTCATTATCAGGACATCCTGTCGGATAATCCGCTGTCTTGTCAAAATACGTAGGCTCAAGAGCGATTGATGCACAAGTATCTGTATTGATGATAAACGCATCATCGTGAAGAACCTTAATGCCGCCAAATGCGTCATACTTTCCGGCATGCTTTGCGTGTGTCAGTGTTGACTTACCTGATCCTGAAAGTCCGTATACGGATGCAACAAACTTCTTGCCGCCTTCAAGAGAGTATTCCTTCTGTCCGCCGTGGCATGATGCATAACCGTTTCTGTTTGCAAGCGCCCAAGCCATTGTAAGCGTACCCTTCTTGTGCTCTCCGAAGTATCTCATACCAAGAATTGCAGCGCAGTTCTCGTTTGTATCAAAATAGCAAAGTGTAAGCGGATCGCTCAGGCAGCTGTAATCCACGTCGGGAGCGTCATGCGGAGCCCACTGCGGATCCGAGAAAATATAAATATCCGGCTCGTTTCCGTCTGCGATCGGTTTTGAATTCTTGTACATTTTTACGTACTCGTCTGACATATACTGGAAGTTAAGCATCCAGTTGTAGAGAATATTCTCCTCTCCTTCCGGAATCAAAAGATGTGCCTTTGCCATAAACTCCGGATCAAGACCGATAAAGCACTCTGCATGATACATGGTCTTCCATCTTGTCTCATAAACGGCATCCATTACAACCTTATCAAGCTTTGCATTGTCTACACCCGGCTCGCCCTTGATACGGCGTGCTGCTGCGTAACGTCCCGTAACCGCACCGTCGTTGAACAAAAGAACTCTTGAATCCTTCTCAAGACCGAATGTCTCACCGTCTTTAATCTTCATGTCTGTAACAACTGTTCCCGGTGAGTTCTTTGCCAACTCATAGGCTTCCTTTAAAGTATTAACCTTTACGACATTATTTCCGTAGAACGCTGCCTCAATGATAGAACGTGTCTTGGAAAATCCTACCTTACCGGCACCAATCTCAGAAATGGGATAATACGCTTTTGTTGACATATAAAATCCTCCTTAGAATTAATATTTTTGTAATTTACACTTCTGATTATCTCAAATGCTTTATCAAAAGTCAATAAAATAAACATAAACTTCTAACATAATTTTGTAACAGTTCCCACACTGCCAAAAACCGCGGAAAGTCCGCCAAATACAAAGCAAAACCTCCGCTTTATATCAGACCATAATGCTATATCGCACGCGTCGCCTGCCTTAACCGTTCGAGCTCTTCCCCTGCAAAATACGGAGACAGCTTTGCATAAACGGCTTCGTGATATGCATTAAGCTTTCTGATGTCGGACTCCTCCATATAGTTTGTATCTATGGCATCCAAATCAATGGGCACATATGTAAGATGCCGAAATCCCATAAACTGCCCGTATTCGTTTTTCTGCTCCTTTACAACCTCCACAATATTTTCCGTGCGGATACCGTGACTGTTTGCAACATATATTCCCGGCTCGTCGGAAACAATCATGCCTTCCTCAAGTACCGTTTCTTTCTGTTTTGGCTTATACTGCCATCGAATATCCTGAGGACCCTCGTGTACATTTAGGATATATCCGATGCCGTGTCCCGTACCGTGCTTATAATCAAGCCCGCAATCCCACAAAGGCTGCCTTGCAATCACATCAAGATTTCTTCCGGTACAGCCATACAGAAACTTCGCATCCGCAAGCCGGAGCATCGCACACGCCACTTTCGTAAAATGCATCTTCTTTTCGTCCGTTACGGCTCCAAGTGCAATCGTTCTTGTCACGTCCGTCGTTGCGCCTCTGTATTGACCTCCTGAGTCAACCAAATAAAAACCCTCCGCCCGAATCGATGCGGAATGCTCTTTATCCGCGCTGTAATGCGCCATTGCGGCATTTGCTTCGTAAGCGCTGATTGTCCCAAACGACAGCTCCAAAAAACCGTCGATTTCGGCACGCATGGCATCCAGCTTTTTTGCCGCCTGAAACTCATTCACCGGCGTTGTGCCCGCGTTCTCTTTCATCCAAAACAAAAACTTTGTGAGCACAACACTGTCCAGCAGATAATAATTTCTGATATGCTCTAGCTCAACAGGCGTCTTTACCGCCTTTAGCAGCGTCGTCGGATTTTCCAAATCAACCGACGCACCTCTTTTTTCAATGCACTTATATAACAGGTAATTAATATCCTCTTTCGCATACCATATCTTTCCCGTTATCTCGCAATGCTCCAAAAAATATGTAAATTCCGAATAGCTTTTAATTACAACGTTGTTTTCGTTAAAATACTGTTTTGCCTCCTCTGTGAGCGCCTCCTCCTGCAAAAACAGCACCGCGCTGTCCCTTGACACAAACGTATAGGAAAGCGCTACCGGATTGCAGTCCACATCATTGGCACGAATATTGTAAAGCCACATAATGTCGTCAAGCTTCGACAAAACCAAATGATGCGCATCCTGTTCCGCCATTTTTTCCCGCACGCGCGCAAGCTTCTCCAACACGCCCATACCGCAGTCCTTCTCCGGTACAATCCATACCTTTGTCGCAGGAAGCGGCGGTCTGTCACGCCAAACAGCATCTGCCACATCTTTGTCATAGGAGAGCGTAAAGCGTTTTTCCAGCTTTTTCCCGAATGCAGCGTCCATAACCCTTCCGTCAAACCCGACAACCTGTCCGTCTTTCACATTTTTCTCAAGATATTCCTCTATTGTAGGCACGTTCTCCTCCGCCATTTTGTACAGCGTTATCCCCGTGCCTTCAAGCTGTGACGCTGCCTGCACAAAATACCTGCCGTCCGTCCACAGCCCCGCCTCTTTTTCACTTACCACAAGCGTACCTGCCGAACCCGTAAAGCCGGAAAGAAAACCTCTCACTTTAAAGTAATCTCCCACGTACTCCGAATTGTGAAAATCCGCGGTCGGTACAATATAATAATCAATGCCTTCTTCTTTTAGGCGCTTTCTCAATTCCGCAATCTGTTCCATCTTATTTTCGCTCTCCTGTCTGTGTCTCTCCTACCAAATATTTCCGCTGCGCCCGCATCAGCAGCGCACCATACCCGATAATAGCCACAACCTCCAACAGATTGATTGCCGTATCTGCCATAGGATACGATGCCAAAAGTTCAAGCGCGCCGACTGCACCCGATACCAAAAGCAGCGCCCCTGTCGCAAAGGTAATCGGAAACGTTGCCTTGATAAAACCTTCCGGATTTTGCGCCCGCTCAATCGGAAAGTTTTTTCCGACCAGCATTTCGGGGATTTTTTTATTTCTTTTCATTTGTATTGCCCAGTACAGCATGTAAATTCCGCATGCCATAATGAGAATGTTTAATATCATATCAAAACTCATTGATTGTTCCTCTCAACCGGCAATCACAAAACTTCTAAATTCCAAGAAATTTCATCACAACCGATTTCATCTCTTCCTTATCACATACCGTATCATGCAGAACCTTTGCCGTGCGGATCTCCTCAATCGCATTTGGCACACTTACATTTGCTAGCTTTGACAGCTCGTCAACAAGCGCAAAATCGTCCATTGCGTCATATTTTTCGTCAATCGCATTCATAACGCTTCTTGTAAACTTAAATGGACTTGCCGTTGATGCCAAAACTGTTTTTGCGGCATCACCAGTCGCTTTCTGATATTTCTTTAACACGGCGGACGCCACCGCCGTATGTGTATCAATGACATAACCTGTCTTATCATATAATGCCTTGATCGTTTCCGCCGTCTCCTGTTCCGATGCGTAACCGCCGTAAAAATCCGCCATGTTTTCTTTCATGTCGGCAGTGATTTCATATTTTCCCTCTGTGGAAAGCGATTTCATCAACGCGGCATTTTTTGCTGCATCCGCACCTGCCGTAATATAAATCAGACGCTCAAGATTGCTTGAAATCAAAATATCCATTGAAGGCGAGCTCGTAAGCACAAACTCCCTGTTTTTATCATATACGCCTGTCTCAAAAAAGTCATAACGCACTTTATTTTCATTGGAAGCGCAAATCAGCTTCGCAATCGGCACTCCCATGTGCTTCGCAAAATACGCCGCCAAAATATTGCCGAAATTTCCTGTAGGCACTGCAACATTAATCGTTTCGCCATCCGATATTTTTCCTTCTTTTAAAAGCTGTGCATATGCATAGACATAATAAACCACCTGCGGTACAAGCCGTCCGATATTAATGGAATTGGCAGATGAAAACTGGAATCCTGCCTGATCCATCACACCCGCAAGCTCCTTATCACCGAAAATCTGCTTAACGCCCGTCTGCGCGTCATCAAAATTTCCCGTAATACCAACAACAAACGTATTATCGCCCTTCTGCGTCACCATCTGCTTTTCCTGAATGGGGCTTACGCCGTTTTTGGGATAAAAAACAATAATCCGCGTTCCTTTTACATCCGCAAATCCTGCAAGCGCCGCCTTTCCTGTATCACCGCTGGTTGCCGTCAAGATGACAATTTCATTTTCCACGTGATTTTTCTTTGCCGACGTAATCAATAAATGCGGCAAAATGGAAAGCGCCATATCTTTAAATGCAATTGTCGCACCATGAAACAGCTCCAAATAATATATGCCGTCCGCCGTCACTAAGGGCGCAATCGCCTGCGTGTCGAACTTCGCATCATACGCCTTCTGAATGCAGTCCTTCAGCTCTTCCTGCGTAAAATCGGTAAAAAACAGCTTCATAACTTCATAAGCCGTCTCCTGATATGTCATTTTAGAAAGCTCCTCAAGACTTTTGTCAAGTACGGGTAACGACTCCGGAACAAATAATCCGCCATCGTCCGCAAGCCCTTTTAAAATCGCCTGCGATGCTGTAACCGGTTCTGCGCTGCTTCTTGTGCTTTTGTAAAGTAAATTCATTTCATTTCTCCTCTAATCAATGTGTCGTTGGATTTTTCGTGCCAAAAAGCACTGCTTTAAGTATAGCATAGTATTTTTTCAACTGCAATCATTCGTATAAAAATCATTTACCCCAAAGTAACAGTTCAGCCTTCGGCTTCCTGTTACGGACATCAAGCCATGCAAAACCACTTCGTGGTGGCTTGGTGTATCTCAGCCACTATGCGTTCTTACGGACTTTGCAGCAAGTGCAAAGTCCTGGGCTGAACTATTACACCTAAAATTCATCTGACAATAATTTGTTACCGCTTAAAAAAATCATGTCCGCCGTACGAAAACAAATATACCAAATTGGTGTCAAACCATTGCGCATTCTCGGGATTTGCATATTTGCGCGCCATAAAAAACAA
>CAJUJG010000011.1:67616-83742 GCA_910586715.1 uncultured Lachnospiraceae bacterium
TTAACACGGTATATTGTTCCGTTCGCAACAGGTGAAAACTGCGTCACGTTCTTTTTCCTCTGAAAAACCACATCCGTAATGTTATCCGGGAATTTTGAACTTTTTACGCGGTTGATCACAACATTTGCCACCAAAAGTTTTCCCCTTCTGTCCTCACCGCCCGCTTCCGCCTGTACAATCCGCATCAGGTTTTCAACATCCTCGTCCGTCGCGCGGATACAGTATGACTGCTCAATCGTATCGTAAGTAATCACGCGTTCAAGCGATGCAAAGCGCTCAAGCTTCACACTCCTTGTCAGATTGCTGCTGTCCGCCTTCACTTCCATGCCCCGTGAAAATACAATCAGCAACGCACACACTATATTTGCAAAGAATAATAAAATATAACTTTTTGAATACATAATCTTTGTTCTGTACCCTTTCCTTTCATTATGGTAAACCTCTTCTGCACCTTTTATTAATTTATTCGCTTGTCCTTAAAAAAATTCATATTTTTTTACATTTTGAAAAAAATATGTTATATTTGTTTTATATTTCTGTAAAATTTGGAGGAATTTCATGCATAAAGGAGTCCTTGCGGCAAAAAAAAAGGACGGTGCCGTATACTACCGCGCGTCCATAACCTATAAGAAAAAACATATCAGCCTTGGCGGTTTTCCTTCCGAAGAATTGGCAGCTTTTGCCTATAACGAGGCAAACAGACTGATCAGTACACCGGCGCTTACCATCCACAGCCATTATGATGAATCGCCCCTGCCTTTTGAAAAGTGGGTTATTCTTTTGAATTACCGGGATAATGGCATCTATTTCAGCACGCCGATTTATGCCCGCAGCACATTTTTTTACTACTATCTGTCGCCTTCCTATGTCTTAAAGTTTGATATCGACGACCTGTTTTATTATTCATCCCACAAGATTATGCAGCGCGGCGGACATCTTTTTGTAGCGGACTACGGTATGCAGGTCAATATTTTAAGCCGCTACGGAATCCGAAGCTTTGCCGTGGCAGGCAAGGATTACATTTTCCGAAACGGCGACGACACGGATTTCAGGCACGAAAACCTTCAGATTATAAACCGCTATCAGGGCGTGTCGGAAGTTACGCATCACGGAAAAAAAAAGTACAGGGCACGTATCAACGTGCCCGGCTATTTTATCATCGGTCATTATGCCTCGGAAATTGACGCAGCAATCGCATACAATAAAGCGATTGATTTCTTAAAGATGAACGGTGTTCGCAAAAACTATACGCCAAACTATATAGACGGCTTATCCCCTGTCGTCTATGCCGAAATCTACTCTCATCTTAAAGTTTCCGAAAAAATACGAAAATACCGCCCTAAATCGTCCTGAACATTTAGAGCGGTATTCTTTTATTTACTGTAGTCCGTAAAACTCATACTCATTGCGACTTTTCCCGATACTCCGTTGACGCTTGTATTGGAATCATACTGCCACATTCCGAATTCGTACGGATAATCCGGTTCCTTACTGTCCTGAGCATACCACACATCATAGTCGCTAAGCCGCTCCATATCAAGCATCGTAAGCAGCCATTCCTTATCCCCGTATAGCATCGGCGTGTAGCCTTCGTCATAAACCCTGTCCAAAAATGCTTTTGCAACGGAAGTCCTGTCCTCCATATTAAGCGCCTCAATCCGCGCCATATCGCCCTCCACGGTTTCCATCACAAAAGCAACCGGATATTTCACATCATAATCTGCAATCGCATCTAAAAGCTCATCCGCTTCCTCGCGTGCCTCAGACTTATTAACCGCCTGCGAACAGAAATAAACGCCAATGTCAAGTCCTGCCTTTTTTGCGGCTTTCAGGTTATCCTTATACTTTTCGTCAAACACGATATTTCCGCTGCTGTAGCCTCTTGCTCCAATCTTTATCATCACAAAGTCACAGCCTGCCTTTTTCAGCTTTGAAAAATCCACGTCACCCTGATTTGCAGAAATATCCGCGCCGCACTTGGAAACAATTTTACCTTCCTCAAAATAGTTCATCACAGGCTTCTGATATTTAAGGTTTGCATAGTCATAATCGTTGCGTTCAATATCCTGACTAAGATCCACCCATTCCTTTGTCCCATCGGAACGCTTTACCTGTATACGGTTCTCCTCCTCTTTGTCCTTCTCTTCTTTTTTGTCGTTCTCCTGCGTATCCTCTTCGTCCTTGATATTTTCCTTGTCAGGCATATCGTACACGGAAGTCTTTCCTTTTGCAAGCTCATCTGCCGTAACAGCCTTATCGCCTGACTCCTCCTCGGAAGAACCTTCAATTACCGTTTCCCCTGTTGTCTGATTTTTGACAGTGCCGTTATTTTTATTGGACTTTGAGCCGCCGGTCGTCCGCCCCGTATCAGGGAGTGTCCAAATATCAAGATCATCCGAAGTAAGCTTATTGTCGGAAATAACCGTCGCCGCAGAGCCTGAAGCCGTGTTTGCCGACTGCGCCGTCTGTGCGTCTCTCTGCGCCACTGCTGCCGCATACCCACTGCCGTCATTTCTGCTTTTGCTGCTGTTTACCCAAAAGACAATTGCCGTAACCCCTAGTATCACCACAGACATAATCAGCACCATATATACGTATATCATATTTGAGCCCGAACCATGCTCCTCCTCATAATAACCGTCATTCTGAAGCTTCATCATTATCCTCCATACTATTTCATTTAAATTAACATAATATATTTACAAATACATTATAATATATCAGAAGGACAATTTCAATTATTTTCTTTATTTTTTACACAAATCCTAAAACTCTCTGTTTTCCCACAGTATTTCCATGTGCATAACGCACAAAAATGCCGCAATCCGGCATTTCTGCATCAAAACTGTATCGGCACAACCTCCTCCGAAAGCGGAAGCATCTGATATTCCGGAAACTGCTCCAGTAACTCATCAATGCAAAGACTTGTGTTGTACACAACGTCATGCGCAAGCATCACAACCTTCGTTCTCCCCAGTGTACTTTCTTTTGCATTGGCAAGCAGCGTTTTGGGCTCCGACTTTTTTACCGCGTCCTCAAGACTTGCATTCCAGTCATAATAGAGATACCCTTTGTCTGCCATTGTTTTCGCAATGTCCTGATAAACCTTCTTATTATGAGCATTGATACTTCCCCCTGGAAAACGGAACAGTTTTACGTCCACTCCCGTAGTCTCATAGATAACCGCCTTTGCCTTTTCAAAATCCTCCACATATGCATCTACGCTCTCATACAATGCCTTGTAATCATGACTGTAGCAATGAATGCCGATTGTATGACCTTCTGCCACAATGCGTTTTGCGATTTGGGGATACCGTTCGACATTTTCCCCGACTAAAAAAAACGTTGCCTTGATATTGTGCCGCTTTAACGCATCCAAAATGACGCCCGTACTTTCCGCAGAAGGACCGTCATCAAAGGTCAGATACATCGTCTTTGGATGAAGGTACAGCTCCACGCCCGACGCAATTGATTGTGCAAGCTGTTGTTGATATTCGTCCGATGCCAAAAGCGCCCGTTCCTTCTTGCTGGAAAGAAATCCCGTCTCCACAAGGCACGCGGGCATATTCGTTTCCCGTATGACATAAAGGTTTTCATTTGCAACAATGTCCCTGTCCCTCGCATCTGTATGCTCTGTGAGCTGCTGCTGCATCAGTTTTGCAAGCCGCCTGCCGTCCGCGCCGCACTCCGCACTGTAATACGTTTCTATCCCATGTACATCGGCTGTTTCCTTTTCATAAAAATTTTGATGAATGCTGATATAAATTGTGGCGCCGTTTTCATTTGCAAGGTTTACACGCTCTTCAAGGGATACGGTTTCATCTCCCTCCCGCGTCATAAGCACCTCATAGCCGCGCGCATTTAACAGCTCCCTGGTATGATTTGCAATGCTTAAATTAATATCCTTCTCATACAAATCCCCCTTTGAGCAGCCCGCATCCGCCCCTCCGTGTCCCGCGTCAATTACAATCAGCGGATTGGACGCATCCCGTATGGGAATTGCCCGTTCCCCTTGGCTGACAGCATCCGCCTTTGTCACTACATCCCGAATATCCAAAGCATGCAGCGGCGGATTAAATGCCACCTCCTCAACCGTTTCCTTCTGTCTGTAACCGTTCATCCACTGGTAAGCTGCCGCCTGCACAATGCAATACAGCAGACATACTGCCATAAATACTGTAAAAAAACACTTCAGCGCCCTTTTATCAACACGCCTTCTGACACGCCTATGAACCTGCGCATATCCGATATACATTATAAAGCCCCCCTTTTTCCTTGGTATTTTCATCTTTACCGTTCATTCCATACCTAAAGAATACAGGAGAGCTTCATCAAAATATCATATTTTCCACATCAAAACGACATATTTTTTACATCATTTTTGCATAATCCTACCGTGAAATTTTTAAAAACAATTCGTTTATTCCTTCATAAAATCCGACCGTGACAACCGTATTTCCTTTATCCACACCTGCAAATTTATATTTTTTATAATCCGACGTGGTTTCCATCAGCGGGTTGGCGTCCTCATATTCCTGCTGCCCTTTCAGCCCGAGATACTCGCTCCACTGTGCCACCATGTTATCCGAATCAATATCCGCCCACGTACTTCCGGCGGTTCTGACATAAAATTCATAGACAAGCCCCGTATCCGCATCAATATATGCGTCCAAAAGACAGCCTTCCTTATTGGCATTCTGCTGCCCCGTTTTTAAACTAATCTTCCACACGGATAAATTATTGCGCGGCTCAAGCACATCAATTGCCGAATAGAGCACTGCACTGTGCGTTGCCGCCGTAACGCTTCTCACCTCCTCGGGCAAAATCGAAAGCGTATACATCTTGGCAAGCTCCTCGTTGCACCGCTCATAAATCTGCTCCTCTGTAATTTCCTTGTCGGACGGCTCCTGATGATTGACCACAAACGCATAGTTGCCTGTCAGATTATCATAATCCATATCCGTCTGCACCTTTGTAACCACGCTTGCGTCACTCTCGGGCAGCACTTGGTTTGTCAGGCATTTTGACAGAATATAAAGCTTTTCATTGCTGTTTAGCGAATACCGGTAACCCTCACCGTTTCCCTCCACCGCCTCCGCCTTAATTTTATTGAGCGTATACTGGTCCCTGTAATTCGAAAGCTGCTCCGGTCCCCAAATCGCACCAAAAACAACAAGCCCTGTCCCAATGACTATGAGCAGGAAAATGTACCGCCTGTTTCTCTTTCTGTTCTTTTTTCTGTTCGCATTTTTTCTATTCCCATTTTTTCTGTTCTGTCCACTCATTCAACCTGTTCTCCATTTGTATCCCTAATCAGAAACCAAAAGCAGCTTCCCTCGCCGAGCGTGCTCTCAATCATCAGCTCGCTGTCATGCAGCGAAAGCACCTGCGTACACAAGGATAAGCCAAGCCCCGCGCCGTTTCTGCTCCTTGAACGCGATTTGTCCACCATATAAAACGCCTCCGTGATACGGCTGCACTCTTCTGCGGGTATGCCGACGCCATAATCCCGCACACTGAAAACATACCCGTCTTCCTGCCGCTCTCCCCGCACCTCAATCGTACCATTTTCTTTTGACGCCTTATGAGCATTGTCAATCAAATTTAAAAGCACGGATTTTAAAAGGTTGCCTTCCACACATACCTGCCCTGCATCATATGAAATATCAAGCGTCACGCCTTCAATTGTCCCATACATCCTGCGCAGATAATCAAATAGCTCTGACACGTCCACTTCCTGCCGCTCCAGCGCGCCGCGCTTCATTACCACAAGATCCAATAACCGAAATGCCATTGTCTCCAAGCGCTTTCCTTCTGTGTAAATGTAATTCGCCGAAAGAAATTGTTTCTCGTCGTCAAGCTTTCTTGAACGCAGCAAATCCGCATATCCGATAATTGAGGTCAGCGGCGTTTTGAGCTCATGGGAAAATGCGCCGATAAAATCCTCCCGCGCGCGCACCTCATTTTCAAGCTGTTCCACATTTTTCTCGAGCGCGCCTGCCATTCTGTTAAAATCGATCGTCAGCTGCCCAAGTTCGTCGCTGCTAACCCGTTTGGCACGGTACGCATAATCGCCTGCCGCCATCTTTTTTGTCGCCCTTGTCAAAAGACGTATCGGCTTTGTAATCCACCCTGAAATAATCCACATCACCGCAATGCTTGTCAAAAGCATAAACACCGTTACCTGGCGGTATATATGAAAGCCCTGCCGCCGCTCCTCATAAATACCTGTCACATCATGAAGCGTTTCAAGATAAAGTACCCTGTCAAGCGCATCAAGCATCGTTCCAGTTTGGATATAATAGGAATCCCCGTCCCGCACGACCTGATATATCCGCGTTTCTTTATCAATCTGCATCAGGAAATCAATCTCCTGCGCAAACCCTTCGCTCGCATAAAGAAACCGTCCCTCCTCATCTGAAATGCGAAGCAGTCTGCCGCCCTGTCCGCTCGCCTCAAGCTTGATGCCGATTTCCTCTATGGTTGAATTTTGCAGCATAGCGTACTTGGAGGGGATATTGAGTGCCGCCGTCTCAAAAGCAAATTGCAGGATACTGCTCTCGTCAAGCGCCTGCCCTACTTCTCTTGTCATGGAAGCGTCAAAAACGTAATTGACAAACAAGTACCCGCTCACGCCCAGCGCAAGCGCCATAATCAGCACTGTGCTCAGCAAGATTTTATATGAAAATTTCATTCGTCCAAATCCTCCCTGCTTTCGATATTCCGGGAATTTTCAGTCAATTTCCAACCGATAGCCCACCTTATATACCGCCACAAGGCTGTTCTCCCAGCCAAGCTTTTTCCTAAGCCGCTGTACATGCAGCTCAAGCGTTCTGCTGTCCGAAAGGTATTCGTCACCCCACACTTTTTCATAAAGCCGTTCTTTAAAAAGCGCAACGTTTTTATTCTGTATAAAGAGCACCAACAGTCCATATTCCTTATTGGTAAGCGCAACGGGGTTTCCCGCCCTTGTCACTTTGTGCGCCTCCATATCCACAACAATATCCCCCGCCGTAAGTGCTTTTTCCGCGATATGATACCTGCGCAGCACCACCTCCACGCGCGCCACCAGCTCCACAACCTCAAACGGCTTGACCAGATAGTCGTCCGCGCCAAGCTTTAAGCCCTTTACACGGTCCTTGACATCGTGCTTCGCGGTAATAAAAATTACGGGGATATTGAGCGGCCGTATGTATTCCATAATGTCATAACCGTCCGCCCCCGGAAGCATTATGTCCAGTAAAATCAGGTCAAAATGTTCCCGTTCAATCAAATCAATCGCCGTAAGCCCGTCCTGTACGGACTTGCAGTGATAACCTGCCGCCGACAGATTAATGTCAATTAAATCGCATATCGTCTTTTCATCGTCCACAATTAATATTTTTATCATTTGCTCTCCTTTTTGTTTGCTGACCAGCCCCAGTACGCACGTATCGCATCTAAGAGCGTTTCCATATTTTCCTCGCCTGTAAACCGATATTTGTCCACAAAATCCGTATCCGTGTCAAACCCGCCCGTGCGCTGATAATACACAGAACATCTGTTTTCCGTCAAAAGCTCGCCATGTGCGCCCTCTTTGCTGTACAGCGCCCACACGACCAAATCCTTCATGCCGTCTCCGTCCATGTCCTTTCCGCTTATTCCTTTTAAGGAATAAAGGTTATCCATATCCCCCATCGGCTGAAAGCTCCACACAATATTTCCCTGATTGTTAATCATGTAAACCATTAAAATGTCATAATCCGCCATGGAGAACGTTCCGGGCAATACTTTGAGGCGTCCGAGCTTCTCATAGGTCCGCCAGTAGCTCTGCTCTTCGATAACCTGAAATCCGTTGTCCATAAGTTCCTGCTGTGTCGTTGCCGTATAAAGAAATTCCGTCGAATTTCCGTCCCGCACAAACGATATAATGCACTTCGCGCTCTTGTTCATGCCAAAGCGGTTCAATTTATCGTTTATACGCCAGTCTCTGTAAAAGGAAACCGAACCCTGCTTCTGAAAAAGGACTTCGCCCACCTTGTATAGCTTGTCCGCATAATTTCCTGTGTCATTCTTACAGCCTGCAATCAAAATAATATCCGTTAACCCGTCATGGTTCATGTCCGCAAACGCCACCGACACCATATCCACAATGGGCTGCTCCATACGACCTCTATACGTGTAGTTACACTCAAGCATATTTGTCTTATAAAGAATAGTTCCGTCCTTATCTCCGAGAAACACGGCTGCCCTGTGATACGTTTTATCAATTGCCGTGATAAAACGTACCGTCGGAACGCTCTGCAGCACAACCGCATCTTCGCTGCCGATTTGATGAATATCCGCCGGTCTTGTCACCTCCGTATCCAATAGCTCACCGTTTTCATCCGTTTCCGTGCTCTTTGTTACAAGCGGAATGTCAAACACATGCTTTTCTATAATCTCGTAACCTTGCGGTACAATGTCGTCCAGTGTTTTAATCGCGTCAAAGCATTGTATGTATTTCTCATATTCTTTGGTGATATTTTCCTGTGTATTTTCTTTTGCTGCCGCATTGCATTCTAATCCCGTACAAATAAACAGGACGGCAATGCACAGCTTTGCGATTTTTTTTCGGATATTGTTTTTCGTTTTCTGTTCCACCGCATCATCACCCTTTCGTTTATCAGTATAGCATTAACATTTTTTGAACTCAATTCTTTTCGGCAATTCTTTTTGCATCCTTTTTGCATCTTTGTTACCAGTCACTCCCAATGTCGATTCGTTTTCAAGGTATAAAAAAGCGATGTTCTTGTTCTCCCATTTAGGGATAGAAAAACACCGCTTCTGCATCGTATTCAGTTTTCATTAACAATCCAAGACGCACAATTGAAAATTACGAATTATTAACACCCTGTCGCTATCCAACACAAGTCTTATGATTCCTCAAAACTTCTTGAAATGACCTCCTGCGTACTATACGATATATCACTCAACGATTCAAATTTTGTATAGTATTTTTCTGCATATGATTGTGCAGTAGAACCGACATAGCCATATATTGTAGCATTATTCGGAATCGTCTGAATATCATTATATATATTACAAGCTGTATTTAATATTTTTATACTTTCTAAACTGCTGCAACCCGAAAATGCACAGCGTCCTATATCAGCTACGCTATTAGGAATTTCCACTTTAGATAAACCGTTGCAATTTGAAAATGCCCATGCTTCTACGTTTGTCACACTATTAGGAATATTCACTTCAATCAATCCACTGCAGTCTGAAAATGCAGAAGCTCCTATAACCATTACGCTATTAGGAATTTTCATTTTTGTTAAGCTACTACAACCCGAAAATACGAAATTCTCTATATTTGTCACACTATTAGGAATTTCTACTTCTGTTAAGCTACTGCAATCCATAAATGCCCACGCTTCTATATCTGTCACACTATTGGGAATTTCCACTTTCCTTAAACCACTGCATTTCTCAAATGCACATTCTCCTATACTTGTTACACTATTTGGAAATTTGACACTTGTTAAACTGCTACAGCCTGAAAATGTATGATTCTTTATACTTGTCACACTTCTTGGAATAGTAAGCTCTTTTATTAATATCCCATTTACATACAGATCGTGAGCAAATTCCAATGGATTAGACAAGGTGTCAAATGTTATATTACACCAGTCTTCCAAATTTGATATATAGACTGCTTTCAAACCATTGCAACCCGCAAATGCATATGGTCCCATAAACGATACACTATTTGGAATCTCTATTCCTTCCAAACTGCTACAACTCATAAATGCATGTTCCCCTATGCTTGTAACACTATTGGCAAGCTCTGCTTTTGTTAAATTACTACACTCTGAAAACGCACATCCCCCTATATACGTCACTCCATTTGATATGACAATCGTCTTAATTTGGGAAAGATAAACAGACCACGGACTTGGAGTACTCCAGTAATTATCCATATCTCCACTACCGCTAATCGTAAGTACCCCGTCACTATCCAGCACATAAGTCACATGCTCCCCACAGCTCCCTGAACTGAGAATTGTTTTCTTGTCAAAAACCGTCCATAAAAACTTTCTCGCGGTAATTTTAAATTTCACCGTCTTTGTACCGCCATAATTTCCCTTTCCGGCAATCATCACAATCGCGGTGCCTTTCTTTACATTGTTGACATAGCTGTCCTCCACAATTTCATAATCCGTCCCATAAACCAGACCTGCATTCCCGATTCTGACACTAATGTCATTTTTCCCTAAGGTAATCTCCTTTCCCGTATATGCCTGATTTAAGATACTGACTTTTGCCTTGCTAAAATCCTGAAGCGTAATTTTATAAACAGCCTTCACCGTTCCTGTATAGGCGCCAATTCCTGTTATTTCAACCCGAACCTTCTCGTTCACCCCCACAATACTCAGCGGTGTCAGTGTCGTGCCGTCTTCAAGCGTATAAGAACCCACAATATAATCCTTACCTGTAGCAAGCTTTTTGCCGTCCGTATCCGTTAAGATCGGCTTGCTGATACAATTCCCTGCCTTATTGGAATAAACCATGTCAGGCACAATGACACATATGTCATCTAACGGTTTTTGGACAATCGTAAAACTTCCCGTCCGTGTTCCCTTAAAATTCCCCTTTCCCTTTATCGTGTAACTTGCACCGCCTCCAGGTGCCTTATTGTTTTTATATGTAACCGTATAATCCGTTCCTTCCGTCATTCTCCTGCCGCCAAAGGTCAGTTCCAATTTCGGTTTACTGCCGCCTTTTACATATTTTGCCGTTATTGTTTTCTGTAAACCGCCAATCCGATTTCCGCTGTCCTGACTGATATCATAGGGCAGTATTTTAAAGGATTTTTTCACGGTGCCCGTATAAGCATTCATCCCTGTAATAAACAGACTGGCTGTTCCGACTTGAATATTGTCGGAATAAACAACCCGATAATCCGTCCCTTCCTTTAACGTTTTCCCATTCAGCATCACAACAATATCCTGTTCGGGAACTGTCCCGTTATATACTTTATCCGTGATTCCGCTTATCACGGCAGTCCGCAGAGAGATACCTGCTGCGTTTCCCGTTCCCATGCTGCCTGTAATTGTCATCTTTACTGTTCTTGTTCCTGTAAAGCTGCCTTGCGGCGCTGCGGTTAAAACAATGTCATATGTTCCCAAAGCCGTATACGCATTCACTCCTGCGTTCGGATATGAAACAATAAAATCTTTTTTATTCGCCAGTTTTTTGCCGTGATACATCAGCATTGGAACCTTCTTCTGCACTTTGCCGTTAAAAGCAACGATAAGATTTTCTGCTATGACATTATTATCATTTAAATCTGCTTTTAAAATCTGAAATGCAGCCGTCTGCGTACCGACATAGTTTCCTTTTCCTTTCACCACAACCGCAGGCAATTTTTTTGCATCAAATGCATTGCTGACCTTTGTATTGTTTTTATAACTTATCGTATAATCCCGTCCTGCTGTTAACCGCTTATTACTGTCATAAACACGAACCTGCGGCTTAATAGGACTGCCTGTATAGACATAATCCTTGATTCCCGCAATCCATAACCCGTCGGGAATACCGCCTGACGGAATATCCTCGGGCAGTACACCGTCCAAATCGTCATCGTCCATATTATCATTGGAAGCTTTCCAGCCTGCATATAAAACAATATTCGACTTTACAACGTCTGTTTCAAAATCCCACAGCTCTTTGCAGGATACATCTTTATACCAGCCTGTAAAGATATATCCGTAAGCCTGCGGATTGGACGGCGCTTTGATTTTACTTCCGAATGGAATGTCAGTATATGGCTTAGGTGCTGTTCCATGATTGCGGGTATCAAAGGAAACCGCGTAAACGGATTCTTCGGAATCTGATTCCAATACATTTACCATGCAGGACGCACTTAATTTTGACGACTGAATTGTTCCCGTAATCCGTGCAGTTCCTGCTTTATAACAGCTTATCTGTATTGGAAACTCCGCTCTTTGCCCACCAATTTTGGCTTTTCCACAGTCTGTAACTTCGGCAACCGTTTTGTCACTGCTTGTCCATTGAATATTGTCTACAGTATCCTGCAGGGCGGTTTCCTCAATATAAGAATCTTCCCGCAGCCTCAATTCTCCGTATAACTTTATTTTACTATTGGCTTTTATATCGTCTTCAATTTCACTGATATTGAAACTTATAATTACGTTTGTCGGTTTCTCTTCTGTTTCTCCTGTATCTGGCTTCTCCTCCGTTTCTCCTGTATCTGATTTCTCTTCCACTGTTATCCTAACACTTCTGTTCCATCCGGTTGATACTCTTCCAGTAATATTTACGCTTCCGGCTTTATAGCAGCTTATTTGTATCGGAAATTCTACCTGAGAACCATTTATGCTTATTTCTCCACATCCTGTTACCTCTGCAATTGTTTTATTGCTGCTTTCCCATTTCATGTCGTTTATTTCTTTTTGTATTCGTTCTTCGGTGACTTTCACATTTTCATTCAAAGTAAATCTTGCAGTGGTTACTACTTGACTGCCCTCTACAACTCTATTCTGTATCGGATCAATACTGCCTATTGTAAAAATATCTAGTCCGTCCCCGCTTACTGTTACTTGGCAATCCGCAGCCAAGCCATTTAACGTTCTTCCCGTAATCGTGACGGTTCCTGCTTTGTAGCAATTTATGTTTATTGGGAATTGTACCCGCATACCGTTAATACTTACCTGCCCGCAGTTCACTGCCCGAGCAATTTGAAAGTCACTGCTTGTCCATAGGATGTTATCCACTTCTTCTTGGATTTGCTCTCGTGAAGCTTTGATTCCATCACTTAATATCAGTCTTCCAATGGCTTGTATCTTTCCATTTGGTGTTCCGTCATTCATTATTGTATCAATACTGAAATCAGAAATCACATCAGGTGTTTCTGATGTACTGGCTTTTATTGTTATATCGCAGCTTGAAGTTTTGTTGTTTGATGTTTTTCCTGTTATTTTTACAGTTCCTGCTTTATACGGAGTAACGGTAATCTGCAATACTGCGGAGTGACTGGTTAAGTCAATGTTGGTAATTATACAGTTTGTGACTTTGGCAATGCTTTCATCATTGCTTGTCCATTGAATATTGTTTACTGCGTCCTGTAGTAGTTCTGATAAATTTTCTTTGTACTCTGACAATGTAATGCTTCCTGAAATGGTAAGCGGTTGGTTGACTGCGCCTTCTTTCGTTGTGTCAATGCTGAAATCCGTTACTGTAACGGGTTTCTCTACAATGGCTTCTGTTGAAAAATTAATGGCGCCTATGCCGAAATAGGAAGGATTATACCTACTCCCTTGAGCTTCAAATACAAGCTCAAACTGTCGTGTCCCTTCTACACTACAAATTATAGATTTTGGAATATCATTATTATTTAAATCATAACTTCCTTTTTCCACACCATCTCTATAAATTTTTAGCACAATGTTCCTAGAATTTGCATCTTTACCATCTACATGTCCTACCGAAAAACTAACGGTTTTATATAATTCTTTCAGGTTAAATCCTGCTCTAATATCATCATCACCAAATACGCAAAATTCTAACGCATCTTTATATGTCGTCCCTCCCATCATAATATTATCTTTTAAGTCACAATACTTTGTATTATAGGGTAAACAGTCCTTTTCTTTCATATTTGAATTAATGGTCTTTCCAATACAAGTATCATGACTCTCTTTAGAAAAATTGATATTACCTATACCGAAATAGGAAGGATTATACCTGCTTCCTTGAGCTTCAAATACAAATTCCAATTGATGTGTTCCTTCTACATTACAAATTATATATTTTGGAATATCATCATTATTTAATGCATAACTTCCTTTCTCCACTTTATCCCTATAAATTTTTAAAACAATATCATTAGCACCTGTGCCTTTCCCATCTATATGCCCTATTGAAAAGCTAATCGTTTTATAAATTCCATTCAGATTAAATCCTGCTCTAATATCATCATCACCAAATACGCGAAATTCCAGCGCATCCTTATATGTTGTCCCTCCCATCACAATACTATCCATTTGTTCACAATACCACAAAAGATATGGCAAACACTCACTTTTCATATTTGACGTTATTTCTGCCTTCACGTCTTCCTCAATATCCGCTTCCGTCTCTTCTGACTCTGTCCATACTTCCGCATCTGTTTCCGTCTCTTCCAATATTTCCAACACACTTACCGTTTCCACGCAGTCAGATGTTCCTTCTGCTTCCGTAACTTCTACCTCATCTGTCCCTCCTGTTTCCTCCGTCTCTTCCGTGCCACTTACTTCCAAACTTTCCACAGAAACAGCTCCATAACCTTCCTCTTCCTCCAATACCATTTCTGACGCTTCAATCTCCTGCACATCTCCTGCCGCATATACAACATTTTCCGATGCCACTGTCACACCCAAAATAACCATTATCATAAAAGCAACAATTCGTTTTACTACATTCATCTTTTTCATCCTGATTCTCCTTTTTTCTAAAACGTAGTTTTATCCTTCAACTTAATACATTTTCAATATAAAAAATTATCAAAACTTTATTTTAACTATCACTTACTGTCAAAATTTTCTTTTCCAATAAATATCCTGCTATTTCATTTTTTTATCCACTCCTACTATGCTGTGCCTCTCCAATTGCTACACCAATCAAAATCCATGCTATAACTCTTTTTCCAAACCGCATAAACCATTCCTCCAATTATTTCTTATTTTATTTACACACATTCATAGTTTTCAATGTTTCATCTTTGTCACATTTTCCAAGCAATCCAATATGTCATTATTTGTTACACAATAAATACTACCATATCTGTCATAATTTGTGAAGTATAAACAAATCATTTTTCCATATTGATATAATCATTAGAATAACAGTTAGCACTTTGTCTCTCATTATCACAGGCTGTATTCAATTGAGAGTGCAATTCTCAATTAACGCCTGTTTTAGTTTATAAATGGAGGGTTTTCATGAAAAAAGGATCGCTCGGGCTTAAGCTTCTTGAATTACGACAATTGCATAACCTAACACAAAAACAGCTCTGCGAAGCGCTCAGCATAGGGCGGTCAACTTACTCATACTTTGAAACAGGCAGCCGAATGCCTGATATTGAAACACTGATTTTAATTGCCCGATATTATAAAGTTTCTTTGGATGAACTGACTGGCTTCTCTGACGCGGTATCCGAACACACAGAAACAAATACAGATGACAACTGCTCTGACATTCAGGTTCTCCATTATCTAAAATCCAAAAATGTCTCAAAAGAATTTATACTGAAACTGTCAAAAACAGACTTTGATTTTCTGAAAGATTATAAACAGTTAACGGATGATAATAAAGCAGAATTGCAGTACCTCGTAAATTATAAATTGCGTAAACAGACAAAATAACCTGTCAGATACCATCATAATTACAATTTTATCATACAAAAAAGCGCAAAATCTGAATTTTCAGACTTTACGCTTTTTTAATACAACACTTTTTAAAGTAATTTGTTATCATATTTTACTGTTAAAATATTCTTGTGTAACCTGTAATTGTTTCTTTAATATTTCCCTCCACATATGAGGATGAATTTCTCCTGAACCTTTTGAAACTTTCGTCAATTTGATATTGCCATCATCATCTGTTTTACGATAGAAATAATGATCCGTATCTTTATATAATTCCCATCCATCCCTATCACAAAACCTTTTTAGTTCTTTCCATCTTGGCATTGTACCATATCTCCTATCTTTTTTGGAGCATCTATAATCAATGCTTTAAAAATATAAGGAATATGTTTCTTTCGATTCAGACTATGAGAATACAGTTCGTATTCATTATAATAATCCAATGCATAATCCAATATAGCCCTACCCATATTTAGACGCGCTTCTCGCTCATCTATGCCATTTTCTATAAGATCAATTTCATTAAGCGATATCGTAACCGAACCATCATCTTCAATATATCTCATAGCCGTAAAATGGTATGCTTCTAAAAACGCAGATATCGTTTCCAAATTGGAAAACCACATTTTATCCCTAAGACGCTTTATAAACTTAGGTTTTTCATGAATCACACTGTCACAGACCGCGCTCCACTCTTTTCTTACAGTTGTAGCCTGTTCCATCAACATATTTAT
>CAJUJG010000012.1:0-76611 GCA_910586715.1 uncultured Lachnospiraceae bacterium
ATAATTAGTACATACGATTGACGGTTCTGTGGATAGAACTGCGGAAACTCAAGTTCTATTAATCTCTTGCCGAATCAGAGGAAAAATGGTATAATCCTCTATTTCAATACATCCCATGTTTCTATTAATCTGCAATTCGTCACAACCCGTAAACAATCCATGAAAAATTTCAATACATCCCATGTTTCTATTAATCCCTCATTGCTTGTCTTATGCACATAGTTTTCGTCGAATTTCAATACATCCCATGTTTCTATTAATCTTCCCCGTTTTTCTTACGGTATGGCTGTTTCTGCGATTTCAATACATCCCATGTTTCTATTAATCGTGTTTCTTTTTCCTTTTCTTATTAGTGTTGTAAAATTTCAATACATCCCATGTTTCTATTAATCTTATCCGCGCGAGTTGTTCGGCGGTCTTTCCACAAAATTTCAATACATCCCATGTTTCTATTAATCTTCCTTGCCATCTTATCTTTTATTGCTTGCCGTAATTTCAATACATCCCATGTTTCTATTAATCGCTGGTCATTGACAAGCGGCGCACACCGAATGTCTAATTTCAATACATCCCATGTTTCTATTAATCTGTAACTTCCCACATGGTACATACGTTTTAGGGCTATTTCAATACATCCCATGTTTCTATTAATCCTATGTCGCTCCATTTCAATCCCCGCAATTCACTATTTCAATACATCCCATGTTTCTATTAATCTGGACGCTTTGCAAATTGCTACTGCTATGTTAAAATTTCAATACATCCCATGTTTCTATTAATCCAAGGCAAATCCGCCATCCTTACTATCCTATCATACCACCAATCCCCCAAAAAGTCACTCTTTCTAATATTTTTTACCAAGTAAACAGCAAAAAACTTTTTTCATCCCTCCATCACCTTCTTCCCCGCATATTTTCAGTCTTTTTCCCCAAATGCCAATATTCCCGCCTGGTAAAATACTGCTGTCAGATTGCTGTTAAAATAGATTTCATATAATCAAATCCTCCCCCGTCGCCCTATCCCGTTTTCCCAAAATATCCTCTCCAAACACATTATCATTCATCAGTTTAATAATACACACAAAATCCTCCTCCGCATGAATCACCTTTTTCAGATCACTCTCCAATTGTATCAGCTTCGATGGGGTAATGTCCCCGCGAAAAACAGAAAACTGAAAATGTGAAAGGTATTTCTTGCATACCTTAAAAACCTTTTGTACCCTTTTTTCATTCACATCATAAAATACAAACACATAATTATAATTCATTTTTTTCGTGCTTTTCTCCATAAAAATCCCTCGTTCTTACTAAAAGTCTGCAAGTTCAACATAAACTCCGTTCACAATGCGTAAGTACACTATTGGCAACACGCAAATTTCCCATACCCTCAATAATGCTCAAACACTTACACACAAAAACGCAATTTATGCAGCCAGCCTAAATATTCGTCTTAACCGAAAACGGGACAAACTCCTTCCCTTCCAAAATAAACTTAATCAATTTATAACAATCTAATTTAATTGCTGTCCGATAGGAAACTTTCCGTTTTAGACGCTCATGATAAAAAACCGATTCCAGCCGCTGTTCAAAAGCCTCAATGAAAATTTTCCGTCCCTCCTCATTCAGCAGACAATAATTCACCTTCCGTTCAAAATGCTTCTCCACCTGAAGTCTTCTGTTATTCACCAGTTCAAAAATCGTCCGGTAAACAATAATCGGTTTAAATACCTCACACATGTCAAGACTTAAAGAAAACCGCCCTTCCGACGGTTCATGCAGAAAGCTAATCCGCTGGTCCAAATGCGTTCTGTAAATCGCAGAAATTGTTTTTGTATAAAGAAGTGTATTCCCAAAAGAAATCAATGCATTAATCGGATTATCCGGCGGACGCTTCACCCGCTTATTCATAATAAAATCCTCCGGCAGAAAGAAACGGAAACACGAATAAAACCTTGCCCACACCTCCCCCTCAACCGACATCAGCTCAGATACCTTTTCCGACAAATCCACATGCTTATGAAATACCTTCCTAATCCAGTCCGTTGTTTCTTTTACTTCTTTTTTATCATGTTTATAATAGTGATATAACACCTCATAAATGTTTTCGCCAATCCCATGTACAATTGCCTTCGCAATCTCCAGCCGCCGCGTCTCAAACGCATTGACCTGCTGAATCAAAAGCTTCCCACTGCAATACTGCTCACGTGGATAATAAGTTCCGCTATATCCTCCGTAATAATTAAAAAAATGCACCACCACATGATTTGCCGCCAAAAAATCCAAAAGCTTTGTATTAACACTCACCTCATTCAGACAGTAAATCTCCCTTGTATTCTCAATTGGTATGTACACATTTTTCCCGTCTTTCCGAAAGCATAACGAATTATCCTTCCGCGTCAACTCTCCCTGCGACATAATATATCTCGTACTTCCCATTACCTGCCTGCCCCCTTCTCAGATAAAACAATATTCATAATAGGCACACTTCTTACAACCTGCTTTCTCCTCCGCCTTTGGTACCTCGTCAGATAAAAGCAGTTCCTCAATCTCCGTCTGAATCCGCTCCAGTTTCTGTTCCTGCACATCATCCAGTTCAAGGATTACTGCCGCCTTCTTAGCCTTATTTTTTTCCTCAAATATAAGCCTTCCTTTTCTGACAATTCCTTTATCCTTTAAGACCTTCAGATAATAATACAACTGCCACTTTCCCGCCTCCATATCCGCATCGGACTTTTTGATTTCTGTCAGATATTCCGCAGTCAGCTTGTCCAGTTTGATATTTTCTATCGCAATCTCCGTATGTTCACTTTCCTGCGCTTTCACCTCATGTATCGCCCGCCCAATCTGAACCAGCTCACTATTATCCTCAAGGTTTAACCGGTTCCCATGCAAATAACACTGTCTTTTGCAATGAAAATAATAATTAATCAGCGTCCCATTGACGCGTATATGATTAGATTTCAATAAACAGCCCTCCCTCTTTCTCAAGCTTTCTTTTATCTAACCTGCCGTCGGAAAAATACTCCTCTCCATTTTCGATGCAGTAAATTTCACCCACCCTGTCAGAATACGCGATATTGGAATTCTTTTTAATTTGATAGATAAAAAGATTAAGCTTACTGCTGATTTCAGATAGCTGAACGCGAAACTGAGCATAGTCATTTGGAGGATACATCAACAACTCCTTGTACCGGTTCCACAAATCCTGCCCGTCAACCGTCTCTCCATCCGAAAGAACAATAGTTCGAGCCAAAAAAACAGACATACGCCAGTCATTCTCCTCAATCAACCGCATTCTTGCACTTATTTTCCGAAAGCAAAGCGCACCCGTCTCATTTACAAATGCATCAATGCCCTCCGCATCAGAAGAAGCGTTCCTGTTTTTCCTGATAACGCGCATCACCTGCTCATAATACTGCGAAAAATTCTTTTCCTTTAAAATCTGCTGCATTGCTTCATTCTTCAAAGTAAACGTTTCACTTATCCGGTAATCATTTTCCCCATAAATACGCTTTGCTGAAAATAAATCAAAAAAATATACGATACCTCCCCGTTTCGCATTCCGGTTAATTCTGCCCATAAACTGCTCTTCACTGTCCAAGGTACTAATATCCTTGTATCCGATGTCCATATCAATATCAACGCCCGCCTCAACAACCTGCGTTGCAATCAGAATATATCCCGTTTGTTCAAACTTTTGCGTTTTGATACACCGCAAAATCCGCTCTCTGTCAACACAATTATCGTCTCCCGTCATGCGCTCTACAACGGCGTCAATCTCCTCATCCGATTTCAATCTGTCAAAAAAGCGATATGCCATTTCTTTCTGAATAAATTCAATCAATATCTTTTTCTTTTCCCCTGCCTGCACTTTGACATGCGCATAAAGCGCCTCTTCATCAAAGTCCTCATGGTGTAACAGCTCATAAGAAATCCGAACCCTGTCCTGAAAACGTTTATCATTGAAATAAAACGCCCTGTTTTGGATTAAACGCCGTACACCTTCGTGCGTTCCGGTCAGCACTGCCAAATCGGGCAGTGTGGCGGACATAATAAGAACCTTGCAGTGCAGATATTTGCAAAAATACTGGAGGGACATCATAATTTCCATCCAAATCGCATTTTTATAACTCTGTATCTCGTCCAATACAATCACACTTCCCACAAGCTGGTGAAACCCGAAAAGCGCCTCACGCTGCGTTCCAAACATTGTTTGAAACAGGCTTACATGTGTTGTCAGGATTATCGGATAATTTAAAAACTGTCTGTCCAGCAACGACTTGCTCCAATTGCATTCCGCCCAGTTTTCTTCAAACTCACCGTTCTCCTTATCCGTTTTGACATCCCTTTTTATCGGCGTTACAGAATTGACGACAGCTGCTTTTTCAAAAATATTGCTGCCCTGGAACAGCTCTTCCAAACTGACTTTGTTCTGCTCTACAAGATTGTTAAACGGGTAGACATAAATGATTTTACCCATACCCTTTTGGGCAAGGAAAAAGCTGCTGTGAAATCCGACATTACTCTTTCCGCAGCCGGTCGGCGCTTCCAAATAAAAAATGTCCTCATCCGCATGGTCCGCAAGATTTCGTTCCGCCTCATAAAAAAGCATATTGCGCAGATAATTGATATCCGTTCCGTTATCCACTGCTTTTTCAGGGTGAAACATTCTGATTTCCCGCATCCGCTGTGTCTTCTCAAACGTCTCCCGCAAGTCATTTATTTCCCGAACCGAACCAAACTGTTTTATTTCCGTTCCCGTGATATATTCATTTGTTGCATAATAATCACACGCCGTCAACAGGGAAAATACCAGCCTTGCATAGGTATATTTTGCAAAACTGCGCGCTTCCGTTTCCGTTTTTGCCCTTTCCAAAATATCGACATATTTTGATACCGGCATTTGAGAATACTTCCCTCTGTACAACTGCCGAAAGCTTTTTTGCTGCATTGCCTGATCAATATTGTACAGCTTTCCGCCCGCCTGTATTGCATTCAAAAACGCATCAAAGCTGTCTAAATCGGAATGGTGTTTCATAATCAGATACGCATTTATGCAAACAATCTCATACAGGTATATTCTTTTCCCCTGGTCAATGGGCGTCGTTTTGTGCATCTGCTCCAAACATGCCATTTGACAGTCAAGGTAAATATATGCCGACAATACAGAATGATTTTGTTCATGTAGCTGCGGAATATGTATGTTCTCAAACGCTTTGTTTTTCATTGCTTTTTGTTGAAAAACAGGATTGATTTTTCCTGCATCATGAAACGTGATGACATCACGCACTGCCTGTAAAAACCAATCCCTGTATTCTTTCGCCGTGTCCCCGAACAATACCGGCTCCATTGTTTCAAAAGCGTCCTGCATTTTTTCCTTCTCAAGCAGACGCGAAAAATACTTCTGACAACGCTGTGTATGCTCCTGCAGCGTCTCCCGTTCCTCATAAACCTTTGAATTCGTATGTGCATAAACCGGATTTGTAAAATCCAATACTTCCATAAGCTCCATTGCCTGTTCCTCCAAACCCGTGTCAGGTCTGTTTCTTAGTAAAAAACAGCCTGCTTTCCGTCAACATCCCAAACAGTCTCTTCTGTTTGGGTAAGCGTCATATTGGTAAATACAAATTTTTCCAGTATATATTGATTTGTATGCTCATTCAGTCCAATCGGCAGCGCCTCTTCGTATTTAAAAGGATTTTCCACGCCTCCAAACAAATCCGCATCGAAATCAATCTGCGCCTTTTGTTTTGGAAAAAGGCAGTCAAGTGAGCTGACATGTTCCTTCTTATGTCCCTCAACAATCGCTGCATGCGTAATATCTGCCGCATGATCGTTTTTGCCAAGATAAGGAATATAGACACATTTTCTCTCTGTCACATATTCCGCCAGCTTTTTTGCTTCCTCACAGTCTAACAGAACGCAAATATCCCACGAAGGCTCCTCAAGCCACTGCTCTTTTACAATTAAATTCCCGCCCTGTTCCCGCGACGCGTACCCGACGGAATTATTAAAGCTGACAATTTTTTTTGCAAAGTATCCTTTATCCGCATTCGGAAGAATACTGACCTGTATGCTCTCAAGCTTTTGGTAATATTCGGGATACGGTTGCGATTTGTCCATCTGACTGTATCCCGCATACCCCAAAACAGCCCCAAACAGCCCCATCAGCGCAGGCTTATGAATGTGACCGTATGTATAATAGTGCACGGAATTCACATCCGGCTTTTTAAACATTGCCTGTTTTCCTGACAATGTAAATTTTAAAATATCCATAGTCATCTCCTTAGCCGCTTTCGGCGCTTTAAACAGCACACTGCTTTCGGGTAAAAATATGATACATTTTTACGTTAGGAATATCCGTTTCCACAATCGTCGTATGCGGATTGTAGTAAATTTCCACATTATTAATCTTGTCCCCAAATCCGCACAACAGTTCTCCACATTTCACACGAATGATATTTTTCTCTTTGTCCTGATGTTCAAACGCAATGCTTTCCGCAAGATTCGGCAGATAAACGTCCTCCTGCGTTTCAACAAACAAGCCAAACTCATTTTCACATCCGGCTTTTGCATTTGTCGCAAAAGAAGTCGCAGCGCACAACGCCGTCTCCTTAAACCTTTGGTAATCCTCCTGTGTGTATCCCTGTGTCACGCCCAAATCCACATACTCTTTATACGCTTTTGGATTAATGGAAAACGGATAAAAATAATGTGCCTCGTCGCTCACGATTTTTGTACCGAGGGACGAATTCTTTGCCTCCTCACCCTCTTTATTTTTCGAAGCGGCTGTCGCGTCCCGAAACGGAGAAAGAATTTGCTGCTCCTGCGGCATGCTGCCCGCATATTTGTTAAAGCCCTGCCCGAACTGCACTGCGCCGGTTATCGAAATATTGCAGCCTTTCTCGGCAAACGTAGCGCCAAAATTTTTGACATCCACAGCGCTGAACAGGTTCGTCAAAACCTTTTTTGCGTCCTTCACATCCTCCGATCCAAAAAGCTGTGTGTAACGTTCCAACAGCGTTCTCGGCACCAAATTAACGCTGCCTTTTTTGTCGTCGCTTGTTGTCATTGACTTGATATAAAGAACCTTCTCTCCGTTCTCGTCCCACATTTTTTTCATGGAATATTTAAACGCCTTATCGCTTCCGAAGATGTCGCCTTTTGATGTGGTTTTCGGATATCCGCTGAAATCCGCATTCCAGTTTGCCATAATCGAAGAAATCCCCATAACACCGTATACTCTTTGTTTCATCATTTCCCAAATCCTCCTTTATTGTTCCTTTTTTCTATAAAATGCACTGCTTGCCGTCAGTCCCGCAATCAGTTCTCGCTGCATTACCTTCTTGCACGTCGGCTCGTATATCATAATGTGACTAATCACATTTTTTGCACGTGCGTCTTTATCCGCGTCAATCGCATGGCCATAGCGGATAAACATTTGACCCAGCTTTTCTTTAATCAAACTGTCACTGTCCGCATTGAGAAACTGGTTCGCCATTGACAATGGCTTCTTTGCCGATTTGGAAAGGGACAGAAAATAACCTACAAGTTGTCCTACTGCATAGTAATACTCACCGTCCGAAAACGTCCAATCCTCCTTTGCCATATCAATATGTACCTGAAAGTCCTCCTGTATTGTTCCCATAAGCTCCTCCTTTTCCTTATTATCATTAAAATAATCTTCCAGTGAAAGCAATAGATTCAACTGCACTCCTGCACGTAGCAAATAACCGCCCGCAATCTTATTCTTAATCAGTTTCAGTCCCAATTCCTGTATCACTTGCTGGATATGATACTCCGGCGCTTTATATAACCATGTAAAAATTCTGTTGCGATAAGTCAGCAGACAGTATTTGAGCCCTCCGTCCATTTGTGGTAAATCCATCGGGTCCGTAAAATAGTTAAAGCTTAGGAATTTATCAAAAAACACCTCGTCTATCACTGCCGCCACCTGCGCCGTTTCATTGCACGAACCGTACAGTTTTTCATCGCCTGCGCCCTTCAAAATCTCTTTGAAATAGAATGTTTTTGGCAAATTCGAGTTCAGCGCAATCACGGTGTCGCTGTCGACAATTTCCACTTCTTTGCCCTTTTTAATTCTCAAATATAAACCATCTTTTATGCACGGAAGGTCCTTGCTCTTGTCCGGTATTGCGGTGATGTTTTCGTTTTCAAAATCAACATACACATTGACATTTCCCTTGCAGGCATGTCCCCACAGATAATCGAAAAACTGACTTTGCAGCATGACCTGTTCCATATTGAGCAGATACGGCGCCGGCGTTTTTCGGTTTTTATTTTCAAGAAACGGTTTTTTTGCGTTCAGTCCCATATTATTGCTCGGCATTCCATAAATCGTGCCGTCAGCCGTTACGTTATAATCATTGTTATTATAAATATTTGGAATGACGTATCGCTTATTTTCCTTCTCATACAGCTCTTTGGTCTTCTCTTCGTCGTCATATACAAAAAAGAGTTTCAGATAGTCCTTTCCCGAGAGCGCAGCAGGCAGCAGATCAGGATTTTTGAGCCATGCTTTCATCCATTCCCATATTTTATCCAAGGCCTTTCGGTCAGGTTCGCCAAGTTCCGCCACTGCCTGTTGATACATTTTTTTTGCTGCCGGTTTTGTATATTTGATTTCAGGCGCAAAAAGCGTTTTATAATAACCGTCAACGACACTGCTTGTCAGTTTTTTCTCAGCAATACTGTCCTTTTTTATAAAGAATGCATACATTTGATTGGAATGAATAACTTTTTTTGTGTCAATCGGCTTGTTCATTTCAATCAACTTGCTGTTATAATCCAAATATCGAATATAAGGATAGCGCTCATCCGTTTTGCCTTGTAATTCCCCGCTCTTTTTATCAAATTTGATTTCTAACGGTGTTTCACATTGGAAATCCTTATCCATATTGATAAGTACGTACGTTCCGTCTTTTGGAATGTAATTATCGACCAAAAGCTTCGTTCTGCGCTCCAGTTCTGTACATGTTTCGTCGCTCTCCTGCGACCGCTGGCGGTCTGCCTGCGCATTTAACATCTTGTCAAATACTGCTATTGCATCATATAACACAGTATCCCTCCATTCTTATAACCATTTTCCTTGTAAAATCCGTAAATTTGAGACTCCTTTTATAGCATCGTTTCGTTATTTAAACAAACCGGTACCCTAAAAATCCAAGCCCGCGGGCGCCCATCGTGCCCATTCCGTTTGCCAAAGCAAAATACATCACTTTTTGCGCATTTTCATCGTCTGATACCTGCATTGACAGTTTATCGCCCAACAGCGTTATTCCCTTGTAGCAAACGCCTACCGCACACTTGCTTTTGAGTTCCAGTTGATGATAAAGCGTGATGTTTTCTGCTATTTTATCGCCGGTATATTCTTCGTACTGGTGACACAGGCTCGACGTAAGTTCTCTCTCAAAATCCTCAAAAGACATGCAGTCGCGCCAGTAACCTTTATCATTTTTTAATACAACCGGCGTTAGGGAATATACGGACGCAATCTGTTTTCGCGGTATCTGTTTCACGGTTCTTGTAAGTCCTTTTATGGCATCTGTTCTGTAATCAGCAAGCCCGTCCATTAGATAAGACAATAGTTCTTTGTCTGCCGTGCGGATACGGAATTGGTAAATTTGGTCGTGTTTGTAGGCTTTCATACCTTTTTCTATTTCAATTGGGAGATCGTAGTTATAACCTTTAATTGATTTTCGCCGATGGAATTCATTGAACTGTTCATTCTGTGCCAAATAACCGTCGATGAACTTATTTAATTCACCATAAATCAACGGAACCGGAATATCTCTCAGTATGTAGATACGACATATCATTTCATATATATTCATAATTTCCTCCGCTTTTGCTTCGTTTGGTACTTATTTACATTTTATTATTTGTAACTATACAACTTTGTCAGGAAATAATAAAGAATTAATTATTTCCTCTCTTAATCCAAAAATAATTCATCTTTTATTTTGATAATTTCATTGTACACTGTTTCCACTGTCTTCGCAAATGTTTGTAAAACATTATTTTACATTTTTTACCATAATTTTTTCTACACACATTGAAACATATATAAACGCATAGTATCGCAAACCATAAACGCCGTATACTTCCTCTCGCATCTTGTCATAAATTGTTGACTTTGAAAAAACAAAAGACTATAATGTGAAAAGCATATGAGATATACGATGCATAAAATATTATGAAAGAGGGGAAACGTTGAAAATTAAAATTTTCAACGTTACGAGTTTGTTCTATAAGGCACAAACTCGCGCACGGAGAAAGGAGCAGTGTGAAAAATGGAATCGTATTTCATGTTTAAAAATTTGGCAATTATTATCATCGCCGCCAAAGTCTGTGGCATTTTGGCAAGAAAGCTAAAAGCGCCTCAGGTAGTAGGCGAGATTATCGCGGGACTTCTAATCGGACCAAGCATTTTGGGTTGGGTGGAACAGTCGGATTTTCTAGTGCAGCTTGCTGAAATCGGCGTGGTTTTGCTGATGTTTTCGGCGGGACTCGAAACGGATTTAAAGGATTTGTTAAAAACAGGACCGATTGCCGCACTGATTGCGTGTGCGGGCGTGTTTATTCCGCTGGTATGCGGTGCGCTGCTCTACATGGCATTTTACGGTGTCGGACCGTGGGGCTCGGAAGAGTTTTATAAGGCTGTTTTTGTCGGCACGATTCTGACTGCGACATCCGTGAGCATTACGGTCGAGTCGCTGCGGGAAATGGGTAAGCTAAAAGGAAGGGTCGGCACGACAATTCTGAGTGCGGCAATTATTGACGACGTGATTGGTATTATCGTACTGACGTTTGTGATTGGCTTTAAGAGCCCGGATTCAAAGCCCATGGCGGTGCTGACCAACACAGTTTTATTTTTCGTGTTTGCGATTGTGGTCGGGTTTCTCTGTTATAAAGTGTTTCAATTTGTGGACAGCAAATATCCGCATACAAGGCGTATTCCGATTGCGGGATTGGCGTTGTGCCTTGCAATGGCGTACATTGCGGAGCGGTATTTCGGGATTGCGGATATTACGGGGGCGTATGTGGCAGGCATTATTCTTTGCTCCATTCGGGACTCGGGGTATATTGCGGAAAAAATGGATACCAGTTCGTATATTCTGTTTGGTCCGGTGTTCTTTGCAAGTATCGGTCTGAAAACAAATGTGGACAGTGTGAATATGAGTATCCTGCTCTTTTCGCTTGCGTTTGTTGCCGTAGGATTGATTTCAAAGATTGTGGGATGCGGAATTATGGCGCGGCTTTGCAAGTTTAACGGATTGGATTCGCTAAAAATTGGCGTTGGGATGATGACGCGCGGTGAGGTTGCGCTGATTGTTGCACAGAAAGGACTTTCGGCAGGACTGCTGACGCCAGTTTATTTTACGTCCGTTATTTTTCTGATTATTGTCTCGTCGATTTTGACGCCGATTATTTTGAAAATTTTATATTCCAAGGACACAGTTTCCCCGGCGTAAAACCGGGGATTTTTATGCACACGGGCACCCAAAGGAAATTTGTCACCAAACCGATAAATCGGTTCGCTGACGGGTGCCCGGCGCGCGCGTAGGGAAGATAAATCTTCTCTACACGATTTTATTTCATCGGGGAACGGATTTCACACTTGACACCATATGTCACTTCTGCGGTGATTCGATACATAGTTTTATAGTCTGCGCCGTGCAGCAGCAATCCAGTCACTTCAAAGTCATGCAGTCCTGTCAAAGAAATCACATTGACAACATTTTCTTCTGCAAACGGTTCGACCCACATCATTATCGGCCGCCCTTTCACAGCCTCTACCGCATTTTGCACATGCTCAATTCCTTCTCCATCACCATATAAAAGCAGGCTTTCATATGTTCCCATGTTGCTTGGCTCCCAAATGGATTTACCATAATGCTCCATCACCTTGTCATTGTCCAAGTCGCACCGGTATTGGTAATCTTCCTCCAAAGGCGATAGCTCCTCACAGCTTCCGACAATCGCTTCATGCGCGTCAATTTGTTCCTTAAAGAAAAGGCTGTTGTGCATAATGTCCTGCGCAAGCGCCCTGTAATCCTCCTTTGCGCATTCGGCAAGCGTTGTATCATATTGTTCGGGGAAAAGCATCAAGTCTGCCGATTCCACCTGCACCCCGTCCACATAACACGCCAAGCTGATACCGCTATATATTTTTTTGCTATAATCGTACCGTGTACGGCACAGGTAATTTTTCCCCTCATAGGAAATCATACCAAACTCTTCTTTCACGGCGTCATAGCTGTTTGTCTTCTGATAGGTACCGTCTTCCTGTCCCTTGTAAAAAACATACTCCGTAAAGCCTGCCGAGCCGCCAAAATATTCCTCTGCGACAAGATCCAAAATACCGTCATTATCCCCGTCTGTCGTTATCATAATGTAATCCCCTAATCTGTCCGCCCGAATCACATCGCTGCGCAGCGCTATGTTGTCTTTGGCAAGCGCAAGGGTCTCCTCCTTTGTTAATTCTTTGTCATTCATCAGTCCTTTTAACGTTTCCAATTCCGTGCCGTCAAGCATGGATTTTGTAATCAAGTCTAACAGCTCCTGTGGTATGGTTTCATTTTTTCTTTGGTTATCGTCGATTTTGTGGAGGTTTCCGTCGTTTTCTTCGGGAAGCATTCCGGCGTAGAACTGCTGATACCGCTTTTGCACGCTTAAACTGTTTTGTTTCCACTCCTCGATTGTGAAAGTTTCATCAAACAGCACACGCTCAGCGCTTTCCCCATAAGCGCATATCCGCACGCTGTCCTCGCGCACGTTTGCCGCACATTCACGCTTTTTCACCAACGCAGTCCCTTCCCATTTCCAAATATTCTCCGTTTGGTCGAACGCATCCCGAGACGATTTCCCTTCAGCATCCTTTGCATATTCGACATTATAAGTCCATATGCTCTGTGCCTGCGGATAGTATTCTGCATTCCATGAATGCACCGAAAACTCCTCCGGTATCTGCGCTGCCTCATACACTTTTTTGTCTGCATTCCAAAGGTAAATCTTTGTTTCCGATATTGCCATATCAGGACAGCCGTCAAAATTGCAGTCCTCAAATGCAGGAGCGTCGTTCCATTCCCCATATGCAATATTTTGATACAGGGAAGTAAAATACCCGTCCTCAAACAACAGAATTACCCGCATCCTGTCTCTGATTATGTCTTGGCTTACCAAAAAGGACATATCGTCCTGCACATTGATTTTGCTGTAAAGTTTATCCGCATTGCGATACCTGGCGCCAAAATCGCAGATGCCGTTTCCCCCCCGGACTGCCTTGTCATCAAGCAGCCCTCCAAAACTATAATCACATTCTTCCGAAAGCTCTTCCACAAGATAGACATCGTTCCCATATATCAGTATGTAACCATTGATATCGGGCTTTTCATAGCTGAGCAGGTAACAGCGTTCCTTTCCCCATGCATATCGCTCGCTAAGAACCGTGCCTGGCAGCAAATCCAGCAATGCACTGAAAAGCTCCATGATATTGCCGTATTCCGCATGGTAATTTGTAAGCCATATGCGCGGCGGAAACGGTCCACTATTGCCATATCCCTCCCCCTCCCCAATTTTTTCCGCTCCTATGAGGTCTATCACGGCTGCGCTGCCAGCCATCTCCTGCTGCTGTGCGGTGACACCGTTGGGTAGCGTAATACGAAGATTGCCGTAACACACTGCATCTGTCTCTATGACAAGTTTTGTGTCAAGCCGCTCTATCGCCGCAAATGACGCCGACAATTCCGGTCCGGCTTTGTCTTCCGCAGTCTGCGCTTCCTGGCCACTATTGGTATGCAGCTCGTCAGCGTTCGAAACAGCCTCGGCTGACGCGACCGTGCTTTGTGCCGTTTCCTGCAATGCGAGCGGCTGTGTGCTGCAGGCGGCAAGAAGCAGCGCAAGGATTATGATGCCCGTCAGCAGCACGGTCTTTTGGTTCAAATGGAATAATAACGGTTTCATCTGTGTTTGTACTCCCTTCTGTTTTTGCCAGTTTCTCTATCGTTGAACAGTGTTGTTATCGTACTCCTCACGTATGGTGTACACTGCGTCCGCAGTTATTTTGTATACGGTCTGTGTGCGTGTTCCTTCTATTAAGAATGCCGTAATTGCAAAGTCATCAAGCCCTGTCGGTTTTTTTGCGTTGTCATCGTGCTCTAGCCCCGTTCGGGAAATGACGTGAACGATTGTCTTGTTTTCATACAAATCCGCCCACATCATAATCGGCAATCCCTCTACCGTCTCGATTGCATCTTCAACCGCTTGGATTGCGTCCCTAGAGGCATCTGTTCCCGTATCCTTTCCGGAAAAGCTGATATATTCCCGCATCGTGAGATTGCCCGGTGTCCAAACGGATTTCTCATACTGCTCCAAGGCGTCATCATTGTTCAAATCGCACTGGTATTCGTGCTTCTCAAGCGGCAGTTTTTCCTCCGCGCTGCCGATAATGTCGGCGTTTCGGTCCATTTTTTCTTTGTATGCACGGGCATTTTCCAGTGTTTCCTCCGCGAGCGTCCTGTACTTTTTTGATGCACATTCGGTAATTTTAAAATCATACGATTTGGGCGTAAGCATCAAATTCCATATTGCCGCCTGCACACCGTCAATATAGCAGGTCAGGCTGATGCCGCTGTATTCCTTTGTGTCGTAGTCGTAAAGCCTGCGGCATAAATAATTTTTTTCGTCATAACGGATAAAGGAAAAGCTTTCCTGTACGGAATAGTAGGTACACGTCTTTTCAAAAGTGCCGTCCTCCTGCCCCTGATAAAAAACGTATTCCGTAAAGCCGCCGGTTCCGCCATAATAAATCTCCGCCACAATATCCGAAATGCCGTCGTTGTCCCCGTCAACCAAAAGCATTGTGTAATCCCCCTCCGCTTCCGCACATTCGACATCATAGCGCAGGGAGAGATTATCCTTGGCAATGGCGAGGACTTTTTCCTTTGTTAATTCTTTGCCAATCCCAAGGGTATCCACAAGCACGTTTTCTTTACTTTCCAGTATGGCTTCTGAAACACTGTCCAAAAGCCCCTGCGGAATGGCTTCCTCCTTGTAGTCTACCTTATGAAGCCTTCCCGCGTTTTTTGTCGAAAGGGCTCCCTCGTAGAATTTGCGATAGCACACCTGTACCGCATCGCTGTTTTGCTCCCACTCCGCAATGGGGACAATTTCATCGTACAAAACGGTTTTGTCTTCATTATGATATGCATAGGCGCAAATCCGCACCGCTTCCTCCCGCACTTGCGCGGTACATTCACGCTTTTTTGTCAAGGTCGTCCCTTCCCACTGCCAAAGCGTTTCCGTATTGTCATATCGGTTCCAGTAAGTCGCACCGTCGGCGTTTACCACATAATCCGTATCGTACGACCAAATGGTTTTTGTTTCGGGATAGCACTCGAAGTCCCAAGAAAAGGTTGGAAATTCTTCGGGCATTTGCGCTGCCTCAAATGTTTTTTTGTCTGTGTTCCAAAGCCATATTTCTGTCGGTTCTCCACTACGGAACAAAATCGCGTCCATGCTCCCGTCAAAATTGTAGTCCTCAAATTGGATTTCCGTGGGATATTTCACAAAAACGTATTCCACAAACGGAGCCTTAAAGCTGCCGTCCCAATAAAGGGAAAGTCTGTCCGTTTCGCCTTTATAGGTGGTCAGCGCCGCCAACAGGGTACCGTCCTGCTCTGTTTTCCATTTTCTGATTTCAATGTAATCCGTATTCCTGTCTCTGGTATCAAGCGTCTGTATGCTGCTATCCCAATGAACCCGACCGTCCCCAAGCAGCGCGTCAAAGCTGTAATTGTGCTCCGATAAAACCTCCTCGACGATGCAGACATCGCTGCCGCACACCAGTACGTAGCCGTTTTGGTAGGGCTTGCTGTAGGTGAACAGGTAGTGCAGATTGTCGCCCGTTTTGTCGCAAAGACGCAGGGTAACATCGGGCAGAACGTCAAGCAGTAAGCTTGCAAGCTGCCATTTGTTTTCGTATGACGCATTATAATACGAAAGCCAAAGGCGCGGCGGCAACGGTCCTTTTGTGCCGTAGCAGCCGTCCATATCCCTTATTTGCTCCGCGCCGATTAGATCAATGACGCAGGCGGATTTATCGTCCGTTTTGGGAGTGGGTTGGCGCGCGGCTTTTGCGTCGAGGAGCGTGATGCAAAGGGCGCCGTAGTGCAGGGTGTTGTCGATTTGTTTGAATTCCGCATCAACGGGCATTATATATGTATCTTTCATTTTGGTAGTCGGCGTGGTTATGTATGGCGCGCTGTCGTTCAGTATTGCCATACGTTCTCCCGTTTCGTCCAACGCCGTCATAAGGGCTGCGTTTTCTTCTGTTGTAACTGCATTCGGCGCGCTTTCCCGTGACGCCGTCCGCCATACGATACACGCAGTCAGAATCATCGCGGCGATTATGATAATGGATATTTTGTTTTTGTATTTTCTGTTTTTCATGATAAGGTAATCTCCCCGTTTCTTTCTTGCAGACTTTTTTGACGGCTTAATCTGCGCACTCCTGCCGCACCGCGTATGTCATGTAATCGTACTGAACGTCACCCTGCGCGGAAAAGAACAGCCTCACCGTTTCCACCGCAATTCCCTCCACATAGCACGCAAGGCTCATGCCATCCTTACTCCGGTACCCATAGGGCACGCGGCACACATAATTGTTCCCATCATAAGAAAGCACATAAAATTCCTCTCCCGCAAAAGAATATTCGTCTGTCTTTTTGTATGTCCCGTCCTTCTGACCTTGATAAATCCCATAGTCCGTAAATTGGTCCGCGTTGTGGTAATATTCCTTGGTAAGAATGTCTGCAATTCCGTCATTGTCCACATCTGCCCACACCATATAATATTCAATCTGTTCTTCTCCAAGCAAACAGCCGCGCAGTTCCAAACAGTCCTTCGATACGTCAATCGCCTCCTGCCTTGTTAAAACTTTGTCAACCATATTCTTTTGAAGAAATTCCGGCACCGTATGACTGCGCATGGCATCTGCAATTTTGTCCAAAAATGCCTGCGGAATATATTCCCTGCGGTTCTGACTGTATGTAACAGGATGCAGCCAGTCGTCGTTAATTTCGGGCAGCAGCCCTGCATAAAAAGTCTGATAGCACGCCTGTACGCTGTCATTGTTCTGTTCCCATTCTGATCTGAAAACGGTCTTGTCAAACAAAAGCGTTTCCGCGTTATCCGTATAATCATATGCCCAAATCCCAATCTCCTCATCGCGCGGCACAGCCGAACATTTGCGTTTTAGAACCAGCGAGGTTCCTTCCCACTGCCAAAGCGTTTCCGTGCGCATATATGGGTCCCATGAATCCGCGGGCTTTTGTTCCTCATTGTATTGATATCCATAAATGGTCTTTGTTTCTGCGTAACATCTTGTCTGATAAAAAAACTGTGGAAATTCTTCGGGAATCCCTGTCGCCTCGTATGTCATTTTCTCAGCGTTCCAAAGATAAATGCCAATCGGTGCGGGCATAATCATGTCGGGACAACCGTCAAAATTGCAGTCTTTAAATTCAACCTGAATCGCCGATTCAGGAAACGAAAATATGCTTTCGGGCGAATTGAACTGTCCGTCACGATACAAAAATACCGTTCGGACACTGTCATTCTCTACAAACTGCACAGCCAGGAAGGTAACGGTTTCATCAGCTTTGACTTTCTCGTAAACGGTATTATTTTTCTGAAGGTATGTGCCTCCAATCTCAATTGTACCGTCTTCCCATCTGACCGCATCCTCGTCGAGCAGACCATAAAAATATCGCTCTGCGGAATGCTCTTTTATGAGGTAAATGTCGTTTTTGTATACTACAGCATACCCGTTTTGATAGGGGAAATCATCGTATGTAAACAGGTAACGGCGGGCGGCGGCGTCTTTGTGGCGGAGCATCAAAACAGTGTCGGGCAGAATGTCGAGCAATGCGCTTGTCAAATCGAGGTCATTCTCATAATCGCCACGGTAGTGCGCAATCCAAAGACGCGGAGGAAAAGGGGCAGGAATGTCTTGCGGATCCTTTGGGTTTTCCGCGCCAACGAGGTCGAGGACGTACATATTTTGTTCGGGTGTCTGCTCTTCAATAAATACACCGTCGGGGAGCGTGATGTGGAGAGAACCGTAGTACAAGATATTACCGTCCTGTTTAGGAGAAGTGGTGTCCCGTATCAGCGTGGTTCGTGTTTTTATTTCCTGCCGCGTTTTTGAGGATTGTACTTCTTTTGGTGTTTCTTTTTGGGTTATTTCTTTCTTTGGTGTTTCTTCACTAATGCTTTCTTCAAATGTATTTGCATTTTCTGTAATTGAGGTATCTTCCTGCGGCGTCGGCGCTTGAAGCGCGCAGCCTGCAAGCAGCATTGTGAAAATTATCACAATTGCAACTCCTTTTTTTGCACGATTTCTTTTTACAGGGGGGGCTTTTATCAATATGTTTTTCATAATCGTTATCCCGTTCCTCCTGTTTACATTTTTCTATATTTTATCGAAAACATGCATCAAAGCTGCATCAAGGATCAAAACAAAATGCATCTTATATGCGGCGCTTTCCTGTTGGAGGTGCCCTATCCCATTTCCACCACCCTGTCCGCAAGCGCAATCGTGGAAGGTCTGTGTGCAATCATAATAATCGTCATCTGCCGCTGCAGCTTTTTCATCGCATCGTTCACAAGCTGTTCCGACTCGTTATCCAGTGCGGAGGTTGCCTCGTCGAGCAGCATAACCGGCGCGCGTTTTAAAATTGCCCGCGCAATCGCAATGCGCTGCCGCTGTCCGCCCGAAAGACGGCTGCCCCGCTCCCCTACCTCCGTATCGTATCCGTTCTCCAAATTTACAATAAAACCGTGCGCGTTTGCAAGCCTTGCAGCCTCCATAACCTCCTCGTCCGTTGCGTCCAGCCTGCCCATACGGATATTTTCCATGACACTTCCGTAAAATAAATACGGCTCCTGCGGCACATAGGCAATGTTCTGCCGCCACTCTCTTTTCGTCATGCTCAACACGTTCTTCCCTTCAATACAAATACTGCCGCTTTTTATGGGATATAACCCCAAAAGCAGCTTGGAAACGGTCGTCTTTCCGCAGCCTGACGCTCCCGTAATTGCCACGCATTCGCCCTGCCGGATGTTCATACAGAACTGATTTAACAGCAATCCGTCCTGCTGTGCTGCCGTTTCGTATGAAAAATCAATGTCCTGCATACTCACTGCCATATCTGAATTGCCGTTATCCGCCGCCTTTAATCCGCCCATGTGCTCCGGCTCGCGTTCCTCCTCCAAAAAATCAAAAATGTTCTGCGCATATGCAAGATAGGCAATCAACTCGGGAAAATATTTTCCAAGCTCCAAAAACTGATCCGAAAATCTGCCATATAAAGTATAAATCGCCGCAAGCGCGCCAAGTGTTGTAAATCCCTTCTGTACAAAAAACACACCAAGGAGCAGAAAAACTAACATGCACAGCAAATCAAACCCGTTGCTGCTGCTCGACAATATTGCATTGAAAAAGATACCGCGTCTTGATTTTCTGACATATTTGTCATTTTCCTTGATATACGACTGCACGGTCTGCTCTCCCGTCCGATACATACGCGCCTGCTCCATACCCTGCAATAAGTCGGACAGCCGCTGCGTCATTTGACTGTTAATGCCCGAAAGGCTGCGGCTTACACGGCGCATCGGCTCCGCCATCAGCATGTCAATCGCAAGCATGATGCCGTTTACCGCCACAAGACAAAGCGTAAGCTGCCAGCTTAACAGGAGCATGGGCACAAGAAATACAATGACCTGCAAAAACGGCGTCATCGTGCGGCGCAGGCGTGAGCCGTAAATATCTCCCATGCGTCCCAAATCAAAAGAAACCTTTGACATAATTTCCCCGCTGTGATGTTTTTCATAATACGCATAAGGAAGTTTCATTTCCAAATCCAGCACCTTTTCATAAATCACGCCGTACACACGCTTCGCCTCGACGTTATAGCGGACACAAAAAAACCGATATATCAGAAGTGAAATCCCGCCGCCTGCCACGATTGCAAGAATTGTTCCAATCAGACGGCGCATATCCCCTGTCGGCGCAATGTCAACGACACATTTCATCAACAATGCCGAAAACACGCCGAACATTGCAAGGGATGCACTCAACATCACAATCGAAACCAAATATAAAACACTTCTCTTTCCCATAACCCGGATTGTTCTCACAAGCAGGTTCCATGTACTGATTTTCTTTTTCATTTTTGCCTCCATGCTCCCTTCGTTTTCCCACAAGTGAAAAATGCCTTTTATGACATTTTCGGGCATAAAGAGCATTTCTTAGCCTGCGTCTTTTACAGATTCAGAAATATTCTTCATGCTGTACATCTTCGCATAAACGCCGCCCGCATCGAGCAGTTCTGTGTGCGTTCCGTTTTCCACAATTTTCCCGCCGCTTAAAACATAAATGCAGTCTGCATTCTGTATCGTTGAAAGCCTGTGCGCTATGGTGATACAGGTGCGCCCCTCCATCACGTTTTCAAGCGCCTTTTGTATCAGATCCTCCGTTTCCACGTCAACCGCCGAGGTCGGCTCGTCCAGCAATAACACCGGAGCATTTTTTAAGATTGCCCGCGCAATCGAAATCCGCTGTTTCTGACCGCCCGAGAGCAGCGCGCCGCGTTCTCCTGTAATCGTCTGATAACCCTGCGGAAGCGTCATGATAAAATCATGAATCTGTGCCTTTTTACACGCTTCGACAATTTCCTCCTGCGTCGCGTCAGGATTGCCGTAACCGACATTTTCGGCAACCGTCGCCGGAAAGAGAAAGACATTTTGTGACACCAATGCCAAACGCTCCCTTGCCGCCTGCGCGTTCCACTCGGAAATCTCCCTTCCGTAAAGCTTGTAACTGCCGCTCTTTGGCGCATAAAACCCACATAAAAGATTAAATATTGTACTCTTTCCGCCGCCCGACTCCCCGACAAACGCTATGTTTTCCCCTGCTCTGACCGTAAGGTTCACACCGTCTAATACCGTACTGTCCTGCATATATGCAAAACAAAGGTCTTTCAATGAAATTATGACATCTGTGTCAGTTTTTCCCTCCGTTTCATCTCCGCTGATTTCATCAGGCGTATTTAAGATTTCCTCAATCCGCTTAATACACACGATATTTCCGGCAGCGTCCACAAAGCACCATGGAATGCCGATAAACGACTGCACCATCTTCCCAAGCACAACGATAAACGCGAGCAGGCTTCCAAGACTGAACACGCCCCGCCCCACAAGCACGACGCAGTACACCGCACAGATAATATTCGGCAGCCATTGTATCATGTTTCTCACAACGATTGCCGTATTGGAAAGACGTGTCCGCTTTTCCTCATTGTCCACCAACGCCTTTGTCGCTTTTTGCATCTGCCCCTGAAAATAATCCTCAAGCCCAAAACTGCGCAGCACCAAAATGCCGCTAAGCGCGTCCTGTGCGATGCCTGTAATCGCGTCGGACTTTGCACGGTATGTACCGCTTAAAACGCTAATCTTTTTTACCAGCGTACCCGCAATCCAAAAGACCGCAGGATAACTGACCAGCATGACAATCAGCAGACTTAGGTTCATACTTCCGATGTACACGGCGTAGATGATAACTGCCGTAATGTCACTAATCAGCATCGGCAGGGGATATTGCAGAAAGCTCTCCGCCTCTGCCATATCCGAATTGATTTTATTGATAATCGTTGCCGTATTTTCATTTTTAAGATATGCATATTCAATATGATAAAGCTTCTGCACGACACGCTTTCTGTACGTGCCCGACACCTTCACACTGTATAACCCTGCAAGCTGCTGCCCTAAAAACGCAAGCGCAAAGCCCGCAGCCGTAATCGCAATAAACTCCGGCAAAAACACATCAAGCCGAACCTCATTTCCGCTGAGCATTTCATCAATGACGCTGCCAATCACGCTGTTTCCCCGCACAATGGCGAGATTGAGCATGCAAACGCAGACCACTGCGCCAAGCAGAAGGTAACTGTATTGCATCATGTAACTTAAAAAATACCGTTTTCGTTTTTTCATCTCCGTTTTTCCTCTCTTATCCTGTATAAATATAAACATATCACATTATAGTATAAATTTCTTTCGATTTATTGCATACTGCATTGACTTTTTTACAATTATATGTCATTTTAATCAATATAGCAATCTTTAAAAAGGAGACATACACAATGCCGCTGCCGCTTTTACCCCAACAGGACTTTTATATCACACACCGAATCCTGCCTTTTGACTACGCAATGCCTGCATTGGAGGCATCCACGGACCACTATGGTATGGGATATGTCATCTCAGGCGACCGCTTTACCATCACACCGAAGCACACCTATTATCACCGCAAGGGAGAGCTTGGAATGATGCCGCCGTATCTCTATCACAGGACAATGCCGCTCTCACCCGAAGCAGGTATACCATACGAGGGTATCCTTGTCAAGTTTTCCCCTAAATTTATAGAACCGTTTACTGCCTCCGTAGGTCAGTCTGTTTTTGATGATATTTATTCGCACAGAGTTTCAAAATTTCTTCCCGAAGACAGCGAAAAAATACTTGCGCACCTTAGGAAAATGCTTGAAACATATAAGAGCGATTTTCCGCAGAAAACCGCCCTTCTTCAATATATGCTCTATGAATTTTTATTGACGGTGCTTTGGCTGCGTCTCGACGACGATGATTCCATTCCGCACAATACAACGCTGACGCCTCCCATACTTGAAGCAATCTTCTATATGGAGCAAAACTACAGCAAAAACCCCTCTCTTGAGGAAACGGCTGCCGTTGCAGGTTATTCGCCCGCATACTTTTCCAAACTGTTTCATGCGCAGCTTGGCAAATCCTATTCGGATTATTTCGCCGTTATCAAGTTAAAGCATGTGCAGCATCTGTTGCTGTCCACCGACAAAACCATCACGGAAATTGCCCTCGATACAGGTTACCGCCATGTCAGCAACCTAAGTGAGCATTTCCGAAAACTGACAGGGATGTCACCCTTACAATACCGGAGGCTGCAAAAAACAAGCGCCGACGCACTCAATCCAAAATAAGGTACCTGCCTTGGCAATCCTTATTTTGTAATTGAGAGCGTTTTCCATGCAATTTTGTTTTCCTCAGCATCCATTCCCTCCGTAATGCCAAGCGCCGTTCTGTTTTTCTCCACACGTGCCCACGCTTCGTCGCTCGTGAGAAAACGAATACCCATACGCGCTTCGTTGTCTTTAATGTAATCCGTTACAATGTTGCGTTCCTCGTCTGTGACGTCATCTAAAATATAGTAGGAATAAAGCGTTTCCCCGTTCATCTCATATTCGCAAAATTCCGCCGGAAATCCTTCGTTATCGCTTGAATCCCAAACCTCCCAGCAGGAACTCATGTCCGTCAATCCGCACCCCGTTTCCATGTGACAGTCATAAACCTTATGATAAATGCCGTCTGCGCCGATTAATCCTTCCCACACATAATGGCACGATGCACCGCCGCTCCCGCCGCCAAACACATAGCCATTATCATATAGTTCATTCTCACTGCGTGCCCACGAATCAACCGCGTATATCATGGAAACCGCCCCGTCCTGATAGTCAAACACCATCGTAAGGTCGCTGTCATCGTCCGGTGCGTAAATATTCACGCCGTACGCGCGCAGCGCAAGCTGCTTTTTACCGTCACCGCCGCAGTCAATCAACGCGTACTCCATGCGCCCGATGCTGCCCCCGCCCCTGTCTTCAACAATTTCATTGGAAATCCGTTCATACAGCTGCGTTACGGAAAGACCGTCCTTCTCCTCCCTGGTGGCGCTGTCTGTTATCGTACCTCCGATGTAAGAAATATCGGTATAACAGTTATTTGCAATCTTTGCAGTGCGTTTTCCCGTAAGAAATTCTTCATACGCCGCCACTTCTGCGCCTGTCTGCGTCTCCTCAAACAGATTTGTGACACTTGTGCCATTTATTGGCACTTCCCCGGAATCCGCTTTCGGCAGCCCACATATGCCAGTCGAAGCATACCTGTTATCTTCAAAATCCTCAACATACCAATCACTCACATAAATGTTTCCATCCTCATCCCAGTCAAACAAAAATACGGCGTTTCCAACTCCGTCCGCAATGCTCCCCGCATACAGATATTCATATCCCGCAAGATACTGTCTGCCGTCCTGCTCAAGCAGCGCAAGCGTGTGATAGCCCCTGCAGTTTGCGCCGCCGCCCCAATCCTCGTCATCCTCCGCAATCCCCATCAAAATCGTATCGTTAAGATAAGGACAGGAGATTCTGTAAACATTATTTTCATTGTCCCGCTCCACATCAACGAAAAGCCCGACGTCATAGTCGTGGTCCGTATCCGTAAAATCCGTAGGAAGCTCCATGCGTTCAATTGCCTTGTCTTTATATTTTACCATAAATTTCTGACTGTCCCCTGCGCCGCCGCAGCCCGTTCCCTGCACGCAAAAAACAATTTCCGTATTCCCGTCGCCGTCAATATCCGCCCCAAAATCACCGAAAATGCTGCCAAAACTGTAGCAGCAGAAATCGTCATAAATCGGATACGGCGTTTCGTCATCATTCATAAAAAGATAAAGACAGCCGTCCGCGTAGCTGTCGGAGTCTTCAGTATCCTCATAAAGGCAGACAATCATATCCTTTTTGCCGTTTTGATCGTAATCGTTTATCACCGCTCCGGTAAGACGTGTATTTTCTTTTTCCAGAATTTTACTGTCCGTTATTTTTTGGTACAATTCACCTGCATCTGCGTCCGACAGGTTGTAGAACGCTGCTGCCATTTCATGAAACCGGCTTTCAGACAGGAAGACGCGTTCCTCCGGCTCTGTGGCAGTTTCTGTGTCGAACGAAATGGTCGTTATGGGTTCCGTTGAAGCTACATCTACTGTATCTTTTTTATTTTGACATGCGGCAGTTGACAGAATCAACATACCAATGCAAAGCGTAAATGCACATTTAGATTTCATTTTGTATTCCCCTTTATTTATCTGTTTTATCTCTGTTCATCAACTATTTATTATCTCATTAAAATATGTACAATTGATTATAAAACAGAAATGCATATTTTTTGCATACTATTATCAGTATTTAAAAAATAATTGAATTCATGTAAATATGAATATTCCTTACATTTTTGTAAGATTCATATTTTTCATTTTCAGCACGCAGAAAAAACGTTATAATACTTTCATACACATATAGGCAGCGCTGTCTGCCATGAATTGTACATAATCAGAACACGAAAACGGAGGCAGATGCAAGTATGGATAACAAAATAAAACTGATGATCATCGAAGACGACGCGGCGCTCGCGCGGGAACTTTGCGCCTGCCTTGCAAAATGGCAGTATGAAGCAGTCACGGCACAAAATTTTGAAAATCTTCTTCAGGAATTTATGGACGAAAAACCGCAGCTCGTACTGATGGACATAAATCTGCCTTATCACGACGGGTTTTACTGGTGCGGCAAAATCCGTCAGATATCTAAAGTGCCGATTATTTATATCAGCAGCCGCGGCGGCGACCGGGATAAAATCACGGCAGTCGCACAGGGCGGCGACGATTATGTAGAAAAGCCGTTTCATATGGAGCTGTTAAAGGCAAAGATTGAGGCATTGCTGCGCAGGACTTATGAATATAAGGTAACGGAGCGTCTTTTTCTAAGCGCGGGACTTTCGTTTGACAGCGCACTGCAAAGTCTTTACTTTGCGGGGAACGAGATTGATTTGACAAAATCAGAGCGGCGGCTTTTTGCGCGTCTTGCGCAGAACAAGCCGGACGTCGTGACGCGCGATGAATTGATGATGGAGCTGTGGAACACGGATGAATATGTGACGGACGCGGCACTCACAACCATTATCAGCAGGCTGCGCAGCAAGCTGAGTACAGTCTGCGGCGAGGATGTAATCTTTACAAAGAAAGGGCTGGGGTATTTTGTAAAATGAAATGGATAAAGAAAAAATGGCGCGATTATGTCGTCCTGCTGTTTTTTGCATTGAGTTTTAATCTGTATTTTCTGTTATTAATGCGCACATCGCAGGTAACATATCTGTTGTATCTTGATTTGCTTTTATTTGTCTTTTGGGCGATTGCGGAAGGTACGGCTTTTTTTGTTTTTTGGAAAAAAGAGCGCAGGAAAGCAAATTTTTTGAGTGAAGACGAATTGATATACGATGTACTTTCCATGCCTGATGACCGGGAGGTTTTTGCACACGATTTTGCAATTTTGGAACGTCATATTCAAAATGGCTTTAACGCGAACTGCGATTTACAGGACTATGTGGCAAAATGGTGTCATGAATATAAAATACCGCTTACGGCGGCGCTTTTGGTGTCGGAAAAAATAACTGACACAAGTGTCAGAATTTCAATGCAGGAACAGCTTGAACGCATGAATTTACAGGTCAATCATATGCTGCAGGGCTGCCGGCTGCAAAGTCCGCTGTTTGATTTGCAGATCAGGCAGGTGCCGTTAAAAGAGTGTGTGCGGGCGTCCATTCGGAACAATCAGTTCTTTTTGATTCGGAATAAATTTCAAATAAACATGACGGTCGGTGATGATGTGACGGTCTATACCGATGAGACGTGGCTTACATATATTTTAGACCAGATTTTAAGCAATGCGGTGAAGTACGCGAAGGCGGCGGAGGAAGCGCAGGAGGAACGCTGCATCCGGATTTGGTGTGAACGGTTTCATGAAACGATTGCACTTTTGATTGAGGATAACGGAGAAGGGATTGCAGAATGCGATATACGGCGTGTTTTTGAAAAAGGGTATACGGGGAGCAATTATCATAACGGGAAGTATAAGTCCACGGGAATGGGGCTGTATTTGGCAATGCAGATTGCAAAAAAGCTGGAGCATGAATTGTCTGTTGAGAGTGTCTGCGGAGCGTATACGCGGTTTCGGATTGCACTGCGCGGCTATAAGAACGAAAATGCGGACTCCATAAAACTGTAAGACTGCTGTAAGGATTTTTACAAAAAAATACACTACAATACATACATCATATTAAAATACAAAAAACACAAACGGAGGTTTGATATGAACGACAAAAAAGTAGTGGAAATTAAAAATCTGATAAAATGTTACGGCGCGCGGGATTTTCAGACGACGGTGCTAAAGGGGATTGACCTGACGATTTACAAAGGGGATTTTATTGCAATTATGGGACCCTCAGGCTCCGGCAAGACGACACTCTTAAATATTCTCTCAACCATTGACAAGCCGACACAGGGCATGGTGATGCTCGACGGGCAGGATGTGACGTGCATTTCCAATAAAGCGCTCGCAAATCTTCGAAAGGACAAAATCGGCTTCATCTTTCAGGACTACAACCTATTGGACACAATGACGCTGCAGGACAACATCGCTCTCCCGCTCGCGCTTGACGGCGCCTCACCGAAGGATATTCTTGCGCGGGCAAAGACGCTTGCCGCCACTTTCGGACTAGAGGAGCAGCTACGCCAGTATCCCTATCAGCTCTCAGGCGGTCAGAAACAGCGCGGCGCGGTGTGTCGGGCGCTGATAACAAATCCTGAAATTATCTTTGCCGACGAGCCGACCGGTGCGCTCGATTCCAAGTCAGGCAAAGACCTGCTGCAGTGTCTGCGCAAGGTCAACGAAAGCGGACAGGCAACGATTTTGATGGTGACGCACGATCCATACTGCGCCTCATACGCAAAAGACGTGTATCTCTTGAGCGACGGCACCATAAAATGCCGCATCAACAGAGGAAATGACCGCAAGGAATTTTACAACAGAATTATTGATTTACAAACTTCTATCGGAGGTGACTTCGCATGAAAATCGTCCGGCTTGCCTTTTTGAATTTTAAAAACAGCTTCAAAAGCTACCTGTCCTTAGTCCTGTCCCTTGCGTTTACAATACTGGTATTTTTCAACTTCCAAAATATCATTCATTCCGACGCGTTCGCAATATTGGGACAGCGCAACAAGGACTACATCGACACGCTGATTCAAATCTGCCTGACTGTGCTCCTGTGCTTTCTCTTCTTTTTCCTTTGGTATGCGACCAACGTCTTTCTGACAAGGCGCAAACGGGAAATCGGCATTTATATCTTTATGGGCATGTCAAACCGCAAAATCGGCAGTCTTTATCTTGTGGAAATCAGCTTTGTGGGTGCCACCGCGCTTATAATGGGTATCGTATTCGGCGCGCTCTTTGCAGGACTGTTTCAAATGATTATGGGCGCCGTTTCCGACATCACAGTCGATGTCAGGTTCGGAATTTCCATAAAAGCCATAAAAATGACATCTGTGTCATTTTTATCCATGTATCTGTTTTTTGCCCTCAAGGGCTTTTGGAATATCACCCACAGCAGCGTGCTGAATATGATTTCGGCTGCAAAGCAAAACGAATATCTGCATGTCAAACCGGTTGTTTTGCTGCTGAAAGCCGCTTTGGGTGCAATCGTACTTGCGTCGGGATATTATTATGCGAACAAGGGCGGCAGGAATGACACACTGACAAATGCCCTGCTGGCAGTCGTTCTTGTGATTATCGGCGTATATCTGCTGTTTGGCGGTCTGATACCGCTTGTCTTTCAAATGCTTGCCGCATGCAAGGGCTTTTTATATCGCGGGCAGCGGTGTCTGTGGGTGAATCAGACCATTTTCCGCATGCGCAAAAATTACCGCACATATGCAATGGTGTGCATTATGGGTATTTGTTCTGTCACTGCACTGGCAACAGGTTTTGCGATGAGAGACCGCTACGACAACATGGTTGCATTCAATCATCAGTATACCTTTCAGTTTATCAGCAACCAAAGCAATATCGAAAAAACCACCCAAACGCTGCTCGACGGAAAAAGCCCCATTACCTATCAAAGCGCGCTCTGCGCACTTTCACCTGACAGCGAACAGCTCTTGTCCACCTACTCTGACGTGCGGCAAATGCACCTTCTGCTCTCCTACTCCGACATACAGCGGGTTGCACAGGAGGCAGGCGTGACATTTGCGTTTGCAGAACCTGCGGACGACGAAGTTTACTACCTTTCCCATTTGGTTCTGCTGTCCTTTATCACAAACGGGGAGGCGGAGCCTGTCACAATCGCGGGAAAAACGTATCGGCAGACGCAGCGGATTATGACGCCTTATTTGGGATATATGCAGAAGGAACTGGCGTGTTTCTACATCGTTTCCGACAGGGAATATGAGCGGTTAAAAGCGCAAAGCGGATTGTATTATATCTGTAATTACAAGCTTGCGGACGACAACGCTTTTGAGGAGGCGCGCGCAGCCTTTGACGCGATTGTCAGCAATACGGACGAAAACTATACCGCGCGTGTTTCGATTGATCCTTTCAGTAATGAGGGAGAGTGGATTAAGGCGGTTTATTCGCTTTGCATCTTTATGTTTTTGGTGTTTATCGTGGCAAGCGGCTGCATTATGTTTATGAAACTGTACAACGATTCGTTTGAGGAAACGGAGCGGTATACAGTTTTAATAAAGCTTGGATTTTCGACAAGGACGCTCTCGGCATCCATTGCGCATGAGCTGGTGACGGCGTATCTGCTGCCCTTTGTCGTGATGACAGTATCCGCGTATTTTTCTGTCCTTGCACTTGGGAAAATGATGCGTGCCGACTTGTTTGTGATTTATGTTGTCAGTACGATTGTGGTGTTAATTGTATTTGTATTATTTTGCGCACTTTCCATTGTGGTATATCAAAGAACGCTGTCGGTTACTGTCAGACGTCCACGTAGGTAGTGAGAAGCATGCGCCAAAATGCTTGTCCTTTAGCATTTTGTATGCAAAAATTGTTACTGTATACACCTTCAATGCATAAAATTGTGCCAAAATCAGATGGGCGTGAACAGTAACCGCTGCTGTCTGCGCGGGCAAGGCGGTAAACGTCGGGATTGCTAAGATCGTGAAGAATATGATATACTGGAAAAAATTATATCGGTATCCGAAAAAGGAGGGGTATTTTGGAAAACAATCATATTTTTCTTGCCGACGGCGCAGTTGTCGTGGGAGATGTGACGCTTGGCGAGAATGTCGGGATTTGGTATAATGCGGTCGTGCGCGGCGATACAAACAGCATTGTGATTGGAAAAAACACCAATGTGCAGGATAATGCAACGCTGCATACGGACAAGGATTATAAGTTAGCAATCGGCGAGGGCGTGACGATTGGGCACAATGCGGTCGTACACGGCTGTACAGTGGGTGACAATACGGTAATCGGTATGGGCAGCATTCTTTTAAGCGGCGCTGTTATTGGTAAGGATTGTATCATCGGTGCGGGAGCGCTAGTGACAGGTAAAATGAAAATCCCCGACGGTTCGCTCGTTATGGGAAGTCCCGCAAAAGTTGTGCGTCCGCTGATGAAGCACGAAATTGCGGCAAATCATGATAATGCGGTCCACTATGTAGAATTGAGCAAACAATAAAACACAAAAACATTACCAAAACTATTATAAATAACAGTTCCTTTCATAAATCCTTTCACCCTCTCATAGAATGTACAAAGCATTAAAAAGGAGAACCTTTTCCAAATCATGAAGGATTATATTGAGGAACGAGCCATCAATATTGCTATGTATATTATTGATAATAACACGACTGTGAGGCAGACAGCGAAAGCATTTGGCGTATCAAAATCTACAGTACATAAAGATGTTACCTCACGCCTGATGCAGGTCAATCCTACACTTGCTAAGCAGGCACGTGCCGTGCTTGATATCAATAAATCTGAGCGCCACATAAGAGGCGGACTTGCTACCCGCGAAAAATACCTGCATCGGACATAAACGCTTTATACATCTATGTCATAAAAGGACTGTCAACGGATGGTCCTTTTTATTTTGTCTTGACACGATTCCGATTTCGGACTATAATATCTTAAGTACGAAATCAGACTTGAAGTCGTCTAATAATTTCACCATTATATATAGAAAGGACCTCTTTTTATGACATTACGTATTGCACAAAAACAAAATGAATTTAACCGCCTGACAAAGGCATTCTCAGAATTATATCACGACATATGCGTTCAAATCGGTATATCCGACAGCGTTTTTGATATTTTCTATGCAATTACTGCACTTGGCAACGGATGCTGTCAAAAAGATATATGCGACTATGCTTTTACCAGCAAACAAACCATTCATTCTTCCATACACAAGCTGGTAAAAGAAAATCTAATTTACCTCGAATCCGGTAAAGGACGGGAACAGCATATTTTCTTAACCCCACAAGGAGAGCAGTTTATAAAAGAAAAAATTGCTCCTGTAGTTATCATGGAAAATCAGGCGTGCTCCCTAATGAAACCTGAAGAACTTGATGCACTGCTTCAACTTACGGAAAAATATTTTGAATGCTTATCCATCAAAAAAAACAATCTGACCCTCCCAAAAGAAAGGACTGCTGAAAATGAAACATAAATCAAAAATCCAATTATCAGACCATTTTACATATTCCAGGCTACTGCGATTTGTTTTTCCTTCAATTGTCATGATGATTTTTACTTCAATCTACGGTGTTGTCGATGGGCTGTTTGTGTCCAACTATGTCGGAAAAACGCCTTTTGCCGCTGTCAACCTGATTATGCCGTTTTTGATGATTATGGGCGCAGTTGGATTTATGTTCGGCACAGGCGGCAGCGCCATCGTTTCCAAAGCACTCGGTGAAGGAAAACCAATTAAAGCAAATCAATATTTTTCCATGATGGTTTATGTTGTCATTGGATGCGGTATTGTCCTAACCTTAATTGGTCTGATTTTTCTTCGTCCAATTGCCGTAGCCTTTGGCGCCACCAGGGACATGCTCGAAAACTGTGTTATCTATGGACGCATTATTTTAAGCGCACTGACAGCATTTATGCTGCAAAATGTATTCCAAAGTTTTTTAGTAACCGCAGAACGTCCTACGCTTGGTCTGATTGTTACTATCGCTGCAGGTGTTGCCAATATGCTCCTTGATTTCATATTTATCGCCATATTTCACTGGGGAATTGTCGGAGCGGCAGCAGCGACTGCTATCAGCCAGTTCACTGGCGGTTTGCTGCCCCTCATTTACTTTTCGAGACCAAACACAAGCCTCTTAAAACTTGTAAAAACAAAGATAGACGCAAATATTCTTTTAAAGACTTGCATCAATGGCTCCTCGGAACTGATGATCAATGTTTCCATGTCTTTGGTGAACATTCTGTACAATTTCCAGTTAATGCACTACATCGGCGAAGACGGCATTGCCGCATATGGCGTCATTATGTATGTAAGTTTTATTTTTGCTACAATTTTTATCGGATACTCTATCGGGAGCGCCCCTGTTATCGGCTATCATTATGGCGCCGGCAACCACTCAGAACTTAAAGGACTTTTCCAAAAAAGTATATGTCTTATTTCACTTTGGAATCTTCTGTTGACATTAATTGCCATTGGGACCTCACTGCCTCTTTCCCATATTTTTGTCGGATATGATGCCGAACTCGCCTCCCTTACAAGACGAGGGCTTTATTTATACTCGCTATCATTTTTGATAACAGGTTTTAATATATTTTCGTCTGCCTTTTTTACTGCTCTTGGAAACGGCGTCATATCTGCGTCCATTTCCTTTTTGCGGACATTATTATTTCAAGTTGCAGCCGTGTTAATCATTCCTTTCTTTTTGGGACCGGATGGCATTTGGCTTTCCATTGTTGCCGCAGAACTTCTCGCGCTCATCGTCACAATCTTCTTTTTTGTCAAAAAAGGAACATATTATCATTATATTTAATGCCGGATCAGGCTGCAGCCTTCCGGCATTTTTTTATTTTTATCTTTTTCACTTCAGTTTTTTATCTTTTTTGCATTTTATTATTGACATTGAATATTATAAGGAGTAGTATTATTATAATTAGTATGTAGTATCGAAAACTACTTGTAAAGTTTATAAAAACTAAACCTGTTTTTCAAAGCAGGCAAGAATGGAGGAGATTATTATGCAATTAACAATACGCGAACCCGGCAGCGCGTTAACGCACTTTATCGCCTGTCTTATGGCATCAATTGCCGCATCCCCGCTAATCATAAAAGCTTCGACAGGTACAGCAACCGCCGCTTTGGCTGTTTTCGCAGTCAGCATGATTCTGCTTTATGGTGCAAGCACGCTCTACCACAGCGTCAATGTTACGGGAAAAGTCCTCAGCATGTTCCGAAAAATCGACCACATGATGATTTTCGTTCTTATTGCAGGGTCATACACCCCTGTATGCCTGATTGTGCTTGGAGGCAGTATGGGATATTCACTGCTTGCCCTTGTATGGGGTGTAGCGATTATTGGAATGCTGATCAATATGTTTTGGATTACATGTCCTAAATGGTTTTCCTCAGCAATTTATATCGCAATGGGCTGGATTTGCCTTTTGGTATTCGGAACGCTTTGGAGCACACTCCCTCACGCCGCTTTTAACTGGCTTCTTGCAGGAGGAATTATCTATACTGTTGGCGGTGTCATATATGCGTTAAAGCTTCCTGTTTTCAACTCGCTGCATAAAAATTTTGGTTCTCATGAAATTTTTCACCTATTTGTTATGGGCGGAAGTATTTGTCATTTCATTTTCATGTATTTTTACGTTGCTTAACCAGTTCTTTAAAATCATGCCTTTTGTATACAAAAATTTGTCAAAAGGTATGATTTTTGTATATTTTGTATGCAAAATTTGTCTATCATCTTTACATTTCCAAGAATTATTGATAAAATTAGAATGGTAATTTTTTTAGTATTCCTTTTTTACAGGAGGTTCACCATTGATTGACACAAAATTTGACACAGCATACGCCGCAGGGCGTTTTGATCTGTCATTGAATATTCTTGACGGAAATCCACAAATATTTAATTTAATGGGTATGGACAGTTATTACTCAATCTATAAAATGTTGTCCAATGAGGAGCAAAAGCGTGTTGCCGCCGCTGCTTCACGGTGTTTGGAATCGCCCGGGATGCAGTGCGACGAATGTGTCCATATCACTGTAGGTGGAAAATTATGCTGCTATATTCTCACAATAACACTTACACGTAACGGTGACGCTTACGATATTGAACTGGTCAATGTCACCAACACACGAAACCGCATTAACGAGCTAAACAGGCGGATCATCACAGCTCGGGAATACATAGCATTAACCGGTGAGGCAGTTTTCGCATTTTATCCCGACACGCAGCGGTTTCATTTGTATTATGTAAATCGTCAGCAAAATGTTTCAATATTCGACCAAAACTTTGATGAATGGGCTGCACAAATGCTTGAGCAAAACCGTATTGCACAGGAGGATCAGGAAACTTTCGAAACTTTTTGTTCTATTCTTCGCGAGGGAAAATTCAGCCAAACCTATACCTTCCACGGATGCATTATATCAGACGCAAATATACTTGAACGTTACCGTGTCAGCTTTCAGCCGAAAAAATATGAGAATGAGGATACCATTGTCATCGGTACATGGGCTATTATTCATGAAGCCACAGGCGACACAAACACTACAATTCTTGAAGACTCGTATATCGACAGCCTTACCGGTCTTTTGAATAAAAAATCTGTTATGAAATATGCCGAAGATGCCCTAAACGGCATAAACCGTGATCACGTGGCATTTTCTATTATTGATATTGATGATTTTAAGAGTGTCAATGATAATTTTGGTCATATGTTTGGCGACAAAGTAATCAAGGCAGTTGCAGCAGTTATCAAGAATGCAGTTGGAACAAATGGAGTTGCAGGACGCATCGGAGGCGATGAGTTTTTTATTGTTTTTGAAAAATTTAGCGATGAACTTGAATTTAGAAATGTACTGCGTTGTATTAAAACCAATGTAGCAACACTGTATCATGATCAAATGGAACGCAAGCTTAGCTGCTCAATCGGTCTTGCACGCTATGGCATCGGACCATTCTCTACAACATATCATGATTTATTTAAAATTGCTGACCGTTCTCTTTATTTGGCAAAAGTAAAAGGGAAAAACAGATATATCATTTATAAGCCTGAACTGCATGGCGATTTCAATGTTCAAAACGATGATGATATTATCAATGTATCAAACACATTCTATTCAGAGACAGACATTAATGCTCTTCACAATATGCTCTCTGACCTAATTGTGTATGGAACGGATTCCGTTACGGAAGTACTTGATTTCTTCGCGCATGTACTTACAATCAATAGAGTTTCAATATTTTTAAATGACACCGGCGCACCTGCATATACAAACACACTTTCTCCCGATGTGCCTATGGCAGATCCCTCCGTGTTAAAAAATGTCAAATATCTCTATCTGTTTACCAACAATTTACTTGCAGTGAGCAACCTGCAATCGCTCGAATTTTCGACTCCTGAAGTGTACAAGCTACTTTCCGATACAGGAGTTGCCTGCTATATGCAATATATTATCCGTGACAGGGAAGGTGAAGCTGTCGGTTTAATATCTGCAGACGTATTTGACAGGCGTTCGGCATTTCCTAAAATCGCACTAACCTTATTTGCCGATATGTGCCGCATTATGAACGCAGTATTTATTCGTGAAAATCTGATTTAAAACAAATATTGACCGTGAAAAAGAGTCCGGCGAGCCGGACTCTCGCGCCGGAGCGCGGTTGCTTTAGCAACCATATTCCTTAGCGCGGAGTGCGCTGGCACTCATCTAGCAAAAAGCTTCGCTTTTTGTTTAAATATTTTACACTGTTGCAATTTCCCTAAAGTAAAAAAGCTGCTCAAAATCTGAGCAGCTTTCATATATTTTACAATTAAATCTTATACCGTCTTTCTCTTCTCCACAAACACCGGGAACGATTCCGTACCCTTCAGCTCCTTATAAGAAGAAACCGTTACATTCTTGTCTGTAATCGTATATTCCACCGTTGCGCCCGTCTCAATCACGGTATCCTGCATGAGCACGCAGTTTCTGACCTTTGCGCCCTTGCCAACCTTAACGCCCCTAAAGAGAATGCTGTTTTCAACTTCTCCCTCAATCACGCAGCCGTCGGCAACCATCGCGTTTTTTGCGTGAGATCCTGTAGCGTATCTTGTCGGGTTGTCGTCACGAATCTTCGTGTAAACCGTGCTCGGTGAGAACAATGCATTAACGTTCTCCTCCTTGAGCAGTTTCATATTTTCCGCAAAATAACTCTTCACATCGAGAATACGCGCATAATAGCCTGTGTGCTGATAAGCCTGTACATCCAGCTTGTCAAGCTGCGGAGAAACAATGTCGCGCTCAAAATAAGTCTGACCGTTTACATACGCCTCCCTGATTTGGTCAATGAGGAGCTTGCGTTCCATTATGTAGATATTCATGGACATGTTCTGCTCTCCCTTGTCCTTATTGTTGACAATAATCTTCTTCACCTTGTCATTCTCGTCTATATCAAGCGTATAGTACAGATCTTTTTTTGTCATGTCAATATCAATAAATGCCTTGGGGATTTCCTCTTTCGTGTAGGCAATCGTAATATCCGCTCCGCTGTCAATGTGTTTCTGCAAAAATGCACTAAAGTCAAAATTCACGGCAATGTTCGTGTCCGCCATAATCACATATTTTTCTTTCTGACGGTTTAAGTAATCGAGAATGCTTGCGATCGCCTCAACCCTGCCGTTGTAGATATTAACCGTTTTCTGCGCAAATGGCGGAACAATGTTCAAGCCGCCGTTTTTACGTGTTAAATCCCACTCACGACCCGCACCGAGATGATCCATCAGGGAATGATAATTTCTCTTTACAATTACCGAAATATTGTCAATACCGCAGTTTACCATGCTTGAAAGCATAAAGTCAATCAATCTGTAACGACTTGCAAATGGTATGGATGCCATCAGACGTTCTGAAACAAGTTCCGGTACCAACGAATCATAGCTGTTCGGGAATAAAATACCCATTGCTGAATCTGAATTTGAATTTACCATACCTTGTCACCTCCCTTAACATCCTCTGATACCATAGCCTTTGGTCCGACAACGGCGCCCTCGCCGACTGTCACGCCTGAGCCAACCGTTGCAACGCCCTTTTCATCACCTTCGGGCATCACGCCGACTACCGCGTCTTTTTCGATTACTACGTTTTCCGCAATAATACAATGTTTTACCTTTGCGCCTTCCTTGATGATGCTGCCGCCCATGATAACGGCATCTTCAACCTCCGCGCCCTTCTCTACCTTAACGCCCGCAAAGAGAATCGAATGCTTTACTTTTCCCTCAATGCTGCAGCCGTCGGTAATCATGCAGTTGTCAAGCTCAGCGTTTTCGCCTACCCTATGACCTGTCATACCACTGTTTCGGCTGTAAATATGCCAATTGTCATCAAAAATATTAATTCCGCTGTTTTCGGGATCAAGCACTTCCATATTTGCTTCCCACAAAGACGAAATCGTTCCGACATCCTTCCAATATCCGTCAAACCGGTATGCATACATCTGTCTCTTATCCCTCAACAGATTTGGAATAATGTTATTACCAAAGTCATTCTCAGACTCAGGATCTTTCTCGTCCTCAATCAAATATTTCTTTAAAATATCCCAGTTAAAGATATAAATACCCATTGACGCAAGATTTGACTTCGGCTCCTTTGGTTTCTCCTGGAACTCCGTAATTTTGTCATTCTCATCCGACACCATCAGACCGAAACGGCTTGCCTCTTCCCATGGAACCTCCATAACCGCCACGCTGAACTCCGCGCCCTTCTCCTTGTGAAAACGCAAAAAGTCACTGTAATCCTGCTTGCAAATCTGATCGCCCGAAAGAATGATAACATACTTAGGGTCATATCGTTCAATAAAGTTAATGTTCTGATAAATGGCATTTGCCGTGCCTTTGTACCAGTCAGAGCCGCTTGCCTGCTGATACGGCGGAAGCACATGCACACCTCCGTGGAGTCTGTCCAAATCCCACGGCTGTCCGTTTCCGATATACTCGTTGAGCACCAACGGCTGATACTGTGTAAGGATACCGACTGTGTCAATTCCCGAATTTACACAGTTCGACAGCGGGAAATCAATAATTCTGTATTTCCCACCAAAGGGAACCGCAGGTTTAGCTAACTTCTGTGTCAGTGTGTACAGACGCGAGCCCTGCCCTCCGGCGAGCAGCATTGCAATCATTTCTTTTGCCATATGTTCTGCATCCTCCTTAAGCATTATTTTATTGAAATATCATTTATCGAAATTATACTATAAAACCATAAAAAATGGTAGTCTTTTGTGCAAATTTGTTAAAATTTTATTATTTCCCAATCCGCCTTTTATACTCCTGCTTTTTCTCATACATCATCGCATCCGCCCGTTTCATGGTACTGTAAAGACCGCCGCCGTCCACGCCCTCCTCATAGATTGCATATCCCGCGGAAATGCTGACATTTACGACAAATCCCTTCTCGTTGCACTCCTGAATACCCCGTTGCAAAATCCGCAGCTTTTCATTAATTTCATCAAGGGACGTATACGGCGCCCACGCGCAGAATTCGTCTCCTCCAATCCGGTAACATTTTCCCTCCCCGATAAAAATTTTCTTTAGAACCTCTGCCGCCATTTGAATGTATTGGTCCCCGTAATCATGACCATAAGTATCGTTACACTTCTTCAAATCATTCAAATCAAACATAAAAACAACGGTCGGCAAAATCTTTTCCGCCCCGGTTGTTTTATCCGGCGCCATGCGCTTGTCCAAATCCTCCCGAAACGCAGTGCGGTTTGCAAGCCCTGTCAGTTCGTCCGTAAAAGCAAGTTTTCGATAGATTTCATTCTCCCTTGCCTGTTCCATCAGCCTGCGTGATCTGCGTACATTGATAATCCCCATCACCACAATGTAAAACAGAAATCCCATGCTTCCCAAAGGGGTACTGATTTTCCCAAAACGGTAAATTGCCAGTTCCAAAATAACGCTCGCCACAATGACCATAGCACAGATACTGTTAATTTTTACCTGACCGATAAACTTATTTACCGCAATCTCTTGAACAGTCAAAATGATAATCACCGTCAAAAACAGCACGATACAGAGATGCGTCAGCCATAACGTCTCCCGCAAATCGTAAAGCCCCAACATCTGCAAAAAAACACGCACGACAATCACCGCGCAATTTACATAACAGCACAGACTCCACAGCTTACTCCCCGAATTATGGTACATATGGCGTAAAAACAGCATAAAAGGTATCAGCATCGTCATCAGTGATAAATGCGAAACAAATACAATTACCATGCTGCCCGGGAAAATCCAGTCCAGTATCTGTGTTTCCGTAATCGACCAAACGCCCAACAATGCAGCAAATATAGAAAACTGGATAACCGTTTTTGCGTCCTGCCCTTTCTTGACTACAAAAATACCATACAACAGCATGACAATGCCTGCCAATGCAATAATACACGCCAATGCAAGCCGGAAAAGCCGCTCTGTCAGAATTTTATGCTCCGCCTCCCGATAAGTCCCGTAATAAAAATCCCCCTTCGGCGCTGCGTCCCGGTAAACCGGTGTAATCACAAACACAATCTCTTTACCCGCGTATTCCTGTGTCAGCGGAATCACATTCCAGTAAAATCCCGTCGTTTTTATTGCTGCGTCTGGTTCACCCGTCAACGCATATACCCTTTTTCCGTCAACAAATACTTCCGAGAACATATGTATGGTATTGTATACAATCACCTTTTCACTCAGATTCTCCGGCGGCAAAATTCTTGTATAATAATATCTGCCGTCCTGCGCTGTGAATTCCATTTCATCAGCCCACAGGACGACGCCCTCATGCGCAGATTTGTCTTCCACCGTATTTTGAGCGGAAGCAGCCGCAAAAACAGCATATATAATTCCAAGCAGAAGTACTGCAAAATAAATTCCCGTAACACGTTTCTCCAATTATATCTCTCCCTCTCAAAAAACTTGTCCATAGCCAAAGCGTTTCGTTGCTAAATTAAACGATACGATTTTTTTCATTATACCGAAAAGCGCTGCGCGAATCAATGAAAAACAGCATTTATTCATTCTGGCAGCATTCTGACGGAATTGCGCCAGAACGCGCAAAACGCTTGCATTTTGGGAGCCTGTTCACTTATAATGAAAATAGAATAATACAAGGTATTGTTCAGGAAGGGCAAGGTATTATGAAGAAAATACAAAAAAAGGCCGCAGTCATGGCGGTGAGACTTCTTGTGTTTCTGCTTGTGGCGGCGCATTTAGCGTCTGCAGGAAGTATCCGCGCAGTTCAGGGTGCGGGAAAGCGGACGGTCCGAATTGGATTCTTCCCGATGGAGGGCTACCATGAAACCCGGGCGGACGGCAGCCGCACAGGTATGGACGTAGAATACCTTGAGGCGCTGAGCGACTATGTCAACTGGAATATTGAATATGTGGAATGCGACAGTTGGGACGACGCCCTGACAATGCTTTTAAACCGTGAAATCGATTTAGTAGGCTCTGCACAGTATTCCGCAAAGCGGGCACAGCTGTACCGGTATGCCGATTTGGCAAGCGGATATACCTTTGGCGTGATTGCGGTAAACAGTGACAGTGAATTTGCCTACGAAGACTTTGACGCAATGAGCGATGCCTCCTTCGGAATTGTGGGCACTTACATACGAAAGGATGAGTTTTATGAATATATGACGGACCACGGCGTTCCGCATCCCAGGGTAAGGTCCTATAAAAATACAGCTGCCCTGCACGCCGCGTTGGATGCAGGGGAAATCGACGCCCTTGTGCATTCTCTGACAGAGGTCCGGGAAGGACAGCGTGTGGTCGGCAGATTTGCGCCGATGCCTTTTTATTATATTACATATCAAGGCAATAATGACTTGGTACGGGAACTGAATCAGGGAATTGCCGATCTGAAAATGAACCGGCCCTGGCTGGAAAACGAGTTGATGGTAAAATATTATGACAGCCGTTTGGATCAGACTATTCTGCTGACCAACAACGAGAAGCAGTATATTGCGGAAAAAGGAACTTTGACCGTGGGATACCTCGACGGTTATTATCCGTTCTCCTACGAAAACGATGGAGTTTATACAGGACTTTCCCGTCAGGTATTGGAGGAAGTTTCCGTGAGCACGGGTATCCTCTTTGATTATGTAAAACTGGAAAGTATGGAAGAGGCAAAGAGGGCTTTAAATAACGGCAGTATTGATTTGATGAACTACTGCGGGGAGACTGCGCAGAGTATGCAGTCAGAAGGGCTTGCGGTCACAAAAGTATATGCCCAGATACCGCAGGTCATTATTATGAGCCGAAGTGACAAATCCGACTCCATTGACACCCTTGCAGTGGAATCAGGCAACGCCTCCGGAACTGCCGTGCAGAACTTTGTTGATGAAAATACGCGTCTTCTTCCCTATACCACACAGCTTGAGACCCTGAACGCGGTGATGGACGGCGAGGCGGACGCTGCCATATGCGACGGGTATTTGGCAGAGTATCTGCTCGGTTCGCAGTTTCGTTTTAACAGAATGGAAATCCAAAGTGTGCTCAGTGATGTCCACAACATCTATATGGTTGTGGCAGATGACGAAGATTCGCCGCTTCTTGGTATTTTAAATAAAGAACTGCTCGAGGTCAGCGACAAAATGGTCAATGACTATATGCTTCGGGACAATTTCTATTCCAAGATGAGTATGGCAAACTTTATCAGCGATCACAGCATTTCGATTATTGCTGTTCTGTCATGCTGTGCGGCGGCAGTTATTTTGGTACTGTTCTTTTTACTGCGGAACAGCTTACGTGTTCAGAAGCTGATGTACAAGGATACAGAATTTCGTATTTGGAACCTGCATTATCTGCGGTACCGGGCGGCAAAAAAACTGGCGGCAGATAAAAACGGCAATTACGCCATCGCCTACACAGATATCGGTCAGTTTAAAAGCTACAACGCATTGTACGGCTGGAACGCGGGGCAGCGCATACTGGAGCTTGTGATTCAGACGCTTTCCGAGGAAGTGGACAATAAGCGGGAGCTTTATGCACGCAGCTACAGCAGTCATTTTGTGCTTTTTATGAAATATGAAACGATAGATGCGCTTCACACGCGTCTTATGGACATTGCGGATAAAATTTCTGCACGGATTTATGAAAAAATGGAAACGCATATGTCACTGACTATGGGCGTAGGCTGTCTTGAGAACGGTGACGATGATCTGCAGCGTGCCCTGTCCGAGGCGATACAGTTAGTGGACTCTTTAAAGGACAACTATAACAACGCGGTTCAGATTTATGATGACAAGCTGCGGGCGCAGCTGCGCGAGACGCATGAGCGCGAGAAACTTTTGGAAGCGGCGGATATTGACAGAGACTTTGTGGCTTACTATCAGGCAAAAGTGGATATCCGCAATGAGAAAATCGTTGGCGCAGAAGCGTTGGTTCGTTTCAAGGATCCTTCTGCAGACGGCGCTATCCGCACACCGTGGTTCTTTGTTCCTTATTATGAGCGCACCGGAAGAATTAAGGAAATTGATTTCTTTGTAATGGAGTGTGTATGTATCATGCTGCGCAGACGGATTGATGCGGGTAAAAATGTTGTACCTGTTTCCTGCAATTTTTCCAGAATGCATTTCACGGACGATGATTTTCCAAAACGGTTTGAGTCTGTTATTGACAGATACCAAATTCCTAAGGACCTGATTGAAGTGGAGATTACGGAGACGCTTGTAGTGGAGGATGTGCAGCAGCAAAAGGTCAAGGAAATCGTGGACATTCTGCGCAAGAAGGGCGTACATCTTTCCATAGACGATTTTGGGTCCGGATACTCTTCCCTGGGTGTGTTTGAGCAGATTCCGGCATCTGTAATAAAATTGGACCGTTCGTTTTTGCTGAATAACGAAAACCGCACAAGACAAGTGCAGATTATGAAGAATATTGTCAATCTTGCACGGGATTTGAATGCGCAGGTCGTCTGCGAAGGTGTTGAGACAGAAAATGATACGGTGCTTATGATGGAGATTGGGGCTTATGTGGCACAAGGGTATCTCTATTGCAAACCGGTACCGGAGGATGTGTTTGAGAAGATGCTGGAGAAAGAAATAATGGAATGATGTCTCCCTTTAAAAGATAAGTCTGTCCTAACCGTACGTTAAGACAGACTTTTTTCTGTTATTCATATTCTATAAAATATATTTCACAACCAAATTATCCAACCCTGTTATAATTAATCAGGCACCCTTTCAAAATAATCTGCCGCTCCTCGTCCGTCAGCTCGCCTAATGTCATCTCAAACTCTGTCTTTTTATCCTTCCCGACAACATACGCCTTAATCACATCCGCCTTCTCTTCAACAGCCTTGCGGATACCGGGAATATAAATATAATCAAGATTTTGAAACGGCAGCTCGCCCTCTTTAATCAAAAACGGCAGCATACCCCAGTTAATCAGATTCGAACGGTATCTCTTCGTCGCATACTCGTTTGCAATATTTGCCCAGCCGCCAAGCACCTTCTGACAGCTTGCCGCCTGCTCTCTCGCCGAACCGTCGCCCGGCTTGACCGCAAAAATCGTGCTGCCGATACCCGTATTGTAACGGTCCGCATCCGGCGTAATCGTCTTCATCACAGCCCAAGCCTCTTCCAGATCCGGAAGGGTCTGTACCGGACAGGACTGCTCTTCTCTTGCCTTCTCCGCCGCCTGAATTTCTTTCGCACGTCCCACATAAGCAGGGTCCTTTCTTGAAAGCGTAAACTCCGCAAGCCCCAACGGATTCGAACGGTAGGAAGAAGTCTCACCCGACGGAATTAACTCATCTGTAGTTGTGACCGGATCATGAATTTCCGAAACGACCTTTAACATCAGATTGTCCGTAAGCGCAACCATTGCAGGCCAGTCCTTAATGTTTGGTCCGAACTTAATCTCAACCGCTTCATCCGCCACGCCCTTTGAATCAAACACGCGGTTTTCGTAAATCTTCTTGTCAAAGAAATATTTATACTTTGTGAAATCTCCGTCAAACTCCGTAGCAGGCGTAAGATACCCTTTATTTGCCGCAGTCGCCGCAATCGAGCGCGCATCCATCAGCGCAACCGACGCAATCTGCCCGCTCTGTAACTTAGAACCCTCGCGGTTCGGGAAGTTCCTCGTTGAATGACGAATTGAAAATGCGTTGTTTGCAGGCGTATCGCCCGCACCAAAGCACGGACCGCAGAATGCCGTCTTTAACACTGCACCCGTCTGCATTAACTTCGCCGCACAGCCGTTTTTCACCAGTTCCATGTAAACAGGCATTGACGCCGGATAAACGCTTAATGTGAACTCATCGGGACCAATGCTTGCATTGTCCAAAATGTCCGCCGCCGCGCAGATATTTTCAAATCCGCCGCCCGCACAGCCTGCAATAATTCCCTGCTCAACATAGAGCTTTCCGTTTCTGACCTTATCCTTGAGCTTAAAATCAACCGCCCCGTCAAGGCTGACAAGCGCCTTCTTCTCACACTCGTCAAGAATATCCATAAGATTGGCGTTCAGCTCCTCAATCGTGTATGTATTGCTCGGGTGGAACGGCATTGCAATCATCGGCTTTACTTTACTCAAATCAACCTTAATCACACCGTCATAGTAAGCTGTTTCTCCCGGATTAAGCTCGGCAAAATCTTCCGTTCTACCATGAATATCATAAAATTCCTTAATCTCGTCGTCCGTTCTCCAAATCGAAGAAAGACAAGTCGTTTCCGTTGTCATCACGTCAACGCCGATACGGAAATCCGCCGACAAAGACGAAACGCCGGGACCGACAAACTCCATTACCTTATTTTTCACATAACCATTCTTGAACACCGCGCCGATAATCGCAAGCGCCACGTCCTGCGGACCGACGCCCTTTGCAGGCGCGCCTTCCATATAAACGGCAACCACGCCGGGCATATTAATGTCATACGTTTGATTCAAAAGCTGTTTTACAAGCTCCGGGCCGCCCTCGCCCATCGCCATTGTTCCAAGCGCACCGTAACGCGTGTGGGAGTCGGAGCCAAGTATCATTCTGCCGCCGCCTGCAAGCATTTCTCGTGCATACTGGTGAATGACTGCCTGATGAGGAGGAACATAAACACCGCCGTATTTCTTGGCGCATGTCAATCCAAACATGTGGTCGTCTTCGTTGATTGTACCGCCCACTGCACAGAGCGAGTTGTGGCAGTTTGTGAGCACGTACGGAACGGGGAATTTGGTCAGACCTGACGCACGCGCCGTCTGAATAATTCCTACGAACGTAATATCATGTGACGTCAGTTTGTCAAACTTGATTTTCAGCTTGTCCATATTATCTGACGTATTATGCTTTTCGAGAATACCGTAAGCAATCGTATTTTTCTTTGCCGCTGCCTTATCTACGTCTTTTCCGGTTTTTGCCTTCACTGCTGCCGCCGCGTCCGCGTTGTCGGCAATCAGCTCCGTTCCGTTTACGAGATAAGCGCCTGTTTCAAATAATTGTATCATTTATTGTTACACCTGACCTTTCTATAATTTTTAAATTTTGCCGGATTTGCTCTGCAAAGCAGTAAATTTTCTTGCAAGCCCGTACGCATTTTCAGAAAAAGGCGCAAGCCTTTTGTAGCGTGCGCCCTTGTACTATACTTATGTTAATTCTTTATTGGGAATCTGTCAATGATTTTTTGCGCTATGACTGATCTCTATAATCTTTAGCGATAAAAAACTGCCTCTCATTCATCAGATACATCTTCCAACTCAATCAACAGCGGTGCACCTGCTTCTGTCAACTCCTCTACGCCACGCAGAGTGCGGTTAATTGCCTTTGTACGTCTGCCGACAATTTCGGTAAGTGTTTTATCCGCAGTCTGAAGCTGTTTTTGGGCTTTTTCAAGCATGTCCCCAAACTTAACAAACTCCGATTTCACGGCTCGAAGAGTATCCCATACCTCCTGTGACCGCTGCTCAATTGCAAGTGTCTTAAAGCCCATTTGCAAAGATGCAAGAAACGCTGAAAGCGTAGTCGCACCAACTGCAGTAATTTTATACTTATCACGGAGTTCTTCGAACAACGCCACATTTTGAACCACTTCTGCATACAGCCCTTCCGTTGGGAGAAACATCAGCGCAAAGTCTGTTGTCTTAGGCGGAACTATATATTTGTCGTGAATATCTTTTGCAAAGGCTCGGACTTTAGTTGTAAGCGAGCGCCTCGCATCTTCAATGGATTGTTTATCCTCAGCGTCAAGCAGCCTGTTGTAATCTTCAATGGGAAACTTACTGTCAATTGGTAAAAGCAGTGGTGCATCACTGTTTCCAGGGAGCTTTATGGCAAACTCCACCCGTTTACCGTTTGCAATTTCCACGTTCATTTCATATTGACTCGGGGCAAGAATATCAGAAAGCAGCTTTTCAAGGCGAACCTCACCATATGTCCCCCGCTCTTTTACATTTGTAAGCGCATTTTTGAGCGATTTTGCATCAGCAGCAAGCGCTTTCATCTCGCCCAGTCCCTGACCTACGCTTTCAAGCTGTTTACTGACCAATTCAAAGGACTGCGAGAGACGCGTTTCGAGCGTTTTCTGCAGCTTCTCATCTACAACGCCCTGCATTTGCTCAAGACGCTTTTCATTACTTTCCTGTAATTCTTTCATTTTGTTTTCAAGCGTAGAATTAATTTTTTCGATATTCTCGGTATTGGCACGTTGAACGGAAGAGAGGCGGCCGTCGACCTGCTCACCGAATGTGTGAAGCTGATTGTTCTGCTCTTGGCGGCTCTTTTGCAGAGCAGTCGTTACGGTTCTTCCAATCTGCTCATTGCTTTCAACGCCTGCTTTTTGAATATCTGTCAATCTTGTTTCCATCTGTCGCTGAAATTCACCAAGCTGTCGATTGACCTCATCACGGTTCGTTGACAATGTGTCCTGAATACTTTTCTGAATAACACCGAAACGCTCAAACTGCTCTGTTGCACCATTTGCAATTTGCTTTTGTACACCATCTTGCTGTTCCTCAGCGGTGCGTTTCAGTAAAGATATTACTTCGCCAATATCAGACTTCTTGTGTCCTATAATCTGCAATATAATAACCACCAAAAGCAGAACAACCGTTATAACACTTAAAATCTCTGATAATTCCATTTATCATTTCTCCTTATTCTATATTTTTCTATAATATGCTGCAATTTTCTGACAACCTCAACAGCGGTAAATCCATCGCAGTTTTACCTCTACACGTCACGGTTCCCCACAGTAAAAATTGTCCGCCGCAAGGTCGCAATTGTCCCCGATATAAAGCCTGTCTGAAAGCTTACGGGCAAAGCGGCTGTGCCGTCGCATATTCCAGCAAATTCCCCGATAAATCCATGCGAGACGGCAGGAAAAAGCTCACATCTCCGCACACATCAATCGGCGGAAATTCCACAATACCCGTGTCAATAACAGCCCTTTTCACATCGGAAAGCCGCTTAATGCAAATACTTATGCAGCACACTCATCAGCAGCGATATATCTAGCGGTTTTGCAATATGCGCATTCATGCCGCTCTTGAGCGCCGCCTCCTTATCATCCTCCATCGCATTTGCCGTCATCGCAATAATTGGCAACCTTTTTACATCATTGCGGTGCATCGCCCGGATTGCCTTTGTCGCCTCATATCCGTTCATAATAGGCATCTGTACGTCCATCAGCACGGCACTATAGTAGCCCTTTTCGGAGCGTTCCATCATCGAAACCGCATCGGTCCCATCGGGTGCAGTTTCAATAACAAAACCTGCCTCCTCCAAAATAACCTGCGCGATTTCGCGGTTCAACTCGTTATCCTCTACCAAAAGAAGCCTCTTTCCGCCGTAATCCTCCTGCGTCCAAACAGCGCCCGCTTCCGCCAAATGATGATTGCCGATATTGTTCGCCTTCAGCAGCGCTGCTCTCAAATCCGACATAAACAGCGGTTTCGCGCAGAACGCGGTAACGCCCGCCTCCTTTGCCTCATCTTCAATATCCGTCCAGTCATACGCCGTAAGAATAATAATCGGCGCATCGTCTTTCGCCGTACTGCGGATTTTACGCGCAGTTTCAATTCCGCTCATTTCCGGCATCTGCCAGTCAATAATATATGTATGGTACGGATCGCCCTCCTCATACGCGGATTTCGCCCGATATGCCGCCTCTTTCCCCGACGTCGTCCACTCCGAGCGCATTCCGATGCTCTTTAACATCCTGCTCACGCTGTCGCAGACATTTAAGTCATCATCCACCACCAAGGAACGCAGCCCCTTAAGTTCTTTAAGATTTTCCGCAGTTTTTTCGATATTCTGAAGTTGGAGCGAAAGTTTTACCGTGAACGTACTCCCGTTTCCGGGCTGGCTTTCGACAGTGATTTCTCCTCCCATCAAATCAATAATGCTCTTCGTAATCGCCATGCCAAGTCCCGCGCCCTGTATGCCGCTTCTTGTCGCAGTTGTTTCCCGTTCAAACGGTTCGAATATATGTTCAACAAACTCATGCGACATGCCAATCCCATTGTCCTTGACCGTAAAAACGTAGTCGCCCCACCCTTGCTTATGCGTTGTGTGCTGCGCAATCCGGAAACTTATCGTCCCGCCTGCCGGTGTATATTTGACGGCATTGCCCATCAAGTTGATAAAAATCTGATTTAATTTCAACGGGTCCGCAATCACATCCTCATTTTCAACATCAAACGTGTCAATAAACATCTCCAACTGCTTAGACTTTACCTGCGGCTGAATGATGTTTACCAGGTTGTGTATCAACTCGGAAATATTGCACTCCTGATTATGAATCTGCAGCTTTCCGCTCTCAATGCGGCTCATATCCAAAATATCATTAATCAGTCCCAGCAAATGATTGCTTGAGGAAAGAATTTTCTGCAAACATTCCCGCACCTGATCCGTCCGTTCCATATGGCTTGCCGCAATCGTGGCAAAACCGATAATCGCATTCATGGGCGTTCGAATATCGTGACTCATATTGGATAAAAACGTTGTCTTCGCCTGATTGGCATGCTGTGCCTGCATTAAAGCATCCTGCAGCGCCTGTGTCTGCTCCCGCTGTTTTCTGACCTGGTCCGTGACGTCACGCGATACCACCATCGCAATCAGGTCTCCGGTCTCATCATCGCGCGTCATCACAAAGGACTGACGCACACACATTGCTGACCCGTTATTGGCGCCTGCCCAATAATCCACATCGACTTCCATATTCCCTTGTTCATACTGGGCTTTTAATATCTCCACATCAACGGTTGCGTCGTAATCGTCCCATGATTCCGGCAAGACAAACTGCGCCCACCGTTCAAAACATTCGGAAACCTTACACGGTGCAGACAGTCCTGCATGTTCCAGCATAGAAACTTCTTTGCCGTTATAAACGCGGATAACGTCCTGCTCAATCAGGTCTTTTGTCAGATTACACTCAAACGCACTGAACGAATTGGACATAATGGCAATTTTATACTGGCGTTCCTTGCGGTTTAATACAGCGCGCTCGCGCTGCTCCCGCTGTTCTTTCTGTTTTAACTCCGTTACATTCTGACGGACATATAAAACCCTGACAGGCTCCCCGTCCCTCCGGTCAAGACAGATTGCAACCAAATGTTCCCACTCTTCTTTTCCCTGACGGGATACATGGCATTCATGAACGATGGAATCCTTCGTGCCAAGCTCTTTCTTTATTATATCAATTTGCCCGAAATGGAGAAATGCCTCTCTTTCCTCGTCTCCAATAATATCTTCGGCATGATATGCAATCGCTTCGCTGTATATTCCCTCCATCGGGATACTGATGTTCAAGGGTCCGATTCCCGCTAAATAAGCATATCGGTCTTTATCCAAATCCGCTATAAAATAACGCGACGCAAAAAGGATATTCATACCGCGCAGCACATCATTTATCGTTTTATTCTCCGTTTCCAATTCCACGCGTCGTTTCCTTGCATGAATAACCAAAGCGGCAACATAAAACAAAAACAGGATAAGCAGGCAGATTTCCAGTCCAACACCCGCAATATTCGCCCTGTCTACCATTGACTGTGTGACATTTTTAGGGAATGCCTGCACGAGAACATAATCATATCCAGGCAGATGCATCACACAGAGATTATCTGTTTTACAGCCCTTACTGCACAAAAGCGCTGCATTACTGCCATCCGTAAACGCTGTTTGCGCCTTTTGCGCAGTTTTGCCGTCTATGACACCTGCCTGCATCAAAGAGTCAAACAAATTATCCCCGTATGCTCCGTTTCCAGAATTTGCGATTATCATTCCCTCACGCGTGCAGAGGAACACATCGGCAGGCACGCCGAAATAACTGGCGGAAATCATATCCTGCAGATAATTTTCAGCAAAATACAACCCCAAAAACATTCCGGCAATTTCCTCGCCCTCGTATACAGGCGCATAAAAGACCATCATCGGTTTCCCTGTATGCCTGGATTCTTCCACAACCTCCAAACCGCTCTCGCCCCGCATTCCACGTATAAAATAATCCCGGTCCGAGCTGTCGTTCGTCTCCCCGTCAGAGGCAAGATTGACACCGTTTTTATCCGTAAAACGAAACGCATCAAAGGTCGTATTGTCCTCAAGCTGCTTTAATACCTGCGAATTGATTTTCGAACCGTTTCCGCCTGTACTCACCAAAAAAGCATTATTCTGAATGCGCTGAAGCGCGTTGTCAAATTCACTCTCAATACGCCCGACGGTCTGCCTTGCGGAATCCTCCGCATAAACTCTGTTCTGTTCCTGAATTCGCACTCTATTTATCATAGTATAGATGTGGAATAAAACAAGTACAACAATCAGGAAAAAAGTTGCATAAACAATCGGCTGCCATGTTTTCTTATGCTGTTTCATCAAATTCGGCGCAATTGGCTTAGAACGCGCCATGCCCCCTCTCTTTTCGAAAATAAGTACCTTACTATTATATTCATCGTCATCCCGTTACGGATTTGAATCACACACAATTTCAGGGAAATTATAGCATAAAATACATGTGGTTATCAAGAGTTACTCATTCTTCTCTGGAACATGGCATGGTATCGCAGTGACGGAAAAACGCAGCAATATATGACGCAGGCTTTTTAGCGCATGTACAAACCAAAAGTCTCCTCTATTCGAAACACCTATGAAAAAGAAATGGACCGATTAACAGAATTGGTAGTGGAATGGGTGATATTTGCTGAACTTATATCACATCGCACATTTCATATAATATTTTTAATATGTCCTGTATCCTGCTGGTCTGCTTAGGTTCCAATTTCTCCAGCATACAAATAATTTTTTCGTTACCGCGGCTGTCTATATCCTCCCCAAGCATAATGTAATCACTGCTTACAGACAGCGCATTGGATATTTTATACAAGGTTTTTGCCGAAAAACCTTTTTTGCCTTTTTCTATTTCATATAAAAATTTTGCCGAAATATTTATTTTTTCCGCCAAATTTTCTCTAGTGTACTTATGAATTTCCCTCAGTTCTCTGATTCTTTCTCCTATTTCTTTATTCAACATTTTATCCCTCCAAGCATATAAATTCTGCATCTTATCAGCATAAGCAAGAATTTATTATTTAATCTTGTAAAATAATTATAATTCGAAATTTGTCATATTTTTTATATTTTGCCAAATACTCAAATTTATTAAATGAATTTAAAATAACGAACCAAATATCAAAAATCAATCCAAAATATAAACTCACTATTTTACTATTCAGCCTTAAAATAACTGCATTTGGTCAAAAACCGACTAATTACTGTCATATCAAGTATCATATTATGCAGAATAAGATTGGAGGAATCACTTAATGAACATCAAACAGCATCTTAAAGAAAAATATCAATTGAGTAATTATCAGCTCGCTCAAATAGAATTTTTCTTCAAGAATCTTTTATCTGAATTGAGCAAAATGCTCATTATGGGGATATTGTTCCATAGACATTTAAAAATATACTTTTTTTTATTATTTATGATGTGCTTACTGAGAAGTGTTTCTGGCGGAATCCATTTTTATACTTACAAAAGCTGTTTAATTGCATCCACAGTATATATGGGAACCGTAATTACAGTACTTCCCCACATAACGATTCCCCGGTTTGTACAGTTATTTTTACTTCTTGCATGTATTTTTATATGTTATTCAACTGCTCCCGTATTATCCAAATACCGAACGCAGTTTTCTGAGAAAAGCCTGTATTATTGCCGTAATATTACCTGCCTCATAATATTTATATATACTTTATTGATGTATATAATCCCTGAGAATCCTTATACCATAGCAGGATTTTGGATGATTATATTACATTCGCTTCAATTGATTGTTGCGAAAATACAAAAGAAAGGAGAATATGCAGAATGTTAGCACGGTTATTGAGCGGAATAGCTACATATTCATGGGTTATCGAGACTTCGATTCCCAGTATCATTTTATTAGGGGAATATCCTTATCCCTCTAAAGAAGATTACGAATAGCAGAAGAACGAATAAACTGAAAAAGCGGGTAATTTACATCTTATCCGCTTTTTTAATTCCTATTGAAAATTCAATCCAATTTTCTCCTTCCCATACAGCATTTCTACATGCAAGATCTACATTGCATTCCTTACACAATTTTTTAATATAATACAGCCCGAGTCCCCGTTCGTTGCCTTTCCCGCTGTTTCCAAGCAAAAACCATGATTCTATTTCCGCATAGCTTACATGCGGATAAGGATTTAAAACTTTAAACCAGTAATAATTTTCCTCCTCATGAAACAGAAACCTCATTCGTTTATTTTCCATTATGTCAGCCTGCGCTTCTGCCGCGTTATCAATTAATATGCCAAGCATTTCAATAAGATGGTAAACCGCAATTACATCGTCTGCAAAACATCCCCGCGCCTCATATATTGTAATTACGCCGTAATTTTCTATTTCACAAAATTTACGGTATAAAAAACCTGATACAACACGGTTGCCTAAGAATAGAAGTTTATTGTATTTATTTGCTTCACACATCGCGTTATAATAATCTTCCTGCTCTTTCTCCAACTCTTTTGGCAGTTTCATTGACTGTAACGCTGTTATATGATTCTTAAAGCCATGCTCGCGCAGCCTTACAGCTGTCAGAAGATCATCATATTCTTCCTGCATACTTTTCGTTACAGACAATTCATTTTTTACATGTTCTTTCTCTTCCTTTACCGCATCCCATTTATTAAGCAGCATGACCAAAGCTACAGCCATAGGCACTGCAAACACAAACGATGTAACATTCAACTGTTTTTCAAATTTTCCCTCAATCACTATCATTAACACCATGATTATGACTATGCAGAACACCGCGTTTATAAATTTGTCCCTTTTCCTAAACATCATCCGCAGTTTATGCAGCTTAATTACAGGCAGAAGCCCTAGGACACTTACGGTCTGCAGCAGACCTGCGGTCAGCATTCTTAACTCCTGATTTTTCGGGAAAATCAAACTGGCAAGTATAACAAATGCAAACTGCAGCATGGTCAGCACAATCAGCATTAACAAGACACTATTTATCGAGCCGACAAGCGAATCCTGAAACTTACGAATACAGTAAACTACAATAAACACATAGATGCACATTGTAAACAGATTATTCAGTCCAAAATAAACAACCGCTTCCGTTACTCCCAAGGACAGTAAACAGAGCGCAATCGTTTCCATGTCAAGCTTTACCTTTTTATCATATATTCCGTGAATGCACAATATTATGGCAAAAACCTCCAGCAGCAATGTCACACGACGAAGCATTTACGCAAAATCTCCTTATCCTATATTTGCTGCCTAACTCATCCCGGCAAATTTCTATTACCGGCTCAAATAATATTTTCGGCAGCCTCTTTGATATTCTTTTTAAACCGTATACCAATATCTACGTATCCATGCCCATCTTTTAATTGGATTCTTCTGTTAGGAATGTCTATATTCTGAATAAATCTCTTATTTATAACCGCGCTTCGGCTGCACTGGATAAAATCGCCGCTGTCTATATCATCCAACAGCTTTTTTAACGTAATGTATGGAATATTTAAGGTATCGCCTTGCCTCGTATGTATATGGATAATATGCTTAACACTTTCCGCATATATGACATCTTCCCGTTCAACAGCTAAAATAATGCCATCTTTTCTAAAATATAATGTTTTTGCCCTATTACATATTTCCGGGAACCGCAGACATTGCTCCACTAGCTGCTTCAATTGGTCATCATCAAAAGGCTTTTCTATAAATCTGTAACAATGTAACTTTTCATAAGTATACAATTTAGCATCTTCCAATGACGTAACAAAAATTATGGGTACAAATCTATAATGATTAACTTTTCTTATGTTTTCTACAAAATTCAATCCCGACACATCCCCCGGTTTACTATCTAATATAATATCGATAATAAACAAGTCAATTAATTTTTCACTCGCACACTGGTATGCGTCTTTCACATTGTCAAATGGATACACAGTTACTTTTGCGTCAATTTCCTGAACAATATCTGCAAGATGAATTAATATCAACCGGTTATCTTCTAAAACAAGTACTTTTTTCATATTACTCTGATCACCATTATTTACTTTATTTTATGAATATTTTTTAGAATATTCAATATACTTTCCCTGTAATCGATATCAATTGCATCCAAAATTGTGGCAATTTCACTTATCATACCAGCTTTATCTTCCAAGAGAACTGTCGGCGGAATATAAAACAAATCATATAATCGCCAAAGCAGCTCGCTGTCCGGCAAGCATCTGCCTTTCTCTAAATCCCGAAATTTTTTAATATCAACTCCCATTTCCTCTGCCATTTTCTTTTGTCTGCAATTCATGGTATGTCTTAATATGAGAAAAATATTTTTAGAATTATCATTTTGCATAATCAATGGAACATAACTGATTCTTTTTAAAATACTTTTCAATTGTTTTGATGTATCTTTTTTATGATAGTAAAGTATAACTGCATAGATCACATTTAAATAACCGCTTAATTCCGAATAATTACAGCTATATAAAAAATCTATACATTGATTATTGCTTACTCTTCCCGTAAAAATATAATAGACATCAATTGGCGAGGCACACAGGTATTTTAATTCATTAAAACTCAAACGCCGTAATGCAAGTTCAACTTTACTATAATTACTTTGTGTCATATGTGTGATCTGTGCCATTTCATTTTGCGATAAAGATTTACTGGAACGTTGTTCTTTTAATCTCACTAATACGTTATTGTAACTTAAACCCATAGGTAGACTTCCTTTGTACTGTAATTCATTTACCTATTTTAAGTCAATTTTAATATCTATTATACACCGATTTAGAACTATTCTATGAAAATTCGTTTTCACACATTTTTTCTGCCTGTTCGATAATTAAATCTACTGCATTCGCCTGCTTATCTGGCGGATACTTATATTTTCTAAGCAGCCTTTTTACAGTAATTCTCATCTGTGCCCTGACACTCTCTCGAACATCCCAGTCAACCTTAATGTTATTCTTAATGCTTATTGTAAGCTCTCTTGCAATTTGTTTCAGAACATCATTCCCATAAAATTCCCTGGCAGACTCATTGGAAGATATTGCATCATAAAATGCCAATTCATCGTCTGATAATCCAAGTTTTTCGCCTCTTTTATGAAGTTCATTCATATCTTTAGCCATATCAACCAACGCCCTAATAATTTCCACGGTCTCCAATGAACGTTTTTCGTATTGAATAACTGAGGCTTCCAGCATTTCTGAAAACTTCTTTGCCTGAACTACGTTCTTTTTAGCAATTGCCTGAATCCTGCCATGAAGCAAACGCTGTAGAAGTTCCAACGCCAAATTTTTTTGCGGTAATCCTTCTACTTCTTCAAGAAATTCATCAGACAAAACGGATATATCCGTTTTATTTAATCCAACCGCAGAAAGTATATCCACTACTTCTTCGGAAATAACCGATTTAGACACCAATTGTCCTATTTGGTATTCTAATTGGTCCTTTGTTTTTTTCTGCCTGTCCTTTGGCAATATCTTTATAATACCTGATTTAACCGCTTTAAAAAAGCTAATCTCTACATTGATCGCTTGAGCCTGTTTTGAGGTTGAGCATAATGCATATGCCTTACTGATTTCCACAATCAAATTAAGGAATTCTTTTTTCTCGCCTCTTGGTTTACCCAAAACAAAATCCACACCAGAAACAATAGCAGCCATTCGTTCACCCGCAGATCCGTCTATATAAGAAGAGTAGTCCAATCCGTGCAATATCCCTTGTATCTGCTCGTACTTTTCAAGCATGAGGTCTATTGCAACCTGTGGGTCAATGCCTGTCGTGTTTCGGTCAGAAGATGTATATTGTGCTAATGCGCTTCTTAAATTATCCGCAATACCAATATAATCTACAACCAAACCGCCTGGCTTATCTTTAAACACACGGTTAACCCGTGCAATGGCCTGCATAAGATTATGCCCGCTCATCGGCTTATCAATATACATCGTATGAAGACAGGGGACATCAAATCCTGTTAACCACATATCGCAAACAATAACAATTTGTAATTCGTCTTCCACATCTTTCATTCTCTTTGCAAGCAGCCTTTTCTGCGATATAGTGGTTGCATGCGGTTGAAATTCAGGTGGATCAGATGCCGCGGAAGTCATAATAACTTCTGTCTTTGAGTACGGCTGTCCTCATAAGGTTCTGTTTCCATATTTCTGGCATCAATAAACAAAATTTCTCCTTGACGATCACGGTATCCGTTTTTTAGCTTATTGCGCGCTATAAACCATAAACAAACCGGAATCGATGTTGTTGAAAACATTCCACCCGGCAAAGTAACAATACAGTCAATCTTATCATCTTCAATTAAGTTCTTGCGAATATTGTATTCGCTGATTGTTGAAGATGAAAGAGAACCGTTTGCCAGCACAAAACCTGCCGTTCCGCTTGGCGCCAGATGATAAAGCATATGTAAAATCCATGCATAATTGGCATTACCCGTTGGCGGTATCCCATATTTACTCCATCTTGGATCATCTATTAAACGTTCTCCGCCCCAATCACTGATATTAAAAGGCGGGTTTGCCATAATATAATCCGCCTTTAAACTTTTATGCTGATCGTTGTGGAACGAATCTGCATTTTGTTGTCCGAGATTTGCTTCAATTCCACGGATTGCAAGATTCATTTTGCACAGTTTCCAAGTATTATAATTGGATTCCTGACCATAAATGGCTAATTGACCATCCATTCGTCCTTCTCTGTCCTCTACAAAACGCTCGCTCTGTACAAACATACCGCCAGAACCGCAGCAAGGATCATAAACACGTCCATCATGAGGTTCAATCATAGCCACAATCAACTCAACTATACTGCGTGGAGTATAGAATTCTCCGCCCAGTTTTCCTTCAGCACGGGCAAACTTTCCAAGAAAATATTCATATACGGAGCCTAATGTATCTTTGCTTTTGTCATTTCCAATTTCAAGCCCAGATAACAAATCTACCAGCTCGCCCAAAGAATGTTTATCTAAAGAAGCTCTTGCAAAATCTTTAGGAAGTACACCGCGCAAAGAAGAGTTTTCTTTTTCAATCACATACATGGAATTGTCAATAACCTGACCAATTGTCGGATCCTTGGCTTTGCTTTTAATCACTTCCCAGCGTGCCTCCTGCGGTACCCAAAATACATTTTTAGCAAGATACTCATCTCTGTCTTCCGGATCTGCATATTCATCCTGAGAAATTTCCCGATAAGCCCGTTCAAAGCTGTCAGAAATATATTTTAAAAATATAAGCCCAAGGCATACATGCTTATACTCTGCCGAATCCATATTATTACGGAGTTTATCCGCCATTAACCATAAGTCTTCTTTTCTTAACTCAGCCATTATGCTCCCCCATCATTTTATATATTTGATTTAAGACCTTTCCTTATTGAGTATTATATCGGTATTACTATAATAATGTATCACATAAATCCCTTGTCCTGCACGTTAAAACACCTTACCCATTATTTAATTGATTATATCATTTTTATGCACCATTTACCACTATAAAAAGCCTGTTTCCATTCCGCTGCTTGGAATAAAAACAGGCTTTCTGCATATTAACGTATCATGCACGTCTCCTCTCCGCACGGTTCCGTCGTAGGATACTGTCACGTCAGGCGTAACCTGATCGCCCAAATATACGGCTTCCTCAATCTGTACCGACAGTTCTTAATTCTATTTAACCTTATATTAAATTAAAAGGTGTCCCAAATGAACACCTTTCTTACGCAGTATTTCACAATTTCTCGCTGTTACTACTCTCTCCGTTCCAATAGCCTTTCGCCGCCCTACGGCAAATCCCGTACTTCCACACGGTGCAGAGACAAAAATACCGCCCATGCCGCAATCACAAGCAGCATTCCATAAAACGCCAAATTATTTACCAGCGTCGCTGAGCCAATATTTCCCTGCGTCAGAAACGTAATCACCACCGCCGTCACAATCGCCGCCTTGGACGATTTCATCAGCAGCCCAATCGGCAGCGCAATGTAACTGATACTCACCATCGCAGCCGAACCAAGAAGCATATCCAGCCAAAAAGACGGTGCATCAAACGCAATTCCTGCTGCGGATATTCCGAGAAACGGTCTTGCCAAAAGCATCATTCCAAATGTAAATGCCTTGCTTATCACCATCGCCGCAACATTGAACAGCCATACGGCAGCCATTTTTGATATTAAAATCTTTTTCCGGCTAATCGGGTACGAAAACATTAAATGCATCGTCCTTTTTTCATAAGCGCCCACAATAAAGGACGCCAGCATCACTCCCGTAAAAATGATATACGCCATATTCATAAAAAGGTCCACAGAGGCATTTATCATGTCCGTTCCATACGCCTCCACCGTTTCCATCGTCTCAAGCTCCCCCGCCATCGCAGTAAGCATCAGCGAAAGAATTACCGTCATAATTACCGCGTTTCGAATATACGTTCCTACCCTATTTTTCTTCCATTCCAAACGAATTAATTTTAGCATAATTGTCCCTCCTGTGTCAGTTTTAGAAAATAATCCTCCAGGCTTTCCGATTTCCTTCCGATTGCCGAAAGCCCGACATCATTCAAAGCCAGCGCCTTTGACAGCTCATCCGTCGTAACCCTGCCGTCATAAACACGGATACGGTTCCCGTCAAATACCTTGAAATTATGCAAATGCAGCTGCTCCGCCAACACATAAGCTGCCTTCGTAAGATCCGCCGCCGCAATCTCAATATACTCCGTGTTCTGCTCGGAAATCTCCTTCATGGAAATCTCTTTCTGCATAACGCCATGATGAATCACGCCAATCGTTTCCGCAATACTCTCCACCTCCGAAAGCATATGACTGGAAATTATAATTGTCATTCCATATTCCACACACAGTCTTTGGAACAAATCCCTAAGCTGCTTCATCCCCGCAGGGTCCAACCCATTTGTCGGCTCGTCCAGAACCAAAAGCTCCGGACGGCATAAAATCGCGCGCGCAATTCCCAACCGCTGTTTCATGCCCAATGAGTAATTTTTCACCGCCTTTTCGGCAGCATCCGTCAATCCCAACATCGCAAGCGCATTCTCAACACTCTCGGGCATATAATACCCCATATATTCACAGTGGAGCTGCAAATTCTCCCGCCCGCTCATATGCTCATAAAAACACGGGAACTCAATAATACTGCCTATCCGTTTCAGCACCTTATAAGAAGTCGGCGTAAGCGCCTCCCCAAACAGCTCCACCGTGCCCGATGTCGGTTTCCACAGGTTCGTAATCATCTTCATGACCGTCGTCTTACCAGCGCCATTTGGACCCAAAAATCCATAGATTTCCCCTTTTTTGACATGAATGTCAACGTTTTTTACCAAGTCCTTTTTGTCAATGGTTTTCGTTAATTGATGTGTCTGTAAAATATTCTGCATCGTTTCTTCCTCCTTTTAAAACCATTATAACGATGCCGTTTTTCAAAACTCTTGCCAAATTCTTACGAATTTCTTTCGTTGCGCAATTTTTACAATACAGCCTCCAGTTTCACCGTAAAAACCGTCCTCACATGCGGCTCGCTCTCCAATAAAACATCCCCGCCCATCTGCTGCGCAAGATTTTTGGCAATCGTCAGCCCCAAGCCGTTCCCCTGTATCTGCCGGTTGCGCGAATCCTCCATTGTATAAAGCCGCTCAAACACACTTGCCGCAAACGCCTTCTCAATCCCCTTTCCCTTATCCGCAACATCCATATGCACAAATCGCCCCTCACTGCGCAGCGCAATCCCGATATATTTTCCGTCGCTGCCGTATCGTATGGCATTTGACAGCAGATTCGTTAAAATTCTGTCAATCGACTCCCTGTCCCCCCACACAAACAGATTCTCTTCCGGTATTGAAATGTCAACCGTAAACTCCTTTTGCAAAAGCAGCTCATAAAAGCCAAGCACAGTCTCCCTGCACAGCTCGCTGAGATTGATTTTCGTCCGTTCCATGCGCATATCTCCCGCCTCAAGCTTTGCCAATGTAAAAAACGCATTGATTAGTTCCAGCACCTGTTTTGCCTTTTCCTCCACCTTTTGCAGGCTTTCGTCATCCTCCCTGCCAATCCGCATAATTTCCAAATACCCTAAAATCACGGTCAGCGGCGTCTTGATATCGTGCGAAATATTCGCAAGCATCTTCTTCGACGACAGCTCCTGCTTCCTGTAATCAACCTTAACCTTCTGCCTGTCCAAAAGCATTCTGTTAATCTGTCCGATTAAGTCCTGCAACGCGGCATCGTCCGTAAAAACCATCACCTTCTCATCGCTGTCCCGCTCCAAAATTTCCGCCAGCTTTTCGCTGATTTCCCTTAATTTTGCCTGCAAACTGTTTTTAAAAAGAAGCTGCTGGTAAAACACACTTACCAACAGCAAAGCAATTCCTCCAATCAAACAAATTATGATAAACTTATCACTCATTCCAGTCCCCCAATTTATAACCAATCCCCCATACCGTAACCACATACTGCGGACTGCGCGGATTGTCCTCTATTTTGTTGCGCAGCCTGCTGATATGCACATTAACCGCATTTTCGTCGCCAACATACACGTCATTCCATACAAACGCATAAATCTGCTCCTTCGTATACACCTTTTTCGGATTTTTCATCAGCAGCTTTAAAATCTCAAATTCCTTCGCCGTCAGTTCAATCCGTTCCCCGTTTTTTGTCACCGAATAATCCCCTAAGTTGACCGTCAATGCTCCTTTAATAAGAACACCTTCATCGCTGTCCGCATCCGCCGCGTATTTCGTACTCCTGCGGATATTCGCCTTAATGCGCGCCAAAACCTCCGTCACGGAAAACGGCTTTGTCACATAATCATCTGCGCCAAGCCCCAACCCCAACGTTTTATCGGAATCCGTATCCCTTGCAGACAAAATAATAATCGGCACGGTACTGTTTTCCCGAATGGTCTTCATAACCTCCAGCCCACTTTTTTTCGGCATCATAAGATCCAGCAAAATCAGACTGTACGTATCCGCAAAAAATTGCCTGCATGCGCTTTCTCCGTCATAAGCGGTTATAACCTCAAATTTTTCAGTCTCTAAAAAAGTTTTCAACATGTCACTGATTTCCGTGTCGTCCTCAACTAACAGGATTTTTTTTTTTTTTTTTCCATATGTTGTCTGCATATGCGCAAGTCTCCTTTACCACGTATATGAAAATCAAAGCATGGAAGCTAAGATAGAAAACCCGTTCTGTTTTCGCCGTTTCACATTAACAGCATCCTGTTTTAGTATCGACTAGGCAATTCTTTCTCCGTCCCATCATCCACAATAAGAGTAGTCAATGTTTCAGAACCATCCTCAAACATAAACGCATAATTACAGCCGCCAAGTTCAAATGCCAAATAATCCTCACTATCCTGCTTGATTTCTGCGTCACCCATAGCCTCCTTAATCTCTTCCTTCGTGTACCCTTCAAAATTCACACCATTTACCAGCACTTCCCCCGTGGGAATTTCCAAATTATCATTATAAAGAATAACCCCAAAAATCACGCCCTTATCGAATTCAATTTTGTAAGACCCCTTGTTTGCCACAGACATATCCCCGTATAAAACATCATCCTTCGCTGCAAAAAAAGAGCTCCATGTTCTACCGTCCAACTGTTCCTCGCCAGAAAGAAAATTTGTAAATCCTGCCTCCTTCATATCACCTACCGTAGTCTTTCCCAGTTTCACCTCATAACCGTCGCATGTCACAACAGCTTTTTTTCCTCCATCCGAACATGCTGTCAGCAAAATAGATACTACACATATCAAACTTAATAAAATATTTTTTTTCTTACGCATTTTTGCCTCCATGGGTCAAGCGAACATGCTTGCATGTTCATTTGACCCTCAAATCAAGGTTGAAAGATTTTCTTTCAACCTTAACCTCTCATATTATAGTGTATACACGTATTAGAGAGGCAGATCTAAAAACCTGCCTCTCTGTTATCAACAATACTATAGATATTTCTTCAGAACATCCACCTTATCCAATTTCTCCCACGGAAGATCAAGGTCATTTCTGCCAAAATGTCCATAAGCCGCTGTCTGCTTATAAATTGGTCTTCTTAAGTTGAGCGTCTTAATGATTCCTGCCGGACGCAGGTCAAAATTCTCACGTACAATCTCAACCAGTTTTTCATTGCCGAGCTTACCTGTGCCAAATGTATCCACATTGACAGAAGTCGGCTGAGCAACACCAATTGCATAAGAAAGCTGTATCTCGCACTTCTCTGCAAGCCCTGCCGCTACAATATTCTTTGCTACATATCTTGCCGCATATGCAGCGCTTCTGTCCACCTTCGTGCAGTCTTTTCCTGAGAATGCTCCGCCGCCGTGACGCGCATATCCGCCATAAGTGTCCACAATAATCTTACGTCCCGTAAGTCCCGCATCGCCATGCGGTCCACCGATTACAAAACGTCCTGTCGGATTGATGAAGAACTTTGTATCTGCATCAATAAGCTCCTTGGGAAGAATTACGTCAAACACATGCTTTTTGATATCCTCATGAATCTGTTCCTGCGTTACATCGTCATCATGCTGTGTCGAGAGAACCACTGCTTCAAGTCTCTTCGGCTTTCCATTCTCATCATACTCTACAGACACCTGCGTCTTTCCGTCGGGTCTTAAATACTTCAAGGTACCATCCTTGCGCACCTTGGTCAGCTGCAGTGCAAGCTTATGTGCAAGAGAAATCGGGTATGGCATGTACTCCTCTGTTTCGTTTGTCGCATAACCAAACATCATACCCTGGTCACCTGCACCGATTGCCTCAATTTGGGCATCGCTCATCGTGTTCTCTGAATTATCGTTAGACAATTTTGCCTCCAAAGCCTTGTCCACACCCATCGCAATATCGCCCGACTGCTCATCAATTGCCGTAAAAACGGCGCACGTATTTCCGTCAAATCCGTATTCTGATTTATTGTAGCCGATTTCCTTTACCGTATCACGCACAATCTTCGGTATGTCTACGTATGCCTTTGTTGTAATCTCTCCTGTTACAAGCACAAAGCCTGTACATGTCGCTGTCTCACAGGCAACACGGCTCATTGGATCCTGCTCCATAAGAGCATCAAGAATTGCGTCGGAAATGGCATCACACACTTTGTCAGGATGCCCTTCTGTTACAGATTCCGAAGTAAATAAAAGTTTCTCCATTGTATATCCTCCTTGTTTTTCTGTAGAAAAATTTACTACTCCTGTAGGAGCAGTAAATTTTCCTCCTAAAAATCGAGTAGGGGAACGACCTTCTCCACTACTCGCCGCGCGCCCCATGCGCCGCTTTAGCAGCATACTTCCTTTTCATGGGGCTGTGCATAAAAAGTCCGCCTATTCGTCTGAATAAGCGGATGTGATTGTTTACCGATAATCAAATCCTCTTATTGTTCGAACTATCGCCATTTTCATGTAAACAGTAACTCGCTCAGGTTGGCACCTTCCGCTCCAAATAACGGGGTTGCCGTAGCTTCACAGGTCCTTTGTACCTCCACCACTCTGAATAAGAGATTAGTATTCGTTCAATATTGAATTTTCATATCATCTACATCTTATAGCAGGATTGCGCACTTGTCAACTGCTATTTGCGGAATTTTTATAATCCCCCTTAACCAACTTTGAGTTTAAACTTCTGAAGTTCCTTATCCGAATCTACTTTCGCAATCTGCGCACCTAGTTTTTGCAGTTTTACGTCAAAGTCCTCATATCCACGTTCGATATATTTAATATCTTCCACCGTACTAAAACCCTCTGCCGTCAGACACGCCAGCACAAGCGCTGCGCCTGCACGCAAATCGGGAGCTGTCAGATTCGCACTCGTAAACTTGTCTATGCCCTCTATAATCGCTGTATTTCCCTCAACCTTAATATTTGAACCCATCTTTGCAAGCTCATCCACATATTTAAAACGGTTGTCAAAAACGCTCTCCGTCACGATGCTTGTGCCCTTTCCAAGTGCGAGCGATACTGTAATCTGCGGCTGCATATCCGTCGGAAATCCAGGATAAGGAAGCGTCTTCACATGCGTGCTCTCAAGGCGTTTTGACGCCACAACGCGCACCGCATCATCAGACTCCTCTACCTGACACCCCATCTCAATAAGTTTTGCCGTCGTGGACTCCAAATGCTTTGGTATCACATTTTTCACTGTTACATCGCCCTTTGTGATTGCGGCTCCGAACATAAATGTACCCGCCTCAATTTGGTCTGGAATAATCGAATAATCTGATCCGTGCAGCTTTTTCACACCGGAAATCCGGATAACATCCGTCCCCGCACCTTTAACATTTGCGCCAAGGGAATTCAAAAAGTTTGCCACATCTACCACATGCGGTTCTTTCGCCGCATTTTCAATCACGGTCTTACCCTCCGCAAGCACCGCGGCAAGCATAATATTGATTGTTGCGCCAACCGAGACTGTATCCAAATAAATATGTGCGCCTTTTAAAACTTTTGCATCCGCAATAATCAAGCCATGCTCAATCTTTACTTGCGCCCCAAGTGCTTTAAAGCCCTTAATATGAAGGTCAATCTTCCTGCTGCCAATGTTGCAGCCACCGGGAAGCGCCACTTCTGCATGCTTGTATTTTCCAAGCAGCGCCCCCAGCAAATAATAGGATGCCCTGATTTTCTTGATATAATCGTTCTCAATAACAAGCCCCGAAATCATAGAAGCATTGATTCTTACTGTATGTCTCTCTGATCTGTATATGATAACGCCGATACTTTCCATCGCCTGAAGAAGTACATTGATGTCTCTTACGTCCGGCAGATTTTCAATAACCGTCATGTCATCGGTCATGATTGCCGCGGCAAGTACGCCTAAAGCTGCATTTTTTGCGCCACCGATTTCAACCTCTCCAACAAGGGGATTGCCCCCCTTAATTGCGTACTGTTCCATCGTCCACCTCACACTATATCACTTATAAATACTTATCACTAAGATATTACCAAAATCCGATTATATACCATTTCTAAACATTTGTAAATCCAAAGAATATCAGAAATTATTAAAAATCACGTATTTTTTTATGCATATTCACTAATTCAGGTATTTTAACGGATTCACCGCGCTGCCGCCAATGCGAATCTCAAAGTGTACATGCGGTCCTGTGCTTCGTCCCGTATTGCCGCTAAGCGCAATGCGCTCGCCCTGCGACACGCTCTGTCCTGTCTTTACAAGTACCTTGCTCAAATGTCCGTACCGCGTCTGTCTGCCGTCCGCGTGGTTGATGTACACGGCATATCCATACCCGCTCGCCCAGCCCGCAAACGCAACCGTACCTGTGTTCGATGCAACAACCGAAGTTCCGATTGGCACTGCCCAGTCAATACCCTTATGGTTTGTACTTGCACCCTTTGTCGGTGCGCTTCTTGCACCAAATCCGGAACTGAGCCTACCGCCTGAAATCGGCTTAATATAAGTCGGTGGTATCTTCGTGCCGCGTTCTACAATTTTCGGCACTGCCTCAGCGTAAACCTGTTCCTTCAATATTTCTCGTCCGATTTCCTGCCCGTTTTCATATTCAATCACGGCAGCAACCTTTCGCCGTCCCGCTGACGGCTCCTGCAAGGTTACGCTCTGTGTCGTATACCAGTCATCATTTGGAATATACTGCACCTGTGCCTCATAATCTTCCGTGTAGACCTGCTCTTCTTTCCATATAATGGAAAGGTCCGGTTCCGGAACCGTAATAACCAGCTCCTGATCTACACGTATCATGGTGTTTTCGTCCTCCAACGCGTCATTGATTTCTATCAGTTCATCCATCGGAATATTGTTAGTCAGGCAGATTTGGGAAAGCGTATCGCCAGCCACAACCTTATAGATGACTTGCGTTTCCTGCTCCTTCGTCACAAGGTTTACAGCTTCCTCCACTGTACACAGCTCATCCTCCATTAAGTAAGCTTCGACTACTTCTATTTTATCAGCATAGTTTATGTCAATCAATCCCAAATTGTAATCTTCAAAATCTTTTTCAATGGCAGGTTCTATTTCTTGAAACATTTTTTCAAATTCCGCTTCAATTCCCGCCGATTTCTCAAAGCTCTGCGCCAGCTCCTCGTGCAGCTCCTCCTTGGAAGTCACCACCGCTTCAAGTACATTCACCTCTCTTTGACTGTCAAGCGCAAGCTCTACCTGATATTCCTTATTTGTATCGTACGGTGAAAGCGCCTGCTCCAAAAGCTCATGTACTTCCTTATATGAACCCAAATTCACAGAAGTTTCATTGATTTTTACAGTATATGACCGGTGAAGCGTGCTTCTGATATTATTCTTCATGATCTCTGTCATATTTTCAATAACAGCCGCATCATCGTCAATACATCCAAACACACGCTCTCTTCCTACCGTTTCAATGTCCAAATCCATAAATACGAGGTCATCGCCATCCGCATCTTTGGCTACCTGCTTTCTCGCAGTCGCAAGCATTCTGTCGAGCTTTTCCACGGATCCCAGTCTTCCTACCTGCGTGCCATTAATGCTCACCGTAAAATAATTATCGCCTGTCCGCTGTATCACTTCAAAAGAGGGCAGCAAAAAAGCGCATACTGCTATCGTAATGATTGCTGCCTCGATACAGCAAAGCTTAAATCTTCTATAATAATATTGCGTTTTTTTCATGTGTATATTAATTCTCCGATTTTATTTCAAATTTAAACATATATTCGATTTTTGATTTCATTTCATAAACACATCTTAACAGTCTTTTTATATAATGTAAAGACCAAACGCAAGTACGCCGTAAAAGGCGTCAGTGTTTTTTAATACACCAACGCCCCATAGGAAATAAAGATATTTAAAATAAGCTTCTGCGTGCCTTTATTATGGTAACTGTGCCGCTGCATTGCACCAAGCCTCACTGCATGGTTTGATGCCACTTCATACGTACCCTCCTCTGTTCCAAGTGTAAGTACCCCTTGCACCACCATAATATACTCACATCCCTCCTCATCTTTTACAAAGCAGTCACAGTCCTCCCCCGGCTCAACCGTTACCTCATAAATTTCAAAGTTTCCGTGCCGTTCATACGGAAAAAGCACCCGAATCTGATATGCACCATCCTGCGATTTATAGACAGGCTGTTTTTCATTGTCTATAATCATGACAGACTTCGTCTTTTGATAAATCAAATCCTCAAAAGAAACCTTGATTCCTTCTACAATCTTTTCTATAGTTGCCACAGTAGGATTGGATTCCCCCCGTTCAATCTGTCCAAGCATGCTTTTGCTTACACCTGTTTTTGCCGCGAGCATATCAAGGCTCATATTTTTGGATTTTCGTATTCTTTTCAAATTATCAGCAATGTTTTTATCTAACTGGCTCATATCAATCCCTGCTATCCTGTTCCCAAAGACTGCCCTAACACAAAAATAGCACCAATAACACCCCGCATGGGATATTTCGATGCTACGCCTTTGTAACAAATTTTTTCCTCATTTATATTTTTACTATAATGATTTTTTTTCGTCCCGTCAAGCCTTTTTTTTCACACTATACCCAAACTTTCCAAGTTTTTTCCCCAAGTCAAAATATTCCCCGTGACAATAAACAATCGGCTTTGCCTGCGAAAGGTGAAATGCGCCGCGCTCATCCATATAAGCATCATCAACATGGACCGCTGCTACCTCGGCAAGAAACATATCATGTGAACCCAGCCTTTTTATCTCTGTTACCCGGCACTCAATATTGACAGGGCTTTCTTGAATATAAGGCACACTTATCATATCGGATGCTGCCGGCGTAAGCTTTGCTTCCTTCCATTTATTTACATCCCTGCCGCTTTTTACACCGCAATAATCTGTTGCAAATGCTAATTCCCGCGTCGTTAAATTTACAGCAAATTCTCTTGTTTCCTCTATCATATGATGGGAAAAACGGCTCGGTCTCACGGAAATGCCAAGCATCGGCGGATTAGTACAAACCGTTCCTGCCCATGCCACCGTAATAATATTTGTATTTCCCTTGCTGTCTGCCACACTCACCAAAACCGCTGGCAGGGGATAAAGCATATTTCCAGGCTTAAATGAAATTTTTGCCATGTTATCTCCTATTTTATAATTCCGGCTGCCATCAGCGCACATAAAGCCACCGCCGCAAACGAAGCCAGCATCGACAGTACACTCACTGCCAGCACTGCACTCATTTTCTTTCCGATTTTTTTACCAATCTCACGCTCAAGCAGTTCCAACGACTCCTTTACACTTGCGTTCCCTGTTTTGCTGCTTTCCGTATATTTGCGCAGCTCTTCCGTCACCACTGCCTGTACATTTCTATACACCTTGACATTTTCTTTATGTACAAAATCATCAGCGTGCTGAAACTTTTCCTCTAACAATATTTTAAGCGCTTCGTTTTCAGAAGCGGCGCCTTTTTCCTTCTCAATGCGCTCCGCCTCACGCCTTTCGAGATCTGCCTCCCTGTTTCTGCTCTGCTCGTCCGTAATATCACGTAATGCAGACAAAAGCTTTTGCTCATCCTCTTTCATTGCCTGGATTTTGTCTGTATTATCGCAAACCATCGTGCTAAGCTGTTCCGAAAGTTCTGTATTTTTATAATTCAGCCGTCTGATTTCCTGCAGAATCCGTTCGTACTCTGCCACCTGAAGCTGTAGCTTTTCCAACTCCTTTGCCTCTGCCTGTGTGTTTGCCTTAATTAATTCCTGCGCATTAAATTTCTGTGCCAGTTTATCTATAAAATTATCCATAGCAATTGTACCTTGCCTTTCTTCTCTATCTTACGCATTTTCCACTGATTCAAACAGTTATCATTATCTTATCATTAATTTTACCCAATGACAACTGTCACTTTATGGGGAACGGTTTTTATGCGTAACGGTTCAGCCTTCGGCTTCCTGTTACAAGCATCAAGCCATAATTTGCAGCAAGTGCAAAGTCCCGGGATGAATCGTTGCCTTTATGCATCCTGTACAGATTTTATATCGTTTACGCAGCAATACTATACAGATTCACAAACTTATTACACTTTGTTCATAGTCTGTTCATAAACCAATGATATTATTTATACATAGCAAACAACAGTGTAGCAATTATTTCATTACACATAGATAAATTTTTTCATAATAGCCCCGATATATTCCGCAAGGGATTGTCGGGGCACTCCTCATTTTACCGGTCAAGATCCAGCGCTTTCACTTCTTCATTTAATGACAGCATCTTCTCATCAAGTTCCGATACCATTTTCGCACACGCAAAAAGTTCATTCTGAATATAATCCGGCACGTTAACGTCAAATTTATAATTAATTTTGTGTTCCAAACTTGCCCAAAAATCCATTGCGACCGTCCGTATTTGGATTTCAACCTTCGCCTCAACCCTGCGTTCGGACAGATAAATGGGAACTGATACAATCATATGATAGCTTTTATATCCGCTTGATTTCGGATACCGGATATAATCCTTCACATCCATGATATTCAAATCCCTTTGCCTCTCCAGCATTTGTGCAATACGGTATACATCCGTCGTAAACGAGCAGATAATCCGTACGCCTGCAATGTCGTTCACATACCGCACCATGTTTTCAATAGTAGACTCATATCCGTGCTTTTTAAGCTTTTTTACAATTCTATCCGATGTTTTTATGCGTGATTTAATATGCTCTATCGGATTATACTTATGTACATGCTGAAATTCGTCGTTTAAAATCTCAAGCTTTGTTCCGATTTCCTTTAGTGCCGAACTGTAGACAAGCCGTACTTCTTTCCAGCTGTCGATATCCGATGTCTCTTTTCCCCGATATTCCATGTGTTGTCTTTTCTCCATTCTTTGATGCTTTCCTGCGCAGACGCGCGGTAACAAAATAATGCCACCGGAATAAAGTATATGCGTGTACACACCAACTTATGACTGTTTTTTTATTTATTTTATGATATAATGAGAGCAAGAGAGCAAAGTGGACTTGTTCATTTTGCGAACGGCGAATGTTGATCATAAATTGAAAATTTATGATATAATCAAACAATACAAATCGTTGAGGAGGTTTCACATGTTTAGACTATGGGCAAGAATTTTTAAGGACAACCGTATGCTAAAGGACACCGTAATCTGCAATGATGCCGACGATACGCGCACGCACAAGGTATTTCACGCAATAGAAGAAGTCTGCTATCAGTTTGACCTCGGCAAACCGATTTGGCTTGACGCCACCGTAGCAGACTTTAAGCGGCACAGCAAGGCACGTTTCACATCCGACAATTTTATTGAAACGATTGATTTTGATTATCTTGAAATTCAGGTAATTGAAGAGGATTAAACTGCTTTATTTTAATTCCACCAGATAACTCACATTCGCCTCCGCAATTGCCGGGCTATGAGAGACTGCGATAATCTGTGCATTGGGCGCCAGGCTGCCTAGCAGCGGCATGAGTCCCCGCTGCCACTTCATATTCAATGAAGTTTCCGGCTCGTCAATGAGAAACAGCTGCCGTTTGTCTCCCTCCAAAATGAATACCGTCAGCAGAATAAACAATCGCTGCTCTCCCCCGGAAAGATGCTCAATCCCGTGTGTTTCCGGTGAAGAATGGAACTTAATCACAATCCCGTCATCCGATATTTCAATATATTTTTCCGGTCCGATATACGCATTAAAAATATCCTTCAATTCATTAACAGACTGTACCGGCGTTTCTTCCCGCTCCAATTCACTTGACATCTTGACAATCAGCTTTGCAAGCAAACTGTTGTTCTTTAACTCTTTTGCAATAAATTTCTGATCATCACTTTTCAAAATAGAAATGATTTTATCACTCAACGCATTTTTCTCCAACCGTTCCAAGATGTCAATAAGCTTTTTTTGATTCGTTGGAAGCATCATTCTGAGCGCAGTTTCATCTACCGCTTCCATATTTGCAGAATCACATGCGTTCGCAAGAATATCAAACAAGGCTTTCTGAACCCTGTCCTGCGCTGCCTGCTGCGCCAAATGAAACCGCTCAAGCAGCAGCATTTCTACCATATGCATATCGACGGTATCAATGGTCAATACCGGCGCAGAAAAATCACTTTGACTTTCAAAGCTTACTTTTCCGTCCCCACTCTGCTTTAATTTAATATGCTGGCTCAGATTATCGCAAAGCATTTGCGCATCGTTTCCGGTTCTGAAATGCTCAATATGTCCCATCTCAACAATATACCGGTACAAAAAATCAGGCGACACGTTAATATGGCTCGCATTTCCACTGTTTGGGCATAACAGGATACTCGCCATTCCAAACAGTTCAGACGCACGGAATGCCGACCAGTCATACGTTATCTGCGCTCTGTCGGACGCCGCCTGCTCATTACATATAATTCTGACTTCCTTTTCTTTCCGATTGTCATTCTCATAAACAATACGTATCTGTTGTACTTTTTCGTCCGCCAAAACACGGTCTTCCTGTCCTAAAACAGCATTTAATAACCGCAGTAAAACTGTTTTTCCGCAGCCATTTTCCCCATAAAGAACTGATATGTTCAGCGCAGATAAATTCAGCGATACTGTTTTTTGCCGGGACTGTGTTCTCTCGATATATATTGATTTTATATGCATTGTTTTTTTCTCCAAATTAAATACCTGCTCATTTTCCCAAAATCAGTTTACCATATTTTGTATTATTTCTCCACACATAATATATTCTTTTCATGCAAAAAGCGACCCCGCAGGCATCTGCCTATGGGACCGCTTTTGTGCAATATGCCGGATTATCCTTCTATTGCAATGTAATGATTTTTCTCTTCGACAGCCTTTGTTTCCGCTTTCGGAATCTGGAACGTCAGGATACCGTTCTCATACTTCGGATGAATGTCATTCTCTGTTACATGGCTTCCTACATAGAAACTGCGGCTCATGCTTCCGACATAACGTTCGCGTCTGACATAATTGCCGTTCTCGTTCTTCTCGTCCTTATCAAGCCCCTTTGCCGCATTGACAGTGAGGTATCCGTTGTTTAGCTGCATCTTAATCTCATCCTTTTGGAAGCCGGGCAGGTCGATGTCAACCTCGTAGCCTGAACCAAGCTCCTTCACATCTGTCTTCATCAGGTTCTTTGCGTTCTTTCCGTACAAAACCCTGTCAATATCCGGAAATGCAAAATCCTCCATAAAGTTGTCAAATAAGTTTTCTCTAAAAATACTGGGCATCATCATAAGTCATATCTCCTTTCATTGATTAAAACATATTTTAGCACAATCAGAAATTTCTGAAGTGTCGTTTGCTGAAACCGGGAATGGAACTTTCTCTCTTCCTTTGTTCTATATGTACTATAACACTTATATTAGCACTCGTCAAGAGTGAGTGCTAATAATTTTGTGAACTTTCTGTGAACACTTTCCCTAATCTTGATAAAAGTATCTCCTTTTCTATATCTCTTTATTCAATTTTCCTCCGCATGGGGCTGCACATAAAAAAACCTGCCGCAAACACATACGTCCCTGCAGCAGGTTTTCCTTTATCCAATATATCACACACGTTCCCGCCCATACCGCGCGTTCTCGTATTTTACATGAAGCCGTTCCATATCCGCATCACCCAAAAGCCCTGCGTTTTTCTCAATTTCCGACGGTGACTCATACCGTGCGGGGGGCTCTTTTCTGTGCTTTTGTATTGTCCTGCGGTATATCCGCCGGATACGCTGTGTCTTGCTGTCCTGTCGTTTACGACGGTTTTGCCGGATACGTTCCTCTTTATGCAGCGGCTCCTCATCAAGCGCTTCGACCTTGTCGCCGTTTTCATCAAAACTGTCCCGAAACTCTCCAAACACCCGCTGAAGCGTCCGAATCGTCCCATACACAACTAACCCGGCACAAAGTGTGACGAATATCCACCAAAGGTAATTCCAAATTTCAGACGGCTTGGGCGGCGGCTCGTTTTGCAGGAATTTTATGATTCCGTCATCACCCTGCAAGCCCTCACCGCCGATTTCGGGTTGATACCCCATCCAATCGCCGTCAGCCTCAATCCCGTCAAGCCATGTCCGAATATCCGTGTAACGGCGCTGTCCGCCAAGAAAAAAGGAAGGAACCATCGCCATAAAAACAAGCAATGCAAACAATCCCGTCATCGCCGCACTGATTGCATACAGGCGTTTTCGCGGAATACTTTTGGTACGCTTGTTCAATCCAAGATAGTGCTTTGTGGAAATCTGATACGCATATGCAAGCGCAGCAAAAAAGTAAACCGCACCGTTCCAAAACGCGAAATCACAAAGCGTCTTTGCATTAAAGATAATACCGACCGCATACATCACCGCAAAATACCACAAAAAACCAAGAGACGGCTGATTGAGCATGCTGACCGCCGGCGCAGAATATAAATCGTCTTCCTTCTCCTGCCGTGCCAGTCTTATACGCTCCTGAAATCGGATAAACCCTATAAAAAGGCTTTCCGCCGTCATCACCGTCGGATAAAGCGCTCCGCTGCCGCCAAAAACCAGCCGAATCACGACCCATATTACCGTTGTCACGGCAAGGCATGAGAGCAGATAAAGACCCAAATTTTTCAGACGGCGTACGGCAATCCCGGTCACTACAATCGGAACCGCAATCAACAGACATTTGAGATAAAGCATTCCTTCACCGTCTGCATCTTTTAGCCCGGCAACTGCATACATCACCGGAAGCACAAGCATCACTATCAATGTGGCATGAATGTATTCCAGCATTTTCATACGCGCTCCACCTCCCTGATATGCACACGCACAGTGCCCGATGCCGCCGCTTTTTCTTTCGCAAACTGACGTTCTCCTCTATAGACAGGGCAAATCACAAGGACAGCGCTGTCCTTTGCCGTTTCCTGTAAAGCCCGCCAAAGCATTTCATCATAATTTTTTGTAATAACAATCCGCAGTGTATCGTCTGTCAGACCTTCCCGCATTTTTTTGCCGTCTGCAATCAGGTCTAAAAACGGACTTGTCCCGCCTGCAGCGTCGTAATCGGCAAGCGTGCGCTCAAGTTCTATCAGTCTGCTTTTCCTGTTCGTCGGAAGCAGCCATTCCCCGCCGCCCGCACTGTTAAAGGCAAAGCCCGTCTCTATATTCTGGTGAAAAAGCGTACGCAGCAGCGTGGCTGCAACTGCAATGCTTTCCTCGACCAGGTTCTCCTGCTTTAAAATCCCCGTATCCGCAACGTCCAAAAAAATCATCGCTTTCTGTGACTGCACGGAATCAAATGTGTTGACCATCAATGTGCCGGTCTTTGCACTCGCTTTCCAGTTGATTGCTTTCATCGGGTCATCCGTCGTATAACCGCGTATCGTACGAAATGCGAACGGGTCCTCATACAACCGTTTCGCGCACTGCAATGTGCCAAGCATCCGCTCACATACTGTCATGATTTCTGACACATCTGTCATTTTTGCATAGACATAAATTGACGCGTCCGTCTCAATATCTATGCTGTAACGTTTCCTATATAAGAGGGTATGTGTAGCAAGATCGGCATCGCTCACGGCGTAATGCCCGCGCTTTTGGCAGTTTACGGCAATCTCTCTTGTTATCCGCTGCATACCGAGCACGGAAAAAACATCTCTTTTATAAATGTAATCACTGACGCTTGTATTTTCGGTGTCGGCAAAATCAAGTTCCTTTTTGGTGTGAAAGCCTACTTCCAAAACAGGCAGCGGCATGCGCTTTCGGTTTTCAATCACCTCATAGAGCTTTGTTTGTCCTCCGGCGTAAAGCGCATCCGTATCAAACCACAGGCGGACGTCGACCGCTTTTCGCCAAACTCGATGATAATAGAACTCCCACAGCATCCACACCGCAAAAATTCCTAATAATAAAAGCAGAAACATCGTTACCTCTTCCAATCTTCGGTGGGCAGCTCCACGCTGTTTAGCAGCCCGTCCACAAGGCTCCTCTTCTGCGCTTCCTCAAGCTCTCCAATCAGCCTGTGGCAGAGCGCCGGCACTGCAACGGTCTTAATGTCCTCCGGCACGACATAATCGCGCCCCTCCACAAGCGCATAACCCTGTGCCGCACGCAGAAACGCGAGTGTTCCTCTTGGGCTGACTCCCTGCCATGCGGACGCGGCGCTTTGTCTTTTTCTTGTCGCCTGTACAAGCGATACGATATAGCTGCGCAAATCATCATGTACAAAGACTTCCCTGCATTCCTTTTGAAGCTGCCGGATTTCCTCCGCCGTACACACTGCTCCGATTTCCGACAGCGGTTGCGCAGTGATAAAGCGGTCTATCAGCTCCCGCTCCTCGTCCGCGCTCATACTGCCCATGCTGATTTTCATGATAAAACGGTCAAGCTGCGCCTCCGGCAGCGGAAAGCAGCCGATTGTCTCGACGGGATTTTGCGTGGCGATAACAAAAAACGGCGGCTCAAGCAGTCTTGTTTCCGCGTCCACTGTCACCTGCCCCTCCGCCATGCACTCAAGCAGGCTCGACTGCGTGCGGGGTGTGGCGCGGTTGATTTCATCCGCTAAGAGGATATTGGTGAAAACGGGACCTTCTTTAAAAGTGAATGCGCCCTTTTCCTGATTAAAAAATGACAGTCCTGTCACATCGCTCGGAAGCAAGTCCGGTGTAAACTGCACCCTTTCGAACTGACATCCCATCGATTTTGCGAGTGCGCGCGCCAGCACCGTCTTGCCTGTCCCCGGCACATCCTCCAGCAGTACATGACCACCGGCGGCCAGGGACGCCAACAGGCGCCTGGTCACTTCCCGCTTTCCGATCATCACCTTTGATACATTTTCTTCAATCCCTGACAGAATACTGTTGATTTCCATATAACCCCCGCTTGTCTTTTTGCATTTCCTTACATCTTCCCTACTCGTCGCGCGCGCCATGCGCCGCCTTTGCGGCATACTTCCTCTGCATGGGGCTGCGCATAATGCATAACCGGCATGAAATCAATCAATGCCGGTTATACGTGTTCATTATTTATTGATTAGCGTCGGACATATCGATATTTTCAACGCATTTTGCGCGGCGTAACCAATATCAGTATAATACATTACGGTAAAAATGTATAGATGAAAAAGAAAAATTTCACTTAGCAAAAATTCACTTCCCAGTCACCCAGTAATCATAGTAAGCCCTGCCATGTTCGCCAACCAGCGGCTCCTCCGATTGTACAAAGCCCATTTTCTTTAGCGCCGCGATCCGGTCAACCGCATAGACTGCCGCC
>CAJUJG010000012.1:76646-78933 GCA_910586715.1 uncultured Lachnospiraceae bacterium
TCAATTGTTCCCACTATTTTTCCCTGTTTCTTATCAATGACCGAAAAACGCACAAAACCCTTGTAATCATGATACTCAAGCAGCCAGTACTTGATCGTGTTTGCCATATCCTCCATGTTGCAGCAGTAAAAGTTGCTGCCATGACAGTTGTCGCTGTTAAAAAATGGCAGTGCGAATTTGTCTCCATAAACCTGCAGCAGATCTTCCGCGTCCTGATCCTCAATCAGTCTGACCAATAACTTTTCATTTTCTAATACAGGGCATTTTTCAAAAATATCCATCATTTTTCTCCTTCTTTTTCATAGTGTCTCTTCACCTCATCGCAGGTCGCCAGAATGCGGTCTATGACGCTCTGCGGTTCCAATACGGTTACATTGTTTCCAAAAGAGAGGAGCACACCGTACCAGTAGACCTCCCTTTCCGGGACACAAAACTGAAATTCAAAATCGCCGTTTGGGTATTCCTTCGTGACTTCTCCATTCAGATACTCCCTGCACTTTGAGCGGATTGCTGCATTGCCGCGCAGCGTCACAGTGATTCCCTTTCGGTTGTCCTGCAGCACGATATCCCGTTCCTCATGGCTGACAGAGTGCCCTTTGTCCAGAACCGTGATTTCCTCCATGCGGACTAACTTAAACATACAGTAATCCTGATGCCCGGGGTGGAATGCCACCAGATACCAGTTGTACCACTTAAATTCCAACCGGACTGGCTCTACCTCCAACTGTTTTACCACATTCTCATTGTTTGTGTACCGAAATCGAACTGTCCGCCGCTGCCTGATCGCGCTTTCCAATATTTTGACAGCCGCATTAACCTCACGGTTTTCATTCGCCACGCTGAAATCCACCAAAACAGGAAAATCATCGGCACCACCCATGCGGCTTGTTTCCTCTGCCCCGACGTGCGGATAAAGGGGCAGCAGCTTGTCCATAGTCTGTTCCACACCCTTGTCCGCATAAGCGCTAAGCAATGCACTCAGCGCAGCCGCAATATGTTCATAATCATTGCGACTGACAGTTTTCCGGTCCATGACATACGCGTCCATGATGCTGTACCCGCCGTCCGCCCCGCATGTGGACTGAATCGGAATCCCCGCCTGCCCCAGTGTCTCCATATCCCTCACGATGGTTCGCACGGACACCTCAAATTCGTCGGACAATTTCTGCGCAGCTCCTCTCCAATGAACGATACAGTTTCTTAACCTTACGCTCATCTGCATTATAGCAGGAGAACTATGACACCATTATGTCATAGTTCTCCTGTTTCATCAATTCCTCACTCTTTTTACATCATTCCAATTATTTGTCTATCGTCAGATCAATTACCTTACCGCTCTTCCACCACCACATGAACCGTGTCCCCCGCGCCTTTACCCAGCTGGCTGCGGATACTTTTTAGCATTCCGATAATATAGTTGACATTTCCCTCGGAATCCTTCACACCCATGTTGACAATGCTGCCGTCATATGGAATACTGTCAAATTCAGCGTGTACCTTGACACGTCCCTTTCCAAACACTTCCCTGATATTCCACGGAAAAACGATATAAGTCGTTGTCCTCTGGCAGTCTCATGTCCGCCGCCCCGATATACCAGACCGGAAAAAGGCCTGCATTGCGAGCTCCCACGATATCGCACTCGTACTGATCTCCAATATACCAGACCTCCGAAGCCGACAGCTCCGCCTTTTCCAGAGCCAGCTCAAAAATGCGCCTGTTTGGTTTCCGGTACAGGTACTCGCTCGAGGCAATGACAAACTCAAAATGATTTGTCGGAATCAACTCGTTAATGCGGTTTTCAACGACTTTTCCGGCAAATGAAATGTTGCTGATCACACCCGTGCGGAACCCATTCAGGTACAAAAACGTCAAAAATGCCTCAACTCCGATAGCTCGATTCCAAGCGATTGATATAAATACGCTGTAAACATATGATTCGGAACCTCGATCTGGAACAGATGGCGTTTGTAGGGATCAGTACGCCCCAGCTCTTTGTTGATCGCCTCCGCCTCTGCCTGCACCTGGGCGGCAGTCATATGATATTTGTTCTTCACGGCATATCGCAGTACCGCCTCCGTTCCCCTGACGCCGTCAAATGCTGCCTCGTTCACCAGTGTCTGACCATAATCAAACAGTATCATTTTCGGTCTCTGCATAGTTCTCTCCTCATTCCAGAATCCAAAACAATCTCTTTCATTCAGTGTAGCATAACATTCCATATTCGTCAACAGTCATTCAAATGTATGTTCGACATTGCTGCGGTTTACCTTCAACTTCATGTTACTC
>CAJUJG010000013.1:0-21316 GCA_910586715.1 uncultured Lachnospiraceae bacterium
ATTATGTAAATGAGAGATGGCTTGGCGGTATGCTGACAAACTTCAAGACCATCAAGAGCAGAATTCAGAGATTAAAGGCAATTGAGAAGATGTCAGAGGATGGTACGTTTGATGTGCTTCCGAAGAAAGAAGTTATCCAGCTGAAGAAAGAATGGGAAAAGCTTGAGAAGAACCTTGGCGGTATTAAGGAAATGACAAGAGTTCCTGACGCAATCTTTGTTGTTGATCCTAAGAAAGAGAGAATCTGTGTACAGGAGGCACACACACTTGGTATTCCTTTGATTGGTATTGCGGATACAAACTGTGATCCGGAGGAACTTGATTATGTAATTCCCGGAAACGATGATGCGATCAGAGCCGTTAAGCTGATTGTTTCAGCAATGGCAGATGCGGTAATTGAGGCAAATCAGGGTGAGATTATGACAGATGCGGCAGAAGATGCCGATGCGGAAATAGAGGAAATTGTAGAAGAGTAAAGAGAAATCATTAGAGTGGAGGGATAATAAATGGCAGTTACAGCAGCAATGGTAAAAGAGTTGAGAGAAATGACAGGCGCAGGAATGATGGACTGCAAGAAGGCTCTGAACGAAACAAACGGAAATATGGACGAGGCTGTTGAGTATTTAAGAAAGAACGGACAGGCTAAGGCTGAGAAAAAGGCAAGCCGTATTGCGGCAGAGGGACTTTGCCGTGTGGCAACGGACGGTGATAAGGTAGCCGCAGTTGTAGAAGTGAACTCGGAGACAGACTTTGTGGCAAAGAATGAGCAGTTCCAGAGCTTTGTAGCGGCGGTAGCAAAGCAGGCGCTTGCTTCATCTGCAAAGGATATAGATGCATTCCTTGCGGAGCAGTGGAATGAGGATTCTTCTAAGACAGTAAATGATGTGCTTATAGACAAGGTTGCTGTTATCGGTGAGAAGCTGAGCATCAGACGCTTCGAGAAGGTTGAGGCTGCGAATGGCTGTGTTGTTACTTATACACACGGCGGAGGAAAGATTGGCGTTATTGTAGAGGCAGAAACAGCCGTTGTAAACGATGCGGTGAAGGAAGCTATGACAAACCTTGCGATGCAGGTTGCCGCGCTTTATCCGAAGTATGTATCTTCCGATGAGGTTTCAGAGGAGTACAAGACACACGAGAAAGAGATTATCACAGAGCAGATTAAGAACGATCCGAAGATGGCGGGTAAGCCGGATAAGGTAATCGAGGGCGCTGTGATTGGACGTCTGAATAAGGAGCTGAAGGAAGTATGTCTGCTTGAGCAGGTATATGTAAAGGCTGAGGACGGAAAGCAGACGGTTAAGCAGTATGTTGATGCGGTTTCTAAAGCAAACGGCACAGACATTACGGTTAAGAGATTTGTACGTTTTGAGACGGGCGAGGGTATCGAGAAGAAGGTTGATGACTTCGCGGCAGAGGTTGCTGCGCAGGCAGGAATGTAATATCTATCGGATTCACATATATGGTACAAAAGGGTAAGGACAGCTATATTTCTAGTTGTCCTTACTTTGCTATCGGGATTGTTTTGGCAGGAGTTTGCAGGATATGAAGAAAAAAACAACAGATACAATTGCTACGGACAAAGCGGTGAAGAAGGAAATAAAGACGGCGGCAAAGAGCCGTGAAATCCGCTGGGACAGGCTGGATAATACGGCGCATCTGTTTCCGGTGATTGCGGGGGACAGCATGAGCAATGTTTACCGTATCAGCGTGACGCTTACGGAGCGCATACAGCCTGAGCCGCTACAGCGTGCATTGGATATGGTTCTTCCGAAGTTTGACGGGTTTAATCTGCGTCTGCGGCAGGGGGTTTTTTGGTATTATTTTGAGGAGAACGGAAAGCCTGCGCCGCGCGTGCGGGAGGAAAATACGTTTCCCTGCCGTTTTATTTATCAAAACAGGAATAACAGCTATATGTTTCGGGTGACGTATTATAAATACCGTATTAATTTGGAAGTGTTCCATGTACTCACTGACGGTATGGGCGGTATCAATTTTTTGAAGGAGCTGACGTACCAGTATTTACGCCTCGTGCATCCGGAACTGAAGGGTGACAGAGGCGATGATTTAAACAGCACGACTTCATTAAACCGTGAGGACAGCTTTTTGAAAAATTACCGTAAAAGTTCGAACGATTGAGTCCTGGTGAATTTGGACTGATGCATGGCTATATGCAGATACCGGAATTAAAAGCTGTATGTAAACGATACGGCGTAAGTATTAATGAATATTTGGTTTCTGTGTTTGTGTGGAGCGTTTATCAGGAATGCATGCATAAGATGCCGGCAAAACGTCCGATCCGGGTTGCGGTTCCTGTCAATCTAAGACCGTATTTCAATTCAATAACGACAAAGAATTTTTTTGTCATGGTATCGGCAGAATTTGCGCCGATGAAGGAGGATTATACGTTTGAGGAGATTGTCGGGGCTGTTAAGTTCAGTCTTGAGAGTCAGATTAACAAAGAAAACCTGGAAAAGCTGTTTTCCTATAATGTGTCAAATGAAAAAATGTTTGTCGCGCGTGCGGTGCCGCTTGTTTTTAAAAATTTGGCGATGCGCATCATTTATACGCAGTCGGCGCTTGCAAATACGACAACCATCACAAATATCGGCAATCTTTCGGTGGACGAGATTTATAAACCGTATGTGGAGATGTTTCATTCGTGTCTTGCCATGTCAAAAGGGCAGCACATTAAAGGGAATATATGTTCTTATAGAGATACGCTGGTTTTTACGTTCAGCTATGATATTGTGGACGCGTCGGTGCAGCGGTGCTTTTTCCGCAAGATTGCGGCAGACGGCGTTTGTGTGGAGATTGACAGTAACGGGGTGAATTATGAGTAGATGCAATCAGTGTAAAATCGAAGTGCTTGACGAGGCGCAGCATTGCCCTTTGTGCCAGTCGGCGCTGGAGCATACCATTGAGGTGGAAAACATGTATCCTGACATCAGAATGCGGACGCGGAAGCTGGTGATGATTTCAAGGATTTATCTGTTTCTTGCGATTGTGGCGGAGATTCTTTTGGTCAATGTAAGTCTTTTATTGGATTGGAGCTCCATTGTGTATCTGATCAGCGGTATGGCGCTTTTTTACGGGTATATGGTGATCTGCTATGCGATTTTGGGGCGCAGCGGGTATATTGCAAAGACAATGGTGCTTACGATTTTGGCGCTTGCGATGCTTGTGGCGGCGGATTTTGCGGTGGGCTATAACGGCTGGTCGGTGAATTATGTGCTGCCTTCGGGGATTTTGCTCATTGATGCGGGTATTGTCATGATGATGATTATCAACCGAAAAAACTGGCAGAGCTATATTATGCTGGAGCTTTTTATGATGCTGTGCGGCGGTGTGATGTTAATGCTGTATTTGTTTGGCATTGTGACAAGTCCTATGATGTCGTCGCTGGCGTTTAATGTGTCCGTCATTTTGTTTCTTGGTACAGTGATTATCGGCGGCAGGAGGGCGCGGGTGGAGTTAAAAAGAAGATTTCATATATAAATTGAAACGAAAAAGAATGGCGCAATAAATTCGGTTGTTTTGTGAAATAAATCACGAAATAACCGAATTTGCTTATTTCTTGGTTGAAAATGCATACCACATTGGAACGATAGTTGATATAATACTTATATAAGTTGAGAAAAGATAGTAAAAAGTGTGCAAAATGACGAAACACATGGAATGTTGTTTTTTCTCACGGAAAAAAATTTAAGGGAGGAATACCTAAAAATGAAGAAGAAATTACTTTCACTTGTTCTTGTTGGCGCAATGTCAACAGCAATGCTTGCAGGCTGCGGCAATTCATCAGCGCCTGCGGCTGACACACAGACACCGGCAGCAGATACACAGGCACCTGCGGCTGATACGCAGACACCCGCAGATTCATCAGCAGATAACGCGTCGGCAGGCGGCAATACGCTTTCCGTTTATGCATGGGATCCGAGCTTTAACATTCCGGCGTTGAAGGCTGCAGAGGCAGATTACAAGGCAAATGTTGATGACACGTTTTCTTTAAACATTATTGAGCAGTCTCAGTCATTAGATGTTGAGCAGGCAATCACGCTTGCAGGTTCGTCAGGCGACTACAGCCAGCTTCCTGACATCGTTCTGTTCCAGGATCACTGGATTCAGAAGTATGTAAGCGACTATCCTGATGCATGGATGTCAGTTGATGACGCGGAAGTAGACTGGAATGACTTCGGTGCGGAGAAGCTTTCGTACTCTACGGTAAACGGCGTTCACTATGGTTTCCCTGTTGACAACGGTACGGTTGTTATGGCGTACAGAGTTGACGTTTTGGAAGAGTGTGGATATACAATTGACGACATGACAGGCATTTCATGGGATGACTTTATTAAGGTTGGTGAGGAAGTATATGCAAAGACTGGCAAGTATCTCCTGTCAATGGACGGTGACGGAAACGATTTGATTTACATGATGCTGCAGGCAGAGGGCGGTTCTCAGTTTAAGGACGGAAAGCCTTATATCACGGAGAATGCTCCTTTGGTAAGCGTATGCGAGAAGATTGTAGAGATGTCACAGAAGAATGTATGCTATCTTGCAAATGACTGGTCAGACTACACGGATCAGACGATTCAGGGCGACATGGTAGCAGGTGTTATGAACGGAAACTGGATTATCCCGACCATTCAGAATGTTCCAGAGAATAGCGGAAAGTGGGAGATTACTTCTATGCCGACATTAGCAGGCGGCGAAGGCTATGCGTCAAACGGCGGTTCTTCCCTTTACATTACATCAAACTGCCAGAATCCGGATTTGGCTAAGAAGTTCCTTGCTTACACATTTGGCGGCAGCACAGAAACATATGATGCAGCGCTTTGTGACGGCGGTGTTATCACATGCTGCATTTCCGCAGGTACATCAGACGTATACAATGAGGGCGTTGAATACTTCAACAACACACCGATTTATGCACAGATCGTTGAGATGGGTTCTCATGTAAACGTAATCGAGCAGAATGATGCACATTACACAGCTCGTACGCATATGGCGGCAGCGATTATGAATGCAATTCAGGGCGCTGATTTGATGACAGAGCTTAAGACTGCTGAGGAGAATATCAACTTTGCAATGGGCAACTAATCGCGTGTTTCATTGAAAAGCGGTTTAAAATGAAAACGGAGGAGATACCATGCTCCTCCGTTTGTGGTTAAAGGAGGTTTTCGCATTGAGTAAAAAAAATGCAAGTGTGCTGGCAAAACAGCACAGAGCGGGCTGGATTTATTTGGCGCCTGCGTCCCTGCTGATTGTAGTGATGAGCTTTTGGCCGATGATACAGGCATTTCTAATGTCGTTAAAGACGGGCTCAAGTGCAAATATGCAGTGGGTAGAACCGATATTCTACAATTATAAACGAATGTTTACTGATAAGCTGTTTATTCGTTCTGTGGGCAACACCTTCCTTTACCTGATTATTCAGGTACCAATCATGTTGGTTGTGGCGATGCTTTTGGCACAGATGCTCAACAACAAGGATTTGAAATTCAAGGGACTGTTTCGTACGTGTGTTTTCCTCCCGTGTGCGATGTCACTGGTGTCTTATTCTTTGATTTTTAAATCCATGTTTGCCACAAACGGTCTGATTAATTCCGTACTTTTGAATTTGGGACTGATTGAGCAGAATATTAATTTTTTGGGAACGACGAGCACTGCGCGTGCGATTATTATTGTCGCGCTGGTGTGGAGATGGACGGGGTACAACATGGTCTTTTACCTTGCGGGCTTGCAGGGAATTGAGTATTCCGTATATGAGGCTGCAAAGATTGACGGCGCAAACGCATGGCAGACGTTTTGGCGCATTACGGTGCCTCTCTTAAAACCGACGATTGTTATGACAGGAATTATGTCAATCAACGGTACATTACAGCTCTTCGATGAATCCGTAAACCTGACAAGCGGAGGTCCGGCGAACTCGACGATTACGATGTCACATTATATTTACCAAAACTCGTTCGGTGATTTTGTGGCGAACTTCGGATACGCGTCGGCGCTGTCGTTTGTGGTATTTATCATGGTTGCCGTGCTTTCGGCGATTAATTTGAAAGTAGGTGATAAGCGTGACTAAAAAGGGACGTTCTAATATTCAGAGAAGACTGATACCGACTTACATATTTCTGACAATCGTGTCATTAATTTCCGTGTTTCCGTTTTACTGGATGCTGACGGCGGCGACGAACACGTCGCTTGAGGTCGCAAGAGGTAAAATTATATTCGGAACACATGCCGTTGAGAACTTTACGAACCTTTTGGCGCAGCAGAACCTTTGGGGCGCGCTGAAAAACTCGTTTTGGTACGCGGGGGTACAGACAATCATTGCGCTGTTGATTTGTTCGCTTGCGGGATATGGATTTGAGCTTTACCATGATAAGTATAAGGATAAGCTGTTTTCCATTCTATTGCTTGCGATGATGGTGCCGCAGGTTGCGACGATTATTCCGTTGTTTAAAATGGTATCAAGCATGAAACTGCTCAATTCCGTTTGGGCGTTTATCCTGCCTGCAATTTCAACGCCGTTTCTGATTATGATGTTCCGTCAGAATTCGAGAAGCTTTCCGATTGATATTATGGAGGCGGCGCGTATTGACGGTTTGAGCGAGTTTAAGATTTTCTTTAAGATGTACATGCCGGTTATGAAGGCGACCTATGCGGCAGCGGCGGTTATTACGTTTATGAATGCATGGAACGCTTATATGTGGCCGAAGGTTGTTATGAGTGACAACCGTGCGCAGACAATGCCGATGCTGATTGCGAATCTGGCAGCAGGATATTCAGTGGATTACGGCGTGCTGATGATGGCGGTGCTGTTTTGTTCGTGCCCGACCTTGATTATTTTCTTCATTCTGCAGAAGCAGTTTGCGGAAGGTATCACAGGTGCTGTTAAATAGGTTTTATGCGGCAGTCATTGCCGTGTAAAAACCAAAGGTATCAATATAGTTTATTTAAAAAAATAATATGAGGATAAGTTATGGCAATGTTTGATTATGGAAAAGTAAAGGATCCGACATTTTTTAAGGAGAATGTGCTTGCGGCACATTCTGCACACATGACTTATGCGGGGAAAGGTGAGCTGTCAGGAAAGGGCAGCTCACTTGTCACCTTGCTGGACGGTGTGTGGAAATTTGCGTATGCGCCGAATTACCATTCTGCGATTAAGGGGTTTGAGGCGCCTGAGTATGACTGTACGGATTGGGCGGATATCCGCGTTCCGTCGCATATCCAAATGGAAGGGTATGATATTCCGCAGTATGCAAACACGCAGTATCCGTGGGACGGGCGTGAGGAGATTAAGCCTGGGGAGATACCGGAGCGGTTTAATCCTGTGGCAAGTTATGTGAAATATTTCACAATTCCGGAGCCTATGAAAGGCATGGATATTCGCATTAATTTCAGGGGCGTGGAGAGCGGCATGGCGGTATGGCTCAACGGTGTGTATGTGGGTTACAGTGAGGACAGCTTTACGCCGTCGGAGTTTGATTTGACGCCGTATCTAAAGGTCGGGGAAAATAAGCTTGCAGTGCAGGTGTTTAAGTGGACATCCTCAAGCTGGTGCGAGGATCAGGATTTCTTCCGGTTTTCGGGAATCTACCGGAGTGTGGAGCTGCGTGCCATACCAAAGACGCATTTGGAGGATCTGTTTGTAAAAACGATTTTTGAGGGAGACGATTTTAGCAGGGCAGTGCTTCGGGCAGAATTGAAAGTCACAGGAGCAGGCAGCCTGAAGGTAGCGTTAAAAGATCAGGGACAGGTGGTATTTGAGCGTACTGTAGATGCTGCGGCAAAGGTTTTGTTTGAGGAGACTGTGAATGCACCTAAGCTTTGGAGTGCGGAGGAACCGTATCTTTATGCACTGGAAATTGAGGTTCTGGACAGTGCGGGTACAGTTACGGAGTATATCCCGCAGGCGGTCGGTTTTCGGAAGTTTGAGATGAAAAAGAACCGGATGCTCATCAACGGAAAGCGTATTGTCTTTAAGGGGGCAAACCGTCATGAGTTCAGTTCCGTTTCGGGCAGACATGTGTCGTATGCGGAGCTTGAGAAGGATATTGTGACGATGAAGCGTAACAATATCAATGCAATCCGTACCTGTCATTATTCGGATGATGTAGATGTGTATGATTTGTGTGACCGTTACGGGCTTTATATGATTGCGGAAAACAATATGGAGACGCATGGAACGTGGGACGCTTATCTGCGGGGCAGGAAGGACGAGGATTTTATCCTGCCAAACGGCAGACCGGAGTGGAAGGCAATGATGCTTGACCGTATCAATTCGTGCTTCCAGCGGGATAAAAACCATCCTGCGATTGTGATTTGGTCCGTGGGCAATGAGTCGTACGGCGGAGAAACGATTTATGAGATGTCCAATCTGTTCCGCGAACTGGACGATACAAGGCTTGTTCATTATGAGGGGGTTTTTAACGACAGGCGCTACAATGACAGCTCTGACATGGAGAGCCGTATGTATGCTAAGGCAGCAGAGATTGAAGCGTATTTAAAGGATGAACAGGCAAAGCCGTTTATCAGTTGTGAATATGCGCACACGATGGGCAACTCGTTTGGCGCAGTGCATAAGTATACGGGGCTTGCGGATAAGGAAAATTCGGGTTATCAGGGTGGATTTATTTGGGATTATATTGACCAGTCGATTTACAAAAAGGATCGGTATGGAAAGTGGTTTCAAGCGTATGGCGGTGATTTCGGGGAGCGTCCGACGGATTATAATTTCAGCGGAAACGGAATCGCTTACGGCGGAGAGCGCGATGAATCTCCGAAGATGCAGGAGGTAAAGTATCTTTATCAGAATATTGCCGTAACGGTTGGAAAAGAGGATTTTGAGGTTTGGAATAAAAATCTTTTTGTGTCAACGGCGGAATTTGACTGTGTGGCGGAGCTTGCAAGAGACGGGGTGCTGGTTGCGAAAAAAGCGCTTGCGGACATTGACGTGGCGCCTGAGAGCAGGAAGCGGTTTCCGAACCCGTTTGAAGCGCCTGTATTAAGCGGTGAGTATGTGCTGACGGTTTCGTTCCGGTTAAAGGAAGATACGCTGTGGGCAAACCGCGGGCATGAGGTTGCGTTCGGACAGGCGGTGATTGCGGTTGTCGAAGAAGAGGCAAAACAGACGGATAAGCCGTTTACGGTGATTTATGGAAACCACAATATCGGCGTGCGCGGCGCGGAGTTTGACGTGCTCTTTACGGAATTAAACGGCGGGCTTGCATCATACCGGTATGCGGGAAAGGAGCTGATTGAGGAAATTCCGAAGCCGAATTTCTGGCGTGCGCCGACGGACAACGATATGGGTAATGATATGTGCGTGCGTCAGGGACAGTGGAAGCTTGCGAGTATGTACGCGACGCACAAAGGGGCAGGAATTGCCAAGCAGGACAGGCTTGGGAATGCGGCGTATGAAAATCCTGTGGTGCATGAGGAGAAGGATTTTGTAAGCGTGCGGTATTTTTACAGTCTTCCGACCTCGCCTGTTTCGGAGTGTCAGCTTGAGTACAGGGTTTTTGGGGACGGACGGATTCAGACGATTCTTTCCTATGAACCTGCCACCGGGCTTCCCGATATGCCGGAGTTTGGTGTGATTTTTAAGTTTAATGCGGATTATGACCGTGTGGAGTGGTACGGAAACGGTCCCGCGGAAACGTATGAGGACCGGAAAATGGGCGCAAAGATCGGAATCTATCAAAATATGGTTTCCGACAATATGGCGGCGTATTTGGTGCCGCAGGAGTGCGGAAATAAAACGGATGTCCGCTGGGCGAAAATTACGGACAGGAAAGGCAGAGGCATTTTGTTTGAGGCAGACGACGCTGCAATCAATTTCTCGGCACTGCCGTATACGCCGCATGAAATAGAGAATGCAAAGCACCCGTATGAACTGCCCGAAGTACACTATACGGTGGTGCGCGTGGCAAAGCAGCAGATGGGAGTGGGCGGCGACGACAGTTGGGGCGCGCCGGTGCATGAGGAGTATCGTATTGCTGTGGATCGCAAATTGGAGTTTCGTTTTTGCTTTCGTGGGATTTAGGAAAATGACAAAACGATAGAAGAAACGCCGCACGGGTTTGTGCGGCGTTTTTAAAAAGTTTGGATTTTTTTGTCACAGGGGCATACAATGCGCGTCTAATCTGATATACGGGAGAAGCCTTGTGCGGGGCGCGGCAGGGCATTCGCGCGGAAGGAAATTTTTGCGTTTACCGTAAAATTAGAAAAGAACGCGTTCCGGAAAAGAGGGAAATGTGGGTAAAGTAACAAATGAAGAACTGCAGGATTTAATTGGGCGGGCGGTAGCCGGCGATAAGGAAGCGTTGGGAACTGTGCTGGAGTGTGTGCAGGATTTGGTGTTTAATCTGTCGCTGCGGATGCTGGGAACATTTCCGGACGCGGAAGACGCGTCGCAGGATATTATGCTCAAAATTGTGACACATCTGTCAACCTTTAAAGGGGAGAGTGCGTTCTCAACCTGGGTGTTTCGCATCGCCGTAAATCATTTGAAGGATTACAAAAAACATATGTTTGCAAAGATGCCGCTTAGTTTTGCGTTTTACGGGGAAGATATTAAAAATGCAAAGATTGACGATGTGCCGGATTTAACGCAGAATGTTGAGCAGTCTGTGCTGGCGGAGGAGCTGAAGCTGTCGTGTACGAATGTAATGCTGCAATGTTTGGATGCGGAGGAGCGGTGTATTTTTATTATGGGTACGATGTTTCAGGTGGACAGCCGCATTGCCGGTGAGATTTTGGAAATTACGCCGGAGACATACAGACAGAGGCTTTCCCGGGTTCGCCGCAAGGTGGCGGATTTCCTTTCGGAGTATTGCGGAGAGTATGGCAGCGGGACATGCAAGTGCGCGCAGCGCGTGAATTATGCCATCCAAAATCACAGGATTGCCCCTGACCGGTTGGATTTTACGGCTGCCACAATTTCCACGCGGACAATGCTTGAGGTGAAGGAGGCGATGGAGGAGATTGACGGGCTTTCACAGCAGTTTTCGTTCTGCAAGACGTATCAGCCGCCGAAGGGACTGAAGCGGTTTATCGAAGATTTTTTAAACGGGGAAGTGTGCGCGGCGGTGACGAAGGCATAATAGTACTTTACACCTTTTATGAAATCCGCTATAATGAAAATAGAAGCATGGGGCGTTATGGAATATAAAGGTGGTGGTTGCATGACGGAGAAAGAAATGATGAAGGTTTCTGTTGAAGAGTTTTCGAGGATTCAGGACTGGATGGAGTTGGCGGAAAAGGATTCGGCAGTGTATCAGTCTCTGAAAAAAAGATATATTGATTTAAAAGTTATTTTGACATCTTCGGGCATTAATCTTACGGAAATAGACCGGATAAAAGAATAAAAGGGTATCAGAAAACCGGAGAAAACGGCGTAGGGTCAATGAATCAAAAAGACGTTACGCCGTTTTCATATGCACACGGGCACTTAAAGGAAATAGGTCATCAAATCAATCAATCGGTTCGTTGACGGGTGTTCGGTGCGCGAGTAACTCGATTAAGAACGAAAAACAAGGAGGAGTGAAAAATGCTGACATTTACAAAAGCGGCACCGGAGGAAACGGGCGTTCCAAGTGAAGGGATTATCCGCATGATAAACCGGTTACAAAAGCGGCGGATTCCGATGCACAGCCTGCTGCTGATGCGCCATGACAAGTTGATTTTTGAGGGGTATTATGCGCCCTGCCGTGCGGATAGTCTGCACCGGATGTTTTCAATTAGCAAGAGTGTTACGTCCATTGCAATCGGCTTGCTTGTTGATGAGGGACGGGTTTCACTGGACGATCCGATTGTCCGGTATTTTCCGGAAAAGGTGCCAAAGAATGTGCATCCGTGGATTGCGCAGATGACGATTCGGGATATGCTGATGATGCGTTCCTGCCATGCGGTAACAACATATAAGAAAAATATGGCAGCGGACTGGGTGGAGAGCTACTTCACAACGCCGCCCACGCATCCGCCCGCGACACTGTTTCATTATGACACATCCGCACCGCATACGCTTTGCGCGTTGGTGGAAAAGCTGACGGGTGGCAGTATGCTTGATTATATTAAGAAAAAACTGGATGTTCTTGGATTGTCGCCGGAGTCTTATATGATTACGGACCCGTTTGGCGTGTCTATGGGCGGCAGCGGTTTGGTAGCGTATTCAATGGATATGCTGAAATTCGGATATTTTATTGCGCATCGGGGGAATGTCCTCGGGAAACAGCTGATTTCGCCTTCTTATATTGATATGGCGGTTTCAATGCTTACGGAAACGCGTGTGACGGCGCCGCTTCCAAGTGAGGCACAGGGTTATGGTCTGCAGATATGGCGCAATGAACAAAACGGTTTTGTCTGCTATGGAATGGGCGGACAGCTGATTATCTGCCTGCCGGACTATGATTTGATTTGTGTTACCACGGCGGACACGCAGAGCGTACAGGGCGGCAATCAGCAGATTTATGATGCATTGTATGAAGAAATTCTTCCGTATTTGCAGGATACGGCGATTGCCTGTGACAAGAGCGGAGAAAAGGCGCTTGCAGATGTGTGCGCAAGCCTTGCGATGGAGCCGCTGCAAGGGGCGGATATGCCTGAAAATATCGGGGAGATTGCGGACCGGACATTCAAGGTTTTGACGCCCGATTCGGACTTTGAAAGTTTTTGCGTTCACTTTGATTTGGCGGAAAATAAGACGGAGCAGTCTGTCGGGGCGCTGTCGTTTGTGCATAAAGGCAGACCGTATGCAGTTCGTTTTGGTATGGGATTTATGGAAACGGGAGAATTTCCGATTTATGAACAGCGTTATGCCGCAAGCGGGGCGTGGCTGTTTGATGGGACGCTGCATATTAAGGCGCATATTATTGATGCGTATGTGGGGTGCGTACAGTTTCAGCTTGCGTTCCGGGGAGATGAGCTGACGGTTTTTATGAGTAAAAAAGAGGAGAGCCTGTTTAAAGAATTTCAGGGACATTTGTATTGTAAAAAATAATTTTGTATTGTTTTGTGCATGTTTTGTCCAATCCTGTTTATGGACTTGGTTTGTGGAAAATTGTAGAATATAAACACAAAACATACGAGGGGGTTCCTTATGGAAAACTGACCAACACAATCGGTCTTTCCGCGGGCATTGTGGGGACGCTGCTTGTTACATCGTCTGTGCGGTGACGCAGCCGCCAAATGCAGCACAATAAAATTTTTGGGGGGCAGGATGTTTTCATTTTTAGGGAGCATTCTGCCTGTTTTTTGCATAAAATGAAATAGGAGAACAGGATTGTAAGCGTATTCTTAAAAAATAGTGTTGCATACGGGCGCAGAAAAAAATATAATAAGGTTAGAAAACGGATTGGGAAAAGAGGTATTTAGAGGTAAACATAAGAATGAAAGATAATTTTTTGCAACATTTGGAGAAGCATGTTTCGTATACGGTTTCGGACGAGCGTTATTTTGACGTGCTGACACAAGTTGACCGGCTCGTAAAAAAGGGAAATCCCGCAGTGATTGCGATTGATGGGCGCTGCGGCAGCGGAAAGACATCTCTTGCCAATCTGATTGACAATATATTTTCTTGCAATATTCTCCATATGGACGACTTTTACCTGCCGATTGAGCAGCGCGAAAAAAACTGGACTGAAATTCCCGCCGGAAATATGGATCTGAAGCGGTTTTTACATGAGGTCCTTTGTCCGCTCCGACAAGGCATAGCGGTACATTACCGTCCTTATTGCTGCAAAAAAGGCTGTATGGGAAATGCCGTTGTGCTAAAACCCTGCAATCTGACTGTAGTGGAAGGTAGTTATTCCCTGCATCCGCTTTTGGCGGCGCAATATGACCTGACCATTTTTTTAACCTGTAAAAAACAGGAGCAGCGAAGGCGTCTGCAGATGAGGGAGGGCAGCAACTTTTCCGTTTTTGAAAAACGGTGGATGCCACTGGAAGAACACTATATTCGGCATTTTGTAATCGAAAGCGTCGCAAATATCACGGTGGATACCGGCAGCTTCGATGACAATATGATATAATGAGCGCAAGAAAGCAAAGTGGACTTGTTCATTTTGCGAACGGCGAATGTTGATCATAAATTGAAAATTTATGATATAATGCACAAAAATCAAACAGAAAAGAGGAAATTATGAAACAGACAACCATTCGAAAACACATTCAAAATCTGGTTACGGCAGCCATGCTTATGGCGGTGGGGATTGTCCTGCCATTCTTTACGGGGCAGATTCCGCAAATCGGAAACATGCTTTTGCCAATGCATATTCCGGTGATTGTCTGCGGACTGATTTGCGGCTGGCAGTATGGCGGTATTGTCGGCTTTATCCTGCCGCTGCTGCGCTATACGCTTTTTGGAACGCCGCCGATGCCAAACGGCATTGCAATGGCTTTTGAACTGGCGGCATATGGGGCAATGGCGGGTTTCGTATACCAGCATTCCAAATGGCAGTGCATTGTATCCCTGTACCGTTCCCTGATCATTGCAATGATAGGCGGCAGGCTGGTTTGGGGTATTGTTCGCGTGGCAATGCTCGGGCTTATGGGTAATGCGTTCTCGTGGCAGATGTTTATGGCAGGCGCGTTTTTGAATGCCGTTCCGGGCATTGTTCTTCAGCTTGCAATCATCCCCGCGCTTATGGTGGCGTTAAACAGGACAGGACTTGTCCGGTTTCGCAAAGGACAGAAAATGACAGGTTGTGAACAGACGGAGATTTAGTATGAAAAGGAAACAGAAAAAAAGCGGAACGGACCAAGGCGTTTCCCTGCTTCTATCTATTATCTTGGTATTTTGTATTTTAGGCGCGGTCGTTTTCTCGGTCGCACGCAAAATTTCAACGGAGATGTCCGCGTCGGCGATTCAAAATCTAAGCGAAAGTTTAGATTTAATCGAGTGTACAATAGAGGCAATCTTGAACAAGGAAGCGGAGTTTCAGATAATGATGGCACAGAAAGTTGCAGTGGCAGACGATCCTAAAGAATATATCGAATCTTACAGCAAAAATCAGACGATGGTAAAAATATCGCTGATTCGTGCAGGAGAGACGCAGGGCATTTCCAACACGGGAGAGACATTTTCCGAGGAGGGACTGGATTTTTCCGCAGGCGGGGCAATTGGAGGACTGGAGGTTTCCCGTTCTTATATGAACTATATGGGAACATGGGCATATACCATGAAATGTCCGGTGGAAAAAGACGGTCAGGAGATTGCCACGCTTTATGTTGAGTATGTGTATGATTCGTTTGACAAATCCCTTCCAAGCGGTTTTTACGATGGGAAAGCAATGCTATATATTATGGATGCCCAAAGCCAGCGGATGGTGCTCAAACCAAAAGGGATGGGAGAGCGCAGCGCAGGGCATTTGAATTTGGAAGATTTTTTCAGGGCAAACGATATTTTGGAAGAAGATTTGCAGGCGGAAGTTTCCGATTGTATAGAAAACGCGGAGAATATGATGTTCTATCATGATATACGGGGCAAAAGTTCTCTGATTTATATGTGGTCGGTCAATAACGGCACGATTTATCTGATTGGTTATGTGCCGATTGAGGCGATACAGCAGGAGGGACGGACAGTCAATCAAAATATTTTCATTGTTGTTATCGTGATGCTCATTGCATTTTTTCTGTGCTGTCTTTTATTTTATTTTAATCATAGGCAGCAGAACAACCTTAGAAAAGAACGGGAAGCGGAACGGGAGGTCCATAACAGACAGCTGGCGGAGGCATTGCAGGCGGCGCAGGCCGCAAGCAATTCCAAGACCATGTTTTTGTCCAATATGTCACATGACATCCGCACGCCGATGAATGCGGTTTTGGGTTTTGCATCGCTGCTTGCCAAGGATGCGGAAAATCCTGAGAAAGTGCGGGAATACACGAAAAAAATTATGGCGTCCGGTCAGCATCTGCTTAGCCTGATTGACGATATTTTGGATGTTTCAAAGATTGAGAGCGGCAAAGTTGTACTCGCGATTGAGGAGTTTACGTTAAATGACCTGGTGTCTTCGGTGGATGCCATTATTCGTCCGATGGCAAATGCAAAAGAACAAACGTTCAATATTGAGGTGACAAACATTGAACACGAATATCTTCAAGGGGATGAGACCAGGATTAACCAAATTTTGATAAATCTTCTTTCCAATGCCGTAAAATATACGCCGCAAGGCGGGAATATATGGTTTCGTATCATCGGATTAAAACAGCGTTCCAGTCAGTATGAGCATATCCGCATCGAGGTTGAGGACGACGGGTACGGGATGACAAAAGAGTACCTAAAGACCATCTTTGACGCGTTTACGAGAGCGGAGAACAGTACCACAAACAAGGTTCAGGGTACAGGACTTGGCATGGCGATTACCAAAAATATTGTGGAGCTTATGGGCGGAACAATTGACGTGTTCAGCGAGGTCAATCAAGGAAGCCTTTTCCGGGTAGACTTGGAACTTAGTATTCCGCAGGAACAAAAATATAAGCGTTTTTGGGAGGAAAGCGGCATTGCGCGGGTTATGGCGGTAAGCGGCAGTGCCGAGGGCGGAAAGAATATTCAGATGCTGATGAGGGACGTGGGCATTACGGTTCATACGGCATTTGACCGGGAAGAGGCAATGTGCTTAATCGCGGATTGCAGCAGCCGGCAAGAAGGATATGATGCCGTTTTGCTGGACTGGGATACTCCGGAACGCAATGCTGTCCGGATAGCGGAAGAAATCAGGAAAATACTGCCAGAGACAGTGCCGATTTTATTTTTGACCGCGCAAGGACCGGAAGGAGTGGAAGACGCGCTTCGCATGAAAAATACGGGGGCGCTCTCAAAACCGTTTTTTGTTTCCGCATTTCAGGAAAAAATTTCGGAAATGGCGGCAAAAAAAGACGGAGAAGTTTTTCAGGAGCCGGCTGAACATGACAATCTTGAGGGAATGCATTTTCTTGCCGCGGAGGACAATGAGATTAATGCGGAGATTTTGCGGGAAATTTTATCAATTGAAGGAGCCGAATGTGAAATTGTTGAAAACGGAAGGCTTGCCGTGGAGCGTTTTGAAAGTGCCGCAGAGGGTACATTTGATGCGATTTTAATGGATGTACAGATGCCGGTGATGAACGGTTACGACGCGACGAGGGCAATCAGGGCATTAAAACGCGAAGATGCTGGAGAAATACCGATTATTGCCATGACGGCAAATGCGTTTGCGGAAGATGAAAAGGAGGCGCTTGCCGCCGGAATGAACATACATTTGGCAAAGCCGATTGATATTGCCTTATTAAGGAAGGTCATAAAACAGTGCGTGCAAAGAAAGGAATAACAGGATGAAAAATAGCAGTATCAGACAATTTGCCGCAGTTTGTCTTGCGGGAGTGACTGTGTTTCTTATGACTGTCTGTATCGGAAAGCCGGAGCTTGGAAACAATTTGATTTCCAATGATGCGGACAACACAAGGATGGTCAGGATGTATAGTCCAATGGAGAAAACACAGCCGGATGTCGATAACGTAGCAAGGAGCGCATCGGACAAAACGGTTGTTATGGCGGAGGAGGCGCTTGGTATCACGGTGAACTATATCACTTACACCGCGGAAAATTATCAGGACAAAACATACGACGAGGTGGCGCTTGACAGGGCGCGAAACGATATGGATGATTTGTACCTGCTCAACCCGGATGTGATTAAGGTTTTGGGTGAGGAGGGAAAGCTGATGGATTTATCGGGGCTTGAGAGCGCAAAAAATCTGCGGGATGTCGTGAAGACGGCAAATGTGGTGGACGGAAAGCTGGTGGCAATTCCGCAGGAGGTTGTGGCGTACGGGCTTTTTATCAACAAAGACATGTTTGACCAATACAACCTTGCGCTGCCCGAGACGCCGGAGGATTTTTTGGAGTGCTGCCGGGTATTTCAGGAAAACGGGATTGAAACGCCGGTGGGCGCAAACCGCTGGTGGCTGGAAACGTTTGTTTTGGCACAGGCATATGCGGATTTGTATAACGGAGGAAATACGGAAGCCGAAATTGCGGCGCTTAACAGCGGAGAACGCAAGTACAGCGATTATATGCGTCCCGGTTTCGAGTTTCTTCAGGAGCTGATTGACCGCGGGTATATTGATGCAAAGAAAGCTTACGTGAGTGAGGCAATCGACGGGGAGGGAGCGGACTTTTTGGCACAGAAAACACCGATTGTCATGGCTTACTGGGGCGCCGCAAACACGCAGACTGCCTATGGGAAGCCGGATTTTAACATGCTGGTTATCGGTTTTCCGAGCAGCCGCGGACAGATGCCGGTTATGTCGATAACCGGATTTGCGGTCGGTGCAGATGCAGAGCATGCCGAGGATGCAATGCGCGCCTTGGAGGTGATGACTTCCGATGAGGCGCTTCGGGTTTATTCGGAGACCAACAAGGTGATTTCACCTTCAAAGAATGTGGAAGTGGAGTGTATTCCCGCGTTAAAGCCGCTCAATGACCGCATTAATGAGAATGTGTATGTTCTCGGCGCTAATGCAGGTATGAAATTGGAGCAGTGGGGAAATACCTGCCTTATTGTACGGGAACTCTTAAACGGCGCTACGGTAGACGAGTGCATGGCGGAGTTTGACCGGCTGCAGAAGGAGACGTTGGAATAATTAAGCTATTGTCCGGTAGAACTTTAAGGTCAAGGATAAAGGTTTTCATGGAACTACATCCGGATATTGTTGCATGGTCAAATGGAGTGTGCTAAACTGTTAACGAATAAAATACAAATGAGAGGAGCAGATTTGAAAAAATGGAAAACGTAACGAAGGATATTGTAAATATTGGCGTAAACGACAGGGACATCACATTATTTGAGGGGCAGTATGAAGTGGAACACGGTATGGCATATAACTCTTACCTGATTATGGACGAAAAAACCGCCGTAATGGATACGGTTGACAAGCGTGCAACCAAAGAATGGCTTTCCAATCTTGAGGAGGCGCTTGGCGGAAGATGCGTTGATTATCTTGTAATACAGCATATGGAGCCGGACCACGGCGGCAGCATTTTAGAGCTGATTGCAAAGTTCCCTGAAATGAAGCTGGTGGGAAATGCGAAGACCTTTACCATGCTCAAGCAGTTTTATGAGGTCGATATTGAGGGTAAAACCGTTGAGGTCAAGGAAGGCGATACACTGTCACTTGGAGCGCACGCGTTGCGGTTTTTCATGGCGCCGATGGTGCACTGGCCGGAGGTTATGGTCAGCTATGAGAGCACGGACAAAGTGCTGTTCAGCGCGGACGGATTCGGAAAGTTTGGCACACGCGATGCCGACGAGGCATGGACCTGCGAGGCGAGACGGTATTACATGAACATCTGCGGAAAGTACGGCGCACAGGTTCAGGCGCTGCTCAAAAAGGCGGCGGGTCTTGATATAGCGGCGATTTGTCCGCTGCACGGACCGGTGCTCACAGAGGATTTGGACTATTATATCGGAAAATATCAGACATGGAGCAGCTATGAGCCGGAGGACGAGGGCATATTGATTGCGTGCGCGTCGGTTCACGGAAATACGATGACGGCGGCGTTAAAGCTGAAAGAAATCCTTGAGGCAAAGGGGGCGAAAAAGGTAGTGCTTGCGGATTTGTGCCGCGACGATATGCATGAGGCGGTTGAGGATGCGTTCCGCTACAGCCATTTGGTACTTGCCGCGATTACATATGACGCCGGAATATTTCCCGCGATGGAAAGCTTTCTGAATAAGCTAAAGGCGAAAAACTATCAAAAGCGCACGGTCGGACTGATGGAAAACGGCACTTGGGCGCCCACCGCAGGCAAAAGCATGAAAGCAGCGCTTGAGGGAATGAAGGAGCTCAACATTGCGGAGCAAATGGTGACGATTAAGTCTGCGCTTAAGCCAAACGATATTTCGCAGCTTGAAGCGCTCGCAGATGCAATGCTTGCTTAAAATTCAACAATTCAATTTTCACAGGAGAGAGGTGTTTATTATCAGCGTCTCTCCTGTTTTTTGTGCACCGCCACAATATAAATCATCAATATAGAGCAAATCAAAACAGCGCCCGCGCTCCATAACTGCGGTGGAAACCGTTTTGAAAGGTCAAGAAGATCGGCAACGCCCAAAATGGTGAGCACGGCAAGCAAAATTCCGACAATCCCCTCGCCTGCAATCAGTCCGGAGCAAAACAGAATGCCTTCGGACGCCTCCGCCTGCGTTTTGCTGCGGTCAGCAAGATACCGTATAATGCCGCCAAACAGTATGGCAAAGCTAAGCTCAAGCGGAAGATAAAGACCGATTGCCACGGGAAGAACAGGCACGCCAAGTATTTCTATGGAAAGCGCGATAAACACGCCGATAAAGACGAGCGTCCACGGCAGGCTGCCGTCCATAATTCCTTCGATAATCAGCTTCATCAGCGTCGCCTGCGGTGCGGAAAGTTCCTGTGAGCCAAATCCCCATGCCCGGTTCAGCAAGATGAGCACAATGCCGATGGTAAGCGAGGAAAAAAATGTGCCAATCAGCTCTCCAATCTGCTGTTTCTTTGGAGTCGCGCCCAAAAGATAGCCTGTTTTCAAGTCCTGCGAGGTATCGCCCGCCATTGCGGCGACAATGCAGATTACGGAGCCGATTGCAATAGCGCCTTTCATGCCGTGCGCACCGTTATCACCCGTTGCCTTTAAAATCAGCGTGGTGAATAAAAGCGTTGCGATTGCCATGCCTGACACCGGATTGTTGCTGCTGCCGACAAGACCGACCATGCGCGAGGAAACCGTGGCAAAGAAAAAACCGAACAGCACAATCAAAACCGCGCCAAGCAGTGTGACGGGAATTGGCGGAAGAAGCCATATCAGAACAGTCATAAGCGCAATGCCAATCAGTATGGTGCGCATGGACAAATCGCGCTGCGTGCGGTTCTCGTTTGGTGTTTTTTCGGAAAGTCCTTTTATGGACGCGGCAAAGGTCGACGCTATCAGCGGAATGGATTTTAAAAGGCTGAGAATACCGCCGCAAGCCACAGCGCCTGCTCCGATATAGCGGATATAAGCGCTCCATATGGCGGAGGCGCCGCCCTCTGCATAGAGCTGCGCAATCGGCTTTTCGGCAGGATAGAGCGTGAGGGAAGCGCCGAATGTGTTAATCATGGGAATAAGCACAAGCCAGCCAATTATGCCGCCAGCAAACATGTACGAGGCAATTTTTGCACCGCACAGATAGCCCACACCCAAAAGGGCAGGATAAATTTGGGTGGAAACCTCTGTTTTTAAGGCATTTATTTTCAGGGTAACCGCCGCGGGAATGATTTTCAATCCGTCCGTAATTAATTTTATCAGTGCGGAAAACCC
>CAJUJG010000013.1:21326-59404 GCA_910586715.1 uncultured Lachnospiraceae bacterium
CACCGGCACCGCCGTTTTCGCCTGCCCGCAGCACCTCGGCGCAGGCTTTGCCTTCCGGGTAGGGCAGCGTGTCTTCTTCTTTGACAATCAGGGAGCTTCTTAGAGGTACCATAAACAGTACGCCCAAAATACCGCCGCAAAGCGAGATTAGGGCAATCGTAATCAGGCTTGGCGTATCCATAACGCCTTCCATAGACCATAAAAAGAGGACGGGTAGTGTGAAAATCGCTCCTGCCGCGAGTGATTCGCCTGCGGAACCGATTGTCTGCACCATATTGCTTTCCAAAAGAGAGTCGCGCCGCAGAATCACGCGGATTACGCCCATGGAAACGACCGCCGCGGGAATGGAGGCGGATATGGTCATGCCCACCCGCAGCCCAAGATAGGCGTTTGCCGCGCCAAATACAATGGCGAGGAGAACGCCGGTGATAATGGAGACAGGGGTCAGCTCTTTTTGCTGTTTTGAGTGATGTTCTTTGCTCATACGGATATGCCTTTCCTGTTTTTTCTGAATCAACTTTACAATCATTTCTAAAAGTGTTTCCAGTTTTGAAAAATATTATGCGGAGGCTATTGACAAATACCGTACCATGGTATAGTATATAATAAAATAAGAAAAAAAGGAGAAACTGTTTATGGAAAAAAATCGTGAGAACGACGAAAATCAGAACACGGAAATACCATGTGAAGGCTGTACCCACAAGAAAAAGGAGCGCACGCCAAAAGAACAGCGGGATCTGGTGAACCGCTTAAGCCGCATTGAGGGGCAGGTGCGCGGAATTAAGGGAATGGTGGAGAAAGAGGCGTACTGTATTGACATTTTGGTTCAGGTAGCGGCAGTCAACGCGGCGCTCAACAGCTTTAGCAGGGTGCTGCTTTCCGACCATATCAAAACCTGCGTGACACAGGATATTTTGGACGGCAAGGAAGAAACGGTCGATGAGCTGGTTGAGACGGTTAAAAAATTAATGAAATAAGCATGAATAAACAGATACGAGAGGGGGTAATTGGAGATGGAGCAGTATACGGTGACGGGAATGAGCTGCGCCGCCTGCAGCAGCAGGGTGGAGAAGGCAGTGTCGAAGGTAGCGGGCGTAAATGCGTGTTCCGTCAGTCTTTTGACAAACGCAATGGGCGTAGAAGGCACGGCAAAGCCAGAAGACATTATCAAGGCAGTGGAAGAGGCAGGCTACGGAGCGATGCCAAAAAACAACGCGGTGCAGAAAAACGCTTTGGACGCATCGCAGGAAGACCTGCTTGCAGATAAGGAAACGCCAGTCTTAAAGCAGCGTCTGATTTATTCTTTGGGATTTCTGATTGTCCTGATGTATCTTTCAATGGGACATATGATGTGGGGCTTTCCCGTGCCGTCCATACTGGAAGGCAATCATATCGCAATGGGGCTGATACAGCTTTTATTGACCATATCAGTCATGGTCATCAACCAAAAGTTTTTTATCAGCGGTTTTAAAAGCCTGTTTCATAAGTCGCCAAACATGGACACACTGGTGGCGCTTGGTTCTACGGCTGCATTTGTGTACAGCACATACGCGCTTTTTGCGATGACGGATGCACAGCTAAACGGCGATATGCAGGCGGTCATGGACTACATGCATGAATTTTATTTTGAGTCTGCGGCGATGATTCTGACGCTTATCACTGTAGGAAAAATGCTGGAGGCGCGCTCAAAGGGCAGAACAACCGATGCACTGAAAGGGCTGATGCGCATATCCCCGAAGACAGCGGTCGTCGTGCGGGATGGCAGCGAGCGCACGGTTGGTATTGAAGAAGTCGTCAAAGGCGACGTGTTCGTGGTAAGACCGGGCGAGAGCATTCCGGTTGACGGCATTGTGCTTGAGGGAACGAGCGCAGTTGACGAGGCGGCGCTTACGGGTGAGAGCATTCCGGTCGACAAGGCGGCGGGCGACAGCGTGTCGGCAGCAACCATAAACCGCTCCGGATTTATCAAATGTGAGGCGGTGCGCGTCGGCGAGGATACGACGCTTTCGCAGATTATCAAGATGGTGAGCGACGCGGCGGCAACCAAAGCGCCGATTGCCAAGGTCGCAGACCGCGTATCGGGCGTGTTTGTGCCTGCGGTTATCGCAATCGCACTGGTCACGACGTTTGTGTGGCTGTTGACCGGCGCAGGCGTGGGATTTGCGCTTGCAAGGGGAATCTCCGTTCTTGTCATCAGCTGCCCTTGCGCGCTTGGGCTTGCAACGCCCGTTGCGATTATGGTCGGAAACGGCGTCGGCGCCAAAAACGGCATTTTATTCAAGACCGCCGTATCATTGGAGGAGGCGGGAAAGGTGCAGATTGTCGCACTTGACAAAACAGGCACGATTACAAGCGGTAAGCCGAAGGTTACGGATATTATACCCACAGAGGGTATTGACGCAAAGACATTAATTGCAATGGCATATGCGCTGGAGGAAAAAAGCGAGCATCCGCTTGCGCGCGCCGTGTGCGAGTATGCACAGAATGAATTGGCAAAAAACGCGGATAAAAACGGTCAGAAGCAGATTGGAACGATTACGGAGTTTGAGGCGCTTTCGGGAAACGGCGTAACGGCACTGTGCGACGGAAAACGGCTTTTTGGCGGCAGCGGAAGCTTTATCGGAAAAAAGACGGGAATTCCCGACGCACTGCAAAAACAGTCCAAGGAACTCTCACGGCAGGGCAAGACACCGCTCTTTTTTACACGTGAGGACACAGCGGGAAACGATGCGCTTGTCGGAATGATTGCGGTGGCGGACGTTATCAAGGAGGACAGCGCGCAGGCAGTGCAGGCTCTGAAAAACATGGGGCTTCATGTGGTGATGCTCACGGGCGATAACGAGAAGACCGCGCAGGCAATCGGCGCGCAGGCAGGCGTGACGGAGGTGATTGCAGGCGTTCTCCCAGACGGCAAGGAGAGTGTCATTCGGAAGTTAAAAGAAAAAGGCAAGGTGGCAATGGTCGGCGACGGCATCAACGACGCTCCCGCGCTTACAAGAGCGGACATCGGCATTGCAATCGGCGCGGGAACGGACATCGCAATCGACGCGGCGGACGTGGTGCTGATGAAGAGCAGGCTTAGTGACGTGCCTGCGGCAATCCGCCTGAGCCGGCGGACGCTGCGCAACATTCACGAAAACTTATTTTGGGCGTTTATCTACAACGTTATCGGTATCCCGCTTGCGGCAGGACTGCTGATTCCGCTCTTTCACATTCAGCTCAATCCGATGTTTGCGGCGGCGGCGATGAGCCTTTCAAGCTTTTGTGTGGTAACAAACGCGCTGCGGTTAAATTTTGCCAATATTCATGACGCGTCAAGGGACAAAAAGGCGCGTCATATGATAAAGGAAAATCAGGAAGCAGAACTGAAAAAGGAGGATTTTAACATGACAAAGACAATGAAAATCGAAGGAATGATGTGCGGACACTGCGAGGCACGGGTCAAGAAATGCTTAGAGGCGCTTGCGGGGGTCACAGAGGCGGCGGTAAGCCACGAAAAGGGAACCGCAGTGGTAACGTGCAGCGGCGAGGTGTCTGACGAGGCGCTTACGAAGGCTGTGGAGGAGCAGGATTATAAGGTGGTTTCCATCGAGTAAAAAGCATCAAAAAAACAGCGCGCTGACCGTCGTTTAGTTGAAGGTCAGCGCGTCTCTTGCTTCACGGATTACCGTGATGAGGTCTGTCATTTCCACAAGATACGAATCAATTTGTGTTTCGTCCATTGTGGAAAAATCAAGGGCAAAAAGTTCATTTAAGCGGTCGCCATACTGTTCTTCGACTGCTTTTGCCGCGTTTACGCCGTCAGGCGATGCGTCTTGTGCGGCGGCAAGCTCCTGCATTTTAGCGTAAGAGGTTTTTAGAAAGCTGCACATGTCGGCGGCGCTTTCGATTTTAGTTTCCAAAGTTACTTCTGTATTTGGGACCAACTCATTAATGGGACTGTCTGTGTTTAATGAATGGGAGCTTTTGAAAAAACTGCATCCTGTTAAAAAAAGTACAGTGCCAATGAGCAAAGTAGAAAGTTGTAATATATGTTGATTTTTCATGTGGTATCCTCCTGTTTACAGTATTGTGGGTCAGCGTTTTCCTTGCACTTGATTTGACAGCGGAATAACTTAAAACCAATATTAGCAAATGTAATTTTTGTTGTCAATTCTATATAAATGTTTGGTTAATTTATATAAAATTTATGCAAAATGAAGCTTGTTATATTGAAAAAATGCGCTATAATTAATTTAAACATGCAAATAATTTACCATTATTTACAAACAAAAGTTTATAAAGAGGTATTTTGCAGTTTAGTAAATTTATTTTTAGGAGGAAAAGCTGTGAAAAAGAAAATTGTTTCAATGTTGCTTGCATTAACGCTTGCAGTGACTGGCATCCCTTCCGATATGACGGTGAGAACCGTGAATGCGGCGGAGCTTTCGGAAGAGAGCGCTGTGATTACTGAGGAAACGAAAGAAGCGGACGATGTGGCAGAAAGTAGTGAGGAAGCACAGGAAACGTTTCACTCTGCGGCAGGTGATTTGTATACTTTCAATGTTTCGGAGAACGGGAAAGCGGTTGGCTCCGACGGTGTTGTCTACGAGGATGTGGTATACCTTTCGGCAGAAAATGTAAAAGCATTGAATGCGGATGCACAGGATGCGTATTTTGCATTTTGTGACGAGATTGCATCTGCATTCAGAAAAGGGGATATTTTAGAGGATGTCGTTGCGGCCGTGGATGAAGATGGTACGCTTGCTTTTCATTACTCTATTCCCGTAAAAGCGCTCGAGACAGGTATGGGTAAACTTGCAGAAGACTTTATAGAGAGTGTACAGACCGAGGAAATTGCCCAAGAGACACAAGGAGAGGAAACTGCAGCATCACAGGCTGAAGCTTTGGAGGATAAGAGTGAGGCTGAAGAAACCGTTGATGTAGAAGATTCAATAGAAAAGGCTTCCGTAGAAGAGTCTTTGGAAGAGACTATAGAAGAAACTATAACAGAAGAAACGACAGCAGATGACAGCACGGAAGAAGATACCGCAACGCAGGAAGAAACAACGGTAGAAGAAACTGTATCAGATACGGATGCACAAGAGAGCGCCGTTGAGAGTGAAATGGAGTCACAATCGAGTGATGAAACAGTGATAGACGAGACTTCAGCAGAAGAAACGCAGACTGATATGGAGGAAGAGTCAGAGTCTGAAACAGAAGATACGTTGTTGTCAGAAGAAAATATGGAGTTGATTCCCGAGCTTGTGGAAGAATATTTTCCTGTAATTGAGAACGTAAAGGCAGATATTATTGTAGATTTAGGATATGATAGCGCTGAAATACAGGAGATAAAATCTATTTTGCCCTCGAAAGACTGGTTTGGTTCGCAGCTTACGAAAAACCAGCAAACGATTTACAAAGCTTGCGGGGCAATGGGAAAAGGAACCAACAAATTTAAATTTAATGCCACAAGTAAATTAACGTTGGATGATTTTAAGCAGGCCATTTCGGCATATATTTTGACAGAACCGTATAAATGTGATTGGATGGACTTGTCATCGCAAGGTAAACTTGACATCGTATATTACTGTTATTCAAAGTCTGATCCAACATATGAGTGGGAAGTAAATATTGGAAAGTCCGAATTTTACAATGCGTCACTTAATAAAGCCGCGGAGGCTAAGATTTTAGAGCTTGCGGCACAGGCACAGGAATATGCAATTCAAAATTATCCTAACGCGCCGGTATATGGAATTGTAAAATATTTTGACAAGTGGATTTGTGAAAATAATTATTACAACATGGTAGGAGTAACTGGCGGCGGCTCATCGGATAAGAGTACACGGGAAATTTATTATTATTCCCATTCATCCTATGGTATTTTACTAAAAGGATATGGTGTATGTGAAAGTTACGCGCTCTCCATGACAAGACTTCTTGATTCAATCGGTATTCCTAACATGTATGCAACAGGCTTAGTGCCTGCAGACACAGAGAGCGGATTCGGCGGACATGCATGGAATTATGTTCAAATGCCGGATAGAAATTGGTACCTGCATGATTCGACATGGAATGATGATGAGAAACTGGGGGGATCAACAGAAGATTATCTTCTGTGTGCGGATGACGGCTATCACTTTCCTGTTGGAAACAGATATAATGGTTTTACAGAGATATTTGATTTTGTAACACCTTCAGCTACCGGGTATAAGCCTGCGGTTGAGAGCATCAAACTTTCTCAGACAGAGATTAACCTTTTTCCGAAAAAGACAGCGGAACTTACTTATGATAATGCGTACATATCAAATGAAAATGTTCCAAAGACATGGTTAAGCAGTGATGAAAAAGTAGTAAAGGTAGATAAAAACGGTAAGATTACGGCAGTGGCTCCAGGGCAGGCTAAAATCACGCTTACGGCAGCGGGAATGACGGCGGTATGTATTGTAAACGTTCATCAAGTTGATTCCCTTCTTTTTGAAGAGAGCGGAAAGACCAGCCTTACAGCTTCCGGCGGAATTGTAAGCGGAAGCAGCAAAAAGGAAACACAGCATGTTTATCTTACTGTAAAGCAAAAGACAGACAATCCTGTTTATACTGCCCAGGAATTGTATCAAAAAGGAATTTTTGATGATGTGGAAATTGATTCTTCAAACAAAAGCACAGCCACAATTTCAGCTACAGTTACAGGAAATAAAATAGATCTTGCCATTACGCCTGCGGCAGTAGGAAAAACAAAGGTTACGGTTATCTTTGGTGAGAAGAAGGCGACACTGAATTACTCTGTAGGTGAAATGCTCGATGAAAAGTGGTTTGATTTCAAAGAAGTCGATGCGCTTGTTAAGGATGGAAATGATGGTAAGCTTATGTACACAGGTAAGGCATATAAGCCGAAGGTCGTGCTTACTGATGCAGGAAAATCCCAAAAAGTGAAGTATAAGGTAAGTTATTTAAACAATAAGGATGCAGGTACTGCATCAGTTGTTATCACAGGTACAGGGACATTTGGAGGAGAAATAAAGAAAGACTTTGTTATCAGTCCGCTTGAGCTCAAGGTCGATACTAGTGCAATCAAGGTATCACCGAAGAATTTATATAATGGCGGTGTGAACCAAACAAAGAGTACGGTGAAGCATATTGATAACAGCGGAAAGAAGCCTAAGAAAGTGGGATTAAAGGCTGGCAAAGACTATGATATTAAGTATACAAATAAAGTAACGAAGGAAACAACAACTAATCCTACAGAGGCAGGAGAGTACACAATGGAAATTGTGGGCAAGGGAAATTATTCCGGTGGGGATAATAAACCTGTAGCGATTGAAGGTGCAACATGGAAGATAGAGCCAAATGATATTAAGAAGGTAAAAGTGACCGTACAAGTAAATGGCACAACTCCTGTCGTTACGGTTGCAATCGGTAAGAATATGTTGCCTGAGACGGATTATAAGATGACCTTCTACAAAGATAAGGAATGCAAGACGCAGGTCAATAAAGATATTCTTGCTGCAAAAACCCAATATTTCGTAAAAGTAGAGGCAGCAGGTGCAAATCTTACAGATCTTAAAAACAAGCCAATCGTAAAGAGCTTTAAAACAAAATAATCCATATAAAATTTAGTAATATTGTACAAAAAGGAACCAAAAACGGTTCCTTTTTGTGCAAAGTATTGACAACTGTACTGTTTTCACAGTAATATTAAAAATATACCAGTGAAATTGGGTATTTTACACAAAAGGAGCGGTTGTCATGGAGATAAAAAATACCATACTCGTAGTTGATGATGAAGAATTTGTTAAAAAATCACTTACGGATGTGCTGGTTGATGAGTTTGAAGTTATCGGTGCATGGAACGGTAAGGAAGCGCTCGAAATACTGGAGCGGAATATCAGTAAAATTGCCGTAATTGTACTCGATCTGATTATGCCTGTGATGGATGGATTTCAGTTTATGGAGGAATTCCGCCGTCATAAAGAATATGACAATATCCCTGTGATTGTAGCTACCTCAAACGAGGACTGGCATTCTGAGAAAAAGTGTTTGGAAGCCGGTGTCTGGGACTTTGTAATGAAGCCGTATAATCCCGTACTGCTGCAGTTTCGGATAAAGAATGCAATTGATAAAAGCCGTATGATTATGTCGGAGCGCGATACGGTGACAGGATTGTATACAAAACTTAAGTTTTACCAGGAGGTCCGCATGTTGCTTGCGGATGCACACGACGGCGATTATGCATTTGTGCGGATTGACATTGACCGTTTTAAAATGATAAACAATTTTTACGGCATCAAGGAGGGCGATAAAGTACTTTCAAGTGTGGCAAAGGAGCTTGACCGCGTTGCATTGGTATTTGACAAGTTTGCGTACGGCAGGCTTGAAAACGACGTGTTTGCCGTGTGCATGCCTTATCAGGAGGAAAATATTGACCTGCTTGTAAAAGCGCTCCAAATTAATTTGAAGAAAGTCAATAAGGATTACAATATTAAGATGTCCTGCGGTGTTTACGTGATTAAGGATCGGACGATGGACGTGTCCGAGATGTACGACAGGGCGTTCCTTGCGGCAAAAAACTGTAAGGGGAAATTTGTGGAGAGCGTGGCGTATTATGACGACAGCATGATTGAAAACATGCGGCAGGAGCAGTTTATTATCAACGAGGTCAATAAGGCAATTGAGGAGCAGCAGTTCGAGGTTTTTTTGCAGCCCAAAATTAACCTTGTCACGGACAAATCCTATGGTGCGGAAGCTCTTGTACGGTGGAAGCATCCGGACCGGGGAATGATTTCTCCGGGAGAGTTTATCCCAGTATATGAGCGAAACGGTATTATCGGGCGTTTGGACCAGTATATGTGGCGCCGTGTCTGCATGCTGCTTCGCAGATGGCTTGATGAAGGCAAGAATCCAAACCCCATTTCCGTCAATGTGTCGCGGGTCAATATTTACAATCCGCATTTGGTGGAGATTTTGAAGAAGCTGATTACAGAGTACCGCATACCGGCGGGACTTTTGAATTTAGAGCTGACAGAGAGTGCGTTTATGGAGGATCAGGCGCTTGTCATGAAGACCATGAGCAGGCTTCATGACATCGGTTTTAAGATTATGATGGATGATTTCGGAAGCGGTTATTCGTCCCTTAACGTGCTTAAAGATATGGAAGTGGATTATCTCAAGGTGGATATGAAGTTTCTCCAGCAGAGCCAAAAGTTTAACAGCAAGGGAGAAAAAGTGATTACCTCCGTAATCCGTATGGCAAAATGGCTGCATCTTCCTTCAATAGTAGAGGGCGTGGAGACGATTGAGCAGGTAGACTTTTTAAAATGCATCGGGTGCGAATATGCGCAGGGCTTCTTCTATGCAAAGCCGATGCCGATAGAAGAGTATGAAGCGTTTCTTGAGAAGGAAAATATGAGAGAAACGGGGCTCTTTACAAATGAAAACACGGATATTATCAATGAGATTTGGAACACACGTTCTAATGCGGGGATTTTCTTTGATATGCTTGATATCCCTGTGGCAATCTATGAATACCGCAATGATAAAATCGAGCTTTTGCGTGCGAATACAAAGTATGATAATGACATTTCGTTTGAGATCGGCGTTGACGAAAGCGAGCATAATCGCAGGGTAAGACGTGAGAGTGATATTTTAAAGGAGGAATTTGGAAAGCTTGTCAGGGGGGAGCTGTTTGAGCCTGTGGAGTATGAGGTCATGACAGATGTATGGTACAGGCTGTCCATCAAGCCGATTGGCAGACGTGCGGATACGATGATTATTATGGTTACATATTGTGATATCAGTGATTATAAATAATGAAAAGACTGCCGCGAGTAAAATTGCAGGGCAGTTTTTTTTGTGCAAAAGATTTGCGGCAGAAATGGTTGAAAAAATGATATATGATATTGACACATAATGTATTATCGTATACAATAATACAAGAATTTCAAAATACAACAAAACAACACGGCAAACAATAAAGGAGATGAGCCAGCAATGGAAAAGAATACCGGATATTTTGAAAACCGCCCGGTTACCATGAACGAGCATAACAACCTTCTGCAGATTGAGGAGCATATGTACCAATTGCAGGATGTGGAAAAACCGAATGCGTTTCGGAACATGTTCCCTTATGATGAGATACCCAAAATACCGTTTAACGACCGGATGGTTCCGCATAATATGCCGAAGGAAATTTGGATAACGGACACGACGTTTCGCGACGGGCAGCAGTCGAGAGCGCCGTACAGCACGGAGCAGATTGTAACAATCTATGATTATCTGCACAAGCTCGGCGGACCAAACGGCATGATACGCCAAAGCGAGTTTTTCTTATACAGTAAAAAAGACAGGGACGCCGTGTACAAATGTATGGAGCGCGGTTATCAGTTTCCCGAGGTTACTTCGTGGATTCGGGCGAGCAAGGAAGATTTTAAGCTGGTAAAAGAGATTGGCATGAAGCAGACGGGGATTCTTGTGAGCTGCTCCGACTATCATATTTTTATGAAGCTGAAAATGACAAGAAGACAGGCAATGGAGCATTATCTTTCGGTCGTAAAAGAGTGTCTTGACGAGGGAATCAGTGTCAGATGCCATCTGGAGGATATTACAAGAGCGGATATTTACGGTTATGTCGTGCCGTTTTGTCAGGCGCTGATGCAGCTGGCGGAGCAGTACAAACTGCCGATTATCGTGCGTGCCTGCGATACAATGGGTTATGGCGTGAACTTTCCCGGCGCGGTTATTCCAAGAAGCGTTCAGGGAATTATTTACGCGCTGCATACGCATGCGGGCGTACCGGAGGAATGGATTGAGTGGCACGGACATAACGACTTTTATAAAGCGGTTTCCAATTCGACAACGGCATGGCTTTACGGCTGTGCAGGCGTTAATACGTCGCTTTTCGGCATCGGGGAGCGCACGGGCAATACGCCGCTTGAGGCGATGGTGTTTGAGTACGCGCAGCTTCGCGGAACGCTGAACGGCATGGACACAACCGTAATTACGGAGCTTGCGGAGTATTACGAGAAGGAAATCGGTTATCAGATACCGCCGAGAACCCCGTTTGTCGGAAAAAACTTTAATATTACAAGAGCGGGGATTCACGCGGACGGACTGTTGAAAAACGAAGAGATTTACAATATATTTGACACCGAAAAGTTCCTGAAAAGACCTGTGCTTTGCGCCGTTTCCAATACATCGGGACTTGCGGGCATCGCGCACTGGATTAACACGTACTTTAAGCTTGGCGGGGATGCGAAGATTGAAAAGAGTTCCGAGCTGGTGGCATATGTTAAGACATGGGTGGATGCAGAGTATGAGAGCGGCCGTGTCACGGTGCTTACGGACAACGAGCTTTTGGCGGTGATTGACGAGGGCTGCAAAACACTTGGCATAACACTTGGGACAGAATGAGAGGGCGCAAAGTACATGAGTGAGTATGATGTCAATTATGATGCGCCGGACAAATATTCGTTGGGGAGCAGAGTGTTTAACAAGCTGCGCGAAGACATTTTAAGCGGCAGATATAATGAAAAGGACGAGCTGAAAGAGGCGGCGGTTGCGGAGGAGCTTGGAGTGAGCAGAACTCCCGTTCGCGAGGCGTTCCGGCAGCTTGAGCTGGAGGGATTAATCCGTATCGTGCCAAACAAGGGCGCGTATGTGACGGGCATATCGGCTTGTGATGTGGCGGACATTTATGAAATCCGCTCGCTCCTTGAGGGGCTGTGTGCGAAATGGGCAACGAAAAAAATATCAAAGGACGCGATTGAGGAGATGGAGGAAACCATTCTTTTGAGTGAGTTTCATTTGTCGAAGGGGCATTTTGAGCAGCTGACCGAGCTTGACAACCGCTTTCATATGCAGCTTTACGAGGCGTGCGAGAGCAAGATGTTGATTCACCTGCTCAAGGATTTCCACCAGTATGTCCAAAAAGAGCGGCAAAAGACGCTTTCGGACAAGGAGCGCAGCAAAGCGGCGGTCGCGGAGCACAAGAGTATCATGGAGGCAATTCGCGACGGCAATGCGCAGCTTGCGGAACGGCTTGCGGACGAACATATTTGTAATGCGTATAAAAATATGGTAAAATGTGGTTTAAGCGAAAAACATTAAGAAACACGAAGGACAGCGTTCTTCGTGATTATATGAAAACAGGAGGAGTAAACGATGGCAAAGATTCAAATGACGACGCCGCTTGTAGAGATGGACGGGGACGAAATGACGCGTATTCTTTGGAAAATGATAAAGGATGAGCTGCTGCTTCCCTACATTGATTTAAAGACGGAGTATTATGATTTAGGACTTGAGTACAGAAACGAGACGAACGATCAGGTGACTGTGGACTCCGCGGAGGCGACAAAGAAGTACGGCGTTGCCGTAAAGTGCGCGACAATCACCCCAAATGCGGCGCGCATGACGGAATATAATCTGAAAGAAATGTGGAAAAGTCCCAACGGCACCATCAGGGCAATCCTTGACGGTACGGTTTTCAGAACCCCGATTGTCGTAAAGGGGATTGAGCCTTGCGTGAAGAATTGGGAAAAACCGATTACGCTTGCAAGACATGCGTACGGTGATGTCTATAAGAATACGGAAATCAAGGTTCCGGGCGCAGGGAAAGCGGAGCTTGTATTTACGGGTGAGGATGGAACACAAATCAGGGAACTGATTCACAATTTCGACGCTCCGGGAATTCTTCAGGGAATCCACAATACGGACAAGTCCATCGCAAGCTTTGCGCATGCATGTTTTAAATATGCCTTAGATACGAAGCAGGATTTGTGGTTTGCGACGAAGGATACGATTTCCAAGAAGTATGACCATAACTTTAAGGATATTTTTCAGGAGATTTACGATGCGGAGTACGCAAAGCAGTTTGAGGCGGCGGGCATTGAGTATTTTTATACCTTGATTGATGATGCGGTAGCGCGCGTGATGAAGGCGAAGGGCGGATTTATTTGGGCATGCAAGAATTATGACGGAGATGTCATGAGCGATATGGTAAGTTCGGCATTCGGTTCTCTTGCGATGATGACGTCCGTGCTTGTTTCACCGACGGGCGTGTATGAGTATGAGGCGGCGCACGGTACGGTGCAGCGGCATTATTATAAGCACCTGAAAGGGGAGGAAACCTCTACAAACTCCGTTGCGACAATCTTTGCATGGACAGGCGCACTGAGAAAACGCGGTGAGCTTGACAAGATTTCAGAGCTTGTGGAGTTTGCGGACAAATTGGAAAAGGCGACAATCAAGACGATAGAGGACGGAAAAATGACAAAGGATTTGGCGCTCATCACATCGTTAAAAGATGTTACAGCGCTAAGCAGCGGGGACTTTATCAAGGCAGTCAGAGCGACGTTTGATGCAGTCTAGGCGTTTATAAAATGAAATCGGAAAAGGGAGGGCTTTACTCGGAAAGCGCCTCCCATTTTTCGTATAACTCTTCCAGTTCGTTACAAACCGTTTCTTTTTCTTTCGACAATTCCTGCAATTTGGCGGAGTTGGTAGCATTCTCGGGCTTTGCCATTTCCGTGTCAAGCGATGCGGATTTTTGTTCCAATTCCTCGATGCGCGCTTCGCATTTTTTTAAGTCGTTTTCTTTTTTGCGCGCCTGTGCCTGTGTTTCTTTCTGCTGTTTCCAATCCAGTTTTTGTGTGGATACCTCCTCTGCGGCAGCTGCTTCCAAAACTGACACGGGTGTCAGAATTTCGCGCTTTTCCAAATAGTAGTCGTAGTTTCCGATATAGTTTACAAATTCCTGATGCGTAAGCTCTAAGATGCGCGACGCGGTTTTATTGATAAAATAGCGGTCGTGCGAAACGTAGAGGACGGTGCCTTCATAGGCGTTGAGCGCCGATTCGAGGATTTCCTTTGAGGTAATATCCAGGTGGTTTGTCGGCTCGTCGAGGATTAGGAAATTTGCCTCGGAGAGCATCAGCTTTGCAAGGGACACGCGCCCGCGCTCTCCGCCGCTGAGTGCGCTGATTTTCTTGAAAACATCTTCTCCCGTAAACAAAAATGCCGCAAGGGTGTTTCGGATTTGGGTGTTGGTCAGGTACGGGTAGTCGTCGCTGATTTCCTCAAACAATGTCTTGTCCATGTGGAGTACGTGATGTTCCTGGTCATAGTAGCCGATTTCCACATTTGCGCCAAGTTTAATTTCGCCTGTGTCGGCAGGAATGAGTTCGTTGATAATTTTTAACAGTGTCGTCTTTCCGGTGCCGTTGTCGCCGATAATGGCGACATGCTCGCCGCGTTTGAGTTCAAAAGAAACATGTGAAAAAAGCTTATTTTGCCCAAAGCTTTTGGACAGCTCCTGTATCTGTATGACGTCGTTTCCGCTTGTTTGGTGCGGGGTGAGCTTTAATTTCATGTCGGCATTGACTTCGACGGGCTTTTCAAGCCGTTCGATTTTATCGAGCATTTTTTCGCGGCTTTCCGCGCGCCGTATGGATTTTTCGCGGTTAAACTGCCTGAGCTTGTCAATGACCGCCTCCTGATGCTTGATTTCTCGCTGCTGGTTTAAATAGGCGTTCATCTGCTCTGTGCGCAGATGCTCTTTTTGCAGTGCGTAATCGGAGTAGTTTCCTTTGAAAGAAGACACGACGCCGTTGTCAAGCTCAATGATTTTCGTGGCAATCCTGTCCAAAAAATAGCGGTCGTGTGACACGATAATGACGGCGCCCTTGTAATTCAAAAGATACGTTTCAAGCCATGCAATGGAGTTTAAATCCAAGTGGTTTGTCGGCTCGTCGAGCATAATCAAATCAGGCTTTTGCAGCAGCAGCTTTCCGAGTGCGATGCGCGTTTTCTGACCGCCGGAGAGGGTTGCGACTTTCTTGTCAAATTCGTCCTCTCCGAATCCAAGTCCTTTTAAGATGCCCGTAATTTCGCTTTTGTAAGCGTATCCGTTGATGTCCTCAAAGCGGTGCGTCAGGTTGGTGTATTTTTTGAGCAGAAGTTCAAGCGCACTCCCGTCTGCGTTTTTCATGTCAAGCTCACACTGGCGCATTGCGGATTCCAAATCCAGTACTTCCTGTTTGACGGTCAGAAGCTCGTCAAACAGGGTGTTTTCGCTGTCTACCGCCTGATGCTGCGCAAGGTAGCCGAAGCTTTTGTCTTTTGCAAAAGTTACAAGTCCTGTATCCGCAGGCAGTTCGCCGACAATGATTTTAAGCAGGGTTGATTTCCCCGCGCCGTTGATGCCGACGATGGCTGCTTTTTCGTAGTCTTCTATATGAAAGGACGCGTTTTTGATAACGTGATTGTCCGTAAATGTTTTGTCGATGTTGCTGCATGATAAAATCATGGTAATCCTCCGCCTTTTTCCTGTAATCGTAATCCATACTATCTTACAATAAATTGTATGGAAAAACAAGGCGGTTTGGGTGAAAAATCTTTATTGAATTCGTTGAATTCGTTCACCTTTTTTGTCAGGATTGTGTTATAATGATTAAATTAAAACAGATGTAAAAATCAGCTGCTTCTGTTTTAAAATTATTTAAGATCTGCAAAAATAACACATGATAATTCATAAGGAACATAATTTATCTGTATAATTGGAGGATATATGGTGTACAAAAAACTGCGGGGTGATTCCTGCTTTGACCGATACTTGTTTTGGATACTGATTGCGATTGAAATATTGATGTCATTTACTTTGTTTGGGTATCTTCATATTCCCCCGATCTCAATCACTATCGCATATCTTCCGATTCTATTGACGGGATGCCTGTTTGATTCTGCGCGGACTGTGGTGGTTGCATTTGTTTTCGGAATCGCGAGCATGTACAAGGCATCCGCTTCTTATGTAATGCCCGCGGATGCGGTGTTTTCCCCGTTTCTGAGTGACGCTCCTGTCAGCAGTATCCTGCTGGCTATTGGTACAAGAATGCTGTTTGGTCTTCTTATCGGTATTGCGTTTCAAACCGCGCGCAGGAGCAGGCATTATCGACTGTGGATTGGACTGATTTCTGCCGCTGCACCTAAGGTGCACTCACTGATTGTTTACACTGCAATGGGGCTGTTGTTTCCGGCTTTGGGAAAGCATTATTATTCTGCACTGCATTGGAAGTTGAATGACACGGTATTTGTTGTTGTCTGCGTTGTCATGGTCGAGTTGTTGTGGGCATTTTATCAGAGCGATTTTGTACAGCATATCAGGATGTGTGTTGACCAGTCTGTCAATAACCCGTATGCTTCCAAACGGATGAGTCTGTTTTTGACGGTGCTTGAATTATTTTTGATATTCATGTCCGTCATTTCGGCAATTTATTTTTCCCAGCGGGAATCCTATATGCTCGGACAGCACGGCGTGGCGGTGTCCGACGCGATTTCTTCCGACTTGCTGCTTTTGCAGATGCAGTTTCTGTTCGCTTCGCTGGCACTGAATATTTTTACGGTGATTTTGCTGATTACTACTTATAAGTACATGTCTTACAAGGAATATCGCATGGAGATGGATGTGTTGACAGGCGTGATGGGGCGCAGGCTGTTTCTCTACCACTGTGAGAGTGCACAGAAGGCAGATGTGCCGTGTATGGGCTGGTTTTTGTTTGTAGATGTAGATTATTTTAAGGCAATTAACGATACTTTTGGGCATTCCACCGGGGATAAGGTGCTTTGTGAGATTGCGCAGAAGCTGCAGCGCACTTTTGGGGATGTTGGAAAGGTTGGGCGGCTTGGAGGGGATGAGTTTGCCGTACTTGTCGAACAGCTGCTTACGCCCCAAGAGATGAGACAGCGGTTGGAACAGTTCCAGAAAGATATTTCAGGTATGCTTTCTGACAGGACTGTGAGCTGCAGTATCGGCGCCTGCCAATTTATTTTTCCGCAGAATGTCAAGAACCTGCTTGAGGAGACGGACGCAGTCTTATACCAGGCAAAGGAGAATGGGCGGGCATGTTATGTGCTGAAGATATGCGAAGAGGAAAAACCAAAATGCCATTGGTTTGAGTGAAAGGGGATACAGCAGTATTATGAACATTGCAATCTGTGACGACAATCGAAATATCTGCGGATTTTTGGAAGAAAAAGTAAGGACCATCTATCAAAACGCGTTCATAAAAAGCTATTATGATGCGGATACGCTTTGGCGCGCAGCAAAAAAGGAGCCAAAGCGGGCACCGGATATTCTGCTGCTTGACATTCAAATGAGCTGCATGGATGGCATGGAGCTTGCGCGGAAGTTGCGCAGTATTGGATGGAAAACAATTTTGATATTTATTACGGCGTATGCCGATTATGTGTTTGATGCCTTTGATGTAGGCGCATTTCACTATTTGGTCAAGCCTGTTTCTGACAAAAAGCTTGCGGAGGTTCTTCACAAAGCAGAAGATCTGCTTGCGCAGGAAAATCAGGAAATGAAATATGCAGATACGGATTTTGATAATACAACTGATGCACGGCGCATTGCAGTCAAAAACGCAGGTGTACATACTTCCGTAAAGGTGTCCGACATTGTTTATGCGGAGGTCTTTAACCGTAAGGTAGCGCTGCATACGGCGACGCAGAGCATTGAATATTACGGAAAACTTAAAGACCTTGAGGACGAGCTTGGCGCGGATTTTTACAGACCGCACCGCTCGTATCTTATCAATTTAAAGTATGTCATAAAATATGACAGTAGTGTCATATTTTTGCAGGGCGGTCAGGTGATGATGGCAAAGCGCAATTACGCAGGATTTGTAAAGGCGTATATGGCGTATATAAAGCGTACAGTTACCGGGACGGAATAAACAGTAACAACGGATGTGTAAAGAACAGCAAATCATAATTACTTCGTAATTATAATAAATTTATGATTTACAACAAAAAAAATTCTGTTCACAACAAATCGGTTCAGACGGGAAAACAGACCTCCGAAATATCTTACAGATACGGGTTTTATGAAAAGTCCGTATTTTGCAAAAAAGAGGAAAAGGAGGAATGAGCCATGACCATAGGCGGTATTGGTGGAAACGGGGGCGCAAATGCGGGCTTTGGCACAGACGCTGTCAGCATGAACAGCCGCGGTACAGATGCTTATAGCAAGAGCCTGCAAAAGCAGATTATGGAGACGCAAAAGCAGCTTCAGGAACTCTCGGGTAATGAAGAGATGACCAGTGAGATGAAGATGAAAAAGCGCCAGGAGCTCCAAAAGCAGATTAGTGACTTGAATATGCAGCTTCGCCAGCATCAGATGGAAGAGCGGAGAAAGGCGCAGCAGGAAAAGCAGGAAAAACAGGCGCAGCGTAAGCCGCAGAAGGATAAAGACGATGAGACAGACGGCTTGTCAAAGGGCAGTATGCGGGCGATGATTTCGGCGGAAGGTTCGTTAAAGCTGGCAAAGCAGCAGGGCAGTAGGGCAAATGAAATGCAAAACGGCGCCGACATTAAGCGTTCGGAAATCAAGCTTGACGGCGGCAGTTCCACGCGAACGGCGGGCGACAGTGCGGCAATCAGCAGCAAGTGGGACGACGTGGAGGATATGGAGCAGAAGGCAAAAGTGGCTACGGCATCGCAGATGTCGCTTCTTGCAAAGGCGCAGGACGAAGTCAGCAAGGCAGGCGAAGCAGATACAAAGGCAGACAGGACGGATAAGACGGACGAGAGGGGCAATGCAAAAACACAGAAAGCGGACGACGTTTCGGTTGAAGCAGACGAAAACGGTGAGGCAGCAGAAGGCATACTGACGCAAGGCGTGTTTGAGGCAAAAGAGCCGGTCATTACCATGACGCAGATGCAGGAAGATTTGGCAGCACCTGCTCCTGCATTGGCAAATCAGACGGCGGCGGTTGGAAGCAACGTGGATGTGAGAATTTAAACCGCTTTTTGCAGTCTTTTTGTGATAGTTTTAACAGAGGCGTTCTGCGCAGGCAGAACGCCCTTTGTCTGCACACGGGCTTGTGTATCTGTCTGAAAGATTCCATGCAACTGTCAGGCTTTCGTGCATTTTTAATCATCCGTGGTGCATTTTTAATACGGTTGCAAAACGGGGGATGAAACAGGGTGTTTGTTCATTGCAAAATCGCCTGCGCGTGTGTATAATGGGAGATAACAGTATATAAGAAAAAACAAGGAGGAAAATTCCTCTGCTCCTACAGGAGTAGTCGCATTTTCCTTCGGAAAAACAAGGAGGAATTGCACAATGAATATCCCAAACAGTGAAAGGCTGGAATCCATTTACGGTGAAAACACAAAGAGCGCAGAGCGTTTTCGTGCACTTGCGGACAATTTCAAAAAAATTTACGGACATGATGAGGCGGCGTTTTTTACGTCACCGGGGCGTACGGAGATAATCGGAAACCATACCGACCACAACGGCGGAAGGGTGATTGCGGGCAGTATTGACCTTGATACGATTGGTGCGGCAACAAAAAATGACAGCAGTGTCATACATATAACAAGTGAAGGGTATGCGGAAGAAATCGTGGTCGACATCACGAAATTGGACAGTATTCCCAAGGTAGTCGGTACGTCATCTCTTGTTGCGGGCATGATGGAGGCGGCGAAAAAGTTCGGCTTTGAGACGGGCGGCTTTGATGCGTATGTGTCGACAAATGTGATTGCGGCGGCAGGCGTCAGCTCTTCGGCGTCGTTTGAGATGCTGGTCTGCACGATTGTGAATCATTTATTTAACGATGGAAAAATGAGCGTGTCGGATTACGCAAGGATTGGGCAGTATTCCGAGAACGTTTTTTGGAACAAGGCGTCGGGCATGATGGACCAAATGGCGTGCGCGGTCGGTGGTCCGGTATTGTTCAGTTTTGCAAACGGCAGCCAGCCGGAGTATGAACCGCTTGACTTTTCCTTCCAAAGCAAGGGATACCGCCTTGTCATTGTCAATACAGGTAAGGGACATGCGGATTTAAGTGACGAGTATTCGAGCATTCCAAACGAAATGAAGGCAGCGGCAAAGGTGATTGGCGCAGAGCGTCTTTGCGAGACGAATTTGGAGGCGCTTTTGGCAAACATAGACAAAATTCCAAACGACAGGGCGGTGCTTCGCGCAATTCATTTCTTTGAGGAGGACAGGCGCGTGGGGGAACTGGCAGATGCGATTGCACAGGACGATACGGCGAAAATCCTGCGCCTGATACAGGAGTCGGGTACGTCGTCATGGGAGCTTTTGCAGAACTGCTATTCGCTGCAGGACTGTGAGGAGCAGAAGATTACGCGCACCCTTGCGCTGACGCAGTTGTTCTTAAATAAAATCGGCGACGGTGTATGCCGTGTACATGGCGGGGGCTTTGCGGGTGTGATTGCGTGTTTGGTTCCGATTGCGGAAACGGATAATTATGTAAACTTTATTGCAGCGTATGTCGGAAGGGATAACGTTTATCCGATGAATATCCGGGCGGTCGGCGCAGTCAAAGTGTGAAAAGATTATCTAAAACTTCACACTGGAAGAAATTTTCAAAAACAAGCGGTTAATTATTTACAGATGTAAACCGATATAAATTATGAAGAAGTTTTCCGACAGAAAAAGACTGAAAACTGTAGAAGGAGGAACGGCGTGGGAGAACTGACACCCAGTGAGAACGAGTGGCTGATTATGGAGGTCTTGTGGGAGCATGACACTGCCATGACAGCGGCGGAGATTATTGATGCACTAAAGGGTACTTTGGACATAAACAAAAATACAATCCGCGTGATGATTAACAGGCTGCTTGGAAAAGACGTGATTGCCTATGATGTGGATTTGCATGATGCAAGGGTTTACCACTATTATCCGAAAAAGAGTAGAGAGGCGTGTTTGAGCCAAAAGAGCGCGCGGTTTGTGAACAATTACTTTAAAGGAAACGCGTCGCTTGCGGTTGCAAGCTTTTTGCGGTCGGCGGAACTGTCAAAGGAGGAGCTGCAGGAACTCAAAAGCTTAGTGGAAACGCTTGAGGAGGAAAATCAGCACAATGGAAATTGAAAAAATTCTGACGGCACTTGGCAATACAGGATGGTTTGCTTCCATATACTGGCTTTCAAAATGTATGAAAACACTGCTTTGCGGGATATGCGTGATGCTGGTGCTTCTTATGGTACGTGGCATTTTACATAAAAAGAGTGCGGTTTTAAGTTGTTATCTTTGGCTGCTGCTTTTGCCCGCGGCATTTATGGGAATGAGCCAGCTGTTTTATCAAAAATATTTTGTGTATGTGACAGCGTATCTTGGTAAATATATCAAGGCGTGGTACGGTTATGTGTACTTTGGCGTGATGTTTTATCTTTTGGCAGTATTTATCGCAAGAAATGTTATGCTGCGAAAACGGCTGAAACAGATGCCTCAGATTTATGACACGAGTGTCATAAATGCATGCTCGCAAGGACTGGGAGGGCGGTATTTAAAGTGCGTGCGGATTTACTGTTCTGACACGAATGAAAGCCCCTATTCGGGCGGCATGATAAAGCCCTATATCGTCGTACCGAAGGCTGCATGGGAGCGGCTTGACGACAACAGCAGGAACGTGATATTAAGCCATGAGCTGACACATATCCGCTCGGGGCATATCGTGCTTCTTACCGTAATGAAGCTGCTTACGTTTCTGTGGTGGATTAATCCGCTTGTGTATGTCTGTCAGAGCTTATTGCGGGAGGATATTGAGCTTGCCTGCGACGAGTGTACGATTGCACAGACGGGTATTACGCGTCAGGGGTACGGATATGTGCTTCTTGGAATGATTGCGCGATTTTGTCACAATCAGAATATCGCAGTGGCGTCCTTTACGGAAAAAGGCGATTTTCGCAGATTAAAGCGCAGAATTACCTATATCGGTAAAAGGCGCGCCGACAGTGCGGGGCTTTTGCGGCAGATGCGCGCTGGCGCGGCAGTGACAGCGGTGTTGTTACTGGCAGCGTTTGTGCTGATTGGAGAGACTTCGTATCCGCGCTATACCGTTCTTGACGAGATTTATGTGTATGGTGAGGATTTGGGGCTGATTGCCTGCGATACGCAGGAGGTGCGCGACGCCTTTTGGGTGGAGGGCAGGACGCTGCACGTTCAAGATGAGGCGTTTCAGCGGTTTGTGGAGCAGGAGGACGTTGCGGGAGAATATGTTTATATTAGCTATGGCTCCGTGATGAAGCTTCCTGGAATGGGCGGCTGCGGCGAGGTTGTTATGGTGAATGTAGCGGACAGCACTGACATTTGGTATGTGTCGGCGGACACCATAGAAAACCATATGATGGAGACTCTTATAAAATGGTTATAAGGCGGACAACGGTTCCGCCTTCTCTTAAACGATATTTATTTACGTTTGTAAATATTTGAAAGGAATGGAGGAGAAGTGATGAATATTTCTTTAAACAGCCGCTCGGTGTTATTCCAACATGGCAATAAACTAAAGAGCACGGAGGAAAAAGAAGAGCGGCAGCAAAAGGCGCAGTCGCAGATTGATTTTTTTGAAAATCAGAAGGCAAACCTCAAAAACATGAAGTGCGAGACTCTCGAGGAAATCAGCCAAAAACTTGAGTTGTTTAACAATTATGACGCACAGATTGCGACGGTAAAACAGCAGTATAATCAGGAACAGATGATGCACACGATGGACGAGGCAAGGGAGCTTGGCGAGAAGATTGCCGAGGCAAAGGAAAAACTCGAGCCAAAGACGCCCGAAGAGAGAAAACGCGAGCAAGTTGAGGAAGCGCTTGGTACAAAGGACGAGGGCGGCATGATGGAAGAGTTGCTTGACGAAACAATGGAAAAAATAATTTTACTTGAAGAGGAGATGACCGAGGAAGCGATTGCAGAAGAAGAAATGGTTGAGGAGAGCCTGGAGAACACAGAACTGATGCAGACACAGCCCGATATTATAGCGCAGGAGGAAATGACGGAAGAATATCTGAAAGCAAAATATGCGTCGATTGACATTAAGGTATAAGACATCAGACAGTGAAAAACGGAATTTTCACATGCCCCAAAGAGAGGGCAAAAGGAGGGAGCCTTTGTATGATAGCAGGATTAATCGGAGTTACAGGGATAAACAGACAATCAAGGGAGATAAAAGATAGGAGCGGAAAGGTGGTCGGGCGCGTTTCCACCAGCAGAAGTACTGCAAGCAGAAGTTCTGCAAGTAAGAAAATGCCGAAACGTGTAAATTATAACATGCGTCAGATTTCAGCGCGGATTTTAAAGTGTAAGACATCTGGCAGTGCGAGAATGGCGCTGACGGGGGCGCGTGCAAAGGTTGCACAGCTAAAGCGCAAGATTAATGATTACGGAATTGACCGCTACGAGCTGGAACACGCGATTATCCACGCGACGAAGATTATGCGTGTTGCCAAGAAAAAGCTCAAGCATCTTCAGGAAGAGGAGTCGGCAAAAAAGGGCGGACCGTGCGCGGGCGGGCAGGAGGATATGGAAGAAAAGCTCGAGGAGGAGCTTTTGGAGGATACAAAGACACAGGGAAATTCGGACGGCGTGGACACGGAGGAGAGCGAAGCGGAGATTTTGCGCGACTTGCAGCGGGAAATAGAGCGTGAAGCAATGAAGGCAATGCAGGAGGAGATGCAGCAGATGCTTCAGGAGATCTTGGAGGAGAGCGGGTTAGGTGAGCTTATGGAAGAGCTGGGCGCTTCTTTTTCCGCAGATATGGACCCGGAAGATTTGGAGGCAATGAAAAAAAAGCACCGCAGTGAGGAGTTGAAAGACATTCTTGAGGCGGATATGAAATACTTAAAGGCAATCTTTAACAAGCTGCAAAAAGAAAAGGAGGCAGGTTCCAGCGTTGCGAGCGCCTATGCAAATGCGATGGCGGATACGCAGGGCGCGTCGCTTGAGCTTGGCGGAGTGGAGATTCCAGTCGAAGCGGCGCCTCCGCCTGAGATGGTGGTGACAGAAGGGGGACATATTGACTGTATGATATAGGAAAATATGAAGGAAAGATTTTATGGTCGATTGGTGCAGTTTGTGTAATGAACGCATTTATTTCAACCGATATAATTTAAAATGAAATGATATGCCATATTATAACGGTATTCATTATCATTACGAAAAAAGAGCAGTGAATCATAAAAATGGCAAAACGGATTTTCGCCATGAACTCAGAAGTCAGGGAGGGACAATAATGAGTACAATATCTAGTATAATGGCAAACTACGCGGAAAACGCGGCAGTCTACAACAATACGTCCACTCAGGACAAGAAAACTCAGGATAAAAAATCTCAAGACAAAAAATCCACGACAGAAGAAAAAATGGAAATCGTTAAAAAAGATGAGAGTACCCAGAAGGTGCACGTCAGCGGCAGGACGGTCGGCAATCCTATGCTGAGTGAAAAGGCAGCAAAGTATTACGAGGAATTGAAGAGAAAGTACGGCAACATGGACTTCATTCTTGTAAGCAAGGACCAAAAGGAGTATGCCAAGGCAAATGCGTCAAAGTATGGCAATTCCAATAAGATGGTGGTGCTGATTGACGAAGAAAAAATTGAGCGCATGGCGGAAGATGAAAAGTACCGCAAGCAGTATGAGGGCATTATTGCGCAGGGAGCAAGCGGTCTTACGCAGATGAAGGCAAAGCTTGCGCAGATGGGCAAGAGCGTAAAGAGCTGCGGCATCAAGGTAAACGACAACGGCGCAGCGTCATTCTTTGCGACAATGGACAAGAGCTTTAAGGCGCAGAGTAAAAAACGTGCCGCAAAACAAGCTGCAAAGAAGGCTGAGAAGAAAGCGCAGGAGAAGAAGGCGCAAAAGAAAAAGCAGCAGGAAAAGATTGAGGAAAGCAGGAAGGAATTTCGGGAAGCGCAGGAAAGCGACGAAATTACCTTTGAGGCGGATTCGATTGACGAGCTGTTAAAAAAGATTGAAAACATGGATTATGTGGAGCAGCCGCAGGATAAAATAAGAGAGATGGAGCAAAAGGCCGGTCAGCGGTTTGACTACAGTATTTAGGCTTTAATGCAGGCTGATAGTCGTTTTATGAGATACATGGTCGATTTATGCAATACTGTTTTATATTAGGAAAAAACGCTCCGATATAATAGTTGAAAAAAGTAACTGTTCAGCAGGTCTGCGCATTTACTGCGCTGACCGTAAGAAGATGTAAATTTAGCAAGTAAAAATCCATTACCGAAGGTGATTCTGCATGGATTTTTGCTCGTAACTATGAGGGTGCTGAATTGTTACGAATAAAAGATTAATACGGTACATGGATGTAACAAAATGCTAGGGACAGCAGCGAATAGGTCTATTCGTGCTGTCCTTTTCTTTTTTTTCGGCTTAGTACCGTAAATGAGGTGAGGATGAAATGAACGACGCAAACTATCTGCGCACCTTTCCGTTTGTGGAAGGAAAGAAAACAATCAACATGGAAGAGGTTATCTATATCGAGACGAACCGGCACAAAAATATCTTTCACACAAAGGATGAGAGTTATAGTATTTACCGGAAAATCGGCGAATTGCAGGAGGAACTGGCAGGTCTTGGCTTTATGCGGACACATCAAAGTTTTCTTGTAAATATGCGTTTTGTGCAGAAAATCAGCAGTTATGTGCTGACGCTGACAACGGGGGAGGAGCTTTCCGTACCGAAGGCGCGTTATCAGGATGTCAAGCAGGAATATGCGACGTTTCTTGAGACAAGGTTTGTTGAAGCTTTGTAAAAACGGTCAAAGCTATGAAAAGAAGTGACATACGGCTTTTAGTGTGCTATACTGTTTATGAACATTAAATGTAAAAAATAGTGTTCGTAAAAACAAAAGCAGAAAAGAGGGAAAAGAAGTGAAAGAACTGGTAGGAATAGTGGTTGGCATTATTGTTGTGGTACTGATTATCGTATTGTTCTGCTTAGGATACGTGAAAGCGCCGCCTGATATGGCGTTTATCATTTCAGGCATCAAAACAAAATCAAAAGTTGTAATTGGAAAAGCGAGTATCCGCATTCCGTTTTTTGAGCGTCTTGATAAGTTGAATCTGCGTCTGATTCCCATAGACGTTAAGACAAGCAATGCTGTTCCGACAGCGGATTATATTAACATTAACGTGGATGCGACCGTAAATATTAAAATCAGCAATCAGCCGGACAAACTGCGGCTTGCGGCAGAGAATTTTTTAAACAAGAACACGGAATACATAGCAGGTGTTGCGCGTGAAGTGCTTGAGGGCAACGTGCGTGAGATTGTTGGACGCATGCGTCTTGAGGAGATGGTTTCCGACCGTCAGAAGTTTGCGGAGCTGGTGAAGGAAAATGCGGAGCCGGACCTTGCGGCAATGGGACTTGACGTTATCAGCTTTAACGTGCAGAATTTTGTGGACGGCAATGATGTTATTGAAAATTTAGGTATTGATAATATTGTTAAGATTAAGAAAGCTGCTGCAATTGCAAGGGCGGAGAGTGAGAGGGACATCAAGGTTGCGCAGGCGGCGGCGGACAAGGATTCAAATGATGCGGCGGTTGCAGCGCAGACAGAGATTGCAAAGAAGCAGAACGAGCTTGCAATCAAAAAGTCGGAGCTGCAGATGGTGGCGGATACAAAACGCGCTATGGCGGATGCTGCATACGAAATCCAAAAGGAAGAACAGCGTAAGACGATTGAGGTTGCGACTGCGAATGCCGATATTGCAAGGCAGGAGCGTGAGATTGAGTTAAAGCAGAAAGAGGTAGCCGTAAAGGAGCGTGCGCTTGAGGCGGAAGTCAAGAAACAGGCGGAGGCAGAGAAATACGCCGCCCAGCAGAAGGCGGACGCAAGCCTTTATCAAAGACAGAAGCAGGCAGAAGCGCAGCAGTTCGAGGCACAGAGAGAGGCTGAGGCAAGAAAGGCACAGGCAGAAGCAGATCGTTTCTCCAAAGAGCAGGAGGCACAGGGTGTCAAGGCATACGGAGAAGCAGAGGCAGCCGCAGTGAAGGCAAAGGGTCTTGCGGAGGCAGAGGCGATACAGGCAAAAGGACTTGCGGAAGCGGAAGCGATGGAGAAGAAAGCGGAGGCTTATGCAAAGTACAATAAGGCAGCCGTAGCAGAAATGATGATTAAGGTGCTTCCCGACATTGCAGGAAAGATTGCGGAGCCGCTTGCACAGATTGACAAGATTACGATTATCGGCGGCGACGGCGGTGCAAACGGCGTAGAGCAGGTGGCAGGAAACGTTCCTGCGGTGATGGCAAAGCTGTTTGAATCAATGAAGGAGACGACAGGGATTGACCTTGCAAATATTATTAACGCGGAGTCGTATGATGCAAAGGTGAACAGAAATATTACGGTCAATGGTCTTGACGGAGTCAATATGGTAGTGAATGCAGCTGTTCCACAGAATGAGGAACAGTCTGCAAATCATATGCAGGAATAGTTGTTCGAAGGTCCAATAGCATGGAATATGCTGTTGGGCTTTTCTGCAGTTGTACAGTAAATTATTTTAAATTTGGAGATTGTGATGGAAAAGGGATTAATGCATATTTATCATGGAGACGGGAAAGGAAAAACGACAGCAGCAATAGGGCTTGCAGTGCGCGCGGCAGGAGCAGGTATGCGTGTGTCATTTGTCCAGTTTATGAAGGATGGAACTTCTGCGGAGCTGGATGTTTTAAAAAAAATAGAGAAGGTGGAAGTGTATGCAATAAAAAATACATTTGGATTTACATGGAATATGCAGGATGAGGATAGAATCAAATTAAGAATGCGCAATGATCGGGCAATGAGGGCAATGATTAAGGCAGTTAAGGAAGAAATATATCAACTGCTTATTGTAGATGAAATGATGTCAGCATATCAGGGAGGATTTGTTGATAAATCGTCAGTACACGAGTTGGTTCAATTGTGCAAAGGTACGACAGAGCTTGTGTTTACTGGAAGAAACCCTGCAAAGGAGCTTTTAAGCAAAGCCGATTATATAACGGAGATGAGAAATGAAAAACATCCGTATGAAAGGGGAATCAGTGCAAGGACGGGAATTGAGTTATGAAAGTTTATTTAATACGTCATGGAATAACGAAAGGGAATCAAAGGAAAGCATATATCGGTTCACGTACAGATGAACCTCTTTGTAAGGAGGGGATAAGGCAGATTCAAATCAAAGATTATCCTCATGCCGATATTGTTTTTGCAAGCCCCATGAAGCGCTGTATAATGACTGCGGAGTATATTTATACAGGAAAAGATTTGATAATTTGTGAAGGATTAAAGGAAATGGATTTTGGAGATTTTGAAGGGAAGAATTATGAAGATTTGAAGAATAATCCTTCTTATATCAGCTGGCTCGAGAGCGGAGGGGAAAATGCATTTCCAAATGGGGAATCAAAAAAAGAGTTTGTATTTCGTTCTCAGAGTGCATTTCGGGAATGTATCGAAAAAGTGCAGCAAAGCAGAAAAAATATAAAGGCGGTATCATTTGTGGTACATGGGGGAACGATTATGGCGATTATGGAAAAGTACGGCAAGCCTAAAGGGGAATATTATAAATGGCAGGTAAAGAATGGAGAATTAATTGAATTGGATGTATAATTAGAAAAATATTAAAAATTTTCAGAATAATTTGAAAAATATGCTAAAGAAATAGAAGAACGGGACCGATATAATTTATGTGAGTAAGCATTAGAATGATGATTATTACGAGATACTCATGATTAACAGGCTCCTAAATAATCCTAAAAATAATTCCTGAAAAAGAAACTTGCTCATTAAATTGGCGGGTTTCTTTTTTGTCTATATAGGGAATTAAGGAGCCGGTGAACGTGCTTGCGAGCATATGGAATTGAAGTACTAAAAAGAGGAATAGGAGGTTGAAGGTTGCAATTATGATATGGAATGAGGCAAGAGAGTGTATGAGCCGTGATGAACTTATGACTTTGCAGGGAAAGCGTCTTGTCAAAATGGTAAGGAAAGTTTACCACAGCGTTGCATATTATAGAACGAAAATGCAGCAAGAAGGAATTGAGCCGGGAGATATACGCAGAATAGAAGATTTGGATAAGCTTCCTTTTACGACGAAAGAAGATTTGATACAAAACAATCCTCTTGATTTTATGGCAGTGCCTCAAAGTGAAATTATCCGGTATCACAGCTCAAATGCGACAACAGGCGCGGAGATTATAGTCGGATGTACAAGAAATGATATTGATATATGGGCAGAATGTGTGGCAAGATGCATTTATATGGCAGGGCTTACAAAGAATGATACGATACAGATTGCATATAATTACGGACTTTTTACAGGAGGTCTAGGTGCACACTATGGAGCGGAAAAAGTAGGTGCAGCAGTTGTGCCGTCATCTACATGCAGTATTGACAGATTAATTCAAATAATGAAAGAGTTGAATGTTACGGGAATTATGTGTACGCCATCGTATCTTTTGCATATTTCTCAGATGATTGAAAATATGGGAGAGGTCAAAAACCTGAAACTGAAGACTGCGATTTGTGGAACAGAAACATGGTCCGAAAAGATGAGAACTGATATTGAAGGTATGCTTGGAATTAGCATACATGATGTATATGGATTTAGTGAGTTTGCAGGTCTGGGTGTGGCATGTGATTGCGAATGCCACAAAGGACTTCATGTGCAGGAGGACTTTTTTGTGCCGGAAATTTTAGATAAGAATACGAACATCGCTGTAAAAGATGGAGAGACAGGGGAATTGGTATTTACGACATTGCGCAGAGAAGGAATCCCGCTTATCAAATACAGGACAGGTGATATGACAACAATTACTCATGAACGGTGCCATTGCGGAAGAACGAATGCAAGAATAGGGAAGTTTTACAGTAAGACAGATGATACCATTGTGATAAGGGGAGTGAGCGTGTTTCGGTTTCAGCTTGAAAATATGCTTGCTGATTTGGAACATGTCCGAGTGCGGTACCGGATGCGTATCTATAGGGAATCAAAACTTGATATGATAGAGGTTTTGGTAGCTATGGAGGAGTTTGGAAGAGTGCCTTCGATAGAGGAGAAAGAGGTTATCAGAAGCAGCGTGGTTACAGCAGTCAGAAATACTATAGGAATAACACCCAAGGTATTGTTTACTGATATGAAAATGATTCAGGAAACGTCAAAAGGCAATTCTGTCGTTGTAGATGAGCGACAGTAATTTATGAAGCGGATGCTGCATTATGCCGCTAAACATTTGCATGGAAACACCGCAATTATAAACTGAAATGGGGGGATAAATTAAAACTTTATATTGAAATAAATAGTCGGAACGTATAAAATATATTTATTAATAAACGGAAAATACAGGCGGCACATAGCGCTGCAAAAAAACAATAAGATACGAAAGGAATGAGAGCGTGAAAAAGAAAATTTTGACAGCAATACTGACAGTTTCACTTGTATCCGTATCGCTTGCAGGATGCGGAACAAAGACGGATGCGCCCGCTCAAAACCCGGAGCCGGATTCCGTGGCGCTTACAGATGACACACAGGTATTGGAATCGGGAGAAGTTGCACTTACCATATGGGTGGAGGAAGCAAATTTTGATAATCTGTCCAAGATGGTGGAGAGTTTCAAACAGGAGTATGCGGGACAGGCAGATTTTAATATCACGCTTGAAGCGTCCGCGGATGCCGACACAAGAAAAAATGTGCTTGGCGATATTCACAGTGCGGCAGATATTTTTTCCATGCCGGATGATCAGCTCTACAGCATGATAGCAGGAGGCGCACTTTCACCGGTTGCCGAACAGGACAAGATAAAAAATGCAAATCTTGAGGAGGCGGTGTATGCCGCATCATATGGCGATGTCGTTTATGCATATCCGTATACGGCGGACAACGGCTATTTCCTTTATTATGATAAAAATTATTTTACACAGGAGGATGTACAGACGCTTGACCGGATTCTTGAAGTTGCGGCTGAAAATGACAAAAAATTATCAATGGAATTTAATTCGGGCTGGTATTTGTATTCATTCTTTGGAAATACGGGACTTGATTTTGGCATCAATGATGACGGTGTCACAAACCATTGCAGTTGGAACAGTACGGAGGGGTCGATTAAAGGTGTTGATGTGGCGCAGGCGCTGCTGAATGTAACACAGAGTCCGGCATTTATTGCGCAGCCCGACAGTACTTTTATGGATGGTGTGGCATCCGGTGAGGTGATTGCGGGCGTCAGCGGTGTGTGGAATGCCATTGCGATACAGGACGCGTGGGGAAAGGACTATGGCGCGTGCAAGCTTCCGACCTACACGGTAAACGGTCAGCAGATTCAGATGGCATCGTTCACGGGATATAAGATGATGGGTGTAAATGCTTATTCCGAGCATCTTGGATGGGCACATAAGCTTGCGGATTGGATTACAAATGAGGAAAATCAGACGCTGCGGCTTGAGGAGAGAAGTCAGGGACCTTCCAACAAGAATGCGGCGGCTTCTGATGCAGTAGCTTCTGTACCGGCAATTGCGGCAGTAATTGATCAGTCACAATATGGTGTTTTGCAGCGCGTAGGAAACAGTTATTGGGATCCTTGTACAAATTTTGCAGATATTATTGTAGCAGGCAATCCCGACAATGTGCCGCTTCAGGATTTGATGGACAGTCTTGCAAACGGTATAGCAGCGTCGGCAGTACAATAGAGGGGGAGACAAATGGAAAAGAAAAAACGAATCAGTATTCAACTTATTATTTTTATTCCTGTATGTATCCTCGGAATTGTGGCGGTTGTCTCCAATATTGAAGCAATCAGGAACTTGAGAAGTGTCAATCATACTGCCGTTGCAATTTCGGAAGAGCATATGGTAAATTTATCGCAGCTGAGTGATATTCAAAAGCAGACACAGGAAATACATAAGCTTGCGCTTTCCCACATTATTGCAACGGACCTTGACACACTAATTGGTCTTATTGAAGAGGTGCGCAGTGAGCAGGAGGTGCTTGACGGTTATCTTGAGGCGTATCGGGACGGGCTGATGCAGATGGACGCAGCGGCATACGAACAGCTTGTGGCAAGCTACACAGGTTTAAAGTATGAGATTGAAAATCTCCTCGCATACAGCGGGAACGATGAGAAGGAGCAGGCGTTTGCACTTGCAAACGGACTGATTAAGGATTACAGCAACGATATACAGGCACAGGTTACAAAGATGGAGAACATTGCGCGTGAGAGCGCGGACAAGGCAGGACATGCCTTAAATGAGGAGTACCAAAAAGCGCTTGTTAAAAATATAGCAGGCATTTGCGTCTGTGCACTTGTGATCTGCGGTGCATTATACAGTATGTTTGTGTTTGTCATTAGGAAGCTAAAGATAGCAAACCGTGAGATTCATGATATTATTGCGGATATTGACCGGAATGAGGGCGATTTGACAAAGCGCATCAGCATTTTGTCAAATGACGAGATTGCCGATTTGGGCAATGGTATCAATACGTTTATGGAAAAACTGCAGCATATTATGAAGCTGATTATCGAAAATTCCCGAAGGCTTGAGGAGGTTGTCAACAAGGTTCAGGAGAGTGTGAAAACTTCAAATGACAGCGCTGCCGACTTATCGGCTGTGACACAGGAACTTTCGGCAACCATGCAGGAAATCGGAAATTCTGCCAATGTCATTAATCAGAATGCCGATTCGGTGCGCAGAGAGGTAGAGACAATTGCCGACAAGTCCAACAGTATCAACGAGTATTCAAAACAGATGAAGGTGAATGCGGACGAGATGGAGGCAAACGCGCGGACAAACATGCAGGAGACCGGCGTAAAGGTTCAGGAAATCCTCAGCGTTTTGAACAAGGCAATTGAGGAGAGCAATAGTGTCGAGCAGGTAAACGGTCTTACGAACGATATTTTAAGTATTTCAAGCCAAACAAATCTCCTCGCGCTCAATGCGTCGATTGAGGCGGCGCGCGCGGGCGAGGCAGGAAAAGGCTTTGCGGTTGTTGCGGATGAAATCCGGCAGCTTGCGGATTCAAGCCGCGAGACGGCAAACCGTATTCAGCAAATCAACGGCGTGGTTACAAACGCGGTACATAATTTAGCGGGAAATGCAAATAATCTTGTGGAGTATGTTAACGATTCCATTCTTCCGGAGTTTGAGAATTTTGTGGGAAGCGGCGTACAGTATCGTGATAATGCGACCTACATTGAATCCGTGATGAACGAGTTCAGTGCGAAGACGGATGATTTAAGGCGTGCGGTCGACGAGATTGCAGGTTCAATCGGCACGATTACGGACGCAATTGAGGAGGGCGCAAACGGCGTTACCGGTGCGGCAGAGAGCACGCAGGTGCTTGTGACGGATATGGAGAATATCAGCAGCAGAATGGACGAAAACCAGGAAATTGCCGGTGCACTGCAGAAAGAAACGGATGTGTTTAAAAATTTTTAGCAGTGTTTTATAAAAGGACATGGTAGCAGAGTGAAACGATGTATGATATTTGCGGCGGGGGATTTTGATGCGGATGCCGTCATCGGGAAAGCACGCAATGATATTGCGGTGCAGCGCGGGGACAGCTTCTGCATTGCCGCAGACGGCGGACTGAAGTGGATACAGGCGCTTCGTATCGTACCGGATCTGATTATTGGAGATATGGATTCGATTACGGAAGAAGCGCTTCTTGCGCGTTTTGACGGACATAAGAGGATCCCTATAAAAAAGCTTCCGGTGGAAAAGGATGATACCGATATGCTTGCGGCAATCAAGGAAGGGCTTGCGGCAGGCTGCGACTATTTTGAGCTGTATGGCGCATTGGGCGGACGGATTGACCACACACTGGCAAATATTCAATGCCTGCTTTTTCTGTTAAACAAGGGTGCGTATGGTGTTTTGTATGGAAATGGACAGCGGATTGAGCTTGTGCGAAACTCCCGTCTTTGTTTTTCAAAAGAAATGTACAGGGAAAACAGGAGGCTTTCTGTTTTTGCAATTGGAACAGATGCGCGCGGTGTAACGGAAAGAGGATTGAAATATTCTTTGGACAATGCAGTTGTAACGACAGATTTTCCCATTGGCATAAGCAATGAATTTATGGATTGTGAAAGTTTTGTCGAAGTGAGCGACGGGACGCTTTTGGTGTGCGTGGAGGATTTGCGGGAATGAATTATACCTTTACAACATGGCTGTTTTTCTTTTACTTTTACTGTTTTTTAGGTTGGGTGTGGGAGACCTGCTATGTGTCCGTGTGTCAGGCAAAATGGGTAAACAGGGGCTTTTTACATGGTCCTTTTTTGCCGATATACGGCTCGGGCGCAATTGTTGTGCTTTTGTTTACGCTGCCGTTTCGTACAAATGCGATACTAGTGTTTTTTGTGGGAATGGCAAGCGCGACGCTTTTGGAATATTTTACGGGTGTGGCAATGGAGCGCCTGTTTCATGTACGGTATTGGGATTACAGCAGCAAACCGCTTAACTTAAACGGACACATCTGTGCGCTCTCTTCCTTGGCGTGGGGTGTTTTTTCGGTGATTCTTACGTTATACGGACATAATCCTGCGGAGCGGTTTGTGCTTTCCCAGAATCGAAATCTGTTGGAGGTACTTACGTTTTTTTTGACGGTTTACCTTTCCGTTGATATGGCACAGAGTGTGCGCGAGGCGGTGAACCTGAAAGAGCTTTTGGTCGGTTTGGAGCGTGAAAATGAGGAACTTCGCCACATCCATAAGGGAATCGAGGTGGCGTATGCATTTTACGGAAGCGAACTGAAGGAAAAATCGGAAGCAGGCTTGAAAAAAATCAATACTGCACTCGGCGCCGGTAAAGAAAAGAGTGAAAATGTGAAAAGCGGCATTATGGAGCGTATGGAACGGGCAAGAACAAAGCGGACATATAAAAGCATCCGTTCTCTTCTAAACAGAAATCCAAGGGCGGTTTCTAAGATGCATGAAAGAGCTTTTTCGGAGTTCCTGGAGTTGATGCGGGAACGCAGCGCAGGAAAAAAATAAGTGCGGGAAAACAATGATTTCGATGAAATCCAGTTGCTTAAAGTCCAAAAAAAGTGTATACTTTATGCGGGCATTGGTCTTATGAGTCTGATATTTTAATAGAAAAAGGAGAATAGAGATATGAGCAGGAAAACGACGGTATTAATGATTCTTGACGGTTACGGTTTAAATGAAACGACAGAGCATAACGCGGTTGCGATAGGCAAGACGCCGGTTATGGACAGGCTGATGAAAGAATATCCTTTTGCGAAAGGGAATGCGAGCGGAATGGCAGTCGGACTTCCCGACGGACAGATGGGAAATTCCGAGGTCGGGCATTTGAATATGGGCGCAGGAAGAATTGTTTATCAGGAGCTTACAAGAATTACAAAGGAGATCGAAGACGGCACGTTTTTTGAAAATCCGGCACTGCTTGAAGCGGTTGAAAACTGCAAAAAGAACGATTCGGCGCTTCATCTGTTCGGACTGCTGTCGGACGGCGGCGTGCACAGCCACAATACACATCTTTACGGTTTGTTAGAGCTTGCAAAGAAAAATAATCTTTCCAAGGTTTTCGTGCACTGCTTCCTTGACGGGCGTGATACGCCTCCGGCATCAGGAAAGGAATTTGCGGAAGCGTTGGACGCAAAGATGGCTCAAATCGGCGTCGGAAAGATTGCTTCCGTCATGGGACGTTATTACGCGATGGACAGAGATAACAATTATGATCGTGTGCAGAAGGCGTATGAGGCGATGACGTCAGGGACGGGTGAGCAGGCGCCTACAGGTCCTGCGGCAATCCAACAGTCTTATGACAATGACAAGACGGACGAATTTGTGCTTCCGACGGTTGTCGTGGAGAACGGAGCGCCTGTTGGTTTGATTCAGAATCAGGATTCGATTGTGTTCTTCAACTTCCGTCCTGACCGTGCAAGAGAGATTACAAGAGCATTTTGTGATGATGATTTCAAAGGCTTTGACAGAAAACGCCTTGACGTAAAATTTGTCTGCTTCTCCGATTACGATCCGACAATCCCGAACAAGACGGTGGCATTCCACAAGATTTCGGTGACAAATACATTTGGTGAGTGGCTTGCGGCAAACAATATGACACAGGCTAGAATTGCGGAGACGGAGAAATATGCGCATGTAACATTTTTCTTCAACGGCGGCGTAGAGGAGCCGAATCAGGGTGAGGACAGAGTGCTTGTTCCTTCACCGAAGGAAGTGGCGACTTATGATTTAAAGCCGGAGATGAGCGCGTATATTGTGTGTGATAAGCTTTGTGAGGCAATTAAGTCAGGAAAATATGACGTGATTATCATTAATTTTGCAAACCCTGATATGGTAGGGCATACGGGCGTTGAAGAGGCGGCAATCAAGGCAGTCGAAGCGGTTGATGAGTGTGTCGGTAAGGCAGTTGAGGCAGTGCTTTCGGTAGACGGCACGATGTTTATCTGCGCGGATCACGGAAATGCGGAGCAGCTTGTCGATTATGAAACAGGCGCGCCGTTTACGGCACATACGACAAATCCGGTGCCGTTTATCCTTGTAAATTATGATAAGGATTATACGCTCAGAGAGGGCGGATGCCTTGCGGATATTGTTCCCACATTGATTGAGACAATGGGAATGAAGCAGCCGGCGGAGATGACCGGAAAGTCGCTTTTGGTGCATAAATAAAGGATTGTTAAACTCCTATCAATACGGAAACGGCATAAGATTCAGGACAGTCGTAAAATTCATGTATTTTACGGCAGTGTCCTGAATTTTTTGTTGTTCTTTGGCAATAATATCTTTGATGTTAATGATATGCAAAAGGAAATCCAAAAGGAAATCCAGGAGGATAGGAGAAGTGTGGATATGAGAAAGATGTGTTTCAAAATTACGGACGTACATGCAAGGGAGGTGCTTGATTCGCGGGGAAATCCGACAGTTGAGGCGGTTGTGACGGTAAACGACTGCTGTGAGGGCAGGGCGAGCGTGCCTTCCGGTGCGAGCACGGGAAAGTTTGAGGCAGTGGAGCTTCGAGACGGCGAGATGCGCTATATGGGGCTTGGCGTGGAGAAAGCGGTCAACAATGTCAATACGAAAATCAAGGATAAGCTGATAGGCGTTGATGCGTGCAATCAGAAACTGATTGACCATATTCTAGTGGATACGGACGGAACCGATAATAAGAACAATCTTGGCGCAAACGCGACGCTTTCCGTGTCAATGGCTTGTGCAAGAGCCGCGGCGACGGCGTTTGGAATGCCGCTGTACCGGTATTTGGGCGGTGTGAAAACAGACCGGCTCCCGGTGCCGATGATGAATATTTTAAACGGCGGGCGTCACGCCACAAACACGGTGGATTTTCAGGAATTTATGATTATGCCCGTAAAGGCGGCAAATTTCAGGGAGGCGCTTCGGATTTGTGCAGAGATTTATCACAACCTGAAAAAAATATGTCATGGCAGGGGACTGTCCACGGGAGTCGGTGATGAGGGTGGTTTTGCGCCGGATCTTCCCGATGCGTTTGCCGTGCTGGACTTGATTGTGGAGGCGATTAAGGCAGCGGGCTATATGCCGGGAAATGAAGTGAAAATTGCCCTTGATGTGGCGGCTTCCGAGCTTTACAATGAAGCAGACGGAACGTATCATTTCAGCGGCGAGACGGAGCTGAAGCGCAGAAGGGCGCAGGTGGACGGAAGCAAGGTTGGCGAGTGCTACGAGGCAGGCGAGACATCCGGCGCGAAAGCGGATGAGCAGGTCATCACAAGGACGACAGAAGAGATGATTGCGTACTATGAAAAGCTGATTGAGCGGTATCCGATTGTCTCAATTGAGGATGGTCTTGCAGAAGACGATTGGGACGGCTGGGCGGAGCTGACAAAACGGATTGGCGACAAAGTCCAGTTGGTCGGTGACGACTTGTTTGTCACAAATACAAAGCGGCTTGATGCAGGAATCAAGAAGCACGTTGCCAATGCGATTCTTGTGAAAGTTAATCAGATCGGTACGGTCAGCGAGGCGATTGAGGCGGTGGAAATGGCACAGCATAACGCGTATAAGGCGGTTATCAGCCACCGCAGCGGTGAAACGGAGGACCCGTTTATTGCGGATCTTGCAGTCGCGATGAATGCGGGTCAGATAAAGACCGGTGCGCCGTGCCGAAGCGACAGGGTGGCAAAATATAATCAGCTCCTTCGTATAGAAGAGGAGATTGACCTTGTTTCAAAATATCTTGATCCGTTTGATAAAATTTAGGCATTTGTATATGGGGTCTTCTGTGAATAAAATCATGGAAGACCTTTTTATTGGCTTGAGTTTCCGCAAAATGTAAACCCAAAATGAATACATCTTCCCAAAGTGCCA
>CAJUJG010000014.1:0-18514 GCA_910586715.1 uncultured Lachnospiraceae bacterium
TGCATCAAGCCACCACGAAGTGGCTTTGCATGGCTTGATGCTTGGAACGGGAAGCCGAAGGCTGAACTGTTACAAAATTTTGCAGGTGTCAAGAAAAAATACTTGACACCTGTTTTTGTATGTAGTATGATAACAAAGTCGCATGGTGCGAAAAGCGGAGGAATTTATGTGAAAGCAGTAGAGCGTATAAGTTTGGAAAAACTGGAATACAAGGGAATGCTTTATGATTTTTATGGGGAATTGCTGACGCAGCACCAAAAAGGAGTTTACGAGGATGCCGTGTTTAACGATTTGTCGCTGGGGGAGATTGCGGACGAGCGGGGAATCAGCAGACAGGGTGTGCATGACTTGATTAAGCGGTGCGACAAGGCTTTGAATGAGTACGAGAATAAGCTGCATTTGGTTGAAAAATTCGCAAGGATTAAGCACAATATTCAACAAATTAATGAGCTGACAGATGATGAGCAGATTAAACGGTTGTCGAATGAAATTATAGAGGAGCTTTGAACCATGGCATTTGAGAGCTTAACGGATAAATTGCAGAATGTTTTCAAAAATTTGAGAAGCAAGGGACGACTTACGGAGGCGGACGTTAAAACAGCACTCAAGGAAGTCAAAATGGCGCTGCTGGAGGCAGACGTAAACTTTAAGGTTGTCAAGCAGTTTGTGAAAGCGGTTGAGGGGCGCGCTGTCGGTTCTGATGTGATGAACGGTTTAAATCCGGGACAGATGGTGATTAAAATTGTCAACGAGGAAATGGTTTCCTTAATGGGCTCAGAAACGACAGAGTTAGAGCTGCAGCCCGGGAAAGCAACGACCGTCATAATGATGTGCGGTCTGCAGGGTGCAGGTAAAACTACTGCGGCAGCAAAAATTGCAGGAAAGCTTGTGTTAAAAGGAAAGAAACCGTTGCTTGTGGCGTGTGATATTTACCGTCCGGCGGCAATTGAACAGTTAAAGATTAACGCCGAAAAACAGCGGGTTGACTTTTTTTCTATGGGAGCAAACCACAAGCCTGTGGACATTGTAAAGGCATCTTTGGAACATGCAACGAAAAATAACAATAATATTGTAATCATAGATACCGCCGGTCGGCTTCATATTGATGAGGACATGATGGCGGAGCTTCAGGAAATCAAGGCAAATGTTGATGTGCACCAGACGCTTTTGGTCGTCGATGCGATGACGGGGCAGGATGCCGTGAATGTCGCTAAGGAATTTGATGACAAGGTTGGCGTAAGCGGCGTGATTTTGTCCAAGATGGACGGTGACACGAGAGGCGGCGCGGCGCTTTCCGTAAAGGCAGTGACCGGAAAGCCGATTCTCTTTGTCAGCACAGGCGAGAAACTGACAGATATTGAGCAGTTTTATCCGGACCGGATGGCAAACAGGATTTTGGGCATGGGCGATGTGCTCACGCTTATAGACAAGGTAGCCGAGGCGAACCTTGATATGGATGCCGATAAGGAAAAAGAGATGGCTGCGCGCCTGAAAAAAGGGAAATTTGACTTTGAGGATTACCTTGAGAGCATGAGTCAGATGAAAAAGCTTGGCGGATTGTCAAGTATTTTGGGAATGATGCCCGGTATGGGAATCAAGGCAAGTGACATTGAGTCGGCAGTGGACGACAAGCAGCTTGCACGTATGGAGGCGATTGTACTATCCATGACGCCTGCCGAGAGAAAGGACCCAAAGCTGTTAAATCCGAGCAGAAAACATCGGATAGCAAAGGGTGCGGGTGTGGATATTGCAGTGGTAAACCGCTTTATCAAACAGTTTGAGCAGTCTCAGAAAATGATGAAGCAGCTCCCCGGTATGATGGGAGGTTTTGGTGGTAAAAAAGGGAAATTTAAACTTCCTTTTTAATGCACATGAACGCAAAAAGAAATTCGCTGCTTAAGCAGCAGGCGTTCGGCGCAGCGGACAGGCATCAGTCTGTTCGAGTATAAAAAATAAAATTGATGAGGTGAAAGAACATGGCAGTAAAAATCAGATTAAGAAGAATGGGTCAGAAGAAAGCTCCTATTTATAGAATAATTGTAGCAGATTCAAGATCCCCAAGAGACGGAAAGTGTATCGAGGAAATCGGTACCTACAACCCCAATACAGACCCCAGCGAGTTCAAGGTAAACGAAGAGCTTGCCAAGAAGTGGTTATCGAACGGAGCGCAGCCTACAGAGACAGTCGCAAAGATTTTCAAGGCAGCCGGCATTGAAAAATAACTCTTTGTACGTGGAAAACACTTGGAGGTGTAAATAATGAAGGAGTTAGTTGAGGTTATTGCGAAAGCCTTGGTGGACAGCCCTGACGAAGTCGTTGTGACGGAAACGGTGAACGGCAAGAACGTAACTGTGGAGCTGCATGTGGCGGCGGATGATATGGGCAAGGTTATCGGTAAGCAGGGAAGAATTGCAAAAGCGATTCGTTCCGTGGTTAAGGCAGCATCTTCCAAAGAGAATCTAAAGGTTGATGTAGAGATTGTATAAAAACATAAGGAAAGGGTGTTCATAAGGAATAGCATTATGGACACCCTTTAAAAGTCAATGGAAAGGCACAGGTATTTTATGGACGACTTATTGCAGGTGGGCGCGATTACGCAGACACACGGTCTGCGCGGTGAGGTAAAAGTATTTCCGACTACCGACGATGTTAAACGGTTTAAAAAATTAAAAGAAGTGATATTGGATACGGGCAAGGAAAAAATGGTTCTTGAAATTGAAGGTGTGCGTTTTTTTAAGCAGTTTGCAATTTTAAAATTCAAGGGCTTTGATGATATTAACGATATTGAGCGCTATAAAGGCAAAAATCTTTTTGTCACAAGGGAGAATGCCGTAAAGCTTAAAAAGGATGAGTATTTCATTGCGGATCTGATTGATGTGAAGATTTATGATGAGCAGGATGCATATATGGGTGTGTTAAAGGACGTGATTGTGACGGGAGCAAACGATGTGTACGAGATTGCATTGGAGGACGGCAGAACGCTGCTGCTTCCGGCGATTAAGCAGTGTGTGCTGGATGTGGATATGGAGCAGCGCAAAATGAAGGTTCATGTCCTTGACGGGCTGTTGGATGAATGAGGATAGGGTGTTTTTATGAAGTTTCATATTATGACGCTGTTTCCGGAGATGGTTCTTGACGGTCTGCATACCAGTATTATCGGGAGAGCGGAAGAAAAGGGCTGTATTTCCATAGAAGCGGTAAATATACGGGATTATACAGCGGACAGGCATAAAAAGGTTGATGATTATACCTATGGCGGAGGCGCAGGAATGCTGATGCAGGCGCAGCCTGTTTATGATTGTTGGAAAGCAGTTTGTGAAAAGATTGACAGGCAGAAGGGAAATGCGGCAAAGACACGTGTGGTGTATGTGACACCGCAAGGAGAAGTGTTTCATCAAAAGAAAGCTGCGGAGCTTTCCAAGGAAGAGGACTTGATTTTGCTGTGCGGGCATTATGAGGGGATTGACGAGCGTGTTTTAGAAGAAATTGTCACGGATTACATTTCCATTGGCGACTATGTGCTTACAGGCGGAGAGCTGGCGGCGATGGTAATGGTGGACGCAATTGCAAGACTTGTGCCCGGAGTGCTTCATAATGACGAGTCGGCGCAGACAGAGTCACATGCAAATGGACTTTTGGAGTATCCGCAGTATTCGCGTCCCGAGATATGGCATGACAAAAGGGTGCCCGAGGTGCTGATGAGCGGACATCATGCCAATATCGAACAGTGGCGTCAGGAGCAGTCGCTTGAGCGGACAAGGCTTCGACGCCCAGAGCTGTATGAGGCGTATCTGCTTGCAAATCCGCCGAAAGTAACAGGAAAAAAAGGACGGTCCATCTGTAGTGTTCTCAAATAATAAATTTTTGTTGGACTAGATAATTTAAGTTACATGTAGTACAGATAACATTCAGGCAAAAAGGAATTGGAAATTATGAGGAACGAATATCAATTATCAAAACGGGAACAAAGAGTAATGGATTTGTTGTGGGAGAAAGATGAAGCCCTGACAAGTGTGGACATATTGGAAAGGCTCAGTGATATTATGCCAAATACGACATATGTGCATCGGACAATCAACGCTTTGTTAGACGCCGGTCTGATACAGGAGCGTGGAAGCGTCCGCTATAATACACAGTATGCAAGAAAGTTTGTTCCGTGTATGACACGAGAGGAATACGCTGCCAAATTTTTAGTGCTGCATGGAATCCAGACAGAATCGTTTGTCAGGGTAGCAATGGCGCTGTTTCAAGAGACACAAGAAGATAAAAATAAACATGCGGATGAAATGATAGAACAGCTGCAGGAAATAATTGATGCGCTTAAGGCACAGGCAAAAAATCCAAAATAACTAGGAGTGATTCATATGTGTATAACGGCGTATTCGTTTATTATGGGGTGCATATGGACTTCCATATTGACAGTTATTATGCGTGCAGTACAAAAGAGCAAACGGACATTGCAGTATTTTGGAGTGAGCAATCTTTTGATTCTGTATGTATTTTGTATTTTCAGAATGACAGTGCCGATTGAACTTCCTATAACAAAAGTAGTTCCAGTGGAAGCTGTGTACAATGTTGTAACGCATTTGTGTACGAAAATAAAAATTGGCAGTACAATTTCCATCGGTTATTTATTTCCTGTTATTTGGTTCTGCGGTACGGTGATCAAACTGTTTTTGCTGATAAAAGACTATCAAACTGCAAAACGGATGCTTTACACATGTACCATGGTACATGAGGGAGCGGTATGTGATTTATTAGAAACGCTGCAACGTGAATCAGGAGATAAACGAAAAATTAAGGTATACAGGACTCCTTTTAATGTACCAATGGAAATGGGAATTTTGCATCCTGTAATTCTGCTTCCTAACAAAGAGTATGAAAGACAGGATTTATACTACATTATGAAACATGAGTACACGCATATTTTAAATCGTGATGCATTGGTTAAACTGCTGTTACATTTATGGAGTTGTATTTTTTGGTGGAATCCAACAGCGTATCTGCTAAATATTAACATAGAGGATACATTGGAGATTAAATGTGATCTTAAAGCGGCAGGCGGATTGCAAAGTGAAGAGAAAGCGGCATATTTGTCATCTATTTTGAAAGTGATACAAGGGAACGCAAAAAAGTGCGAAAGTACGTGCCATGTAAATAATGGCAATACGTTATATAAAACATATGATGGAGATAAAATCAGGAAAAGATTTCTCTGTGTGTCAAATTGTTCGGGTGCGGCGCAGATGGAAGAAACAAAATACAAGATACATATGGCCGCAATGATTATGATTTATATGATTTTATTTTGTGCGTCTTACAGTGTTGTGTTTCAATCTAAATTTGATGTACCAATGGAGGAGGTGATAACAGAGGATAATGTTTATTATATAGAACCTGAAACCGTTTTTCTGCGCGAGAAGAATGGAGAGTATGAGGTAATGTACAAAAATCAATGCATATCAGTAGTTGATAAAGATGCTGCATTGTTAATGAAAGAAGAAGGCTTCGAGATAAAATAGGAGGATATCATGAGAAAGGAAATCATCATATTCAGTACTGCAATAATGCTGTCCATACCAGCAGCTATGAATATAACCGGTATCAAAAAGGCAGAAGCTGCTCAAATGCAAAACGTACTGGAATTATCTGCATCTGACGAAGGAATTGTTCCATATGCAGACGTAATTGTGAAGAAGTTCAGGGTTATAAATGGAGTAATGCAGTATCGCAGGTGGAATGAAACAAAAGGTTATTGGGTAGACAGCGATTGGATTACATTGTAATTTAAGTGTTTTGTGCGGGTTTATCAACAGACCGCAACAAAAAAAATAAAAATACCATATAACCCTTGCAATCTCCTATATTTTATGGTAAATTACTAATGTTGCGAGAAAAAGAGATGGTCCTCTGATACGCGTCATTGGGAGCAATGTGATTATAAAGTATTAAGAACGTCGAAATAACAAGGAGGCAAATAGAATGAACGAAATTATTAGAGAAATCGAGAAGGAACAGTTAAAGGAGCATGTTGACAGCTTCAGAGTCGGCGATACGGTAAGAGTACACGGCAAGATTAAAGAGGGTAACCGTGAGAGAATACAGGTATTTGAAGGTACCGTGTTGAAAATTCAGGGTGGAAGCAACAGAGAGACCTTTACGGTGAGAAAGCTCTCAAACGGTGTCGGCGTAGAAAAGACTTGGCCGATGCACTCTCCAAACGTAGAGAAAGTGGAAGTGGTAAGATTAGGTAAGGTAAGACGTGCAAAATTGAACTACTTAAGACAACGTGTTGGTAAGCGGGCGAAGGTTAAGGAATTAGTAAAATAATGAATAGTTCATATGACGGAGCTTGGAAACAGGCTCCGTTTTTACAAATGCACGGACGGGATATACCGGAGAGAGGGTTTGCTCATGGCAAGAAGAAAGGGACTGAGTTTTTATCAAAAGAAGAAAAAATTGAATGTCGTGATTATCCGGGAAATCATGAGTTGGATTTTTTGGATATTTGCGTCTATGCTTGTGGCTGTTGTGACGATGTTTTGTGTGGGTATGCGGACAAGTGTCATCGGTTCTTCTATGGAGCCGGGTCTTTATAACGGTCAGAAGATTTTTTTAAACAGAATTGTTTACGGTGTATCCTCTCCGAAGGAAGGGGACGTCGTGGTCTTTCTTCCCAACGGCAATGAAAAGTCGCACTATTACGTGAAACGCGTGGTAGGAGTACCGGGAGATACGCTTTACATAAAAAACGGAATTTTGTATGTGAACGGGGAAACCGTGGAAGCATATTTTAATGACCGGATAGCGGAGCCGGGGATTTTGGCGGATGAGGTGACGCTTGGCGAGGACGAATACTTTGTAATTGGCGATAACTGCAATAACAGTGAGGACAGCCGTTCGGCAAATATCGGAACGGTCAAGAAGGAATATATTATCGGGAAAGCATGGTTTAAAATGGCATCGGGGGACAGCGACATCGGGTTTGTAGAGTAAAAAGGGAGGAGACAAATGGCGAATTATCAATGGTATCCGGGGCATATGACGAAGGCAAAGCGCATGATGCAGGAGGATATAAAGCTGATAGACCTAATCATTGAGCTGGTGGACGCGCGGATACCGCTTAGCAGCCGCAATCCGGATATTGATGAGCTGGGTAAAAATAAATCAAGGATTATTTTACTGAATAAGTCCGACTTGGCAGATACCAGGAAAAATAAGACGTGGATGGAGTATTTTTCGGACAGGGGATTTCATGTGCTTGAAATTAACGCGAAGACAGGCGCCGGCATAAAGTCCATCCAGGGTGTGGTTCAGGAGGCGTGTAAGGAAAAAATTGCGCGTGACAGGAAGCGCGGGATTATCAACCGACCGGTGCGCGCGATGGTGGCAGGCATTCCAAATGTCGGAAAATCCACCTTTATCAATTCCTTTGCGGGAAAAGCGTGTACAAAGACAGGCAATAAACCGGGCGTTACAAAGGGAAAGCAGTGGATTCGGCTGAACAAAGGAATTGAGCTTTTGGACACACCGGGGATTTTATGGCCGAAATTTGACGACCAGTCGGTGGGTCTTCGGCTTGCGATGATTGGTTCCATGAATGACGAGATTGTTCATTTGGATGAGCTTGCCTGTGAGCTGATTGATTTTTTGCGCGCGGAATATGCAGGAATGCTTGAGAACCGTTATGAAATAGAGATAAATGATGAACAGTCTGCATATGATGTCATAAAATCTGTCTGTATCAGTAAAAAATGCTTTCTAAAAGGAGAAGAACTTGATATAATGAAATCATCAGCAATGATTGTTGATGATTTCAGAAATGGTAGAATAGGAAAAATTACATTGGAGATGCCGTAAAATGGAAACAGGGGAAAAGAAGGAAAGTAAAATAAAAAATATCATGAAAGAAGTGTTAAGTACCAGTATTTATCTATTGCTGGTGCTTTGTGCCGCATATCTGATTGTCACCTATGTAGGTCAGCGCACACAGGTGAGCGGGGGCAGCATGGAGAGTACGTTAAGTAATGAGGATCACCTGCTGGTGGATAAAATATCGTATCGGTTTACGCAACCCGAACGGTTTGATATTATTGTATTTCCGTTTCAGTATGATGAGGAAACCTATTACATAAAACGGATTATCGGTATGCCGGGCGAGACGGTAAAAATTGATGATGAGGGAAATATTTACATTAATGATGAAATTTTAGAGGAAAGTTACGGCAGAGAGGTGATTGAAAATCCGGGTATTGCGGCGGATCCCATTGTGCTTGGCGACGACGAGTATTTTGTTATGGGAGACAATCGGAACAACAGTTCTGACAGCAGGGATCCTTCCGTCGGAAATATTCACAGAGATGATATTATCGGAAGGGCGTTTATCAGAATATGGCCTTTGGCAAAGTTTGGCATACTGAAGCATCAATAAGAAGAACCGTAAAAGGGAAAGGCGGCGCGATGGAGAAAAAAATAAGCGATATTAAAAACGAATTGATGGCAGCAGACGAAAGTGCGCTGCCTGTTTTTGTGGAACGCTATGGAAATGACGAGAGAAGCGGCGTAAAGGCACTTGTCACAAGGGCAAAAAATCGCATAGAGGCATTGGAACAGGAAGTGCAGCGTATCGAAGTTATGCGGCAGTATGAGCGCGAATATGCAGCGTGCGGTTACATCTGCGGGATAGATGAGGCGGGACGGGGACCGCTTGCGGGACCTGTAGTGGCGGGAGCTGTTATTTTGCCTGCTGGATGTAAAATCCTGTATTTAAACGATTCCAAGCAGCTGAGCGCGAAAAAACGTGAGGAGCTTTACACGGTGATTATGCGTGAAGCGGTGGCGGCAGGCGTAGGCTGCGTTTCGCACGAGCGGATTGATGAAATTAATATTTTGCAGGCAACATATGAAGCAATGCGTGAAGCAATAAACAGGCTGGGGGTAAAGCCCGATCTATTATTAAACGATGCGGTGACGATACCGGAGGTTGCAATCCGGCAGGTACCGATTATCAAGGGAGACGCAAAGAGTATTTCAATTGCGGCAGCGAGCATTGTGGCAAAGGTTACAAGGGACCGGCTGATGGTTGAGTACGATAAGCTTTATCCGGAGTACCATTTTGCCAAAAACAAAGGATATGGCGCGGCAGAGCATACGGATGCACTCAAAAAATATGGACCGTCGCCGATTCATCGGAAAAGCTTTATCGGGAACTTTGTGGACATCTAAGAAGCTTATGCTTTTCGCTGTCAGGAGTCTGCAGGCTATGTGAGAATGGGGGATATTTATGGACAGTTATTTATCAGGATTTTCGCGTGGTTATACGGGAAATATAGGGGCAGGTCATGCAGGAAGCATGTCAGGACCTGTGTCCGCGGCAGGCGGACAGACTGTCGATGTGACACAGCTTAAAACAGGCGATACGTTTCAGGGAGAAATCACCTCGGTAAACGGGGAAGATGTGCAGATACAGCTTGCAAACGGTCAGTATTTGACGGCAAAGCTTGCGCGTGACGTGCAGGTTGCGTTGGGGCAGGTGATGAACTTGCAGGTGCAGTCCAACAAGGATAATCGTGTGGTGCTAAAGCCCGTGTACGACGGCAATTCGCAGATGCTGCGTGTGGGAGAGGCGGCGCTTCGCGCGGCAAATATGGCAGTCAATGAAAAAAATCTGCAACTTGTGGCTAAGCTGATTGAAAACGGCATGTCGATTGATAAAAACACGTTAATGACCTATAACCGACTGGCGCTGCAAAATTCGAACATTGATTTGTCAAATATTATAAAGCTGAATAAATTACAATTACCCGTGACGCAGGAGAATGCGCGGCAGCTGGAGAACTACCAAAATTTGGAGCACAAGATTTTGGACGGTGTAAAGAGTGCGGCGGATGAACTGGTAAAGATATTTGAGAGCCTGCTTGGGGAGGGAACGCCGCTTTCAAATGTTCCGGTAGGTGCGCTACAAAACGGGGCGAAGTTTATGGAACAGGCGCTTAAACTTTTGGGCGGTGAAAATGAGCAGGAGGGCGCGGCGGTAAAAACGCAGGCAGAAGAAGCCGATACCACAGCCGGTGCCGTAAACGGTGAGGCTTCAGAACAGGCAGGAACTATTTCTGCTGAAAAGACGGCGGATATGGGAAACGTTGCAATGCAGCAGGAGGGTGTTAAAATTATCCGCGGTGATTTGCCAAAAGATGCGCAGGGTATTCCTTCCGATAAAATACAGGAGCAGCTACAGCAGGAAGGGGAACCGCTTCTCAATAAAGCAGCTGACAAGCAGTTGACCGGAGAAGTCAAGAGTGTGATTTCTGACAAAGCGCAGGAGGGGCAAACGCAAACAACCGGTGCAGGCAGCGCGCAAAAGAATGTGGAAGGTGAATCGTTCAAGGAGCTTTTGAACCTGATAAAAGGGGAGAAGTCTGAGAATGTACCGGATAAGATTATACAGTATATAAGCAGCGGCAAAGCACAGTTTAAGGACATAAAGCAGTTTTTACTTGACACGGAGTTTGGAAAAAATCTGACGCCGGAGCAAAAGGCAAAGATTTTCCATTCGGAGCCGTTTAAAAGCATGTTGAAGGATGGGTTGCAAAAGCAGTGGACGCTTACGCCGGAGGAGCTTTTTAAGGATGGAAAGGTTGAGGAATTTTATCAGAAGCTTCTGCGGGAATCAAGTCAGCTGACGAAGCTGATGAATGAGGCGATGCAGTCGGGTGCGCAGTCGGCGAATGCGCCGCAGGCAAAGGCAATGGGTAATATTGCCGAAAATGTGGAATTTATCAATCAAATGAACCAAATGTTAAATTATGTGCAGCTGCCGTTAAAGCTTGGCAATTCGCAGGCGCATGGAGATTTATACGTCTATACGAACAAGAAGCATATGGCGCGCGGAGACGGAATGCTGACAGCGTTTCTGCATTTGGATATGGATTATCTTGGTTCGCTTGATGTGAGTATTGCGTTACAGACGCAAAAGGGACAGATTACAACGAAATTTTATCTTGATGAGGATTCGATTGCGCTTGTCGAGGAGCATATCGGAGAGTTGAGTGCGCGGCTTGAGAAAAAGGGCTATCGGTGCAAAAACATGATTTTGGAGAAGGATGAGGATAAGACCGTACTGGAGCATGTGGAGGAGCAGGTGGCGGCAGGCAGCGCTGTCATTGGTTATCAGACGTTTGACACGAGAGCGTAATTGCAGATAGAAAGTGGATTTGTAGAAAATAGGAGTGGGACCTACAATGGCTGAGAACAAAAATAAAAAAATCAAGCAGGCAGTGGCGCTTGAGTATGATCCGTCAGACAGTGCGCCGAAAGTGATTGCAATGGGACGCGGCGCGCTTGCGGAGAAAATTATTGAGCAGGCAAAGCAGGCGGAAGTTCCGGTGCATAAGGATGATAAGCTTGCGGATACGCTGTCAAAGCTGCAGATTGGAGACATGATACCGCCGGAGCTGTATGAAGTGGTGGCGGAAATCCTTGTGTTTGTGGACGGCATGGATAAGATTAAGGCAAAGGTTGCAGCGCATCAAAACAACAAAAAATAGTGCAGGAGTGTCTATGAATACAAGAAAAAAGGGGATGGAATATGAGCGGGCGGCGGCAGGATATTTGCAGCGCTGCGGTGTGAGAATATTGGAATACAATTACAGAAACCGCCGGGGAGAGATTGATCTGATCGGAAAAGACGGTGAATATACCGTGTTTTTTGAAGTGAAATACCGCAAAGACGATAAGAAAGGCTCTCCGGCACAGGCGGTTCATTTTACAAAGCAGAAAACAATCTGCAAAGTCGCCGATTATTACCGGATGATGCACGGCATGGGGGAATTTGCGGCGGTGCGCTATGATGTGGTGGCGATAGAGGGAGAGAACATTACGTGGTATAAAAACGCGTTTGTGCATATTTATACATAGAATTGACAGAGGAGAATAAAACGCGATGCAGGATATTGTCAGACAGGGAGACCGGAATACATGCAGACTGGAATATGACAGGAATAACAGTGAACTGGCATATTTTACGTTTGCAAATATAGAGGAAACGGGGATTGTGGAGCATTGCTTTACGACGAGAGCAGGCGGCGTAAGTACAGGGGATACTGCGTCATTAAACCTCAGCTATTCCCGTGGGGATCAGACGCAAAACGTCGACGAAAATTTCAGAAGGGTTGCCGCGCATTTTGGAAAACAGCCAAACGATATTGTGTGTTCGCAGCAGACGCACACGACAAATGTGCGCAAGATTACTGTTGCCGATAAGGGAAAAGGCGTTGTGCGCAAGCTGGATTATATGGACGTGGATGGTTTGATTACGAACGAAAGCGGCATTCTTCTTGCGACTTTTTTTGCGGACTGTGTGCCGCTGTTTATTGTTGACCCAATCAGTTACTCGATAGGCTTGTCGCACTCAGGTTGGCGTGGTACGGTGGGAAAGATGGGGAAAGTTACATTGGACCGAATGGCACAGGAGTATGGCACAAAGGCGGAAAACGTACAAGTGGCGATTGCGCCTTCGATTTGCCAAAGCTGTTATGAGGTGAGTGGGGACGTCGCATATGCGTTTGACGGGGCTTTTCCAAAAAATGATGAGATGGCGCGCGAATATCTGCTGCGGTATCAGACAACACCTTCATCAGAGGATATTGCAAACTGTCTGTTTTACAAAAAGGAAACGGAAAATATCAGTTAAACCTGTGGTATGCAAATTTCAGGGTCTTTCGGGATGCGGGCGTGCCGGATGAAAATATTGCGGTGACGGACGTATGCACCTGCTGCAATTCCCAATTGCTGTTCAGTCACCGGGCAAGCAGGGGCAGACGCGGAAATTTGGGTGCGTTTTTGATGCTGAAGGAAACAGGAGGGTAACGGTTGTGAAAAATTTTGGACGAAAAATGGCTCCGCGAAAAAGTTTTGATACGGAAAACTGGTTTATTGAGAGTTACCGCAGGCATAAGGGACATCCGATGAAGATTCTAATTTCGCTATATCGGGGGAATTATCACAAGTTTGTGCTGGCAGTGATTTACTTTTTTATTAAGCACGCCTGCGTGTGGGTGCTGCCGATTGTGACGGCAAATATTATCAATGACGTGACAAGTCAAAATCCGAATACGGTAAGAAATATTATTTTTTATACAGTGTTTGAGGGATTTTTGATTGCGATTAACGTGCCGATGAATTATCTTTATACTTCATACAAAAGCCTTGCCACGCGCTATGTGGAGACGGGACTTCGCAAGGCATTGGTGCGAAAGCTGCAGCAGCTGTCGATTTCTTATCATGTGGAAACGCAGTCGGGGCGGCTTCACTCAAAGATTATGCGTGATGTGGAGGCGGTGGAAACGCTCTCAACACAGATGTTTTTGAGTATTTTAAATATTGCGCTCAATATTGCGGTTGCGCTTGTCGTGACAGGGACGAAAAGCAAAACGGTGCTTGTGTTTTTCGTCTTTGCCGCGCCTGTTGCGGCAGTGACAATGGTATCGTTTCGCAATGTGATGCGCAGGCGAAATACCGAGTTTCGTAAGGAGATGGAGGAAACCTCCGCGCGCATTATGGAAATGGTGCAGCTTGTGCCTGTGACTAGAGCGCATGCGCTTGAGAATAAGGAAGCGGACAAAATGAGCGCACAGCTTCTTACGGTAGCGGAAAAGGGCTATCGGTTAGATGTGGTGCAGGCGCTGTTTGGTTCGGTCGGATGGGCAATTTTTCAGCTTTTTCAGGTGGTATGTCTTGCTTTTACAGGGTATCTTGCAATCAGGGGCAGCATTCAGGTCGGGGACATTACGCTCTATCAAAGCTATTTTGCGACGGTCGTCAATCAGGTATCAGCGATTGTGACGCTCCTTCCGACGATTACAAAGGGGATTGAGTCGGTAAATTCAATCGGCGAGGTGCTTTTGTCGGAGGATGTGGAGCAGAATGAGGGGAAGGATGCGCTCACAGATGTGGAGGGCGTGTTTGATTTCCAAAATGTGGGATTTCATTATAAAAACAGCGAAACCCGTGTGCTGCATGATTTGAATTTACATGTGGACAAGGGAGAAACCATTGCATTTGTCGGCGAATCGGGCGCGGGAAAGTCTACCATTTTAAATATGGTCATCGGCTTTCATATGGCGGAGAGCGGCGCGCTGCTTTTGGACGGGCATGACTTGCGCGGGATTGACTTGCGGACGTACCGGAAGCATCTTGCGGTGGTGCCGCAGACGTCAATTCTCTTTTCAGGCACAATCAGAGAGAATATTACGTACGGCTGTGAAAACGTGCGCAACGAGGAGCTGATGGAGGTGGTAAAGGCGGCAAATCTGTCGGATTTGATAGAAAGTCTGCCAAACGGGCTGGATACGCAGGTGGGCGAACACGGTGGAAAGCTTTCGGGCGGGCAGAGACAGCGGATTGCGATTGCGCGGGCATTAATCCGAAACCCAAAGATTATTGTGCTTGATGAGGCAACCTCGGCGCTTGACAGCATTTCGGAGAAAATGATACAGGAGGCAATCAACAATTTGGTAAAGGGTCGGACCACCTTTATCGTGGCGCACAGGCTTTCAACAATCCGCGAGGCGGACAAGATTGCCGTGATTGCAAACGGGAACTGTGTGGAGTACGGCACGTACAACGAGCTTATGGAGCTAAAGGGCGAATTTTACCGTATGAAGGTGATACAAAGCTAAAGATTGAAAATTCCAGGTTTTAATCTTCAGGCTGAGAAAGGAGCAGAAATGAAAAAAGTATTGGCAGGTATGCTTGCGGCGGCTGGCGCGGTGATTTTTGGCATCGGCGTTACGTCCATGACAAAGAAAGCGGTTGCTGTTTCGGTGATTGGCGGGGCGGACGGACCGACTTCCGTATTTCTCGCAGGAAAAATCGGCGACGGTTTTTGGTGGGCGGTTACGATTGCGGGAGGCATGATCATCGGATTGGCGGTAGCGCTGTTTGTGTTTTTAACGAGAAAGAAGAAATAGAATAAGAGGTTAGTGTGAGAAGTACTTCTAATCACTCGCAGCAGAGGCTGCTTCGCTAAGAAGTACTAAGTCTCACACAGGAGAAAGGAGCATGGTTGTATAAATGGACGAAATCAGAATAAAACCCTATGTACATCACGCACAATATTATGAGACGGATCAAATGGCGATTATTCATCATTCCAATTATATCCGGTGGATGGAAGAGGCAAGGCTTGACTTTATGAGTCAATGCGGAGTGCCCTACAAAGAATTGGAGGATATGGGAATTATCATTCCAGTGCTTTCGGTGTCGTGCCAGTACCGGAGCATGGTGCGTTTTGACGACTGCGTGACAATCGGGGTAAAGGTTGTCAGATACTCCGGGGTAAAAATGGATTTGGAGTACGCGTTTACCAATACAAAGACAGGGGAATTAACGACGACGGGAACAAGCTCCCACTGCTTTTTAAACAGGGAGTACCGCCCGATGTCCTTAAAAAAGGATTATCCGGAAATTGACGCGCAGTTTCGCAAGATGCGCACGCTTTAAAGGAATTCTGATCTAAAGGAGACTGCATGGAGACATTCAAGAGAAGTTTTAAAATATCAATTGCCGCCGTGCTTGCGATTGTGGTCGCGGACAGGCTTGGATTGAACTATTCAGCGACGGCGGGAATTATCACGGTGCTCAGTATTCAAAACACAAAGCGCGAAACGCTGTGGACCGCGCTCAAAAGAACGGCGGCGCTTTGCTGTGCGTTTCTTTTGGCGGCGGTCTGTTTTCGGATAATCGGTTATAATATTGGGGCGTTTGCGGTATTTTTATTCTTTTTTGCGTTGCTGTGCTTTCGCATGAAATGGGCGGAGGCGCTTGCGATGGTGTCTGTGCTTGTGACGCATTTTCTGTCGGAAAAGGATATGACGGGGAGAATAGTGCTCAATGAAATCCTGCTGTTTTTTGTAGGAACGTCGTTTGGCGTGCTTGTGAATCTGCACCTGCACCGAAAGAAACATCGATTCGAAATGCTGTCGGACGAGGTTGACGACCAAATCAAAGGCATTCTGCACCGCATGTCGGAATGGCTTTTGCGGGAGGACCGCGAGGCATACGGGAGCGGTTGTTTTGCGGCGCTTGAAGACGCACTGTCTAAAGCAAGGCTTTGTGCAATTGAAAATTATGACAATTCCGTGCTTTCGGATGATACGTATGAGATTGACTATATTGAGATGCGCGAGGAGCAGAGCATTATTTTGCGGGAAGTATACGAAAATATTAAAGGACTTGCGTATCTTCCCCAGCAGGCGATACAGGTTGCCGCGCTGATTAAGAAAATTGAGGAGGGCTATCACCGCGAAAATACGGTGGAGGGGCTGCTGGCAAAGACGGATGCGTTTTTAAGCCGCATGGCGACGCGCCCGCTGCCGCAGACGAGAGAAGAATTTGAGGCGCGGGCGGTGTTGTTTTATATTCTAAAGCAGTTAAGAAATATGCTGAAACTAAAATATGATTTTGTAAAGAACAGGCAGGATTACAGATTTTAAAAGGAGTTTAGGAAGAATATGGGATATATTGAAGAAACGAATGAATTAAAGCTGGATTTTCAAAAGATTGCGCGCATGGAGGGACAGGAAGTCATTCCTGTGGCGATTCAGAACGCGGATACAGACGAAGTGATCCTTGTCGCCTACACAAACGAGGCGGCTTTCTTGGAGTCGGTAAGGCTGCGCCGTCTTGTGCTTTGGAGCACATCAAGGAACGAACTTTGGCATAAGGGCAAGACTTCGGGGAATGAGTTTGAGCTGTTGGAGGTTTTGGTGAACTGTGAGCAGAATTCACTGGTTTATAAGGTGCGCCCGCTTAGAGGGAATATCTGCCATACTTCCTTTAACGGGGTGGCGAATAACTGTTTTTACAGAAGGCTTGATATGGAGCGGATGGAGCTTGTAAACCGGAATATGAAATAAACATGGAAATTTCGGAGGTGAAAATAGATGGGTTTTATTTCTTTTAGCTTGGATTATTATAAAAAAGAATTACAAAAATTAGAATCGGTTCCTGTAAGCGCGGAAACAGTATACCGGGCAAAACAGCTGCTGAAAATGCTTGATGACCTGGTTGATGAGGGCTACACGGAGTTAAATGAAAAACTGGAAGAAGCATGTCAGGGTGTTTCAAGATTAAGAAAGTATTTGAACGATAATCATGCCAAACCGTTTCCTATTTACCGCAAGCCATTGGCAGAAACGGATGTTGTATACGAACAGAAATCTATTGAGCTTGCAGAGGCAATCAAAGAGCTTACCGGGAATGCTGAAAAAAGTAAGGATTTAAGTAAGGATGCGTTCTTGACAGAGTTGCTTCGTTTCTGCGAATGGGTAGGATATGAAGAAAATACAGCATATATTTTTCTGCTCCGTGATACATTATTGCCGTATATTTATTATCAGGGCAAAAACAGAAAAAGCATTTATCCGTGGTTATTGGGCAGGAAAACATTAACGATGTTGACAGGAACGGAAAATGTAGATGATGCAATTCGTGCTTCTATCATTAAGGCATTGGAATTTGGAAAATGCAGTAGCTTTGAAGATTTTTGCGGTGCGGTTTTACCTGACATACAAACCACGCTTAAACAATATCCCGAAATAGGGAATTGTTTGACTGCATTGCTTGAAGATATTCAAGAAAAGCGTATTATCGTAGTTGAATCGGGATGTTCGGGCACGTTCCCTATGCTGCTTATGAGCTTAGATGACCGAATTGATGTGCGTATGTACACTACCTATCCTTATCTGTTAGAGATATATGGCGATAAAATATATTCGCCTAAGTACGAAGAAAACCGTTTGTTTGAAACGTTGTATTCTCAGGATTTGTACTTCCGGTTTTCTGATTTAAAAGATGGGCATTTCTTTATCAGTAAATGCGAAAATAAAGAAGTAGAGAAATATGCTTTGGCAGAAGTCAAAGCGACCTTGAACGAATGAAAACAGATTTGTTTTAAAAGAGCAGATTTCTAAAATAAACTTACATTTAACGTGAAGGTAATTTTTATTGACAGCGTTTTTATATGGAATTATAATTAGATTGTATACAATATTCAAAATCATTGGAGAGAAAAAGAATACATGAAAAAAACTCTGTTCCGTGAGTGTAATAAACGAAAAGTAAATATCATGCGCATACTGTGCGCTGCATTAATCATTATAACATTTGTGAGCGGCTTAGAAATTCAAATAGCGCAGGCAAGAGACGTTTCGCGCGTGGAAATTGAATTCAGCGAGGAAGAACTTGCCTATATCGCGCAGGAAAAAGAGCTGCGGCTTGCCAATTTTTCGGTGAGGGCGCCGCTTTCCTATACGGAAGACGGAGAACTGCACGGGATTTGTGTGGATATAATGAAATGGATCGAAACCAATACAGGTCTTCATTTTACCTATTTAGAGATTCCGGCGGGGGGAAATCCGGTTGACTATATCACACAGGGTGATGCCGATGTGGCAGTCGGTGTACTTCGTTACGGGGGAAATACGAACAATCCGGATATTATGCTGACGGATAC
>CAJUJG010000014.1:18524-24267 GCA_910586715.1 uncultured Lachnospiraceae bacterium
AGCGATATGGTGCTTGTGGCAAAAAAGGGCGCTGCAATTGATATGAGCAAACCCTTAAAAGTATTTGTGAGCAAAGGATACCGCATGGGGTACCAGTTTATGAAAGACTCTTATCCTGACTATGATGTAGTATATGCAAAGAGCACAGAGGAAGCGCTGCATGCACTGCAAAACGGAACTGCGGATTTGATGCTGCAAAGCGTCTACGTTATCGACGAGTTTTTAAAAAGACCTGCCTACAGCGACCTGATGCTGTATAAAAGCTCCGTTGCGCAGGAAGAGCTGACGTGTGCTGTATTGGCAGACGAAGACAAGGTGCTTGTGGATATTTTGAATAAGGCAATTGCGGCGATGCCGGAAGAATATACACGCCAGCTGGTTGTGGATTACACGATTACGAGAATGTATTATCCAACGTTTGCCGAGCAGATTGAAAACAATCCGATGCTGTTTATCGCGATGGGCGTTGTGCTCCTTGTACTGATTGTTGCAGCAGTGCTTTTTGTCCGGCTCCAAAGCCGCAGTAAAATGATGCGTCTAATGTCCAAGAACGAGGAGTACCTCCAAAATATCACGAACAACATTCACGGCGGTTTGGTGATTATCACAAAGAAGGACGACTTTCGTGTTACCTATGCTAACGACCGCTTTTGGAATGTTGTGAGCGGTGAATGCGATGCGACACCGAAAACGGACAGCCTTTTTTTGGACTTTATTTGTGATGAGGATAAAAGTAAAGTGGAGGCTGGACTGAAACGGGCATGGACATCCGGAGAGATGATTGAGCTTAAGTTCAATATCAAAGACGGTAACAAGAAAAAGCCTATTTTGTTAAACGGAACACGCGGAGATGACTCAAATGGTCAACGAAATATCACCTGTGTGTTGATCGATTTTAGCAGGGAGCAGATGCTCAAAGAGGCTCTTGAAGATGAGAAAGAGATGTACCGTATTTTTATGGAGGACTCGAAGGACATTGTATTTTATGGTGACATTAAGACGAACGAGTATATATGGCCGCCGTTTTACAAGGAGCGTTTCGGGATTGATCCGCCAGGAAAGATTGCGGACGGAAATGAGCAGGAGGCGTTTGGAACCGTCATTGTACAGGAGGATTTAACGCTTTTTATAACAGCATTAGAGGCGTTAAAGACCGGCAAAAAACAGCCGGAGCTTCGGATGCGCTTAAAGACGGCGGACGGCAGGAACCGATGGCATAAGGTGAAGCTAAGCTGTATGGAAAAGAACGGTACCGTTTACCGGATTCTTTGCAGAATGACCGACATAGACAAAGAGGTCAACCACATGAAACAGTTAAGCGACGCATCCATGCGGGACAAGCTGACAGGACTTTACAATAAAAATGCGTTTTATGCATTGGTCGAAAAATTTATTGAAGATAATGGTAAAAAGGGTATCCTTTTGTTTCTTGATCTTGACAATTTTAAGAATGTCAATGACCAATTGGGTCATTTGGCAGGAGATGAAGTTTTAATCGGCGTGGCGGGAAGCATGAAAAATATTTTCCGCAGTGATGATATTGTCGCGCGCTTTGGAGGAGATGAGTTTATTATTTTTGTTAAGGACAGCGATGAAAAGATTGCGGCGGACAAGATACAGTATCTGCGGGAAGAAATCATGCGCATCAAAGAGGAGTGCCGTGCGGAAAATACAGGGCTTTCTGCCTGTGTCGGCGTAAGTATCTATCCGGATGACGCAGAAGGCATAGCGCAGCTCGTATCAAAGGCGGATGAAGCGATGTACTATGTAAAGCAGCATGGGAAAAATGGGTATGCGTTTTACAAGGATGTCAAAAATATGGTTGACAAATAAAGCAGGAATGTTTATAATCACGTTATAGTAAAAAGCTGTGAAGGGAAAAAGTAGCTTTTGTGCAAACCTACAGAAAGCAGTCGGTTGATGAGAGACGCAGGGGAACGCATTTGTGAATACATCCCGGAGCCGCACACCAAAATCCAAAAAATGGAGAGTAGACTGTGACGGAATGCCCAAACGTTATATTGGGAGGAGTATCGGATTTATTTTTATGCACAGCCCCATGCAGAGGAAATATGCCGCCGAAGCGGCGCATGGCGCGCGCGGCGAGTAAGGAACCTTACTCGGTTGATAGAAATCCCGTACTTACTGAGGCGCAGAATGTGAGTTCTGCGTAAATAAAGGTGGTAACACGTGGTGAGATAGCCTCGTCCTTTGAATGAAACAGTTCAAGGACGGGTTTTTTTATGCACATGGGAGCCCAAATGAAGATTGTTTTAAAATAAACCTCGTCCTTTGAAACAAAACATGATGATGTGATAGGAGGAAAACAAAATGCAGTTGTATGACGAATTGGTGGCAAGAGGATTGATTGCACAGGTAACGGACGAAAAGGAGATTAAGGAGCTGATTGATTCCGGAAAGGCGATATTCTATATTGGCTTTGACCCGACGGCGGACAGCCTTCATGTGGGACATTTCATGGCATTATGTCTGATGAAGCGTCTTCAGATGGGGGGGAACAAACCGATTGCGCTTTTAGGCGGCGGAACAGGCATGATTGGCGACCCGTCGGGAAAGACGGACATGCGAAAGATGCTTACAAAGGAGGATATTGACCATAATATTGCCTGTTTTAAAAAGCAGATGAGCCGTTTTATTGAGTTCGGTGAGGACAAGGCGATTATGGTAAACAATGGCGACTGGCTGTTGGATTTGAACTATGTGGAGCTTTTGCGTGAAGTCGGACCGCATTTCAGCGTGAACAGAATGCTTGCGGCGGAATGCTATAAGCAGCGCATGGAGCGGGGACTTAGCTTTTTGGAATTTAATTACATGATTATGCAGAGCTATGACTTTTTGGAGTTGTTTCAGAAGTATGGCTGCAATATGCAGTTTGGCGGCGATGACCAGTGGAGCAATATGCTCGGCGGTACGGAGCTAATCCGCCGTAAGCTTGGAAAAGATGCATATGCGATGACGATTAATCTGCTGTTAAATTCCGAGGGGAAGAAAATGGGCAAAACGGAGTCGGGTGCGGTATGGCTTGACGCCGAGAAGACGTCGCCGTACGAATTTTACCAGTACTGGAGAAACGTCGCTGACGCAGACGTCATAAAGTGTATTAAAATGCTGACATTCCTTCCGCTTGAAGAAATTGAACCGATGGAAAAATGGGAGGGCAGCGAGTTGAATAAGGCTAAGGAAATTCTTGCGTTTGAGCTGACGCAGCTTGTGCATGGCACGGAGGAAGCCAATAAGGCGCAGGAGGCTGCAAAGGCGCTGTTTGCAGGCGGTGCAAATTCGGAGAACATGCCGAAAACGACACTCGCGGATACGGATTTTACGGACGGTGTGATTGATATTCTCTCGATTTTGGTAAAGGCAGGAATGACCGCTTCAAAGTCCGAGGCAAGGCGTGCCGTGGAGCAGGGCGGCGTGTCCGTAAACGGTGAAAAGGTGACGGATGCGAAGGCTGTTTTTGCGAAGGATGCGTTTGAGAATGAGTTTGTCGTTAAGAAGGGCAAGAAGAGTTTTCAGAAGATTTGTCTGTAAAACGTCCAATCTGACAATATAGATAAAGATAAGAATGGCTTTCTGCTTATGATAAAACAGAAAGCCATTTTTGTCAAAAAAGGAAACTCTTTTCTATAAAAGACTATGCGCCGTCACCGGACAACGCTGTTTATACCTGATAAATCTCCATGTCATCATTATAAAGTTCAATAATACGCTGAATACGCTCCGTCGGCGTTGATACGATTTCCATGGAAAGGTCATGATTCATAAAGTTAATAATGGACGCCAAAAACTTACTCATATCCGCCTCCATATAATAAGGCTTTGTCAGAAGCTCAGGCGGACGGTAACTTAAATTGGTGGTGATGACCTTATCAAATACACCCTCCTCGTATGCTTTGTCAAAAGCGGAAAGTCCGTTTGTGAACAGTCCGAACGTCGTACAGATAAACACACGTTTGGCTTTCATGGCTTTTAACTGCCTTGAGGTGTCAATCATGCTGTCACCGGATGAAATCATATCGTCAATAATGATAATATCTTTTCCCTCAATATTATTGCCTAAAAATTCATGTGCGACAATCGGATTTTTTCCGCCGACAATTGTCGAGTAGTCGCGGCGCTTATAAAACATACCCGTGTCGGCACCGATTACGCTTGAAAAATAAATGGCACGGTCAAGCGCGCCCTCATCAGGGGAAATAACGATAATATGGTCTTTGTCCAAAACCAAATCCTTTTCGGAGCGCAGAAGCGCACGTGTAAACTGATAATGTGCCGTAAAATTGTCAAAACCGCTTAAAGGTGCAGCGTTTTGAATGCGCGGGTCATGCGCGTCAAAGGTAATAAAATTGCTGACACCCATGTTGGTCAATTCTTCGAATGCATATGCGCAGTCGAGACTTTCTCTTCCTGAACGTCTGTGCTGCCGTCCTTCATACAGAAAAGGCATTATCACATTGATTCGATGTGCCTTGCCGTTTGTCGCCGCAATCACGCGCTTTAAATCCTGATAATGATCATCGGGAGACATATGATTTACATAACCTTGCATTTGATAGGTAAGACTATGATTGCACACGTCAACCAAAATAAACAAATCTTTTCCGCGGACGGTTTCTGCTAATATTGCTTTTCCCTCTCCGCTGTTAAAGCGCGGCGTTGAGAAGCGAAAGAGATAGTCATCCTCCACATATCCCTGAAACGCCGGATCGTCGGTATAGGCATTCTTTTCCCGATGGCGGTAATCGACAAGATAATCATTTACTTTGTTTCCAAGCTCAGCCGCGCTGTCCAAAACCATAAGCTTTAGGGGCGCTACGGGCAGAGCGTTCTTAAGTTTGTCTAAATGGGGCATTTTTCCTGTTCCTTTCTGTTGTTACTGTTCACTCCGTTCCAGTAACAGGTAAAAAACGAACAAGTTCGTTGCGCAAATGGATTTTTACTTGCAATATATACGTTTTCGTACGGACTTAGCAGTAAATGCTAAGTCCTGTGTGAACGGTAACTTTCTGTTCCATATATTTATATTTTATAACATTCAGGTAGTGACACGTCAAGAAATTTTTAGTATAATTGAGCATGTCTGTAACAGGAAACCGGGGGCTGAACTGTTACACATGATTAACTACCGGAATGGATGATTAAAATAGAGTTAGAGGGAAAGCGGCATATTATGGAAAAGCAGCATTTACACATTGTGGAAGCAGTGGAAGCAGGAAGCATCGCCGAGGAGCTGGAAATTACGGCAGGCGACGTACTTCTTGAGATAAACGGAAATAAAATAGAAGATATTTTTGATTATCAGTATCATATACAGGATGAATATATTGAGGTATTGATTCGCAAACCGTCCGGCGAGGAGTGGCTGCTTGAGATTGATAAGGATTATGATGAGGACTTGGGCATCTGTTTTGAAAACGGGCTGATGGATGATTATCGTTCATGCCATAATAAATGTATTTTCTGTTTTATTGACCAAATGCCAAAGGGAATGCGGGAAACGTTGTATTTTAAGGATGATGATTCAAGGCTTTCTTTTTTACAGGGAAATTATGTGACGCTCACCAATATGTCGGACGACGATATTTCGCGCATTATCAAGTATAACCTTTCGCCGATTAACGTGTCGTTTCAGACAACCAATCCCGAACTGCGCTGTCAAATGCTCAATAACCGCTTTGCAGGTGAAGCATTGGAAAAGGCGTGGCGGCTTGCTAATGCGGGC
>CAJUJG010000014.1:24277-46500 GCA_910586715.1 uncultured Lachnospiraceae bacterium
CCATGAACGGGCAGATTGTGCTTTGCAAAGGCGTTAACGACAAAGAGGAGTTAGAGCGCAGCATTCGGGATTTATCGCGGTATTTGCCGAATCTTGAGAGTGTGTCGGTCGTTCCGGTTGGGCTTTCCAAGTACAGGGATGGACTTTATCCTTTAGAGCCGTTTACGAAGGAAGATGCTAAGGCGGTTCTTGCCACAATTCATAAATGGCAGGACAGGCTTTATCCCAAATACGGTCTGCATTTTATCCATGCAAGTGATGAGTGGTATATTTTGGCGCAGGAGGAGCTGCCTGAGGAGGCGCGTTATGACGGGTATCTGCAATTAGAAAACGGCGTCGGCATGATACGGCTTTTGCTGGATGAATTTGCGCAGGCGCTTGCAGAAGCAAAAGAGGACAGGCAGCGGATTGCGGCAATGGGAGAACGCTGCTGTTCGATTGCCACGGGAAGACTTGCATATCCGTTTGTCAAACAAATGGCGGATGCGCTGATGACGGAATTTGAGACGGTTACGATACACATTTATCCTGTTCGGAATGATTTTTTCGGAGAGCTGATAACCGTGTCGGGACTGCTGACCGGACAGGATTTGAAGGCGCAGCTTATGGGGCAGGATTTAGGAGAGAGGCTGCTTTTGCCGCAGAATGTTTTAAAGAGCGGGGAAAGCGTGTTTCTTGATGATATGACGGTCAAAGAGCTTGAAAAAGCTTTACAAGTTCCGGTAGATATTGTAAAATCAAGCGGAAAGGATTTTATTGACGCAATATTATATTCGAACAATTAGAAATGGAGCTATGGAATGGAAAAGAACAGTAAGAAACCGATTGTCGCTGTTGTCGGTCGTCCCAATGTGGGAAAATCCACATTGTTTAACGCGCTTGCGGGGGAAAAAATATCGATTGTCAAGGATACTCCCGGCATTACAAGGGACAGGATTTATGCGGACATCAGCTGGCTGAATTGGAACTTTACGTTAATTGATACAGGCGGCATTGAGCCGGACAGTAAGGACATTATTCTCTCGCAGATGCGGGAGCAGGCACAGATTGCGATTGATACGGCGGACGTGATTATTTTTCTTGTGGACGTGAAGCAGGGACTGGTAGATGCCGACGCAAAGGTTGCGGACATGCTGAGGCGCAGCCGTAAGCCCGTAGTGCTTGTGGTAAATAAGGTTGACAGCTTTGCAAAGTATGAGGCGGACGTCTACGAGTTTTACAATTTGGGCATCGGAGAGCCGCATGCGGTTTCTGCCGCAAATCGGTTAGGCTTTGGAGAGATGCTGGATACCGTAACGGATTTGTTTGACAAGGATGCGGTTGAGGCGCAGGAGGACGACAGACCGCGCATTGCGATTGTGGGAAAGCCGAATGTAGGAAAATCTTCTATTATTAATAAGATTACGGGCGAGAACCGGGTCATTGTTTCTGAGATTGCCGGTACGACGAGAGACGCGATTGACACGGAAATTAAATATAACGGCAGAGAGTATATCTTTATTGATACGGCGGGACTGCGCAGAAAAAATAAAATTAAGGATGAGCTGGAGCGGTTTATGATTATCCGTACGGTCAGTGCGGTAGAGCGCGCGGACGTGGTGGTTTTAATGATTGACGCGACGGAGGGCGTGACAGAGCAGGATGCCAAGATTGCGGGCATTGCGCATGACAGAGGCAAAGGGATTATCGTGGCAGTCAACAAGTGGGACGCGATTGAAAAGGACGATAAGACGATTTACCGTTTTACGGAGAAGGTGCGCAATACGCTTTCCTTTATGACATATGCCGAGATTGTCTTTATTTCGGCGGTTACGGGGCAAAGAATCGGCAAGCTGTTTGAGACGATTGACATGGTGATTCAAAACCAGTCCCTGCGCATTTCGACCGGAGTAGTCAATGAGATTGTCACGGAGGCAGTGGCGCTTCAGCAGCCGCCTTCGGATAAGGGAAAACGGCTGAAGATTTTTTATACGACGCAGGCGGGCGTCAAGCCGCCGACGTTTGTCGTGTTTGTCAATGATAAGGAGCTGATGCACTTTTCATACACCAGATACCTTGAGAATAAGATTAGGGAGGCGTTTGGTTTTAAGGGAACGCCGCTGAAATTTATTATCAGGGAACGCAAGGATGAAAAATAAATTTTATCCTCGGATGAAAAATAAATAAAGCGAAAGGCAAAGGATTGTAGGAATGATACGTTTGGTATGTTTACTGATCGGTTATGTGTGCGGATGCTTTCAAACTTCCTATATATATGGAAAGCTGCACGGGATTGACATTCGCGATTACGGAAGCGGGAATGCGGGAACGACAAATTCCCTGCGCGTTTTGGGAAAGAAAGCGGGTATTATTGTGCTTCTTTGTGATATGTTAAAGACAGGGATAGCAATGATGCTGGTGCGTTTTTTGTTTCGGGAGCGGTATGGCGATGTGTTGTATCTGTTGACAATTTATGCGGCTGCGGGCGCGATTTTAGGTCATATTTTTCCGTTCTATTTGGGCTTTAAGGGCGGAAAAGGGATTGCATGTACGGCAGGACTAATCATATTTTTTCATCCTTATTTGCTTTTGCCGCAGGCAGTCAGCTTTTTGACCATCTTTTTTACGACGCATTATGTCTCGCTTGGTTCGCTTGTGACAGAGCTTTTGCTGATTGCGGAGATGGTTCTTTTCGGGCAGTTTGGAGTATTTGGAATGCCGCAGGGAGCATTAAACGAGCTTTATATTGTGACGGTGCTTTTGGCGGCGCTTGCATTTTGGGGGCACAGGGAGAATATCAAAAGGCTGGCGCACAAAGAGGAACGGAAAACATATCTGACGAAAAAAAGTGAGCAGTAGGGAGGTTGAAAAGAACATTCAACCGGCAAGTTTGTTCTAAAAAAGCTGAAACTTCAAAATGTGAAAGGAATAAGGGTATTAAACATGGCAAAAATTGGGATAATCGGTGCAGGAAGCTGGGGAATTGCATTGTCCGTGCTGCTGCACAACAACGGACATACGGTTACCGTATGGTCAGCGTTGGAGAAAGAAATCGAAATGCTGAACAGGGAGCATGAACAAAAGGAGAAACTGCCGGGAGTAAAGCTTCCCGATGACATGTGCTTTACGTCGGATTTGCAGCAGGCTATGGACGAGAAAGATATTCTTGTGCTTGCGGTTCCCTCATCCTTTACAAGAAGCACGGCGCATTTAATGAAGGCATATGCAGCGCAAAACCAAATTATTGTGAACGTGGCAAAGGGAATTGAGGAAGCGACGCTGATGACACTCTCTCAGGTGATCGAGGACGAGATCCCGCAGGCAGATGTTGCGGTGCTGTCGGGTCCTTCCCATGCAGAGGAGGTCGGAAGGGGAATTCCCACGACGATTGTGGTCGGTGCGGGTACAAAAAAGACTGCGGAATATATTCAAAATGTGTTTATGAGCGATGTGTTCCGTGTATATATCAGCCCTGACGTGCTTGGCATTGAGCTTGGGGCGGCGTTAAAGAATGTGGTTGCGCTTGCCGCGGGTATTGCGGACGGACTCGGATACGGAGATAATACGAAGGCGGCGCTGATTACGCGCGGCATTGCGGAGATTGCAAGACTTGGCATTGCGATGGGAGGAAAGTTTGAGACCTTTTGCGGGCTTTCGGGTATCGGCGATTTGATTGTGACCTGTGCGAGTATGCACAGCAGAAACAGGCGTGCGGGTATTTTAATCGGACAGGGCAAGACGATGGAAGAGGCGATGGATGAGGTCAACATGGTCGTTGAGGGTGTTTTTTCGGCAAAGGCGGCAATGGGTCTTGCCAAGAAGTATGATATAGAGCTTCCGATTATAGAGCAGGTCAACGAGGTGCTCTTCCAAAACAAGAGCGCGGCTGCGGCAGTAAAAGATTTGATGATACGGGATAAAAAGATTGAGATTATCAGCGACGAGGGCTGGGATTAATAGGATTTCATGGAGCAGGCTGAGAAAGGAGCATGGTTATTAAAATGGGAAACACAGCATTTAGCAGTACGCAGGATTATGTGGCAAGCGAGGAGCTTTTGGCAAGCGTGAATGTGGCAATTGCCTTAAAAAAACCCCTGCTAATCAAAGGAGAACCGGGAACCGGGAAGACAATGCTTGCGCAGGCGGTGGCAAATTCGCTTGGCAAACGGCTGATTATTTGGAACGTAAAATCGACGACAAAGGCGCAGGACGGTCTGTATATGTACGATACCATTCAACGGTTATACGACGGACAGTTCGGTGAGGAGGGCGTTGATGATATTGCAAGGTATATCAAGCTTGGAAAGCTTGGGGAAGCGTTTGAGAGCGAGGAGCAGGTTGTGCTTTTAATTGACGAGATTGACAAGGCGGACTTGGAGTTTCCAAACGATTTGCTTTGGGAGCTTGACCAAATGGAGTTTTATATCCATGAGACAAAGCGCACGGTAAAGGCAAAGCACAGACCGATTGTGATTATCACGTCGAATGCCGAGAAGGAGCTGCCTGACGCGTTTTTGAGAAGATGTATTTTCCACTATATTGATTTCCCCGACGAGGCGCTGATGGAGGAGATTATCAAAACGCATTATCCGGATGTGGAGGAAAATCTGATGCGTGGTGCGATGCGGGTGTTTTATGATATTCGTGCGCAGCGCGATATTCGCAAAAAACCGAGCACTTCGGAGCTGATTGACTGGATTAACGCGCTTCAGATTGGAGGAATTTCTGCGGATACGCTGCGGGAAAAACTTCCGTTTGTAGGTGTTGTGGTAAAGAAGGACGAGGATATGGCAATCGTTAAAAATATGGGAGCTCTATGATACCGTCAAATTTGATATAAACAGAGGAACGCGAATGTTTTCAAAATTTTTCTATACATTAAAGAATAAGGGTCTTGACGTGACGCTCAGCGAGTGGCTGACGCTTCAGGACGCGCTTGACAAGGGGCTTTGCGAAAGCTCTCTGACACAGTTTTATTATGTGGCGCGCATGATTTTGGTCAAAAGCGAGACGGAATTTGACAAATTTGATATGGCGTTTGAGGAATGCTTTAAGGGCATTATGAGCGAAAACGAGGTCGGTAAAAACATGCTTGCGTGGCTGGATAAGCCTGAGATGAGCGCGCTTTTGCACGAGGAGGAGAAGCACTGGCTTAATCAGATTGAGGAAATCCATGTGGATAAGGATGACGTTGAGGAGAAATTTAAGGAGCGTCTGAAAGACCAAAATGAGGAGCACAACGGCGGCAATTTTTGGATTGGAACAATGGGAAAGACACAGTTTGGAAACACGGGCGGAAATGTGGGCGGTGTACGCGTAGGCGGTGCGACGGGTTATCAGTCGGCGTTTGCCGTAATCGGCGCAAGAAAATACAAGGATTTCCGTGATGACAAAGTGATTGACAACCGGCAGTTCCAAATGGCGCTGCGGCGGCTTCGCCAGTTTTCCACGAAGCTTGATATTCCAAAGACCGAGCTTGACATTGACACGACGATTGACAAGACCTGTAATAATGGCGGGTATCTGCAAATCGAAATGATGCGTCCGAGGAAAAATGCCGTAAAGCTGATGCTGTTGATGGATTCGGGCGGCACGATGATTCCATATACAAGGCTGATGAATGATTTGTTTCAGTCGGTCAATAAATCCAACCATTTTAAAGATGTGAAGGTTTATTATTTCCACAACTGTATTTACTCCAAACTGTATAAGACGCCGGAGTGTGAAAACGGCGACTGGATTGACACGGAATGGCTGTTTCGCAACGCGGACAGTGATTATAAGGTGATTATTGTCGGGGACGCGGCAATGGCGCCGGAGGAGCTGTATTCGGATACCGGAAATTACAGGGGGCCAAACGGCGGGCTTTCCGGCTATCAGTGGCTGCAATTGGTAAAGCGGCACTATAAAAAGGTGGTTTGGATGAATCCGAAAATGGCGGCTGGAAGGGCGCCGTGGAGGGAAGCAGAGACTGCCGTAAAAGAAATCTTCCCGATGTATAAGCTCACGGTGAAGGGACTGAATGACGCAATGATAAAGCTGATGGTAAACAAACAATAGAATCCACGCTTCGCGAGTCTTCTATTGTCATGAATAAAAAAGAACCTTAGCGGTTCTTTTTTTGTCCCACAGTGCATAAGCTTAATTAGATTGAAAGCAAAGGCAGTGTATAAAGCATATGCGGAATAAGAAAGGGGACAATATGGGCAAGCTTGATGCAAGTCAGGAATTTAACTTATACAGAGATATTAGTCAACGTACGGGAGGAGAAATTTATGTCGGCGTGGTAGGACCGGTCAGAACGGGAAAGTCTACCTTTATCAAACGGTTTATGGATTTAATGGTCATTCCGCATATGGAAAACGAACATGAGCGTTCGCGGACTTTGGATGAACTGCCGCAGAGCAGCGGCGGAAAAACGATTACGACGACTGAGCCGAAGTTTATTCCAAAAGAGGCGGCGGATATTGAAATCAGCGACGGCATAAACGTGAAGGTGCGGCTGATTGACTGTGTGGGATATATGGTGGACGGTGCGACGGGGCATATGGAGGAAAACGAGGAGCGGCTTGTCAAAACGCCGTGGTTTCCCAATGAAATTCCGTTTACGCAGGCGGCAGAAATCGGTACAAGAAAGGTAATTCAGGAGCATTCGACCATCGGCATTGTGGTTACGACTGACGGCAGCTTTGGGGAAATTCCGCGCGCGGCTTATAAGGATGCGGAGGAGCAGACGATTATGGAGTTAAGCCGAATCGGAAAGCCGTTTATTGTCCTTGTCAATACCACAAAGCCGTACGGTGAGGAGGCAAAGGGAGTTGCCGCAGAGCTTGAGAAAAAGTATCAGGTGAAAGCAATTCCAATCAATATCGACCAGCTCAAACGCGAGGACATTACGATGCTATTAGAGCAGGTGATGTATGAGTTCCCGGTGTCTGCGGTGGAGTTTTATACGCCGAAGTGGATGGATATTATGTCGATGGATAATCCGATGAAAAAGGAAATCGTCGAGAAGCTGAAGGAATTAAAGGAAAACATACGTACGGTCCGTGACTTGATGGAAAAAGACGTGTGCGCGCTTTTGGAGAAGGACAGCGAATATATCAAGCGCTGCAAATATGACAATATTAACATTGCGGACGGTTCGGCGTCGCTGTTGTTAGACGGGGATACGAAGTATTATTATGAGCTGCTAAGCTCCATGACGGGCGAGAATATCAAGGGCGAGTATCAGTTAATGCAGCTTTTGGCAAGTCTTGCGGATATGAAGAAAGAATATCAAAAGGTGCTCAACGCATTGGAGAGCGTACGGCAAAAAGGATATGGCGTCGTAACGCCGGAGCGCGACGAGATTACGCTTGAAAATCCGACCCTGATTAAGCATGGCAATAAATACGGGGTTAAGATTAAGGCACAAAGCCCGTCCATTCATATGATTAAGGCAAATATCGAGACGGAGATTGCGCCGATTGTGGGAACGCAGCAGCAGGCACAGGATTTAATCGGCTACATATCCGACGCGGAAACGTCTAAGGAAGGCATTTGGGAAACCAATATTTTCGGAAAGACGGTAGAACAGCTTGTCAATGACGGCATTACAAGCAAAGTTTCCATGATTGGTGAGGAGAGTCAGATGAAGCTTCAGGATACGATGCAGAAGATTGTCAATGACTCGAACGGCGGAATGGTTTGTATCATTATTTAATGTTTGGCATATTCAGCGAATGCCGCGGCAGTTTTGCCGCGGCATTGATTTTGGGTTGCCCGTATTTTGGGGATATGCTATACTGAAATAGTATAAATTGGCAAACGATCAACAGAATTTTTGGACAGGAGGTACTTTTTATGAATGAATTATACAGCAAATTAAAGAACTGTTACGACAGTGTGCGCGCCAAAACGGATTTTGTTCCAAAGGTTGCGCTTGTGCTTGGTTCGGGGCTTGGCAATTATGCGGACAGCATAAAAATTGAGGCGGAAATCGATTATCAGGACATTGAAGGATTTCCCGTGTCAACCGTTCCGGGACATGCAGGAAAGTTTATTTTCGGATATGTGGGCGAAGTGCCTGTTGTGTGTATGAAAGGGCGTGTGCATTATTATGAAGGGTATCCCGTATCGGATGTTGTGCTTCCGACAAGGCTGATGAAGCTTTTGGGCGCGGAGATTTTGTTCCTCACAAATGCGTCAGGCGGTATGAACAGGGAATTTAAAGCGGGCGATTTGATGATGCTTACGGACCATATCGGTATTTTTGCACCCAATCAGCTGATCGGACCGAATATCGATGAACTTGGGACAAGATTTCCGGATATGACAAATGTTTACGATAAGGATTTGCAGGAGATTATAAGGAATACGGCAAAGGAGAACGGCATTGCTTTAAAGGAGGGCGTTTATGTGCAGCTGACAGGACCTTGTTATGAGTCGCCTGCGGAGATTAAAATGCTTTCCAATTTTGCGGATGCGGTGGGCATGAGTACGGTAGTTGAGGCGATTGCGGCAAACCATGCCGGAATGAAAATCTGCGGTATTTCGTGCATCTGCAATCTTGCGGCAGGCATGAACCCGACGCCGTTATCCCATAAAGAGGTACAGGAAGCAGCGGACATGGCAGCGGAGAAATTTACAAGGCTTGTGACGGACGCGATTATGAAATTCTAAATAAATAGGGGAGAAGCTTATGGACAAAAAAGAGTTGATTCGCCTTGCACTCGAAGCAAGGGAGATGGCGTATGTGCCGTACTCAAACTATATGGTAGGGGCGGCGCTTCTTACAAAGGCGGGGAAGGTATACAAAGGCTGCAATATCGAAAATGCGAGCTATACGCCCACAAATTGCGCGGAGCGGACTGCATTTTTTAAGGCGGTGAGCGAAGGAGAACGTGAGTTTGCGGCAATCGCGATTGTCGGCGGATATGCAGGAGCGCCGACGGATTATGCCTATCCGTGCGGTGTGTGCCGTCAGGTGATGATGGAGTTTTGCGACCCGAAGGAATTTTGCGTGATTACGGCAGTTTCCGAGGAGGAATATCTTGATAAAAAACTGGAAGAAATGCTTCCGCACGGCTTTGGTCCGTCAAGTCTGTAGGTGCGGCGCATGGAAGTCATAATTGTTCTTTTGGTGATTTACGCCGTGTTTTTGTATGTTATGATACGCGGCGCGTACGATGAGAAAAAGAGAAAGCAAAAGTACAGGGCATATTTGAAGAATCTTTACGGAAGCTTCCCTGAAACGGCTTTAGGAGCGGAGGAGCTTTTGCGCATCGGGAGCAGCTTTAATCATATGTCAGGCAAACGCACGGCGGAAGGTATGATTGACAATATTACCTGGAACGATTTGAATATGGACGGTATTTTTGCGCGCATGAATTTCACGCAGTCTTCTGCAGGGGAAGAAACGCTTTACGCCATGTTAAAATGCCCTGTTCTTTCAGAGAACAGGCAGGCGGCGCGTACGATGGAGAAGCATATTGTGTCTATGATGTCCGATGAGAAGGTGCGTCTTGATGCGCTGATGCTGTTAAACGAACTTGGGCAGAGCGGAAAATATGCGCTTGCCGATTATTTGGACTATATTAAGGGGCTTGGCATTCGCAGCAATGCCAGGCATTATGCTTGTATTTTGCTGCTGACTGCTTCGATTGTGTCGGTTTTTGTCTATACGTCTTTTGGTGTAATGCTGCTGATTGCGGCGGCATGTATCAATATTGTGACGTATATGAAGGAAAAGGGCGTTGCGTCCACATATATTACGGCGTTTTCTTATATTATGAGAATGGTCGGGTGCGCGGACGGTATTTTGGCGCTAGGACTTGATGCGGAATTTGCGCAATATTGTGACGCGCTTCAAAAGAACAGGACGCAGTTTCAAAATCTTGAGAAAAATTCGCGAATGGTGCTGCGGTTGAATGCGGCGACAAGCAGTGCGGACGGTATTTTGTTTGATTATATAAAAATGCTGACGCATATTGATTTAATCCAGTTTAACAGAGTGTTAGGACTGATTCAGCGGCACAGTCAGGATATTTATGAAATTGCGGACAAAATCGGTTATTTGGACGCAGTGATTTCCATTGCGTATTTCAGGGCGGCGCTTTCGTATTATTGCGTGCCGGTTCTGACAAACGGGAAAAATGACACGCTTGTCATAAAAGACGGCTTCCATCCGTGTATTGAAAATCCTGTTGCAAACAGTGTCAGTCAAAGCCGCGGTATGCTTGTCACAGGTTCCAACGCGTCGGGAAAATCCACGTTTTTAAAGACGGTGGCGATAAACGCCATTCTTGCGCAGAGCATTCATACCTGCTGTGCAAGGTCTTATAGCGGAAACTATTACAGGGTTTATTCGTCGATGTCGCTGCGTGACAGCTTAGAGCAGGGCGAAAGCTATTATATGGTTGAGATTAAGGCAATTAAGCGTATCGTGGATGCGGCGTTTTCCGACAGCGTTAACCCGCTTCTTTGTTTTGTGGACGAGGTCCTTCGGGGGACAAATACGGTGGAACGGATTGCCGCGTCGGTTCAGATTTTAAAGAAACTTTCACGCCAAGGCGTATATTGTTTTGCGGCAACGCATGATATTGAACTGACACATCTGCTTGACAGGGAATATGATAATTTTCACTTTGAAGAGGAGGTCAAAGACGGAGACGTGCTGTTTTCATATCGGCTTCTTGGGGGGCGGGCACACACGCGAAACGCGATACGGCTCCTTGAAATTATCGGATTTTCTGAAGATATTATTAAAAAAGCAGACGATATGGCAGGCAGTTTTTTAAGAACGGGAGAATGGAGAAGATAGACGAATGTTTGTGAAAATTTTTACTGACGGTGCTGCACGGGGAAATCCGGAAGGTCCCGGCGGCTACGGAACGGTTTTACAGTATGTTGACTCGAAAAGTCAACTTCACGAGCGGGAGTTCTCGGCAGGCTATAAAAAGACGACAAACAACCGCATGGAGCTTATGGCGGTCATTGTAGGGCTTGAGGCGTTGACAAAGCCTTGTGAAGTTGAAATCATATCCGACTCGAAGTATGTGACGGACGCCTTCAACCAGCACTGGATAGAGGGGTGGCTGAAACGGGGATGGAAAAACAGCGCAAAGCAGGAGGTCAAAAACATCGACCTTTGGCAGCGGCTTTTGCGTGCAAAACAAGCGCATAAGGTGACGTTTACATGGGTTAAGGGACATGCGGGACATCCTGAAAACGAGCGGTGTGACATGCTTGCGACGGCGGCGGCGGACTGTCCTGACAAGGATAGCCTGCTTGAGGACGTTGTCGGGGAAATTGTGCTGTGAGTTCTGTCATGTAGAACGGCTGGAATAAATAAAAATACTGGTTTATGGAGGAAGGTATGAAAAAGGTATTGTCAGTCTATTTAAGACCTTATTACGGGCGAATGCTGATTGGCTTTATCGTTAAATTTATTGGTACGATTATGGACTTATGTCTGCCTTGGATACTGGCGTACATGATTGATACGATTATTCCCCAGGGCAAAAGAAACCTAATTTATCTGTGGGGGCTGGTGATGCTTGTATGCTCGGTGCTGGCGCTCACTTTTAACGTGCTGGCAAACCGTATGGCATCCAAGGTGGCAAGAGATACCACGGAAACGATACGCCACGATTTATTTGAAAAAATCATGTGGCTTTCTAATGCAAAGACAGATGAATTTACAAAACCTTCCTTAATATCAAGGCTGACCACTGACACTTACAATGTGCATCAAATGCTCGGCAGAGTGCAGCGGCTTGGTGTGCGCGCTCCGATTTTGGTCGTTGGCGGGATTCTTGTGACGCTGACATTGGATCCGGTTTTAACGCTTGTGCTGATGTCGGTTATGCCGCTGACCGCGTTTGTGACCTATTATTTTTCGAGGAAAAGCATTCCGATGTATCACGCGCTGCAAAAAGCCGTGGATCAGTTTGTTCGGCTGTTAAGGGAGGATATTGCGGGAATCCGCGTGATTAAGGCGTTGTCAAAGACCGACTATGAAAAGGAAAAATATGAGACGCTCAACAAAGAAGTTGTCACGTTGGAAAAAAAGGCAGACGTTACAATGGCGGTTGTCAATCCGGCGACCAACCTGTTTTTAAATCTCGGTATTGTGCTTGTCGTGATTGCGGGCGCGTACAGGGTGCATCAGGGGTATTCCGAGGTCGGGAAAATTTTGGCGTTTCTTACATATTTTACGATTATCCTAAATGCCATGATTAATATTTCCAAAATGTTTGTCATTATTTCCAAGGCGATTGCCTCTGCAAACCGGATTGTGGAAATTATTGACGTTCCACAGGAGATGGAGCAGACGCTCTGTGAAAAGCTTGCAAAGGACGGGGCGTATATCCGCTTTGACCATGTGACGTTTTCCTATCATGCTGGGGAGCCAAGTCTGTCGGACATCAGCTTCTCGCTGCAAAAGGGTGAAACGCTTGGCATTATCGGTGCCACAGGTGCGGGCAAAAGTACGATTGCCGCGCTTTTGATGCGTTTTTATGATGTCAATGAGGGAACGATTTCTATCGGAGGGGAAAATATCCGCACCATACCGACGGGCAGGCTGCGGGAATTGTTTGGTGTGGTATTCCAAAACGACACCATTTTTGAAGATACGATTGCGGAGAATGTCCGTATGGGGCGGACACTGTCGGACGATGACATCAGGAAAGCGGTTATGCACGCGAAAGCGAAAGAGTTTGTTGAGGCGGCAGGGCGCGGATATGACAATCAGATGAATGTACGTGGGGCAAATTTAAGCGGCGGTCAGAAACAGCGTATCTTAATTGCGCGGGCTTTGGCGGCACATCCGGATATTTTGATTTTGGACGATTCTTCGAGCGCGCTGGATTACAGGACGGACGCGTCGCTGCGCCATGAGCTGGCGGTGCATTTTGCGGATACGACAAAGCTGATTATTGCGCAGCGGATTAGCTCCATTATGCATGCGGATCATATTATGGTGCTGGAGGACGGAAAAATAGCCGGCTATGGGACACATGAGGAGCTTTTGGAGAGCTGCGGCGTCTACCGCGAAATCAGGGATTCACAGATGTAAAGTGGAGGGATTCAATGGCGGAAAAGCAAAAAAAATATGAAAAACCAAAAAACCGTAAAGGAACCATTCTGCGGCTTGCGCGTTATATGGTGCAGTATAAATACCGGGTGCTGTTCGCCCTGGGTCTGACCGTCGCAAGCAACCTGCTCGCCCTTATGGGACCGATGCTTTCCGGCTATGCCATCGACGCGATTGAGCCGGGCGTTGGCAGGGTTGATTTTGCGCGCGTGTTTTACTATGCGGCGCTGATGGTTATCTTTTATTTGGTTTCGTCCGCGTTATCCTATGTGCTTTCCGTTCTCATGATTCATATCAGCCGCAAGGTGGTTTACAAAATGCGCGAAGATGTGTTTACGCATTTGATGGAGCTTCCGGTCGGGTATTTTGACACGCATCAGACGGGGGATATTATCAGCCGCATTTCGTATGACATTGACACGGTTAACACATCGCTTGCAAATGATTTGGTACAAATTCTCACGACGCTGATTACGGTTGTCGGGGCGTTTTCGATGATGGTTGCGATTTCACCGCGTCTTGTGCTGATTTTTGCGTTTACGGTGCCGCTTTCCACGCTTTTAACGAAACTGATTACGGGAAAAACGCGCCCGCTGTTTCGGCTGCGCTCACGCAGGCTCGGGGAGTTGAACGGTTTTGTGGAGGAGATGATAACAGGGCAGAAAACGCTCAAAGCATATCATCAGGAAGAAAATACGATTCGGAAATTCAACGCGAAAAATGAAGAAGCGGTTGAGGCGTACTATCGGGCGGAATACTATGGAAGTGTGGTTGGACCGACAGTCAATTTTATCAATAATCTTTCGCTTACGCTTGTCAGCGTGTTTGGCGCGCTGCTGTTTTTGGCGGGAAAAATGCGAATTGGCAGTATTTCGTCATTTATTTTATACTCAAGAAAGTTCTCAGGACCGATTAACGAGGCGGCGAATATTATGAGCGAGCTGCAGTCCGCGCTTGCGGCGGCGGAACGTGTGTTTAATATGATTGATGAGCCTGCGGAAATGGCGGACAGTGAGAACGCGGTGGAGCTTTGTCAGGTCAGGGGAGATGTAAGGCTGGAAAACGTGAGCTTTGGATATACGAAAGAGCAGCAGATTATCAAAAATCTGAACCTGCGTGCGCCGCATGGAAAACTGATTGCCATTGTGGGACCGACGGGCGCCGGAAAGACGACGCTGATTAATCTGTTAATGCGGTTTTATGATGTGCAGGAGGGGCATATTTTCGTTGACAATCGCGAAATCCGCGATGTGACGCGCGCAAGCCTTAGAAAGGCATATGCGATGGTGTTACAGGATACGTGGCTTTTTCAGGGGACTGTTTTTGAGAATATTGCGTACGGGCGGCAGGGTGCAACGCTTGAGGATGTTGTGGCGGCTGCAAAGGCTGCAAAAATCCATTCGTATATTATGCGGCTGCCGCAGGGGTATGACACGGTTTTAACGGATGAGGGGACGAATATTTCCAAAGGGCAGAAGCAGCTCTTGACGATTGCAAGGGCGATGCTTTTGGACGCGCCGATGCTGATTTTGGATGAGGCGACTTCCAATGTGGACACGCGCACGGAGCGGCAGATTCAGCAGGCGATGCGAAAACTGATGGAACATAAGACGTGTTTTGTGATTGCGCACAGGCTGTCAACCATTCAAAATGCCGATGAAATTTTGGTGGTTAACCACGGCGAAATTGTAGAGCAGGGAACGCATGGGATGCTGATGGAGCGGGAGGGATTTTATTATCAGCTTTATCGAGCGCAGTTTGAATAACTTGTCATTGGTTGGGAAAAGCAGTTTTTTTATGCAGTACTGAAAAAAATTAAACTGTTACAAATTTTGCATCATTTTCAATTGCTGTAGGTATTGACAAAATTGATAAATGTGAGTATATTAATAAAGGTGCATAAAGGAGTCTATAGACAACATGAGTCAGACAGTAATGTCAAAACAGCATTTTTGGGACGTGTGGGCTATGAAAGCAGGCATGACAGAGAAACTGTTTTGAAATAGATAGGAAAGATAAAATTAGAGGATTAATTCAGGAGAGGTTAGAAGTGAGAAAAAAAGTAGAAAAAAACACAGCAGCAAAGAAAACAGTAGAAAAGAAAGCAGTCAGTGCCGTTAAGGCTGTTGAGCCTGTAGTTAAAGTTGAGGAAAAACCTGAACTTCAGGTGGCAGAGACTGTAAGTGAGGAAAAGCTGGAAGCAGAGCCGGCTGTTGCAAGCGAGGCTAAAACAGAAGTTAAGGCTGAAGCAAAAAAGACAGCAAAGCCTGCAGCAGCAAAGAAGACGGTAAAAGCAACAGCGAAGAAGGAAACTGAGGCAAAGCCTGCAAAAACAACAAAGGCAGCATCGACAAAGGTTATATTGCAGATGAGCGGTAAGGATGAATTATCTGTAGAAAATGTTGTGGATCGTATTAAGAAGGCTTACGTGGATGAGGGACATTCAGCGGCTTCTATTAAGAGTGTAGAAGTATACATAAAGCCGGAAGAAGGTATGGCATATTATGTAATTGATGGTTATGCATCAGGTATCAGCCTGTATTAATGAATAAATATAGACTATGAAAACCCCTAAACCTTATGGTTTGGGGGTTTTATGTACCTGATTATGATTTGCAGGCAACACATGGCTTTTTAGTTATTTTGATTCGTCATCTATGTCATTTGGAAAAACGATATTTAATGCTTCGCGTTCTTCACGTGTGATATTGGTAAATTGGTCAAATATAGTAACAATGTCTGCTGTTTTTGCACCGCATAGCAGATAAATTACATCAGAAAGCTGTGCAATAATGTCTTTCATACGCATTGTGTCAATTTTCTTGGATTTGCCAAGAACATCAGAAACCTGTTTTTGAGTTGTGTGAATATCCATAAGTACCTCTTTATATTTGTGCTAAATAGTTATCAAAAGCATCTGAATATATGCTGCCATAGCATTCTGCTGAGATTTTTCCTGAACGGTATAACTGGTATGCTTCCTGGCATGCGGATTTAAGTTGTGGAGAATTGCCATAATATTCACCGATTTTTTTTACTTTATCGAGCTGTTCAAGTTCGAGTACCGTGTATTTTTCAAATCTTTTCATTTTTCATTTGCCCCTTTAAAAGTATTTCCGGTAATGGTTATTGCTAAATTATTACCTGGTTATTGAAACAGATTTACGGACTTTGCAGCGAATGAAAAGTCCTAATGAAACTGTTACCCAATTATTACATTATTATAACAAGTTGCTTGACTTTAGGCAATAATATATGTAGGATATTTATAAAAAGTGAAAGAAATTAAGAAGTTTGCGGAGGTCAATTATGGAAAACTCAGAGAACGCAAGAAGTATTGTTTATATAGTAGGGCATAAAAATCCAGATACGGATTCGATTTGTTCCGCGGTTGCGTATGCATATCTCAAAAATGCATGCGACGACGGCTGTGATTATATTCCGGCAAGGGCGGGGCAGGTGAACCAGGAAACACAGTATGTGCTGAATGCATTTCATGCGGAATCGCCTGTATATCTGCATGACGTTATGACGGATGTGCGAGATATTGATATGAATGGTGTGGAAGGCGTGACACAGGATGTTTCATTAAAAAAGGCATGGCATCTGATGCGTGACAGGGGGGATGTGACACTGCCCGTTATAGAGGGGAAAAAGCTTGCCGGCATTATCACAATCGGGGATATTGCCAATGCCTATATGGATGTGTATGACAATGCGATTTTATCGCGGGCGAGGACTTCTTATAAAAATATACTGGAAACACTGGACGCGCAGATGGTTGTGGGCGATGAGAGCGGTTATTTTGAGAGTGGCGACGTGGTAATAGCAACGGCAAATCCGGACGTGTTAGAGGACTATATTCATACGGGGGATATGGTCATTTTGGGGAACCGTTATGAAACGCAGCTTTGTGCAATTGAGATGGGTGCGGCGTGTGTGCTGATTACGATGGGAGCGAAGGTGTCAAAAACCATTCAGATTTTTGCGGCGGAGCACAACTGTGTGATTATCAGTACGCCTTACGATACGGCTACGGTGGCAAGGTTTGTCAATCAGAGTATGCCGATCGGATATTTTATGAGGCGTGAAAAACTGACCACCTTTAAAATTACGGATAAGACGGAGGATATTCGTGCAATCATGAAAAAGAAGCGTTATCATGATTTCCCCGTACTGGATGAGGAAGAGAATTATGTAGGCATGATTTCTCGCCGGATGCTGCTTAATCTGCGCCGAAAACAGCTGATTCTTGTTGATCACAATGAAGTATCCCAAACGGTAGACGGGATTGAGTTTGCAGATATTTTAGAGGTGATTGACCATCACAGGATTGGTACGCTTGAAACGGTGGCACCGGTGTATTTCAGAAATCAGCCGCTTGGCTGTACGGCAACGATTATCTATCAGATGTATCAAGAAAAGGGCGTGGAGATTCCAAAAAACATCGCAGGACTTATGATGGCGGCAATTATTTCGGATACGCTGATGTTCCGTTCGCCGACGGTGACGGAGGTCGATAAGGCGGCAGCATACAAGCTGGCGGAAATTTGCGGCGTGGAGCCGGAGGAGTTTGCGCTTGATATGTTTGGCGCGGGAAGTAATTTGGGCGACAAAGATGCGGACGAAATTTTCAAGCAGGATAACAAGAGCTTTTCGGCAAATGGTTTTGAATTCAGAGTGGGACAGATTAATTCAATGAACAGTATTGAGTTAGATGAGATTAAAGAGAAGATTGTGCCATATATTAAGGAGAAGTTTGCAGAGCTTGAGGTGGATATGTGCTTTTTCATGCTTACAAATATCGTGTATGAAAAGACAGAACTTCTCTGTTTTGGTGAGCGTGCCAGCGCACTCGTGCGGGAGGCATTTCGACTTCCCAAGGAACAGAAAGTGTTTGTGTTAAAGAATTTGGTTTCAAGAAAGAAGCAGTTAATTCCCGCATTTGTGTCGGTTTTACAGCAGTGGGAGAAATAGAGGATATTTTTATGAATATTAAAAACATCCATAAAACCGTAATAGTTACAATATTGACCACTTTAGTCATAATTGCAGTGTTCTGTCTTAACACCGCCAAGACATTCTCTGCTGCCGATACGAATAAAATGGAGGTACACTTCATTGATGTCGGTCAAGGAGATGCTACGCTGATTATATGCGGTGAGCACGCTATGCTGGTAGATACTGGAGACACTGCTAAGGGAACAGCGGTACAAAATTATTTGCGTAAACAAAATGTAAAAAAACTGGATTATCTGATTCTTACGCATCCCGACGCAGACCATATCGGCGGAGCGCCTGTAATTATAACAAAGTTTGAAATCGATAAGGTTTTTGTGTCAAATTATGAGAAGGACAACAAAACATACCAAAAACTCATACAGGCGCTGGACAACAAGAGGATAAAGGCTGCGACTCCAAAGGCAGGTTCAAAATATAGTCTTGGAACGGCTGAGATAACGATTATAGCGCCGAATGCGGAATACGATAACCCGAATGACGCATCTGTCGGGGTGATTATTCAAAATGGCGACCATCGGTTTTTGTTTGCCGGAGATGCAGGAGAGGATGCGGAGCAGGATATGCTTGAAAATGGCATTGACCTTTCGGCAGATGTATACCATGCGGGGCATCATGGAAGCAGGACTTCAACGTCGGAAGCATTTTTTGATGCAGTTGAGCCCTCGTATGCTGTTATCAGTTGTGGTGAAGGGAACTCCTACGGGCATCCGCATGCGCAGACGCTCAACCTGTTTCGGACAAATGGCGTAAAAGTTTACCGCACTGATGAACAGGGCAGTATTATAGCAGAAAGTGACGGAACACAGCTGTCATGGAATTGCAGCCCGTCAACAACATGGGCGGCAGGCGAACCGTCGAATTCTTCGGCGTCAGCATCAATTCAGGAGGAACAAAAGGATTTAACGGAAGCCCGAACTTATGTCTGTAACACCAACACAAAAAAATTTCATGAGCCGGGTTGTGTGAGTGTGAAACAAATGAATGAGAAAAATAAACAGATAGTCACATTGTCAAGAGAGGAGATTATCGCACAAGGATACGTGCCATGTAAGAACTGTAATCCATAGAAATATAATTTAAAACCATGACAATTCATCCTGAGTGTGAACTGTCATGGTTTATTGATGCAATGCAGTGATTTACCGGCTTCTTGCCGTGATGATCCAAGGAGCTGGATTGCTCTTGAACGTATTGTTGCTGCCAAGTTTTGTGACTGACACCTGAATCGTATCAATATCCACAAGCCCCAAGCTTCGCAGCGTGTCGGGAAGCGTTGCGGCCGCCCTAAAATCGAGCGTATAAATGACGACGCTGATATTGGGGTTTATTTTTGTCAGATAAGCAAGCTCCTGATTGGTACTTGCTGATGCCACCAAAAATACCAGTGAAGGGACAGGGCAGTCTGCCATTGTCTCCTCATCAACATGATCGATGATTTTGATGTTGTGCAGGTCAAAGTGCGACACATTGTCCTCAAGGGTGGAGCGGTCGGCACGGCTGTATTCCACCGCGATTACGGAACCTTCTGCCGCAATCAGGGCAGTCTCAATTGCAATGCTTTCGCCGCCAATCACACAGATGTCATCCTGCGGAGCAACTGCCATTTTACTTAAAATAATGGAGCGGATTTCGCTTCCGACATACTGGATGGAACCGCGTTGTAACAGCTCATTGCTCAGTCCGATTTTTGCCGTATTGCGGGCATTAGGATTGAGAATCAGCATTCCTGCGGAGGCATTAATTCCGCGGTCAATCATTTCCTTTACATAATTATGTAAAATCAGACCGGACGGGTCGGAGCCTTCGTTGTACCATACCTCGCATTCCCCAAGCCCGGCATTCCACAGACGGTAGAAGATGTCGTCGATGCCGGCGTTTGTAAAGACAAGCGTTGTTTTGTGCGCTTCGACGGTGGGTATGACGTTCTTGTTTTTCTTTGTGATGTCAATAATTTTTACATGCTCCAAATCAATTTCCGTGTTTTTCGCGTAGTATTGCAGCCATGCAAGTATCACATCATTGGTAAAAATCTGTTTTTCCATAGGTCGTATGCCCCCTTTATACTTGATAAAACTATTGTAACACTTTGGAGGGGGTTGTACAAATGATTTTCACTTTTTCATAAGGCTTTACACCGTTTCCTCCATTTGATATAATACTATCAGAATCAAAGATGCGGCAGGCAGGGAAAGGAGCAGTGAGCATATGAATATCAGCATCACAGGAAATCTTGGAAGCGGAAAATCGAGCGTGGCTAAAATTTTGCAGCAAAAGGGCTATGAAATCTTTTCTACAGGAAAAGTGTTTCGGGAGCTTGCAATGGAAAAGGGCGTTTCCGTGGAGGAATTTAACCGCCAGGTCAATGAGGCGGCAAGCCGCGGCGACCGTTCGGTGGATAAGATGATTGACGATACGACGACAAGGATTAGCGAAGAACGCGACAACGTGGTGTTTGACTCGCGTCTTGCGTGGCATTTTGCGGTAAAGAGTTTTAAAGTGTTTGTTATAACGGATATCAATGAGTCGAGCCGGAGGGTATTTCATGATAGCGTGCGTGCCAACTCCGAATCATATGCTTCACAGGAGGAATGCAAAAAGGCGTTAATAAACCGTCAGAAGCTGGAAACAGTGAGATATAAGGAAATTTACGGGATTGATTATTATGATATGAGCAATTACAATCTTGTGATAGAGAGCACCAATGCTTCACCAGAGGAAATTGCGCAGGAGATTTTGGACAAAATGAAAGCTTACCAAAACGGAGCGTTTGATAAGCTTATGGAACTGAATCCGTCGTCAATTAAAGCAGAAACCGATGCCGACGCAGACTGTATTTTGGTCGATGAAAAGGGCGGCACGTTTTTGCTGCATGCAGGAAGACCCCTGTTGGATACAGCATTGCGGCAAAAAGATAAGTTTGTGGCTGTTAAAATTGCAAAGACGCAGGACGGCGGTGAGGACAGCTTTATGGATTTTTCCAAAATGGTATGATTATTTGGTGAGTTCCATAAACGCGTAATTTTTAAGGACTTTATTCCAAATGGCATATGCTTTGGCGGTTTCATGCACGTAGTGATCGGAGCTGTATTCAGGACGCAGCGCACCGTCAGCCCCCATCAGAAATTCACTTAAATTCACAAATCCCCATCCGTTTGCAATACAGGCTTCCTGTAAAAGAACATTTGCAGTAAATATGGTATTGTTGTTTAAACCGCCTGTGCTGACGCCGCTTACGACACATGGAATGGAAATGACATAAATCCTGATATCAGGACGGACATTTAAAACGCGTTGGATAAGCGTCTGCATGTCCGCGACAAACTGCTGCGGCGTACTACCCGTTAAGTCATTCATTCCAAAGCAGATAAACATTTTGTGGACATGCTCCATCTGTGCGACGGCATTTTCGATGTATTGGACATTTCCGTTGTATTTCGGCATAATGCCTGCATGTTTTGAAAGTGCATTGGAAGAAAGCGCGACTTTTGCGGAGCAGCTTACCCGCGCAAGAAAACGGGTAGAGTCGGAAGCAATCGAATCGGAATGGCTGCGGCAGTATTGTTCAAAACCAACGGTAAGGGAATCGCCTACAAAAACCGCATCGGCAAAAAAGGCGTTCTCGGAAATCATGCCGCTGCATAACATGGCATTGTACTGCTCAAGGTTAATTGAACCTGCGACATACCCATCAACAAGATAATGGTTTAAGCTGTCGGTCAGGCTTGATGAGAGAATATCTGCACAAAGCGCGCTTCCGGTAAGCGGCTGCACAATGGAAAATGATGGTATGCCTGTCTCCGCTGCATATACCGTAGAGGGCGCTAAAAAGAGCATTAAGATAGAAAGCGCAATTACACAGCATGCATAACAGGATTTATTTTTGGATAATAAAAACATAAATTTTTTCCTTTCTTACTGTTTCATGAAAAGCTTTTTGCCCATTATAGACGAAAGGCGGCAGATGCACAATACTTTATAAAATTTTCAGAATACATTGACTATTGTATAAAATAGAGATAAAATTAAAAATACGACAATCTTTGTGGTATGAATGATTTGATGCAGGATGACGATAATATTGAAGAGGGGCTGAAAATGGCAGATAAGACAGATTGGATTGTGGAGGGCTTCCAATTCGGTA
>CAJUJG010000014.1:46531-58753 GCA_910586715.1 uncultured Lachnospiraceae bacterium
CGAATCTTGCAAAAAATGAAAAACTCCGGGTGGAACGGCTGGAGGAACGGCTGGATTACCAAAGTCTGGAAATGGTTTATGCCGTATATAAAAAAGCGGTAGAAAACCGTGTGTTTAAGACACCCGTGGGCTATGAATTTTTGAAAAAGCTGCAGCGGATTTTAAAAGAAAATCAGGATTTTGAACATGAAGTTGAGGAGATTCCCATTCAGGGGGTGTACAGCCTTCGGGAGAGTGCCAATCCCACGGTTGAGAGAATAAAGGCAAGTCAAAAAAAGCCAAAACCAGCAAAAAAAACCGTCGGACTCAGAGCTTCCATGTTTATCAATGTTGTATTAATGCTGCTAATCGCACTAATGTTCTATATCTCGATGACGTCCACCAATCCTACGGCGCTCAATTATGAACGTGCCGTGCAGAATAAATATGCCGAGTGGGAGCGGGAGCTTTCGGAGCGTGAGAGCGCCGTGCGGGAAAAAGAACGGGAGCTTTTGCTAAAGGAGTAGTGTATGGGAAGTCTGAAAATACTTGTGGTAGATGATGAAAGCAGAATGCGCAAGCTGGTAAAGGATTTTTTGGTAAAGCAGGGATATACTGTTTTAGAGGCAGGAGACGGCAGCGAAGCGCTTGATATTTTTTATGAAAATCAGGACATTGCACTGCTGATTCTTGATATTATGATGCCAAAGGTAGATGGCTGGCAGGTTTGCCGGGAAGTGAGGGCATCTTCTAAAATACCGATTATTATGCTCACGGCAAGAGGCGATGAACGGGATGAGCTGCAGGGATTTGAGCTTGGCGTAGATGAATATATTGCAAAGCCGTTCAGTCCGAAAATTCTTGTGGCGCGCGTGGAGGCAATCCTTCGGCGTACAAACAGGGGAGCAGAAAGTGAAACACTTGAATGCGGCGGAATTGTGATTGATAAAGCGGCGCATGTTGTGACAATAGATGAAAAAACAATTGATTTAAGCTATAAGGAATTTGAACTTTTGACTTACTTTGTTGAGAACAGAGGAATTGCGCTTTCTAGAGAAAAGATTCTAAACAGTGTATGGAATTATGATTATTTTGGAGATGCAAGAACGATAGATACCCATGTGAAAAAACTTCGGAGTAAAATGGGAGAAAAAGGCGAACTGATAAAAACCGTATGGGGAATGGGATATAAGCTTGATATATAGGCGGTGAAAACATGAAACATTCCATAAAGCAGCAGATTGCCATTATCTTTATGGCAGTGATGGCAGGAACAGTTGCGCTGTGTTGGATCGTAAACAACATTTTTTTGGAAAAATATTATATACAGAATAAGGCGACCGCAATAACCAATGCATATGTTCGGATAAACGAAGTCATCTCAAACGGAGACATCACGTCTGAGGAGTTTGACAATGAACTTAGAAAAACATGCGATATGTATAATATTGGCATTGTGGTGATTGATGCGGAATCGAAGACCATTAAATCAAGCAGCCGCGATGTTGAGCGGCTTATAGGAAGACTTTATGATAATGTCTTTAATCCTGATCCTGATGCGCAGTATATGGAAGAAAATGACAGATATTCCCTTGCGGCTTCGCTGGACAAATTGACGTTGACAGAGTATATTGAAATGTGGGGTGTGCTCGACAACGGAAATATGTTTCTGATTCGTTCCCCTCTTGAGAGTATTCGGGACAGCGTTAGTATTTCAAACCGCTTTCTCATATATGTGGGGATTACGGGAACAATTATCAGCGCGTTTTTAGTTTGGTTTGCGACGAAAAAGGTCACAAAGCCGATTATGGAGCTGAAAGATATTTCGGAGAAAATGACAAAGCTTGACTTTGAGACAAAATATAACAGCCGCAGTCTTAATGAGATTGATCTTTTGGGGGAGCATATGAATGCACTATCTGCGGCGCTTGAAAAAACCATTTCTGAATTGAAAACCGCAAATAATGAGTTACAGCGCGATATTGAGAAGAAGGAACAGATTGACGAAATGCGCAAAGAATTTCTTGCAAATGTATCGCATGAGCTCAAGACCCCAATTGCCCTGATACAAGGGTATGCGGAAGGGTTGCGGGAAGGGATTAATGAAGATGCCGAAAGCCGGGAATTTTACTGTGATGTTATTATGGACGAAGCAGGCAAAATGAATATTATGGTGAAAAAGCTGTTGGATTTGAATGAACTTGAGTTTGGAAATGATGTGGCAGTAATGGAACGCTTCGATGTTGTTGCGATGGTGGAAAATTTCCTTGCGTCGGCAGAAATTCTGATTGCGCAAAGCGGTGTGACATTAAGACATGCACCGCGGGATCCGATTTATGTATGGGCAGATGAGTTTAAGACAGAAGAAGTTGTCAGAAATTTTTTCAGCAATGCCATAAATCATGCAGCGGGCGATAAGGTGATTGAGATTAAATACGGTTTCATTGAAGAAAACGATGCAAATAAAGTCCGTGTCAGTGTGTTTAATACAGGAGAGCCGATTTCCGAGGAAGCGCTTCCGCATATTTGGGAAAAGTTTTATAAGGCGGATAAGGCGCGTACACGGGAGTACGGCGGAAGCGGAGTAGGATTATCCATCGTAAAGGCAATCATGGAATCCATGAATGAGCCATACGGTGTTATCAATTATACCAATGGTGTAGAGTTCTGGTTTGAGCTTGAAACCAAATAAACGGAGGTGCCGGTTTGAAAAAAATAAAAATTTTAGGGATTTTAGCCATGTCGGCGGTTATGCTTACGGGGTGTGTTGACGCAATGCCTGACATGACAACGGAACAGTCCGACATTGTGGCGGAGTATGCGGCAGGGCTGCTGTTGAAGTATTCCCCCAATTATAATTATCGGCTTGTGAGTGATGAGGAGCTTGCGGCTGCACTTGCACAGGAAAATACAAAAGAGGATGAAACGGCCACGGAGGCTGTCACGGAGACGCAAGAATCGGAAACGTCACTTGCGGAAGCAGAGCAGGAAACAGGCATTCAGCAGGAGGAAACACAACAAAGCGCCGAGAGTGCTCTGGAACAAATCGTGCAGGATGCCGTGGATGTGGATGCAGACCTGGCTGTGGAGCTTGGGCTTGATGCCAGAATGGCATTGCGGTACCAGTCGTTTGAAATATGCGATTCTTATCCGCAGAATGCCTCAGGCTTTAGCGGTACGGATGCGAAGCAGGGCAAGAAGCTTCTTGTACTGCATTTTGACCTTGAAAATGCTTCCGATGAAGTCATAGCGTGCAATTTATATGATGCTTCTTTTAAGCTGCGTGTTCATATTAACCAGTCTGCTTCCGTGGGAGCGCTGGAGACGCCGATGATGCCGGATGACCTGGTGTCTTTCGCCGAAGACGTTGCGGCAAGGGAAACAAAAGATTTGGCGGCAGTATTCGAAATTGAGGAATTGTCGGACAATGAAATTGAAACATTGACGTTTCAAATGTTTGGTGCGGACAAATCGGTAAGCGTGAAAGTAAGGTAACTGAGGGCTTTTCAAGGATTTATAGAAAATTTTCATAGAAAGTGTCAAAATTTTTCTGAAAATATTTGTAATTATAAACAAGGATATGTTATAATTAGATAAAATTATAAATCCTGCGAAGCAGTGATGATAAATGGACGATTGTCTGGTAGAATGGAGGTTTAATATGGAGACTAAGATTCTCTTGGAAAACGGAACAAACGAATTGGAAGTGTTGGAATTTATCGTGGATGGTAATTCTTACGGCATCAATGTGGCAAAAATAAGAGAAATTATTCAATATTCGCCGGTGACGCCTGTGCCCAACGCGCATCCGAGCGTGGAAGGTATTTTTATGCCGCGTGATGCTATGATTACGGCAATTGATTTAAGAAATTGCCTGCAGAGAGGGCAATCTCAGCCGGGCGGTTTATTTATTATCACAAGCTTTAATAAGCTTGATATTGCGTTTCATGTAGATTCCGTTGTAGGTATCCACCGTGTATCGTGGGTTGATATTATCAAACCGGGTGCAACAGTGACAACCGCAGAAGACGGTATATCTACGGGTATTATAAAAATTAACGGAAAGCTTATTATTATTCTTGACTTTGAGAAGATTATCACGGATATTAATCCTGAGACTGGCTTAAAGGTAACGGAGATTGACGCGCTTGGTGTCAGAGAGCCTTCGGAAGTGCCGATTTTGATTGCAGAGGATTCCTCATTGCTTCGAAAACTGATTGTTGATTCGCTGAAAAAGGCAGGCTATGATAATGTGATTAAGGCGGAGAACGGCGAAGAGGCATGGAAATACATAAATAAATGCAGAAATGCAGGTAATCTTGAGCAAGAAGTGAAGTTGGTTATTACGGATATTGAGATGCCGTTGATGGATGGGCACCGTTTGACAAAGCTTATTAAATCCGATGACGAAACAAAGTATCTTCCGGTCATTATCTTTTCGTCTCTTGTAAACGAAGAGATGCGGAAGAAGGGCGAGGAGCTTGGTGCGGATGCACAGCTTTCAAAGCCGGAAATCGGAAACCTTGTAAAGGTAATTGATGGACTATTATCAAAATAAAATAGAGCAGAGCCGGGAGATAAAACCCCCGGCTCTTCTATGATAATTAGGAGATGGGATGGAAAAGTCGGAGATTACGGAAAAACAGAGGCTTTTATTGGAAAAGCTTTCACAGGCACAGGCAGTGCTTGTAGGGATTGGTGAAGAATTTAACGAAGGGTTTGAGGACATTGGTAAGTTTCCGGAGCTGATGTCTGCATTGGAAGAGGTCGACACAAATCCTACCTTGGAATGGACGGTTCCATTTTTGGAGAAGTGTTATCTTACACGGCACAATACGGGGAAAATTATTGATGCATATGCGGCGCTTTATGAATTGGTGAAGGATAAGGATTATTTTATTGTTACGACTTGTATTGACGGAAATATCGGGAGAGTGGATTTTGATAAGAAACGAATTGTTGAGCCGTGCGGCAGTTATGAAACATTGCAATGCAGCAAAAAATGTAACGATACACTGATTTCATCTAAGGCGTTTTCGGGGCTTGTGTGTCAGGCTATATCAGATGGTGTAGGTCTTGATTCGCTGGAGCGACCGGTGTGTCATTTTTGCGGTGCACCAATGGCGTTTAATAATATATTATGTGAAGAGCATTATGTGGAGGAGGGTTATAAGCCGCAGTGGGAAAAATACACGGATTGGCTGCAGCGTACACTTCATAAAGATTTATGCATTTTGGAGCTTGGAGTTGGGATGAACCTGCCAGGCATCATTAGATGGCCTTTTGAGAAAGCGGCGTTTTATAATCAAAAAGCAAGCTTTTTTAGGGTAAATGAACAGTTGTACCATATGACAAAAGAGTTGGAAAACAAGGGAATCAGTATTGCGATGCATGCGGCTGATTTTTTGAACGGATATGATATGCAGAAAGGAAAGACGGAGGGATTATCATGAGTACGGAAGAAAATTACTTAGATAATTTACTGAAAACAATAACGGAGCCACCTGAAGAAGCATTGGAAGATGTTGCTGCAGAGGAAACGGTCTCAGAGGTCTTGTCTGAAGAAAAAGAAATAGTAGAGGAAGAGAGTGTAATGGACGAATCGAGGGAAGAAACGGTTGAAAAGATGCCAGAGCCTGTTGCAGAAGAAACAGCAGCGGGAGAGCTGATTAAAGAGGATCCGGAGACGAAGCTGGATATTTCGGATATTGCCGAAGCGTTTGTGGAACCGGAAATATTGGCTGGATCGGATGAATTGGATCTTGGAGAACTGGGTCAGGATGTGGAAATGCCGGAGCTTTTGGAAGTTCCAAAGGAACTGGAGATTGATGATATTGCCCAGGAGCTTGTAATGCCGCAGGATATCGAGGCAGAAAATGTATTAGAGTTTCCTGAAGTTGAAGATCTGCCAGCTGAGGAATTTGACGATTCGAAGCTGCTTGAAGCTGAGGAAGTAGCTGTTGAAGGGATTGACAACTTGGAACTGTCTGAAACCGAAGAGTTGTCTGTTGATGAATCTGGTGATTTAACGTTACCTGAAGCTGAAGAATTGTCCATTGAGGGGCTTGATGATTCAGAGCTGCCTAAAGTGGAGGAATTGTCCATTGAGGGGCTTGATGATTCAGAGCTGCCCAAAGTGGAAGAATTGTCCGCTGAAGAGATTGGCAATTTGGATTTGTCCGATATTGAAGCTAGTGATGCAGAATCAAATGTTTTAGAGACGGGAAACGTTATGCCGATGGAAGAAGCATTGGATCTTGGTGCGGATTTGGACATTAATGATATTGGAGAAATTGGTGATTTGGATTTGTCCGAAATACCTGACATTGAGCTTACACAGGAAACCTTAAATGATACATTGAATCTTGAGGATGTACCAAATATTGATGGACCTGAGGAAATTTTACGGTCAGAAACGGAGACGGAAATGCCAGACGAATTGAATCTTGACGAATTAGACTTAGATACACCGGATTTAGATACATCGGTCACAGATGACGATTTAGGAATACTGGATAGCATAGATGCAAAAAGTGACACAACTTTAGGCGTTGATGATGGGCTTGATGATGTGTTAAGTATGCTTGATGATGATGCAGACCTTGCAGAGATTAATGACATTTTAAAAAAATCTGACAGTAATGAGCCGATTCAGGATGAGATGATGGATCTTCTCAATCAGATGGCAGATGATGAGGCGGCGCTTGTGAATGCGGGGGTAAAGAATATTGAGGAAGATGGAGGTGTCCCAATTCCTAATATGCCGTTAGGCACGGAGAACGACCAAAATGATGACGAAGAGCAAGCGCTGTCAAAAAAGAAGAAAAACAGTGACGGCGAAGAGAAAAAACCGGGTGCAATCGGTAAACTGTTTAATCTGCTGACCGAAGAACTTCCTGGACCTACTGAGGCGGATTATGCTGCTGAGGAAGAGAAAAAAGCGGCTAAGAAGCAGGAGGCACAAACCAAAAAAGAAGAGGAAAAGCTAGCAAAAGAAGAAGCAAAACAGGCGAAAGCAGAAGAAAAAGAAGCTGCCAGGAAAGCAAAGGCAGATGCTGCCGCACAGAAAAAGAAAGAAAAGGCGGAGGCAAAAGCTAAAAAAGCTGCTGAAAAGTTAGCAAAACAGGGACCTGTTAGAAAGGCAAAGCGTATACCTCCAAAGAAGATTGCGGCTGTAATGATGTTTGGTGCATCTGTGTTTGGCGGTGTGCTTGTGGCAACAAATGTACTTTCGAATCAGGGATATATAAATGTGGCAAAAAAAGCGTTTTATGACGGAGATTATAAGAGCGTTTATCTTGCAACCTATGGAATGAATCTGAACGATTCTGATGTCGCGTTAATTCAGGCAAAAAGTGAGGTTATTCTAAAGATGCAGCGTTGGTATGATGCATATGAGAATAACTTAAAGCTTGGACGGGAAAGAGAAGCGCTTGATTCATTAATCAGGGGAATCGAAGCATATGATTATCTCAATGCGGAAGCGGAAGCATGCGATGCGTTGCAGGATGTTGAGGGTATCAGGGGAACGATTTTAGAGGTTTTGCAGTCAAAGTACGGATTGAACGAAGAACAGGCAAGAGAGTTGCTGCGTTATGAAGATGCATTGGACTATACGATTGCTCTGAATAATGTTATAACGGGTAAATAAAGGAACGTGGGATTTGCACGCTTGTGCGGTCCCGCGTTTTGGAAAGAACGAAAGGTTGTATGAAGGTATGGTAGCAATTATCGACTATGACGCAGGAAATATTAAGAGCGTTGAAAAAGCGCTGCTTTCATTGGGAGAGCCGGCAGTGATTACACGGGAGTATGAAACGATTTTAAAAGCTGACAGAGTAATTCTGCCGGGAGTCGGAGCATTTGGCGATGCAATGGAAAAGCTGCACGCGTACGGGCTTGTGGAAGTAATAAAGGAGATCGTTGATAAAAAGACTCCTTTTCTTGGGATTTGTTTGGGACTTCAGCTTTTGTTTTCGTCGAGTGAAGAAGCGCCTGATGTGGAAGGGCTTGGTATTTTAGAGGGGAAAATTGTACGGTTTCCTGATAATATGGGACTGAAGGTACCTCAGATTGGCTGGAACTCTCTCAAATTTCCAAATCAGGGTAGATTATTTGAGGGCATTTCTGAGGATTCGTATGTTTATTTTGTCCATTCCTATTATTTGCAGGCAGAATCGCCAAAGATTGTGACTGCTGCGACGGAGTATGGAGTGCATGTTCACGCTGCTGTTGAACAAGGCAATGTGTTTGCATGTCAGTTTCATCCGGAAAAGAGCTCGGATGTTGGAATGCGGATCTTGAAGAATTTTTTACGTGTATAAGTACGGTGCGTATCGATACGGATAAAGAGTTGGAGGTACATCATGATTACAAAGAGAATTATTCCGTGCCTTGATGTCCATAACGGACGGGTTGTAAAAGGTGTCAATTTTGTCAATCTGATTGACGCGGGCGATCCCGTGGAGGTTGCGGCGGCATATGATAAGGCAGGAGCTGATGAGGTGGTGTTTCTTGACATAACTGCATCATCTGATAATCGTGCGACAACTGTTGACATGGTTCGCAGGGTAGCGCAAAAGGTATTTATTCCGTTTACTGTTGGTGGCGGTATTCGGACGGTGGATGATTTTAAAGTGATTTTGCGGGAAGGCGCGGATAAAGTGTCGGTGAACAGCGCTGCAATTATGAATCCGCAGCTGATCAGTGAGGCGGCACAGAAGTTTGGAAGCCAGTGCGTGGTTGTGGCAATAGACGCGAAACGGCGTGCCGACGGAAGCGGTTGGAATATTTATAAAAACGGCGGTCGGATAGACATGGGAATTGATGCCGTAGAATGGGCAATGAAAGCAGACCAGCTTGGAGCAGGTGAGATTCTTTTGACCAGCATGGACTGCGACGGTACAAAGAATGGTTATGATATAGAACTGACACGGACAATATCTGAAAATGTGTCGATACCGGTTATTGCTTCCGGAGGCGCGGGAAAACTGGAACATTTTTATGATGCGTTTGAGGCAGGAAAAGCGGACGCGGCGCTTGCGGCGTCACTGTTTCACTTTAAGGAGTTGGAAATCAGGGAAGTAAAGCAGTATCTTAGGGATAAGGGTGTTTCTGTAAGGCTATGAATACCAAAGAAAGGTTAGAAAAACGATATGGCAATGATAGAAAATGATTGGTTGGATTCGATTAGTGCGGAGTTTAGAAAGCCTTATTATAAGGATTTGTTTACGTTTGTAAAGGATGAGTACAGTAAGGCGGTTATTTATCCGCCTGCGGATGATATTTTTAACGCGTTTCATTATACGCCGCTGAGCAAAGTTAAAGTGCTCTTACTGGGGCAGGATCCGTATCACAATGTCAATCAGGCGCATGGGCTTAGTTTTTCCGTTTTGCCAAGCCAGCCGGAGATTCCGCCTTCTCTGCAAAATATATATAAAGAGTTACAGGAGGATTTGGGCTGTTATATACCAAATAACGGGTACTTAAAAAAATGGGCGGACCAGGGTGTGCTTCTTTTGAATACGGTTTTGACAGTGCGCGCGCATCAGGCAAATTCACATCAGGGACATGGCTGGGAACAGTTTACGGATGCCGTGATACAGGCGGTCAATGCGCAGGACCGTCCGATTGTCTATTTTCTGTGGGGAAGACCGGCGCAAAATAAGGCACCGATGCTTACCAATCCAAAGCATTTGATATTAAAGGCGCCGCATCCAAGCCCGTTGTCAGCATACCGCGGATTTTTCGGCTGTAAGCATTTCAGTCAGGCGAACGCGTTTTTTGAGAAAAACGGCATGGAACCGATTGATTGGCAGATTGAGAACAGATAATGTGAGGGATACCAATGAAACTTTTGGAGGAACGAATTTTAAAGGATGCCGCTGTGCGTGCGGGCAATGTGCTGAAAGTAGACAGTTTTATTAACCATCAGATGGATGTTACACTTTTCCGTGAAATGGCCAAGGAGTGGAAAAGGCGTTTTGAGGGGAAACCGATTAATAAAATTTTAACAATAGAGGCGAGCGGTATCGGGATTGCGGCGATTGCGGCGGAAGTGTTTGATGTGCCCGTGGTGTTTGCAAAGAAGGCAAAAAGCATTAATCTTGACAACGACAATTACTGTACAAAAATACAGTCTTATACGCATGTCAATATGTATGATGTGATTGTCTCCAAGAAGTTTTTAACCAAGGAGGATCATGTGCTGATTATTGATGATTTTCTTGCAAACGGGTGCGCCCTGTTGGGACTTTTGGAGCTTGCCGATAAGGCAGAGGCTTGCGTTGAAGGAATCGGGATTGCCATTGAAAAGGGATTTCAGAAGGGCGGAAGTGAAATCAGGGCAAAAGGAATTCAATTGGAATCGCTTGCAATTATTGAATCCATGAATGATGTGACAGGAGAGATTGTGTTTCAGTAGTCATTTTATGTCATCTTATAGTCAAATGATGCAAAAGGTATTAAAAATTTTGCTTTTTGTCCGAAATAATTTGTGTAAGTCAACGTTAAGGGACTAGGTATAAGAGACAAAAAACAGGAGGAACCGGCATATGAGAATTACGACACAAATGTTAAACGAAACGGCAAGAAAGGCAGGCATGCCTGTCAACAATTCATCTTTATTGAATTATGTAAATAACAAGAACAATAATTCGCTTTTAGGCAGCCTGCAAAACAGCATGACGCAGAAATCAGAGTTGGCAAAGAGGACGTCGTACGAAAAACTTGAGGCTGCATCAGATGCACTGGAGGATGCGGCAAAAGCGCTCACCAATGAGAAAGAAGATAATCTTTTTGCGAAGGCAAAGGAAAGCGGGAATACGGCAGAGATTATTAAAACCGTAAAGACCTTGATCGAGAAATATAATGAAACAAGAAAACAGCTTGGCAACAATACATCATCAATTAATATGTGTTACAGTGAGCTGTTAAAGCAGATTGCTTCTAAAAACGGGGATGCATTAAGCGAGTTGGGCATTTCAATGGAAAAAGACGGAAGTCTTACGATTGATGAGGAAAAGTTAAAAGCTGCAAAGGTAGAGGATCTTGAGAACATGTTCGGTGCAAAAAGTGAGTTCGTACAGAAGCTGCAGTATATGGCATCGAATATATCCGACAGTGTGGCAGCTGAGCTGGAGAGTATGGGAAACCAGTACGGACAGGATGCAAATGCGTTCTCCTCTTATATTAGCAACAAATATAATTTGTGGGGATAATACACTTATCAAAAAATGACAGCAGATTTTATGACACTGCTGTCATTTTTTATGTACACGGCATTTTATGTTTTTTTACTTTTTATCGTGCCAGCCATCCGCCGTCAACGGCAAGCGTAAAGCCGTGAACATAAGAGGATGCTTCTGATGCAAGAAAGATTGCAGCGCCTGCAATGTCCTCAGGAGTTCCCCAACGGCCGGCGGGAATGCGTCCAAGAATTTCTTCGCTCCGCTGCTCATCTTTTCTAAGATTTTCCGTATTGTTTGTTTCCATGTAGCCGGGAGCAATGGCGTTTACGTTAATGTTATATTTTGACCATTCGTTGGCAAGCTCTCTTGTAAGACCAATAATTGCGCTTTTGCTGGCGGTGTATGCCGGGACGCGGATTCCGCCCTGATAACTCAGCATAGAAGCAATGTTGATAATTTTGCCGCCCTTATTGTCGCTAAGCCAGCCTTTTGCAAACGCCTGAGAGAGGAAAAATACCATTTTTTCATTGATATTGATAACGGAATCCCAATCTTCTATGGAAACATCTGCAGCATCGCAGCGTTTAATGATTCCGGCATTGTTTACGAGAATATCCACACGTCCGAACGCTTTTTGGGCTTCTGCCACAATTTGCGGAATAACTGAGATATCTGATAAATCGGCGATGATTTCCTGAAAATTTCCGCCAATGTCGGCAATCTTTGCAGCGGTATCCTCGCAGCTTCTTCTTGCCACACCGATAACATTTGCACCCGCTTTGGCATAGGCAACGCAGATTCCCTGCCCTAATCCCGTGTTTGCCCCAGTCACGAGCGCGGTTTTGCCTTCAAGGGAAAACATATTTAAATTTGGTATCATAGCTGCTTCATTCCTTTCCGTGCTTATATTTATAAATAGCACCATATTTTTATTATAACGGTAAAAACAGGATAAAACAAGCGTATTTGGAGAAAAGAAATTTTTAGAGACTTGCTTTTATCTCAAGTTTTGAAGCAAAATCGGCAAAGCCCTTGAAAATACTGGGCTGCGCCG
>CAJUJG010000015.1:0-16186 GCA_910586715.1 uncultured Lachnospiraceae bacterium
GCTACTTTTCCAATCGCTGTTTTCAAAGTGGAAATAAACTTTTCACTTCAGCAAATTAATTTTATTTTAAAATATTAAAAAAGAAAGGAAGAACAAACATGACATCAGAAGACAAACAGATACTTGACCGCATCAACGAATACGCCGATAAGGTTTTAAAAGATTTTGATCCACAGAAAACGCAGGTTTCGTTCCAGCTCGAAAAAGTCAGACCCATTATGGAAGAAATTGCAAAAGAAAAGGGGACAAGCGTTGAAGATATTTTTATTAAATACATGGATTTGGCAAGCGAAGTAACTGCCGAACGCGAGACAAAATTTCAAAACACTATCGGAAACATGACAAAATACGGCGACGTGCATGACGCATAAAAACGCAGGACGGTACTGTTTCAACCATACCGTCCTGCGTTTTTTATCTTCATTTGAACCATAACACAACTGTCTGATTATTTCACCACTCTCACACGGAACACACCTTCAATGCTGTTGAGCCGTGCAAGAATCTTCTCATCTGCCGCTGCCGCAATATCCATCAGCGTATACGCATACTCGCCTCTTGACTTATTCGTCATATCGCTGATATTAATGCCAGCCTCGCCAAACGCTGCCGTAAACTGCGTAATCATGTTTGCAATATTCTTATGCAGAACCGCAATCCTGCCCACATTCGAGCACACACCCATATTGCATGCAGGATAATTCACACTGTTTCTGATATTACCGTTCTCAAGGTAATCCATCAGCTCATCCACCGCCATCATGGCACAGTTGTCCTCCGACTCCTCCGTGGAAGCGCCAAGGTGCGGAATCACAATACAACCCTTTGCCCCCGCCGTTGTCGGGTTCGGGAAATCAGAAACATACTTTCTTACCTTGCCTGCCTCCAGTGCGGCAACCATATCCTTCTCATTTACAAGCTGATCCCTCGCAAAATTTAAGACAATCACGCCCTCTTTCATCTTCTCGATGGCAGCAGCGTCAATCATGCCCTTTGTAGCGTCTATAAGAGGCACATGCACTGTAATGTAGTCGCAGTCCGTATAAATATCATCTACATTTTTTACATGTTTGACTTCCCTGGTCAATTTAAGCGCCGCATCCACCGAAAGATACGGGTCATATCCATATACTTCCATGCCAAGCGCTACCGCCGCATTTGCCACGCGGATACCGATTGCGCCAAGTCCGATGATACCAAGCCTTTTTCCGTAAATTTCCGTACCTGCAAAATTCTTCTTTGCCTTCTCCGCGTCCTTGCCGACCGTCTCTACATCGGCATTCGCCTTCACCCAGTCAATACCGCCAGTCACGTCTCTTGATGCGAGCAGCATACCTGCAAGCACAAGCTCCTTGACGCCGTTTGCGTTTGCGCCCGGCGTGTTAAATACCACAATACCCTGCTCGGCACACTTCTCAAGCGGAATATTGTTTGTTCCCGCACCGGCCCTTGCCACCGCAAGCAGCTTCTTTGGCAGCTCCAAATCATGCATTGCCGCGCTTCTTACAAGCACGCCCTCCGCATCCTCCATGCTGTCCGTTTTCTGATACTCTTCCGTAAATCTTGATAACCCGATATTTGAAATCGGGTTCAGGCAATGATACTGATACATTATGCGTTCGCCTCCTCAAACTTTTTCATAAACTCCACAAGCTTCTCCACACCCTCAATCGGCATTGCATTGTAAATGCTTGCCCTCATGCCTCCAACGGTTCTGTGCCCTTTCAGGTTCTCAAAGCCTGCCTCTTTCGCCTCTTTTACAAACTTCGCGTCAAGCTCCTCATTACCCGTAACAAACGGTACATTCATCAGGGAACGGTCTTCTTTTCTCACCGTACCCTTAAAGAGTTTGCTCTCGTCCAAAAAATCATATAAAATCTTAGCCTTCTTCTCGTTGTATTCCTTCATCTTCTCAAGTCCGCCCATTTTCCTGAGCCACTTAAATACCTTGCCGCAGATATAAATACCATATGCAGGCGGTGTATTGTACAACGAATCATTGTCCGCATGTGTCTTATACTTGAGCATGGTCGGCGTACCTGCAAGTACGTCGTCCGTAATTAAATCTTCTCTGATGATTACAATCACCACGCCGGCAGGACCGATATTCTTCTGAACGCCGCCGTAAATTACGCCGTACTTCGTCACGTCAACAGGCTCTGACAAAAAGCATGAGGAAACATCCGCTACAAGCGTCTTTCCCTTTGTGTTAGGAAGCGTCTTAAACTTCGTTCCATAAATCGTATTGTTTTCACAGATATAAACATAATCCGCATCCTCGGAAATAGGTAAATCCGAACAGTCCGGTATGTATGAGAATGTCTGATCCTCACTGGAAGCAATCTTGTTTGCCTTACCATACATGCAGGCTTCCTGATATGCCTTCTTTGCCCACTGACCTGTCACAATATAGTCCGCCACACCGTTTTTCATCAAATTCATCGGTATCATCGCAAACTGTTGGCTCGCCCCGCCCTGTAAAAACAAAACCTTGTAATTGTCTGGAATATTCATCAGCTCTCTTAAATCCGCCTCTGCCTCCTTGATAATCGTATCGTACGCCTTTGAACGATGGCTCATTTCCATGACCGACATTCCGGTTCCTCTGTAATCTAACATCTCGTCTGCAGCTTCTTTTAAAACTTCTTCAGGTAAAACTGCCGGACCTGCTGAAAAGTTATACACTCTTGCCACTTTTAATTCCTCCTTGTTTTTCGAAGAAAAATGCGACTGTCCCTACAGGAGCAGAGGAATTTTCCTCCTGATTTCTCATTAAATTGGGGGAAACTCCCCGTTTCTCTATATACAACATATGTATGTTGAATATTTGTAACTATTCAGTTCCTTCATAATTATGATTATTTCCAAAAATTAATAAAACAAAATCACAGGCGTCCCTTTTTCCACGACCTCATACATCTCACTCATAATCTCAAGCGGCGTATTAATACAGCCGTGCGAACCGTCCGTCAGATAAATGTCCCCGCCAAACTCCTTGCGCCATGTTGCATCGTGAATACCGATATTGCCGTCAACCGCCATCCAGTATTTTACGGGCGTCGCGTAATTTCTGCCCCGCAGCACCCTGTTTTGCTGTTTAAAATAAACATAGCACACTTTCGCCGGCGTATCCCAGCCTCTGGAACGGTTTCCCGTCACAACAGGCGTATCAATCACAATCTCTCCGTCCTTGTAGTAATACATATGCTGCGCGCCCATATCCACCTCAACATACGTGTCTCCAATATCGTCCGCGCCCTTTTCCCATACCTCTGACCGGTACGCAGGCACTCTTGTGCCACTCTCACCGTTCAGAAAAGCATTTAATAAAAACGCATACTCCTCTTTGGTATCAATGGCATTTCCGTAACTGCCTCCCGCAACGGTTACACGCTTTCCGCTAGTTGCCAAAAACTCCCGTTCCACGCCTACCGTATCATACGTCATGGACAAATATTCTACATATTCCTGTATCAGGGACGGATCAAGCACCGGCTTATTGTCCTCGTCAAATACAATGTCCCCGTTCCCGTCAAGCGCCATCCAGTCACATACCACATTCTCGTCAATAATCTCCTGCCGGTCTCCAAACAAATACGTCATTTGAAAACCCTGAAAATCCCGGACACCCTCCCATTTTGCAAGCGTATCCTTCATTTCATCCGTATATGGTATAGATTGATAACAGTGCTTTTTGTTCTCATCTGCCGAAAGGTCTATATCTGTTAATTCATTAACAATCCCTTCGCAAATCAATTCTACCGTATTCTCTTTCAAAAGTAAATCCCTTGTTTCATCCACAAGAATATATCCTGCCGCCGCACTCTTTACAATGGAAACGGAATTTTCAGGATTGTAAAGCCTGTCGTTGAGCCAATCCAGTTCACTGAGCTTTTCTTTCATCAGCGCCAAGTCATAACTGTATTCGGGCGCAATCTGATAAACGCCGCTCTGTGCAAAATGTGCAAGCCACGAATAACCCCTGTTCTGATGATAAATGTTCTCCACGGCAGGCGCGTACGAAGCGCTCACCCCATACGCATCCAGTTGTACCGTATGTACCAAACCATCAAGGGTATGTATGTTGACGCTTTTAGAAGCACCCTCTGCGGCGCCGTCCAGCCGTGCCGTCACCTCCTGCGGCGTCATTCCGGTACAGTAAATACCGTTAATCCATACCCCCATCGGAAATACATTTTTATAGTAAAGTTCATTCAGCGCAGTGACAGCCGCCGCCAAAAGCGCAGCCGTCACAAGCATTGTACCAAATAATCGAATCAGTATTTTTTTCATGTTATTTTATATATTATTGTCTGTTGTTCAAATCGTCTGCATCAAAGGCATCACTGATTGGCGCTCCTGCCGGAACCATCGGAAATACCTTGTCGTCCTCCTCAATCACGCACTCAATCACAACCGGCTTTTGCAGCGCAATCGCCTTCTCAATCGCAGGCGCAACCTCCTCGCGCGTCGTCACACGGATTGCCTCGCAGCCAAGTCCCTCCGAAACCTTCACAAAGTCAACCTTGTCCGTCAGCACCGTCTGCGAATACCGTTTTTCGTAAAACAGCGTCTGCCACTGTCTCACCATTCCAAGCACATGATTGTTAATCACAATCTGAATAATCGGAATATTATATCTGCTTGCCGTCGCAAGTTCGTTCATATTCATTCGAAAACAGCCGTCACCCGCAATATTAACGCAGATTTTCTCAGGCTTTCCAACCTTCGCACCGATACATGCGCCAAGCCCGTAACCCATTGTTCCAAGTCCGCCCGAAGAAAGGAAGGTGCGCGGCTGCGTATACTGATAAAACTGCGCCGCCCACATCTGATGCTGTCCGACATCTGTAGAAATAATCGCCTCACCCTTCGTAATGCGGTCAAGCTCCTCAATCACATACGGGCAGGTCAGCTTATCGGACTCATATTTTAACGGATACTTTTCCTTCATCTCCTGAATCTGTGCAATCCAGGCGTCATGGTTTTGCTGCTCTAACTTACTGTTGAGCTCCTTTAATACCGTCTTTAAATCGCCGATGACCGCTGCGTCCGTCTTAATGTTTTTGTTGACCTCCGCCGCGTCAATATCAATCTGCAAAATTTTCGCATTCTCCGCAAACTTCTTGGGATTACCGATGACGCGGTCAGAAAACCGCGCTCCAAGCGCAATCAGCAAATCACACTGGCTGACGCCATAGTTTGAGGTTTTTGTGCCGTGCATACCAATCATTCCGGTATACATCGTACTCCTTGCGTCAAATGCACCCTTTGCCATCAGCGTATCGCAGACCGGAGCCTGAATTTTCTCCGCAAATTCCTTTACCTCTCTCGACGCATTCGAAATAACCGCGCCGCCGCCAAGATAAATATACGGTTTCTTTGCATTTTTAATCAGCTCCAACGCCACGTCAATGTCCTGCTCGCTATACGCATTTTTCAATGCGGGAGTTTCCGGCTTTACCGGAGTAAACTCGCACTTATTTGCCGTCGCATCTTTTGTAATGTCCACCAGCACCGGACCGGGTCTTCCTGATTTTGCAATTTGGAATGCCTCCCGGATAGTATCGGCAAGTTTTGTTACATCTTTAACAATATAGCCATGCTTTGTAATCGGCATGGTCACGCCCGCAATGTCAACCTCCTGAAACGAGTCCTTGCCAAGCAACGGCAAAGTCACGTTTGCGGTAATCGCAACCATCGGCACGGAATCCATGTATGCCGTAGCAATACCGGTCACCAAATTCGTAGCGCCCGGACCGCTTGTTGCAAAGCACACGCCAACCTTGCCCGTCGCGCGCGCATAGCCGTCGGCTGCATGGGACGCGCCCTGCTCGTGGGAAGTCAGAATATGCTTAATCTCATCGCTATGTTTGTATAATTCATCGTAAATATTTAAAATCGAACCGCCCGGATACCCAAATACGGTATCTACCCCCTGCTCCTTCAGACATTCAATTACAATCTGTGAACCTGTCAACTGCATTTATCATTCTCCTTTTTGTCCAACAATTAATTCTTTTTCGGGATTTCCAAAATTGCACCCCTGTTGCCGCTTGTCACAAGCTCCCTGTATCTTGCAAGATAGCCTGTCGTAATCTTCGGCTCCCTCGGCTGCCATTTCGCCCTGCGCGCTGCAAGCTCCTCGTCCGAAACCTTGACATTCAGTGAATAATCCGGAATATTAATTGAAATCATATCGCCCTCTTCTACCAATGCAATCGGTCCGCAAACCGCTGCCTCCGGCGAAACATGACCAATCGACGCGCCCCTTGACGCACCGGAAAACCGTCCGTCCGTAATCAATGCAACCGTTGAGCCAAGCCCCATGCCTGCAATTGCCGATGTCGGATTTAACATTTCACGCATACCCGGACCGCCCTTGGGACCCTCATAGCGGATAACCACGACATCACCTGCCACAATCTTTCCGCCCTTGATTGCCTCAATCGCATCCTCCTCGCACTCAAACACGCGTGCCGGACCTTCATGCACCAGCATTTCCGGTGCGACCGCCGAACGCTTTACAACACTTCCGTCCGGAGCCAAATTTCCTTTCAGTACGGCAAGACCGCCTGTTTTACTATATGGATTATCGTTTGGTCTGATAACCTCAGGATTTTTATTTTTTACGCCTTTAATATTCTCTCCAATCGTCTTTCCCGTAACCGTCATGCAGTCCGTATTCAAAAGCCCGAGCTCCGAAAGCTGGTTCATCACGGCATACACACCGCCCGCCTCGTTCAAATCCTCCATATAAGTCGGACCTGCCGGTGCAAGGTGACAATAATTCGGCGTCTTTGCACTGATTTCGTTTGCAAACGCAATATCAAAATCAAAGCCGATTTCATGCGCAATCGCTGGCAGATGCAGCATGGAATTTGTCGAACATCCAAGCGCCATATCTACAGTAAGTGCATTTAAGACGGCATCTTTCGTCATAATATCACGCGGACAGATGTTCTTCTTTAACAGCTCCATAACTGCCATTCCCGCATGCTTTGCAAGCTTGATGCGCTCCGAATACACCGCAGGGATTGTGCCGTTGCCCTGTAAGCCCATGCCAAGCGCTTCCGTAAGACAGTTCATCGAATTTGCCGTATACATGCCGGAGCATGAACCGCAGGTCGGACATGCCTTGTTCTCAAATTCACACACATCCTCCTCCGTCATCGTTCCTGCCGCATAAGAACCCACCGCCTCAAACATCGAAGAAAGGCTTCTCTTCTGTCCCTTCACGTGTCCCGCAAGCATCGGACCACCCGACACAAATACCGTCGGCACATTGATTCGCGCTGCCGCCATCAAAAGTCCCGGTACATTTTTATCACAGTTTGGCACCATGACAAGCGCATCGAACTGATGTGCTAATGCCATCGCCTCTGTCGAATCGGCAATCAAATCCCTTGTCACAAGCGAATACTTCATGCCGACATGCCCCATTGCAATTCCGTCGCACACTGCAATTGCAGGAAAAACAACAGGCACGCCGCCTGCCTCCGCAACACCGAGCTTTACGGCATTTACAATTTTATCAAGATTCATGTGACCTGGAACAATCTCATTGTAGGAGCTGACAATGCCGACCATCGGTTTTTGCATTTCCTCCTCCGTAAATCCAAGTGCGTTAAAAAGACTTCTATGGGGTGCCTGCTGCATCCCCTTTTTTACATTATCACTTCTCATACTATAACATACTCCTTTCTCCATCTGCGAATTCATGCCAACGAAAAGCGCAGGCTTTTTGTTGAATGGAATCCTTTATTTATCAATCTATCCGCTCCGCAAGCAAATCACCCATCTGCACTGTTCCAATTTGCGTAACGGCTGCACGCTTACTCTCCTCCTGCGGCATAATGTCAATCGTGCGGTACCCCTCTTCAAGCACCTGCCTTACAGCCGCCTCAATTGCCGCCGCCTCTTTATCCAAATCAAACGAATACCGAAGCATCATCGCCGCACTCAAAATCGTTGCAATCGGATTTGCAATTCCTTTTCCCGCAATATCCGGCGCCGAACCGCCGCTTGGCTCGTAAAGACCAAATTTCGTGTCGTTTAAACTTGCCGAAGAAAGCATTCCGATCGAACCAGTCACCATGCTCGCCTCATCGGACAAAATATCCCCGAACATATTTTCGGTCAAAATCACATCAAACTGCTTCGGATCCTTCACAAGCTGCATTGCACAGTTATCCACAAGCATATGCTCCAGCGTCACCTCGGGATAGTCCTTTGCGACCTCCTCCACAACCTTGCGCCATAACCTTGAGGAATCCAGCACATTTGCCTTATCAACGCTTGTGACCTTCTTCCTGCGCTTCATCGCAATGTCAAAACCTTTTACCGCAATGCGCCTGATTTCATTCTCCGTATATGTAAGCGTGTCAACCGCCGTCATCACGCCGTCGACCTCTTTCGTACTGCGCTCGCCAAAGTAAAGCCCGCCCGTAAGCTCGCGCATAATCATCATATCAAATCCGCTCCCGATAATATCGTCGCGCAGCGGACACGCTTCCTTCAATTCTTCATATAAATAAGCAGGTCTTAGATTCGCAAACAGATTCAATTCCTTCCGAAGCTTTAACAGCCCTGCTTCCGGTCGAAGCTCGGGTGGCAACTTGTACCACGGTGAAGTTGCGGTATTTCCGCCAATCGAACCCATCAGCACCGCGTCGGCAGCCTTTGCCGCGGCAATTGCCTCGTCTGTCAGCGGCTTGCCGCACGCGTCAATCGACGCACCACCCATCAAAATATCCTGATAAGATATCGTGTGACCAAATTTATCTGCAACCTGATCCAATACCTTTTTTGCCTCCGCAACAATCTCCGGACCGATACCATCGCCGGGTATACATACAATATTCAAATGCATTCCTAATCCTCCATTCATGCCAAAGTCTGCAAATTCCTGATATTTCTATTTATGACTTCCTGCCACAATCGGCAGTCAGTGAATAATATACATATTTTTTATCATATTACATTCGACAAAAAATTTCAACCGTAACCATAAAATTGTTTCAGAAAATGTAACAGTTGTTACAAGCATCAAGCCATGCAAAACCACTTCGTGGTGTCAAAGCCACGTACCGTGGCTTGATGCATCTCTTCCACTACTCTGTTACACGTACTTTGCAGCAAGTGCAAAGTCCTAGGCTGAACTGTTACCAGGAAATTCATTGAAAAAAAAGGAAAAGGTGCACTGTCACAAGACCCTGCACCTTATTTTCATAGTGATTCAGTTACTCTGCATCCGGTTTCTCAACCTGCTCAATCGCCGCCTTCTTCATCGGAATACGGCAGTTTTTATTATTTCCAAACTCCACAATCACGTCATCATCCGTAACGTCAATAACAATCCCGTAAAATCCGCTCGTCGTAAGAATGCTGTCTCCCACTGCAACGGAATTCACCAAAGCAGCCTTTTTTTTCTGCTCCTTCTTCTGTGGACGTATCATCAAAAAATAAATAATGACAAACCATACGGCAATCATCAAAACCATCGAAAGCATGCTCGCCGTTCCCGAACCTGCCGCCGCAGCATCGCCCGCTTCTGCTAACAATAAATTCATTTTTATAACCCTGCTCCTTTCTAAACGCACACCCTTTTTGTGCACAAGAACTATCATACACAAATTTTACCAATACTTCAAGTAAAATCTTTATAAATTTCTCTGCCCGTAAAGTCCGGTCCGAACCGCTACTGCCGGCTCTGCGCCATGCCTTCAAGCTTGCGCTTTTTATACGCCGCAAATTCCCCCTCATCAAGCGCGTTTCGGATTTCCGTCATCATTGTATTGTAAAAATACAGGTTATGCAGCACGCAAAGCCGCATGCCAAGCATTTCTTTTGCCTTTAACAAATGACGGATATACGCGCGCGAATACCGCTTACACGCCGGACACTGACAGCCCTCCTCAATCGGACGCTCATCCAGCTCGTACTTCGCGTTAAACAGATTAATTTTGCCATGATTTGTATACAAATGCCCATGTCTGCCGTTCCTTGAAGGATACACGCAGTCAAAAAAGTCAATGCCGCGCTCCACACCCTCCAAAATATTGGCAGGCGTTCCCACGCCCATCAGATATGTCGGCTTATCCTTCGGAAGATACGGCACCGTTTCTTCCAATATATAATACATCTCCTCGTGCGTCTCGCCCACCGCAAGCCCGCCCACCGCATAACCGTCAAGGTCAAGCTCTGCAATGCGCTTTGCGTGTTCTATCCGAATATCCGCAAAAACCGCACCCTGATTGATGCCAAAAAGCATTTGATTTTTATTGATTGTATCCTCCAAGCCATTCAGCCTGTTCATCTCAAGCTTACACCGCTCCAGCCACCGCGTCGTGCGCGCAACGGAATTTTCCACATACTCCCGCTCCGCCTTACTCGGAGGACACTCGTCAAACGCCATCGCAATGGTTGACGCAAGGTTTGACTGTATCCGCATACTCTCCTCCGGTCCCATAAAAATCTTTTTCCCGTCAATATGCGAATTGAAATATACGCCTTCCTCTTTAATCCGCCGAAGTCCTGCAAGCGAAAAAACCTGAAAGCCGCCGGAATCCGTAAGAATCGGCTTGTCCCACGACATAAACCGATGAAGGCCTCCCAATTTTTTAATCGTCTCATCTCCTGTGCGCACATGAAGATGATACGTGTTGGATAACTCTACCTGTGTTCCGATTTCCTCTAAATCAGCAGTAGATACAGCGCCCTTAATCGCGGCAACTGTACCTACATTCATAAACACCGGCGTTTGGATTGTGCCGTGCACGGTCATAACCTCCGCGCGCTTGGCACGCCCCTCCTGCTTTAATAATCGATACATTGATCAAAATCCTCTCGTTAGTCTAAATCTTCAAGAAACTCTTCTAATGTAATACCGCGCTCCATAATATTATACGCCGCCTCCCTGCCTACATAACGGAAGTGCCACGGCTCATACTGAATTCCCGTAATATACTCCTTGCCGAGCGGATAACGCAGAATAAATCCATACTCGTCACAATGCTCCCGCAGCCAAATACCTGCCTTTGTCTCGCCAAAGCCCTCGTCAAGCGCATAATATGTACTGCTGATAATATCAAGCGCCAATCCGATCTGATGTTCGCTTGCGCCCGGAACCGTTACTGTCATCGATGAAATCTTATACGCCTCAAGATACGAATATCCCTTTTCCATATAATAGTCAATTTTTCTGTTAAACAGCACCGTCTGCCTGTTATAATCCCGATACGGAGAGCAGACCATTAAATTGATGCCGTCCGCCTTCGCCGCCTTCATCATTTCCGTAAGGTCGTCAATAATCCGCGCATCGCACTTCATTTTACCTTTGATTGTGCCAAGCGTAAACGTATAATCATCAGGAACAGGGTGCTGCTTATTGACTAGCACGAGCTGCCAGTCATCCTTGGAAAGCTTTGCAAGCGAAGGGCTCTTTACTTGTTTTGCCTCTCCCGTTACCTCCGCCTCAAGAAAATCGTCAAGCGAATACTGGTCAATCTTTGACACTTCCACTTCCAGCTCTTTATTATCATAACCCTCAAGCACATCGTTGTCGTCAATCACATCTGCCGCCGGAATATCAAAGGTTGTCGGCACATACTCATAGTTTTCCTGTATCTGTGCCCACTCCTGCGATTCGGGCATAATACCCATCCGTTCTTCCTCCGACAGGAACGAAAAACTGCTGCTTGCCACAAAAAAAATCATTACAGCCAATACACTTGCAAAACGCTTTGTATTATGCGCAAAATAATAACATACGTTATAAAAAATTGTAATGAAAATAATGCACGCTGTCATTGGCAGCTTTAAACGCCTGTTCTGTTTTATTTTCTGTTTTATTTTTGTCGTAATGTTATCCTTCCATGTTCTTTTCATTTCAATCATCCCCATAAAAACACGCAACTACAAACTTCATGCCCTTATATATCCCCAAATCATGTCAAATGTAATTTCCTATAGTTTATGTTTCTATCATAACATATAATTTTTCCTTTTGCATCAAAAATTGCAAAAAAACATCAAAAACAGTAACTATCGTTTTTCAGTATAAAAACCAATGTTATTAAAAGCAAATTTTTCATGCGGTAAAATTACACTGCTTCTTGATTTTACATACTTATACGACTATAATAATATACGTTACTTAGGATTTATGCAATACATTATTTTAAATAATTTTAATATTTTTGCATTTTGTCTATAAAAACAATAAAAAAACACGGAAAGGACGATTTTATGGCAGGTTCTACATTCGGAACAATCTTTAAAATAACAACATGGGGAGAATCGCACGGCGCGGCGCTCGGCGTTGTCGTGGACGGCTGTCCCGCGGGACTTACGCTATGTGAGGAGGACATTCAGGCATTCCTTGACCGCAGAAAACCCGGCGCAACCAAATTTGCCACTCAGAGAAAAGAAGCAGACAGCGTGGAAATTCTCTCAGGCGTTTTCGAGGGAAAAACCACCGGAACGCCAATTTCCATGCTTGTCCGAAACACATCGCAGCGCTCGTCAGATTACAGTGAAATTGCTTCTTATTACCGCCCCGGACACGCCGATTACACATTTGACCAGAAATACGGCTTTCGCGACTACCGCGGCGGCGGACGTTCGTCAGGACGGGAAACCATCGGACGCGTCGCAGCCGGCGCAATCGCCTCAAAGCTTTTGGAACAGCTTGGCATCTTTGTGACCGCATATACTTACGCAATCGGTGACATTACAATCAATATGGACCACTTTGACCTTGAAGAAGCAAGAAATAATCATACCGGAATGCCTGACAGGGAGGCATCCGAAAAAGCCGCCGCTTATCTGCGTACATGTATGGAAAACCTCGACTCCGCAGGCGGTGTCGTTGCATGTTCCGTAAAAAACATGCCTGCCGGCATCGGGGAACCTGTATTCGAAAAGCTTGATGCAAATCTTGCCAAAGCCATCCTGTCCATCGGCGCGGTAAAAGCATTTGAAATCGGCGACGGCACGGCGGTTTCCACGACAAAAGGCTCTATTAATAACGACTGTTTTTGTATAGATAACGGAAAGGTATCCAAAACAACCAACCATGCCGGCGGCATTCTCGGCGGCATCAGCGACGGTTCGGAAATCCTTTTAAAAGCCTATTTTAAGCCGACGCCTTCGATTTTTCAGGAACAAAAAACCATAAACCGCAGCGGGGAAGAAATCGCAATCCAAATTAAAGGACGCCACGACCCCGTGATTGTGCCAAGAGCTGTGGTTGTCGTTGAAGCGATGACTGCTATTACCATCCTCGACATGCTGCTTCAGAATATGACGGCAAGATTGGACAGTATTCAAAACTTTTATCTCAATTAACCTGACAGGAAAAGAAACAGGGCTGTGCAGTGCACAGCCCAAAATTCATATTTCTGTCTGAAAATTATTCTTTCAGCTCGTGGAAAATAATACAGTTCGCCTGCTTAATCTCCAACTCCTTTCCATTCATTACAATACAATTGTTTTCATAATCAACCCGGAAGAACGTCATTGTGTTCGATTCATGATTTAAACTTACAAGATGTCTGTTGTCCGGAAACAACGCCGCATCCTTTGGATATTCTCCGCTTACCGGCAAGCAGAATAATCTCGTAAGCTTTCCCTCCTCCTTATCAATCTCAAAGAGGGATACACTGTTTTCCCCCGCATTTGACGCCAAAATGTATCTTCCATCATCAGAGATATTAAGTGCACTTGCCGCCACACCTTTCACATCATATTTATCAGAAGTCGGAATTGTTTGAATCAAGTCAAAAAAGGGCTGGTTATTCTCCTCATGGTATGCATATACATCAATACAGTTTTTCAGCTCACTGATAATATACATAAAACGTCCGTCCTCAGTGAATTTAAGGTGACGCGGCGCAGATTCCAAGTCACACCGTATAATGTCAACCTGGCGCAATGTGCCGCGCTCATGATTAACGCGATAAATATTGACATAATCAATACCCAAATCCGCCGCACAAAGATATTTGTTATCCCTTGTCATTTTAACACAACTGATATGCGGGCGGAAACTGCGTTCCGCAATACTTCCAAGCCCTTTATGAAACACCTCATCCGTAATCATTCCCACTGCTCCGCTCTTTTGGTCGATACGCATTACCGTAATCTTTCCATCATGGTACCCCGCGCAAAAGAGAAACTTATCATCATAATCCGTTGAAAGATAACAGCCTCTCATACCGTTAATCAGTGCTCTGCTAATGCATTTAAGCCCGCCATCCTTTAAAATCTGAAAACTCTCAACGCCAAAATCCGTAATTGCATAGAGATATTTACGGTTATGGGAAATGGTAACATAGGAGGAGTTGGTGATTTCAACTGAGCTCTTTGGAATAAGGCGTCCATGTTCCAAGTCTACGTCGAAAATTTTGATACCGTTTTTATCTTTGTCCATTGTGTAAGTTGATACATATGCTACATATTTTTTTGCCATGATAAGCCTCCTTATGATATAAACACGTACTGCCATGTACGGTATTCTTCTTTGTGAAAATTATATCACAGGATTTTTTATTTGTTAAGTGTTTTAAGAACGTTTTATGGAAAGCTTGTAACAGTTCAGCCCAGGACTTTGCATTTACTGCAAAGTCCGTGAAACGGCGTAGTGGCTAAGGTGCATCAAGCCACCACGAAGTGGTTTTGCAAGGCTTGATGCTTGGAACAGGAAGCCGAAGGCTGAACTGTTACGAAAGCTTTGCAACTTTATTATGATGCCAGTATATCCAGCTCCTTATACTCCGCAATCCGCTGCGCAATCTCTTCCCAAGTCACTTCAGAACTGACAAACGCATAGTCCGCCTGAATACGCTCTACCTCCTGCATAATCTGCGGAAGCCCTGCCAAATCCTCCTTACAGGTGCGCAGGTAATAATCAGGCAAAAGCGCACAGGCAACCATCCCCGTTTCCGCCGGACTGGAATCCGCTCCCTGGCTTAAAAGCCGCAAGTGGCTGTCAAAATAAAGATTCATTTCTGTTGCCACTAACAGACCATCCAAATCAAACACTTGGAACGGCTCAGCGCCGGGCACTTCCACCTGTCCGCCAAACTCATCATCACCCAAATCATAGAGCTGGTCGCAGACATCCATCAAAAACTGGAAATCCGCCTGCGAAATCGGCTCCCTGAAGGAGCGCAGAATCAAATCTACCGCCTCATCTAAATCCCCCAGTACCTCGCAGCCCGGAAGATCAGACAGCCGATTTCCTACCTGTACAAGACGCGCCATCGTCATAAGTCCCCATAGCCGAATCTGCAAATCATTTAATGCTTCCGCCTGCTCTTCTATCTGCTGCGGTATCTCGTTCGTCAGCAAAGGTAACTCTTCCAACTCGCCAAGCCGTTCGGAGCAGTCCTCACGAACCGATTTTTTTACCTTATCATACACATCATCATCCGAACTGTAAATGCTGTCACACCGGCTCAAATACATCCTTGCACGGTTGGGATCGTCATTCTTCATGCAAAAGACACCCATATCGTAGTAAATTTTCGCCATCTCCGCCAAATTCTTATTCTCCTGCGCCTTTAAAAGCCGCTGCTCCAACTCCTCCATATTGCGGGCAGGAAGAACACTTCGAAACAACTGTAACAGATTTGTTAATTTTGAACCCATTCTAAACAACCTCCTAATGCTATTTTTATATCCCCATTATAGCGTTTCAGAAAAACCATTGTCAATCATTTCACTGCCTTCTGATACCCCTCCATCTCATAGATAAAGTCCGGCACCATTCCCTTCTTAAAATGGAATTTTCGCTGCAGCGATTCATTATCCGTCTTTGTGTGAATGGAAAATTCAAACGTATCCTCCACCAAATCCGTATACGTTCCTACCTGCCAGTGGTAATCCGTATTGAGCGCCTGTTCCAAAACCTGCGCCTGTTCCTGCGCGTCATAAACAGATCCGACCTCAAGATAATCGTATGTTACATAAGAATACGTCCCGTTAAACTCCGTATTCTCCTTGCGGTAAAGCACATTGATATAGTCAATGTCGTCCATGTCAACCGTCTCGTACACATCAAAGCCATATTCTTTCAGCAATGCAATCGTCTTTGTAAACTGCGGGTAAATCAGGCTTCCGTCATAACGGTCATACCGCACGCTATGCCCCCAGTTCAAATCCGCCTGATACTCCTCGGCAG
>CAJUJG010000015.1:16196-38178 GCA_910586715.1 uncultured Lachnospiraceae bacterium
CCAATCGGATACGTGTCAAGCATCATATCAAAATCAAGCTTCAAAAACTCCTCCTGATATGTTTCCAAAAGCTTCGTCTGAAACTCCGGCGTCACATCAAGCACTGCGTTGTGAAACGTTCCCACACAGTTCAGCTTTATGTATTCCTTTTTCCACCCGTCGTTTAACATCGGACTGATACCCGTTTTATAACTGCTGTCATTAAATACATCCGCCACAAGCGCCCTCGTCTGCGCGTCCGCCATGTCAATGGTATACATTCTGTAAATATGCTTCCCGTTCTTCAGATTGTACCCAAATGCAACCATCCTGTAGTCCTTCTGCGCCTCGTTGTCACCCCCATATGTCAGATGCTCCGACGCCGCCTTCCTCGCCAAGTCCATCACGCTGGGATTCCCCTGTATCTTCACGCTGTCCATCCGATAATCCGTCACCCCGATATACGTATACCACATCGCTCTTCCCGATCCCGCGCTCCTTGCAGGCGACACGTGCATCAGATTCTCAATTGAAACGGCACAGCTTACAAGCTCCGAATCTGCAGGAACATACGTATTATAACCCAGCACGTCAAACCGTAGAACAACCGCAAGCACCGCAAGACATGCCGCGTTAAATACAAACTGCTTCTTATGGCAGAACGCCCCCTTGATGTCCAGCCGGAAAATAATCTCCAACAGCACCGCGGCAAGCACATACCCAAACACCACGCCAAACAGATACCAGGAATCCGCGCCCTTTTCCGAAGCAATCTCCCGGAAAAACAGCCCTGACAGCAGCGCCAAAGGAATGACAAGCAGCGTTTTTATCACAGGTTCTGCCCAGCGGAATGCAATCGCCCTTCCCGCCACCTCCGACGCGCGCTTTTTGTATAGCATAAACGCAATCAGCGTATACACAAATGCAGCTGCTGCAATTTTCCAAAGACAGTCCGCATTGTACCGAAAAAAGGTATTGTCCTGAAACGCTCCCGAGTAGCGGGGCTCAAACAAATCCACCAGCATCGAAACCGGCGAAAACCGCCAATAGTTTACATAATCTAAACCATCATTCCAGCTAACTACCATATAAGTGCTGAAAAATGTCTGAAACAGGGTGCTTGTCAAAAGCGATGCCACCGCACTGTAAAAAAACAGCACCAAACAGCCAAACACACTGATAACCACATTCCCCGTCAGGCAGACCGCCACGAGAAACACGCCATAGCTTAGCAGGAATACCAGCGTCACCACGCCGACCATCTTTACGGCATTGCCAAACGCTGCACCCGAAAATGCAGCTTTTCCTGCAGCAATCCCCATGCAGATTCCGACATGAACCGCAAAAGGAAGGAAAAACTGCAGCGCACCCGACACATATTTCGCCAAAAAAGCCTGCGTGCGGTTTACCGGAAGACTGTGGTACAAGTCAAGCTGCACCCGCGAGTGCAGATACGAAAAGCCGCTGACCGCGCACAAAAACGCGGCAAGGCACGCAAGCATCACAAACATTTTTATGTCCGTCCCAAACAGGCACTTTTCCACATATTCCGGAATATCCTTACAATAATAATAATCCGCACCTTCCTCAATTTTGCCCATCAGGCGCAGCATATTGACCTCAAGGGCTAAAAAGTACCCTAAAAAAATGACAATCGGACACCAAATGCGCTTTTTCACGTCCTGTCTGATCAGCCTAAAAAATAAGATTCTTGATGTCATAGCCTGCCACCTCCGTTTCACTGATAAAAATTTCTTCAAGTGTAAGCGAAATGTTTTCCGCAAACACTGGATTATGGAGGTTAATGCCTGCCATAATCTCCTCAATCTTTCCCCGCACCGTAAGCGTATTGAGCGAACCGCGCTTCTCAGATTTTACAATCGCAAGCCCTTGCAGCGCCGCCGCTTCGTCCTCAGGCGTATGGAATACGCACTGGATATTGTGGATATTGAGCTTCATTTCCTCCAAATCCTTCTGCATTAACACGCCGCCCTGATGTAAAATCCCCACGCTGTCACAAATATCCTCCAGCTCACGAAGGTTATGCGAGGCAATGACAGGCGTAAAATCCCTGCCCGCAAGCTCCCCTGCAAAAATGCTTTTCACGGCCTGACGCATCATCGGGTCCAAGCCGTCAAACGTCTCATCGCAGAACATATATTTGGTATTTGCACAAACGCCAAGCAGCACTGAAAGCTGTTTTTTCATCCCTTTGGAAAACGTCGCTACCTTGCGCCGCTGTTCCAGTTGAAATTTCCCAAGCAGCTCCCGAAAGCGCCCCATGTCAAATTTCACATAATAGTCGTGATAAAAGTCCGCCATGTCAAGCGGCGTGGCATTCGGCAGAAAATACTGATCATCCGATATGTAAAAAATCTCCGCCTTCACCGCATTGTTTTCAAACACCCGCTGTTCGTCCACCAAAAGTTCGCCGCCGTCCGGCTTCAAAACACCGCATGCCATGCGCAGAAACGTGCTCTTCCCCGCACCGTTGGTGCCAATCAGCCCGAACACTTCCCCGTTTTTAATGCTGACGCTCACATCTTTAACCGCCTGCGTCTTATCAAACTTTTTGCTGATATGCGTCGCCGTTATCATAATAATTCCCTCCCCTTCTTTACCTCTTCCAAGCATTCCTCAAGCATCTGCCTTAACTCTGCCGGCGCAATCCCCGCAAGAAGCGCCTTCTCGATACTCCCATACATCTCCTTTTTTACTTCCTGCCGCTTCCTGTCCGTGTTTTGGGAAGTCTCGCTCACAAAACTCCCTTTGCCCTTGATTGTATAGATATATCCCGCTCGCTCAAGCTCCTGATAGGCACGCTGAATCGTATTGGGATTTAGCGAAAGCTCCATCGCAAGACTGCGCACCGACGGCATCGACGCATTTTTCTCCAACGCCCCGCAGAGGATCAACTGCTCAAATCGCTCGATAATCTGCTCATAAATCGGGCGCCTGTCTTTGTGGTCAATCAAAATCACATCTGCCCCTCCTTTCTTATCTGTATTAATACAATTAATACAGATACAGTATATGCTATTTGGATATGTTTGTCAATGGTTTTTGTTTTCCGTTATATCCCTGCTTTGCTGCCACAAGGAGTTCTTCGCCTATGGCTTTAAAATACTTATACTTAAAATACTTATTTAAAAAATCAAGATTTTTCTTTTCAAAGCATAAGTATCTGTAGTAGAATAATCTTGAAAAGGCCTAAATGTTTTGCTCACAATTTCTGCGGTGTATTCCAACACAATGCGCGGTCAAACTTCAACAAATTAAATTCATGTGTGTCTAATTTTAGGAAAGGAAAGAATACTGTAAAACACTATGTGGATGTATAATTTATCTAAAAAAACAAATAAAAAATGGCTATATGCCTTTCTAATATCTGATATTCCCATGTTAATTCTATTGACGCCTTACTTAGTGACTTATTGGCATTCTTTATGGGCATATCATCTTCCCCGCCTTATATCCATACTTTTAGCCAGTTTTTGGACATGGCTTGGACCATATTTAATTATAAAGTGGTATCGTTTTTTTGAAGAATTTCTTTATAAGATAGACCAAATTCCTGATAGTAACAGAACTGCACGTAAGACATTTGAAACTAAAATTCTCCATCTAAAATTCGATAAATTTATCTGTATCATTTGGATTTTGGCTGTAATCTCCATTTTGGTGCTTCCAACCGGCAGACAAAACCTTACTACATATTATTTGTACGGTTTTAAAGATCCAAATTATTGGATTTTTATATTATGCATCGCTTATATTGCCCTGCAGACTTCCTCGTTTATCTTATTTATGGTCTATAGCGGTTTAGTGATCAAATCAATCATGGAAAATAAAGACATTGTATCTCAGTTGCTCCAAAATACAGGCAAGCAAATAAGCATGTCATTAATTGGGGAGCTGGTAGCAAAAACATCCGTATACTTTTGTTCCGGCTTTTTCTTTTTTCCAATATTGATTGTGTTTTATTTTGATACCCAAAATACATCTTTTAATACATCAGCTGCTGTTTTTATCCTAATGGGTATCTTTATAGCCCTAATCGGAATCTATTTGGGAATTATGAACCGGATTGTATGCGAAAAGGCACAAGGTTCAAAGGACAGATTAATAGAAAGCCTTGAAACAAAACTCCATAAAATGGAATCTCGTGCCAAACACTGCAAAAAAACAGAAAAACTTATTTTCTACAGTATTTCCAGACAGGAAATAAGGCAACAATTGAGCGAAGCTTCAAAAATATGTATAAGTCCTTTAGAAACCAACCAATATATGAAAATCGTATACGGTATCCTGATGTCCGCAATTTTACCTGCAATTACGGGTTTTATACTGGATATATTCAAAGTTTAAGAGTAATACCCCCTTTTCGATAAGAATTGTCATATCCTGCTTCTTACCAAAAGGAGGTATTTCAGAATCTATAGCTCCCCCTTCTCAAACAGCCCATTCGCATACCGCACCGAGCCCATTGCGTCCTTCGAGTAAAAATCCGCGCCAATCATATCCGCATATTCCTGCGTCAGCACCGCGCCGCCAACCATCACCTTACAGCCCGCGTTATTCTTACGAAGCAGCTTAATCGTCTCCTCCATATGCACCACCGTCGTTGTCATCAGCGCACTCAGCCCCACAAGCTTAATATTATTCTCCTGCACCGTCTTCAAAATCAACTCCGGCGCAACATCTTTACCCAAATCAATCATATCAAAACCATAATTCTCCAACAGCGTCTTCACAATATTTTTCCCAATATCATGAATGTCGCCCTTCACTGTCGCAATCACGATTTTCCCTTTGCTCTCGCTGTTTTTTCCCTGCCTTGACAGCGTTTCCTTAATCGCCTCAAAAGACGCCTTTGCCGCGTCCGCGCTCATCAAAAGCTGCGGCAGAAACATCTTTTTCTCCTCAAAGCCCTTTCCCACCACATCAAGCGCTGGAATCAACATCTCATTAATAATGGAAAGCGAATCCGTCTTTTCCTCCAAAAGCTTTATCGTTGCCTGATATGCGCTTTCGGAAAGCCCTTTGACAATCGCGTCATGCAGGCTAAGCGCGCCTGATTCCGCTTCCCGCTTTCGTTCAGCTCCTGCCTGCGGCTTTTCTTTGTCAGTTTGCCGCGCGCATGTTTCAATGTACTGCATACACTGCTCGTCCTCGCCAATCAGCGCGTTAAAGCTGTAATACGCCGCCATCATCGGCTCGCTTGACGGATTGACAATCCCCGCACTCAAGCCGTTGTTCATCGCCATCGTAAAAAATGCCGTGTTAATCTTAACCCTGTCTGGAAGCCCAAACGAGATGTTAGACACACCTAACACCGTATGAATCCCCATCTCATAACGGATTTTTCGAAGCGTCTCAAGCGTCACGCGCGCATTGTCCTGCCCTGTGCTGATTGTGAGCACGAGTGCGTCCATCACAAGATTTTTCTTTGCAATCCCATACGAGGCAGCAGTGTCCACAATTTTCTGCGCCACCTTAAGTCTGCCCTCCACCGTCTCCGGAATGCCGTCCTCATCAAGACACAGGCATACTACCACCGCACCGTATTTTTTCGCAATCGGAAAAACGCTCTCCATTGACTCCTTTTTCCCGTTTACCGAATTTAACATCGGCTTTCCGTTATAATACCGAAGCCCTTCTTCCATTGCAACAGGGTCGGAAGTGTCAATCTGCAAAGGCAGATCAATAATCGCCTGTATTCCAGTCACTGCCTCCCGCATCAGCACAGGTTCGTCAATTTCCGGAAGCCCGACATTCACGTCAAGAATGTGCGCACCGTTTTCCTCCTGCGCCAGTCCTTCTTTATAGAGGTACTCCAAATTGTTATCGCGCAGCGCCTGCTTGAGCTTCGGCTTTCCCGTGGGATTAATGCGTTCGCCGATAATCAGCGGTTTTTTCGTAAAGCGTACCGCGTGGTTATATGACGAAACAACTGTTATTTTTTTATCCGTAACAGGCACTATTTTTATTCCCTGACAGGTTTCCACCACCTTCTGAATATGCTCCGGCGTCGTCCCGCAGCAGCCGCCGACCGCACTTGCCCCCATTTCCACAAGCGTCCTGACGCTGTCCGCAAACGCATCCGGCTCCACCGTAAACATTGTCTGACCGTTTACCACAACAGGCAGTCCCGCATTCGGGTTAATCACAATCGGAAGCGAACAGCACGCCGTAAGCTGCGGCAGCAATGCCTTCATCTGCTCGGGACCCAATCCGCAGTTAAATCCTATCGCATCCACGCCAAGACCCTCAAGCATTGCCGTCACACTCTCCACGTCCCCGCCCGTCAGAAGCTTTCCGCCCTCGTCAAAAATCATGGTGACGACAACCGGAAGATTTGTATGCTCCTTCGCCGCAAGCACTGCTGCCTTAATCTCATAGGAATCGCTCACTGTTTCTATCAAAATCAGATCCGCACCTGCCCGTTCTCCCGCCACGGCAATCTCACGAAACGCCTCGTACGCCTCGTCAAACGAAATTTCCCCAAGCGGCTTTAAAAGCTTTCCAATCGAACCGATGTCCAATGCACAGTACATCGGATGCGCCTCGCCGTTTTCCTGCACACGTACCTCGTCCATTGCATTCCTTACAAGCCGCACGCCGGCATCCACAAGCTCGTCCACACCGTAATCAAGGTCTTTGCACTTAAAACTGTTGACGCCGAACGTATTTGCCGATACCACATTGCTGCCCGCAAGAAGGTACTCCTTATGAATCTGCTGAATAATTTCAGGATGCAGAATATTCCACGTCTCCGGCACTTCCCCTGCCTTCAGTCCTCTTTCCTGCAGCAGCGTTCCCATTCCTCCGTCAAAAAACATCAGTTCTTTTCCGATTTTATCCCTAAAACTCATTGCACCAAATCCTTTCTTTCTTCCTCTTCACAAACGCGAAATGCGCAGTCTGTCTTTTGGCAGCTTTTACACTTTTCAACGTGACAGTTTTGCGGATTTGCAGTCAGTCCGATAAACGCTGTCACGCTCTTTGTCGGATATAGGAACAGATTTTGTGTCAGCGTCAGTCCAATCCGCTTCGTGCAGTCAAGCGCACGAAAAATATCCTTTTGCGCCGTAAGCGGCAAATCCCCGTATCCAGCGCTAAAGCGCGGTCTTAAATAGAGCGTCTGCCCGCTTTCCTTTTGTGCCGCAATCCGTATTTCCTCCTGTATCAGGTTGCAATATGCCTCAATACACGCCGCCGCACATGCCTGCAAAACCGACGCTTTTGCCATATTGACAACTTCACAGCGCTGTAAAAGCTTGTCCGCTTCAATCCCCAAAGTAGCCGCCAAAACTGCAGCCTTGTCACACTGTGCCAGGTTTCCCGAAAGATTTCTGCTCTTAAATTCCATTCCGCCCACAAATACACGTTCCTTATCCGTTCGACAGTCGTAAATCTTATAAATGCTTTTCGGTTTGACTGCCGTTAAAAGCGACAAAAGCGCCTCGTCCACAAGCGCAAGCACGCAAGACTCCGGTTCGTTTGTACCGTATCCAAGGTATCTGTAGATTTCTTTCCGGTTTATCGCACGTTCAATAACATCCCTATTAATTTCCATTTTCATCCTCTCCAACAACTATACAAAGTCTACCATCATGCGTTTCTTTCGTCAAGAATCAAGTTATACCCATGCGCCGCTTCTGCGGCATACTTCCTCTGCACGGGGCTGCGCATAAAAAGAGTCCGCCCGGCGGCGAACCCTTTTATCAATCTGACCTTCCCTAATCGTTCTTTTCCTCGCATCCGCAGGTGCCGACATTCGGGAAACCTGCAAATCCGCGCGGCTGTATCATGTCGTCATTGCATCCGCAAGGTGCAGGCGCCGGAAGTGGTACCGGTCTTTTATCGTCGTCACAGCAATGCTCCCTTCTGCAGCCGCAGTTCGAACCGCATCCGTTTCCTCCGCAAAGCATTAACAGAATCAATAAACAACAACAATTCATAAAAACAACTCCTCATACACTAAGCACTTATTCTAATAACTAATGTATGAGGAGTATTTATTTTTGTTCCTGTCTACAGCGTTCTTCTGCCTTAATTTGCGGAATTATTTTTTTGCGGATATAACGTATGGTATATCTCTCGCCCTTTTGTGCCAACATCTTAAGCAGTTTTTCCAAGAGTTTTCTTGTATCATCATGCATATACTTTGCGGCGCTGCCGCTTTGATAATACTTTAATGGCAAATCGTCCGTGTAACTTCCCTTATTATAATTCTTGGACGCCGCCACACGGTCCATAAACATCTCCACCACGTACCGCAGCGGCATCTTTGCGGGAACAATTCCCTTCCCCCGCTTTGCGCTGTAATCCATCCAGTATTCATAATGATGTTTATTTCTGCCTTTGTGGTGAAGCCATGCCGACGAGTACCCTTTGTCCAAACGCTCCGCATTGTTAGGGCTTTGCGTCCCCTGATAGTACCTCGCCCCCACCAAAAACTCGCTCGGCATATATTTCGACAGGTCATGCAAAATTCCCTGCCAGTAAAGCCCCACCGAAAAACAGCCTTTCATCACCATTATTTTATGATCTGTAATTGTTTTAAAGTGTCTCCAAATCTTCAACCCCGTCAACCTTCTCTATAGCAGTCTGCATATCCTGCTTCTTCTTTCCGTCTGCCTTTTTTGCAGCTGTTTTTTTCGAACTCTTCTTTATGGACTCCGGAAGTCTTTTTCCGACAAGCACCGTAACGCTTCTTGGTGCAATATCAATATATCCCGTGTTCTTCTCATAGTCTGTCACAAGCACATTTTCCGTTGTTTCAAACGCCTTAACCCACTCATAATTTGCAATGGACGGCAGAGCAAAGCGGTGCGAATTCCAATGCATGTTGCTTGCAATATAAATATAATCGGCGCTCTTGCCGTCCTCTGCGTGTCCGCAGTACATAATACCGATATGTCGGTTATTCTCATTAAGCTGTACCTTCCACGCTTCCTCGCCGTGGTACGACAAATCCGGATAGCCGTGACCAAAGCGGTCAAGCATAGACATCGTATCGTCCAAATGCGTCATCGGATGCGACCGCCGAAAGGCAATCAGCTCCTTTACATACTCATAAATCTCCGCATTCTTTGTCAGACCGCGCCAATCCACCCATCCAGTCTCATTGTCCTGGCAATAACAGTTGTTATTGCCGCGCTGGCTGTTTCCGAACTCGTCTCCCGCCATAAGCAGCGGAACACCCTGTGCCAAAAACAGGAAACTTAACGCATTTTTCATCTGCGTACGGCGCAGCTTATTAATCGCTTTCTTGCGCGACGGTCCTTCCACACCGCAGTTCCAACTGCAGTTGTGATTTGTTCCGTCCGTATTGTTCTCACCGTTTGCCTCATTGTGCTTTGTATCGTACGAAACAAGATCCGCAAGCGTAAATCCATAATAATTTGCCACATAATTTATAATGCCGCACCTTGTATGATAATTGCGCATATGATACTGAAAACTTTTGAGCATCCCGTAATCGCCCTTTAAATACCTGCGCATATCATACATAAATTCATCCCTGTAATAGGCAAGATTTTTACAAGCCGCACCCTCCGCGCCATGATATATTTCTGAAAGCCTGAAATCCTCACACATTAGCTTCGTATTTGCAAACAACGGCTCTGTCGCAATCAGTGTCGCAGGCACACATGCACCCTTTAAATGAAATCCGTCGATATGATATTCCAGCACCCAATGTTTTAAAATTTCCAATATATAACCCTGCTTGATATTTTCCGGAAAATAAAACTGCATAATAATCTCTATGCCGTTTTTGTGAAACTCCCGCACCATGTGCTTAAATTCCGTCACGGCGTCATCCCCTGCCGCAAAGGAAGCCTTGGGCACGAAATAAAACGCCTCCTTATATCCCCAACAGTTTATTCGTTTTGCCCTGACCGGCTCCGCGCCGATTTCCGCGTCAATATGCGACACCTGATACTCGATTGTATGTGTTACGGCAGTGTCCGGCACATTTTCCCACTCACATTCCTCAAATTCATACGCGGGCATAAGCTCCACCGCATTAATTCCAAGTTCCTTTAAATAAGGCAGCTTTTCTGTCATCCCCATAAAGGTTCCCTTATTCTTCACCTTTGACGAGGCATGCTTTGTAAAACTGCGCACATTCAGACAATACATAATACTGTCGCTGTATGGAATGCAAAGACGCTGCGTTCCCTGCCAGTCAAACGCATCATTATAAAAGCTGCCGCGCAAAAACGGTCGCTTAAACTCTCCGCTTCTCCATTTTTCATTTCCGACAATACGCTTTGCATACGTATCCACAAGAACCTTATCGCCAACAAAAAAATTATACTCATAGCGCGCACTGTCAATGCCTTCAATCAAAGCGCAAAAAATATTTCCTACCCTGTGCTTTTTGTCAAATAAAATACGCTCCTTCTGTTCCACTCCTTTGCGGTAAAGAATAATACCGCATTCTTCATTCGTATTGTTCACCATTGAGAAATTAATACTGCCGTCCGCTCTCAGGGAGGCTCCCAATGGATATGGATGTCCGTTCTTGATTCTTAGTTTTCTCATAAAAACCTCTTTATTCTTTCCGTTTCAGATAATACACTGCCCTAATTTACAATCACATGCCATATCATAAATCTTCTATTTATGATCGACATTCGCCGCTCGCCGAACAAACAAGTTTGCTCTTCTCGCTAACGCTCATTATATCACAACAGGTAAAAAAAGCTGTATCTCATCCTGTATGACAAAATCAACTTTTCTGTCAGACAGCTGCTTTTCCTGTGAAAACAGGATTTTCAATTGGCTGCGGCTGGGATCGGCGCTATATTCGAGTCTGTCATCATACATATCTTTTCCCATAATCAGAAGTACGTCCGCCTCCTCACACGCGTTTTCCGCTTCTGTCATCAGTTTTGCGTTTACACGCTCGCCGAGCAGACGAATATTCGGTCTTATCGCGGTTTTTTTGCAGTTATCGCAAAGCGGTATGCCGACCGCGTTTCTCATATAATTGATGTCAAAAAGCTTACTGCAGTGCGGACATCTGTTCGAATTTATGTTCCCGTTCAATTCAATGATTTTATGAAACCGAATACCCTGCGGTATCCCGTGAAAATTCTGGCAAATCACCGCAGAAAGTTTCCCCTGCGCCTGCAGCCGTAATAATGCGTCATAAGCAGGCGTCGATTTCACCTCCATTGTCAAAATCTCATTCTTGTAAAAGCGGAAAAAACGCTCAACCTTCGCATTAAAAAAACTGGTGGAAAGCATGTCCTCCGGGGTATATCCGTAAAGCTCCTCTACCCGGTAGGTTTCTTCGTTGCTGTCAAGGTCATAGCCGCCGCCCTCTACCAGCATCTCAATTCCAAGCACCGCCACAATTTTTCCTGCTTCCGCAATTTTTCTCCGAATGTAGTTTATCACTTTCTCATCTGTTTCTAATTTCATAGACAGCCCCTCTGCTTTTCAAACGATACCCCACTTTTATAATACCTGCATTTCATACCCTGTGTCAAGTATCTGCACAAATGTTACGTCCAAAGCCCCGCAAACATTTACCCATAATTTATCAAGAATCGCTTGATTTGCACACACAATTTAGGTAATATATAGTTATACAAATATATTTGCCGTTTTGGAAAACCAAAAGGCATAGAAAGGCATGGTATAAAAATGGCTGGAAATGAAACTAACGGCTATGATGACGAGGAAATGACCGTCGAGCTGGAGCTTGATGACGGCAAAACGGTCAACTGTGCAATAATCACCATTCTGACGGTTGCACAAAAGGACTATATTGTTCTTCTTCCGCTTGACGAAAACGGAAACAATGAGGATGGCGAAGTGTGGTTCTACCGGTATGAGGAGAATGAAAGCAATCCGGACGCTGAACCTTCCCTTTCCTATATTGACAATGATGAGGAATACGAAACCGTAGCCGACGCGTTCGACGAATATCTTGACAACGTTGAATTTGATGAAATTGTCGGCTCTGACGAAAACGAAGAAGAAATTTCTTCGAAAAACAAGGAGGAAAATCCTCTGCTCGCTGAAAGCAGCTCGCATTTTTCTTCGAAAAACAAGGAGGATAATCATTAATGGATGAAGCAATTGCTAAGGAAAAAACACTTCTTATAGACAGGTCATATACCTGCCCTATCTGTGATAAGAAAATTCATGCAAAATCGGTAAAATCCAATTCCGCAAAATTTATTGACACGATGGCGGACTTAAGACCGATTCACAATAATGTCAACGTCACGAAATACGACGCAGTGTGCTGCCCGAACTGCGGATTTTCAGCACTTACGAAAAATTTTACCAATACGACTGCTACACAGCGCAAACTGCTGCGTGAGCAGATACAGGCAAACTACAAATCGCACGAGGAAGTGGAATGTGATACATACACAACCGAAGTCGCCATAAGCCGTATGAAAATGGCGCTTCTGTGCACTGTTACAAAGGGCGGAAAAGACAGTGAAATCGGAAACGTATGTGTCAAAATCAGCTGGCTGTATGAAAGCCTTGCGGAGGAACTTGACGAGAACGACCCCGCTACGGAAGAAAAACGCGCACTCTATCTCAAAGAAGCTGATAATGCCGCCTTAAAAGCATACGAACATCTTTCCAATGCAAGAATGAAGGAGGATTTCCCGATTGCAGGCATGAACGAGACGACGCTTGACTACCTTTTGGCTTACTATGCCTACAAAAAAGGCGAATATCAGACCTGTATGCAGTATCTTTCCGGTGTGGTTACAAACAGGAGCACCTCGCCCCGTTTAAAAGATAAAAGCTTAGAGCTAAAAGATCTCGTTGGTCCAAAGCTCCGTGAAAACCAGTAATCATACCGATATTACAATTCATTTAAAAATCTCGAGGGCAGGAAATTTCCTGCCTCTTTTTCTTCTATATAAAATAAAAACAGCCGTTCCTTCGCGCGCGTCATCGCCACATAAAACATCCGCCGCTCTTCCTCAAGCTCCGCGTCCGTCACCGCCTTCTTGTGCGGCACAACACCCTCGTTTACATCAGGCAAAATCACAATCTTCCATTCTAGTCCCTTTGACGCATGCATTGTCACGATATTGACGGCGTCCTCTGTATCCTTTTGCCTGTCCGCAGCCGCTTTTTCCATGACCGCATCGTAACATGCAATATGCGAAAGCCACTCCTCGATTGTCTCAAAATCCTTTGCAAGCTGCAACAGCACGTCAAGCTCCTCAAATTTTTCCCTGCTGTCAACGCCCCGCTCTAGGCACTGTTTTTGAATATGCGCATCATACCCTACTCCTTTTCGGATAAAATTTACTGCCGCATACGGAGTTAAACCTTTCATAAAATGCAAATCATCATACATCTGTATAATATTTTGCACAACATAATCCTCGTTTTGGCAGGCAGACATCAGCTCCTGCATGGAAAAAGGCTTTAGCGGCACATAATTTCTCCTAATATAGCGCACGGGACTATTCATAATACGGAAAAAATCCGAAACGGTATCCTCATACAGCGCATATCTTAAATACGCTGTCAAATCCATTGCAATCGGCGACTTATAAATATTTTTCGGCTTTTCCTTCATCCGAAACGGGATGCCTTCCTGCATCAGACACTGCGCCGTATTGACCATATGGTTCCCCGTCCTGTAAAGAATGGCAATGTCGCCATAATGCGCGCCCTCCTGCTCCATATACTGCCTGATTAAAAGCGCCGTATTTTTCGCCTGCTGGTATTTTGATGTAAAAGAATAAATTTTGACTCCGCCAGTCATCGAATTTTGTGTTTCCACCGCTTTGGGAAATCGCGTTTTATTATGTGCAATCAGCCTTCCTGCAGTCTCCACAATATCCCGCCTGCTTCTGTAATTTACATTTAGCAGGACTTGTTTGGCACTCGGATAATCCTTCTGAAAATTAAGCATAATCTCAGGCTTTGAACCGCGGAAGCCATAAATCGCCTGATCGTCATCCCCCACAATAAACAGATTGTCCCGCGGCGCGGCAAGCAGCCGTACTACCTCGTACTGCAAAGGACAGATGTCCTGAAATTCGTCAATTAAAATATACCGGAAGCGCTCCTGCCACAATTTAAGCACCTCGGGACGCGCCAGCAGCAAATCACGGCACAAAAGCACCATATCGTCAAAATCAATCAGCCTGCGGCGGTTCATCTCCGATTTATACGCAACAACGATATATTCAAACACCGCCTGTGGTACGGTTTCACTCTCAAGCTCCTGCGGACGGATTCCATGATTCTTCACTTTACTGATTTCCGATAAAAGACGCTGTATTGTGTCGTTACCGGTATCTTGAACATGATCCTCCTCTGCCTCCTGACACACCAGCTCAGGCGGCATCTTGGACATGATTTGGGCAATCAGATTATACTTATCACGTTCCCTGATAATATTTTCGGCAGTAAATTTGTAGGTATATTTTAAAATGTTGAAAAATGTGGCGTGAAATGTTCCGAAGTTCACGGGACAGCCTTTTTGATTTGAAATTTTAAGAAACCGCTCCTGCATTTCCACGGCAGCAGCCTTTGTGAATGTAATCACAAGAATATCTTCCGGTTTTACCTGATGTTCCTCTATTAAATATCGGATTCTTTGGGTAATGACCAGTGTTTTTCCGGACCCGGGGCCTGCCAGTACAAGCATCGCCCCGTCCCCGTGTGTTATGGCAGCAAACTGCGCCTCATTTACGTTTAAATTATTTCGCATGTTCAAGTAATTCAATACCCTTTCTGATTCGAATCAGGGTTTCCTCTTTTCCAAGTACCTCCATGATTTCCGTCGCACCAGCCGGCGTCATCTGAAGACCCGAAACTGCTGTTCTTACCGGCCACATCACGTAGCCGTTTTTTACCCCCTTCTTTTCCACATATGACAACAGAAGCTGATAAAGCGCATCATTCGTGTAATCCTCCTGCGCCTCTAACATGGGAAGCACTTCCTTTAATACTTCAAGCGCGCTCTCCTGTGTTGTCTTCATCTTCTTATGCGCATACATCACGGTATCATATTCCGGCAGCGTCTCAAAAAATCCAATCAGATTTTCAAGATCCGGAAAGACTTCAATACGCGTTTTCACCATTTCCGCAATCTTTTTCAAATCCAAATCTTTGTGAATGACATTTTTAATATACGGAAGAGCCATGTCATAAAACCGGTCAAAATCCATCGCCTTGATGTACTCGCCGTTCATCCACCGAAGCTTATTCATATCAAAAACGGAAGGCGACTTGTTAATCCTTGTATAATCAAAATCAGCAATCAGCTCGTCCAGTGTAAAAATTTCTCTGTTATCTTCCGGACTCCACCCAAGAAGCGCCACAAAATTAATGATTGCCTCCGGCAGAATTCCCTGCTCCACAATATCCTCAAACGAAGAATGTCCGCTGCGCTTGCTGAGCTTTTTGTGCTCCTCGTCGGTAATCAGCGGCAGATGCACATACACCGGTATCTCCCAGCCAAACGCCTCATAAAGCCTGTTGTACTTGGGCGTTGAAGAGAGATACTCATTACCGCGCACCACATGCGTAATCTCCATTAAATGATCATCTACAACGTTGGCAAAGTTGTAAGTCGGATACCCGTCCGACTTAATCAAAATCATATCGTCAAGCTCGGAATTATCCACGGAAATATCTCCGTACAGCTCATCGTGAAAGCTTGTCGTGCCCTCTGTCGGATTGTTCTGTCTGATCACATACGGGATACCACTCGCAAGCTTCTCCTCGACTTCCTCCTTGGAAAGCCCCAGGCAATGCTTATCGTACACCGTAATTTCCTTTCCCTCAACAACCTCCGATTTGAGGCTTGCAAGCCGCTCTTTATCGCAAAAACAGTAATACGCCTCGCCCTTATCCACAAGCTCTTTTGCGTACTTCATATAAATCCCTGCCTTGACGCGCTCGCTCTGTACATACGGACCATATCCTTTATCCTTATCCGGTCCTTCGTCATAGACAAGCCCTGTTTTTTCAAGCGTATTGTATATAATTTCCGTTGCGCCCTCAACATAGCGCTCACGGTCCGTATCCTCGATACGAAAAACGAAATCTCCCCCCGCGTGCTTTGCAATTAAAAACTCATACAACGCGGAACGCAGATTTCCAACGTGCATTTTTCCCGTGGGACTTGGCGCAAATCTGCACCTTACCTTCTGTGCCATTTTGTAACCTTGCTCCTCTCCATATCTTTATCATCAAAATCGAGTAGAACCCCCTACTCGTCGCGCCGGGCACCCGTCAACGAACCGATTTATCGGTTTGATGACATATTCCCTTCGGGTGCCCGTGTGCATAAAACAAAATCTATCATACGATTTTACCAAGCGTTTTACATAAAGTCAAGTAATCTGTCAAAATCTTATTCTTATTCCGGCTGCCGCACCTCTGCCTCCGGCAGCTTCTTTTCCGAAGCATTTTTATAGCCCAGCAAATCCTTTGTGGCAACCGGAATTGCAATATTGGTTCCGGCTCCCGCAACGCAGCCTCCGGGACACGCCATTCCCTCTATCAGACAGCCGTTTTTCTTCCCCGCCTTTGCGAGCATCAGAATTTTTTTACATTCCGAAAGGCTCTCCGCATGCTCAATATGGATTTCCGTATCCGGATAATATTCCTTAATACAGCTCTCAATCGCGCTCGCGACTCCGCCCGCAACGCCGTATCCGCGTCCTGCTGCCGTTGCTCCGTCCATCGTGTCAAGCGCCTGTATCTCCTCAAGCAGAATGCCTTTTGCCTCAAACATTCCCGTAAGTTCCTCAAACGTAATGACAAAATCCACATCGGAACGTACCGTTCTGCGCATCGCCTCAAGCTTCTTGCTTGCACATGGTCCGATAAAAACCACGCTCGCGTCAGGGTGTTCTTCCTTAATCACCCTTGCCGTCGCCACCATCGGCGTAAGCGCATTGCTGATTTTGTCAATTGTCTCAGGGAAAAACTTCTTTGCAAGCATTGACCATGACGGACAACACGAAGTCAAAAGAAACGGCACTTCCCCTGTCGCCACCTCATTGACATAATGCTCCGCCTCCGTCATCGCTCCCATATCCGCACCGATTGCCGTTTCATACACATCATAAAAACCAAGCTCCTTCAAAGCAGTCTTTAACATATCCGGCGTCACCTTCGGACCGAACTGTCCGACAAACGCAGGAGCAACCTGCGCAATAATCTTTCTTCCTGACTGCATCGCCCGGATTAACTGGAAAATCTGCGACTTATCGGCAATCGCGCCAAACGGGCAGCTTACCATGCACTGTCCGCAGGAAACGCATTTTTCATCGTCAATCACTGCCCTGCCGTGGCTGTCCGAATAAATGGCATTGACGCCGCAGTGTGAAAGACAGGGACGCTGCTGATGCGAAATCGCATCATAAGGGCAGACCGTCTTACACTTTCCGCACTTGATACACTTTTCCTGATCAATCACCGAGCGTCCGTTTTGCATAGTAATCGCACCGCGCGGACATACTTCGTTGCACGGATGCGCAAGACAACCCATGCACTTATTGGTAACCTCATATTTATTCTCCGCACATGCATTGCACGCCGACGCAATTACCTGCATTAAAGGCGGCTCATAATATTTTTCGTCAATATTGCTCTCCTCCACGCCCTGACTGACCTGAACCGGCTCATCCTCGGGGCGAAGCGACATGCCCATCGCAAGCCTCGTACGCTCACGCACAATTTCACGCTCCCGGTAGATATTGTCCCAATACGGCGAATTTTCCGCATCAACCAGTTTATACGGAAGCGCCTCCATATCATCCACAATATTTTCAGAATGATATGCCATATTCGCAACTTCCCTGAAAATCGCACGCCTTGTCTTTCGAACCTGTGTATCAATTCCTCTCATATCTAAATTTCCGCCCCTTTCTTTGCCTGCCAAATCACATATTTTATACTTACATTTATTTTGACATATTTTTAACAAACTTGCAACCCTTATTTTTCAAAAAATCGTACACCTGCACACTCTCCTGTCATCATACAGAAAAAGAGCCTGCATTCACAAGCTCTCTTTAAAAACTCAACTGTTTCGATAAATCTCCCTGATATGCTCCAAAGCAGCGACCGCATTCTCCGGACTGGTGTTCTCCAGCGTAGCGTGCATAAACGGCTTTTCCTTTTTCATATACGGAATAACGCGCTCCCAATGGCACATTCCCTGTCCCACAGGCACAGACACGAGCTTGCCGTCCTTGATTTGAAAATCCTTCACATGAAGCACCGCCACGTCTTTGCCCAGCAATTCCACCGCCTCATCCAAAATTTCATCCTGCTTTTCATAATTATAAATTTCAAGCAGATTGACAGGGTCAAGAATAATGCGCAAATTCGGCGAATTAATTTCATCCAGCACACGTCTTGCGCGGACAGGATTGCACACGATATGCCGTACCACCGGTTCAATCGCCATCAGCACGCCCATCTGCTCCGCATACTTTACCACGGGACGCAGATTGTTGATAAAAGTCTGCAAAGACTCCTCGTTCCAACATGCCTCCTCAAACTTATACTCAAGATTTGGCGCACCCGTTTCCGTGCCGACCACACCCGCGCCCAAATGCGCTGCAAAGCGAATGTTTGCCATATATTTATTCTGAATTGTCTTTAACTTTTCCGAATCCGGATTGGCAAGATTCAAATAACAGCCAAGCACTGCCACATCCAACCCATATTTGTCAAAAAGCCGCTTCAAATACATTGCATATCCCGGTGTCAGCGCACTGTCCGCCACCGAATTCTCGCTGATAACCTTTGAAAGCGCCAAGTGCGCACAGGCAAACCCCTGCTCATGCACCGCCTTTAACCGCTCCTCCAGGGGAGCCTTTACTGCATCGTGCAGCCGAATTCCAAACTGCATTATTTTAAACCTCCTTTAAAAGCCAATCACGTTCTCACGCGTGTACTGTGCCGCTTCACTTTCCGTTAAAAGCTTAACAAACGGGGCGCGCGCCTCTCCCGCGCCCTCGCCAAAGTTTCCGTACTCCGCAAAAAACATGGTGTCCCAGGCATCCTTCTTGTTCCAGTCATGCCAGCCCTCTTTTTTAATATGCGCGCCGATTTCTGAATTTATAATAACTGCCTTGGCAAAATTCCGCCACGGTCTGCCAAGATACGCGCTCTCTTTCGGACAGTCGCTTGTAAAGCGGCAGCGGTTAAATACATATCCGTACGGTTCCCCTTCATATGTAGAGGGCGCTGTCACATACCCGTTAATCTCGTCATTCCTGTTACGCATAAAAATCTCACAGTTCTCAAAATATGCCGTCGCACTGCCAAAAATAAAATCAATATTTCCGGAGATAAAGCAGTCCTTATACAAATGCCTGCCATGACGGCGCGGCGCGAACTCCTTTGGTCCCTTAAAGCCGCCCGGCTCCTTCGGCTGCTTGGGAAGCGGCGCCGTAAACAGCGTGTCCTGAAACCCTTCAAATCTGCAATGTTCAAAAGTCAGGTGATCGCCGTCTGCGTAAACGGCAAGCGCCTGTCCTGCCTTATCGCCCTGCCCTGCCTCATTTAAAAAGGAAACATGGCAGGCATAAAAATCATCCGCATCAATAAATACACTCGGCGTCCGGAACGTTCCGCGCTTGTCGCCCTCCGGCATCAGATCGCGCGCCGCGTCCGAATAAGTTATCTTTGTGCTGTTTTCATCCGCACCGATAAATGAAATATGATTTTGACGCACAACAAGCCTTTCGTGGTACACACCTGGTGCAATGTGTATCACAACCTTCATGCCGTCATATTGTTTCGCAGCCTCAAGTGCCGTTGCAATCTTTGAAAATGCCCCGTCACCGTCTGCCGAAACATACAACTCTTTTACGTCCATCATTATAATCTTCTCCTCAAGAATAACATTTCTGCATACGCAGATTTTCATTTTATCCCTTCCAGCACGCACATTTCCGCATATACAAGCCTATGCGGATTTTCATTTTATCCCTCCAGCACACACATTTCCGCATATGCTAGTAAAAATGGCGCTGTTCCTTTTGCATCGTCTTTTACAATCGGCTCTGACATATAGTATTCATAGCTGCCGTCACGTCTTCTGTTTTTATCCGGTCCAAGACCTGCCACAAGACAAATTCCGCCAAGGCTCATTACCCCGTCAACCGTTGTTAAATATTTATCACAAATACCATGAAATGCCTTCACGCCATACGCACTGTACTCTTTCGGAAGATACCCAAGACGCGCGCCCTTCAACAGACAGTACGCCATAATCGAACTGCCGCTCGTCTCCAAATAATTCTTCTCCTTACCCGGTAAATTGGGAATTTGATACCACATTCCCTCCGGCGACTGATATTTGAGCATCGAATCAATCAAATCCCGATACATCTTTAACAAGTGCTCATACTCCGGCGTTCCCTCATCCGCCAATACAAGCGTATCCAGCAGCGCCATTGAAAACCATCCAAGCGCTCTGAGCCAAAAATGTTTTGAAAGTCCTGTCTCGGGATCTGCCCAAAACATCACACGCTCCGAATCATATGCATGATAATAAAGCCCTGTTTCGGGGTCTTTTAAATTCTTCTCCACATTGAAAAACTGGTTGTAAATATCTGCATAATTCTTTTTATCATTAAACCGCTTTTCATATTCCATATAGTAGGGCTGCGCCATATACAGACCGTCAAGCCACACCTGATTCGGGTAAATCATCTTGTGCCAAAAATTTCCTTCCTTCGTGCGGGGCATCTCCAAAATCTGTGCATAGATATTTTTCGTAGCTTTCGCATACTTCTCCTTACCTGTCAAATCATAGAGCGTAAAGAGGTTCTTTCCCTCGTTAATATTATCGAGATTCAGCTCGTCCTTGTCATAGCCTCTGATTGTTCCGTCTTCCTCGACACGGTGTCCGATATATTCATCCGAAAACTTCAGGAACTTCTCGTTCTTTGTCACCTTGTAAAGCTCCAAAAGCGACATAATCATGCAGCCGTCAATATAATCCCATGTTGCCTTCTTTCCTGCCCTGATTTTCTCAATATTCCACACCGGCTCTTCCAGTGTGCTTCTGTCTATCAACTCGTTTACATATTTTTCTACTATCTCAATCGCCATTTTTATCCTCCATTTATCACATGCACTATCGCACAAAAGTATCTATTCCATCGCTTATGACCGCATCGCCGATTTGTCCCTGTACAGTCACATTCTTTAATTCCAGTGTCTCAATATTCTTTGCAAAAATTCCTGTGTTGGTCTGCTCCTCCACACCGTCCATCATCGCAGGAACGCCTGCCGTCGGATGTTCCGCAAACGAAAATGCAGCATTCTCAAACGTTACATGATGAATTTTCTGTTCCGGCAGTCCGTACAGATACGATGCCGCTGCGTGACAGTTCACCGCCGTCAGGTTCTTAAACAGGAAATCGCCAAGATACGGCGTGCGCTCGTCAACGGGATGAACCTCCTTTGACTGGACATAATCCGAATGCCCGTCCGCATCACAGAAATAGAACGAATTGATTACCACCGGAGTCATCACATGATCCATCACGATATTTTCAAATGTAATTCCCGTCACAATCGCGTCCTTGCCGCGTCCGCGGCGCGTCTTAATGCGCAGCCCCCTGTCCGTGTGCAGGAATAAACAATTTTCCACCTTCAGGTTCTTTACACCGCCCGCCATCTCGCTTCCGATTGTAATCGAACCGTGTCCGTCCCGCATACAGCACTGTCTTATCGTCAGATTTTCCGACGGCGTCTTGTACTTTGCTCCCATATAAATCTTTCCCGACTTAATTGCAATACAATCATCGCCAACCGAAAAATAAACGCCGACAATCTCAACATTTTTGCACGATTCCGGATCCAAACCGTCCGTGTTCGGCGAATCTTTTGGTCCGAGAACGCTGATGCCGATAAACCGCAAATCATCCGAAAAGTATGGATGGATATTCCATGACGGACTGTTCTGTACCGTAATTCCGTGAAGCACGACATTTTTGCAATGATTTAA
>CAJUJG010000015.1:38188-38501 GCA_910586715.1 uncultured Lachnospiraceae bacterium
CGGTCTCCATGCAATGCGCTTTACTTTCGCATTTTCCCACCAGTTTTGGTGCGTCGCGCAGCCGTCAATCGTTCCCTGTCCCGTTATTACGACATTTTCTACGTTGATGCCCGTTATAATGCCTGCGAACATGTCAAGCGGATCGCCCTCCCACGTTCCAAGCAAATATTCCTTTTCCTTATCAACACACTCGATTTTTCCCGGCAGAATGGGAAATTTATTTCTGTCCGTAAAAGCGGAAAGCACCGCATCCTTTCCAATTTCAAGCACAAGGTCGCTCTTTAAAAACAGCGGATAAATTTTGTAAACGCCC
>CAJUJG010000015.1:38511-58630 GCA_910586715.1 uncultured Lachnospiraceae bacterium
CCTCGGGAATGTACACCCTGCCGCCTTTCGGACACGCATTGATTGCACACTGGATAAATAGGGTATCATCTGTTTCCCCGTCACCTTTTGCGCCGAAATCCTTTACATTTAAGGTCACATATTCATCATCTGTTGTCACTTCAAAGCGCTGCGTTTCGCCGTCATACCGAAGCTCCACATCATATGTGGTCGCAGGTGCAAGCCCAAACACACTTGCCACATTTCTGTCGCTTTTTTCTGCAAGACTTCCATTTACATAGATTTCGTGCACATGCTCTGATGAGAAGTAGCCATTGTCCTTGATTTCGATGACAAAGCTTGTGGAAGTTTTGTAGATTATATCGTACTTCATAAATTCCTCCATTCTGTCAGACAATTCAAAACCTGTCCCGACATTCTTCATATATTTCTACGATAACACATTTGGAAACAAATAGCTACTAAAAAATAACTCAGTTGGATACAAATTGAATACAGCCGTTTTAGTCTTACAATTTCTTGTCATTTTATGATGTAATTTTGCGTTTGTATACTATGATGAGGAAATCTGATAGCATTTCCGTTTGTTCTGTTATATGATAAAGCAGAACACAACGCAGTACCCATGTCCTTGGCATACTGCGGTCAAATAATCAGACTTTGAAAGGAAACAATTATCAATATGAAACCCACAAAAAAAATAAACCGCGATTTAATCTTAAACGGTAACATGCTGCAGGCGATTTTATCAATTGCCATCCCCGTTGTAATTAATTCGTTTTTACAGACCATGTATAACCTTACCGACACCTACTGGCTTGGAAAAATCGGCACGGAACAGCTTGCCGCCATCAACCTTGTCACGCCGGTGCAGAATATTATCTTAAATTTCGGGACAGGCATCACTGTCGCCGGCTCCGTTCTGATTGCACAGTATATCGGCGCAAAGGACGACGAAAATGCCAAAAGCATGGCAAATCAGATTTTTGCCTGCGCAATGATTTTTGCGGTTGTATGCGCGGGTGTTTGTTTTTTAGCCACTCCCTCTATTGTGCGCTGGCTTGGTGCAGACGGCGTTACGTTTAACTACGGCACTGTCTATTTACAAATTGTTGTTCTTGATATGCCGCTTTTGTACACCATTAATATATACAATGCCATACATCAGGCGCAGGGCGATACCGTGCGTCCAATGCTTTTAAATTTTCTCGGGATTCTTATCAACATGGTTTTGGATCCGCTTTTGATGATTACATTGGATCTCAACATCACCGGTGCCGCACTTGCAACGCTGCTTGCGAAAGTCCCCTCCGCGCTGATTGCCTTTTGGGCGCTCACGCGGCGCACGCAGACCGTATATCTTGATCTGCGGCACCTGCGGTTTGAGAAAGAAAAGCTGCTTTCTATTTTCCGTGTGGGGCTTCCGACTGCAATCGGAGGCTCCACCATGCAGCTTGGCTTTCTGTTAATGAGTAAAAACGTCTACAAATACGGAACGCAGGCAATGGCAGCGTACGGTATCGGCAACAAGGTAAACGGGCTGATTACGCTTCCGTCAAACGGTATCGGTTCCGCCGTCGCCACGATTGTCGGGCAGAATATCGGCGCAAACCAATACGACAGGGCGCAGCACGGCTACAAGCTGTCGCGCAATATCAGCATCGTGTTCCTGTTTATCGGCGGGTTTATTTTGTCACGCGCCCCGATTTCAAGAAGTATTGTCAGCATTTTTTCCGATAACGACGCCGTTATCGGCATGGCTGCGGATTTTTTGAGCATTATGGCATTTTGGTGCTGGACAAACGGAATCCACAACGCCACAAACGGGCTGTTTCAGGGCACAGGGCATACGGAAGTTACCATGATAATTGATGCAACAAGACTTTGGGTATTCCGGTTTCTAACGCTGTTTATCTGCGAAACGGTATTCCATATGGGCGTGCGCAGCATTTGGTACAGTGTTGTCATCAGCAACGGTATTTCCGCGGCGATTTTGTATATCCTCTATCGCATGAATATTTGGAAAAGACCCACGCTTCGCAAACAGAAACAGTAATAGCAAAAACAGGCATCATTATGCAATAATGCCTGTTTTTTCATAAAATAGCCATACTTTTACCAAAGCCTTATTACAGTACTTTATTTTGTTCCAAACCGATATTTTTTTATCCCTTTCTCAATTTGGTTGTCCCATAATACCTTGTGAAAGCATTAAAATTTTTCAAATAATGTAGCAATGATTTGTTATTACTGCTCTTTTGAAAGAGCGTGCCTAAATTATAGGACTGTGTCGGATTAAGCGCCGTCTTTTTTCCAATATCAGCTTTTCCATCCATCCCTGTCTGAAACAGTCCATAATAAGCGCTTCCTTCTAAAACCTCCCGAAAAAACAGGCAGAAACCCAAAGGCGGTTCTTCCGAAAGATCTGCCATATCCATTATCCTCGTCCCATTATTCCCGCTATGGTTCCACACCTGATGAAAGCTGCTGCTATAAGAAAGGCTATTATCCGTATCTCTTGTTGAAGTGTCAATTTCCCCGCACTTCCATTCGTGTGCCATTTCCTGCGCCGCTTCCTTGAAAATCTGCCGCAGTTCCTCTGACTGATAATAAAAATCCGCGTTATAATATACCCAGTCAACCGGCTCGCCTTCACGCCAGCCGTTTTTTACCGCAATACGCTCCCCTTCCTTCTGACAGCCATAATTTGCCATTGCAGAGTTTGACATCCGAAACTGCTCATAGGTATCAAGAATAATCTGTTCATTATGCACGGGATCAAGTCCTGTTGTCCGGCTTTCCTGCGCCATCACCACCCTCATGTCCTTGCAGCAGTCCTTAAAATAGTCTTTCAGTTCCTGCGTTGTGACGGATTTTCCGGTATAATAATCCTGCAGCATCTGATTAATCTCGTTTCTCTGCCTATACCCAAATCCTGTGCCGTAACAATGCTTTGGCATAGGATGTTTTGGTCTATTAATTTCCTCGTAATTCTCATCTGTAATCGGTGTGCTGGTATACGAATCCCGTCCTAACGGAACCATCTTGTCCTTTACATCCGATTCATATATCGCATTTTCCTTCATTCTCTTCCTATATCGTTCATTCATCCTGTCAGAGGCTCCAGTAATACCTATTTCTCCTGTTACGCAATTATAATAATATGATCCTATAAGATCGTCCAAATTTATATTCATATTTAATCTCCATATTCATATCTGTAATAGATACATATTACAGGCTTCATTGTTTTCGTTTTCAAAGCAGTCTTAAACCCAAATGACCAATTGCCATTTACAGGAGTATTACTGTTTCCGTCCGGTGTATAAGGAAATTTAAGGCAAAATTGACCTGCTACCGAACTGCGCCATACGCTTAACCCATATTGTGGCTTTACCCGGAAAGATGCAAGGTCTGATAAGTTTACTCCATCTGTTGATATAAAATCCACACATTCTACTTCTGCTGTTTTTGGCGCATTACTTACCGGTATTGTGGCGGATGGTGAATATCCGCTGGTTCCGGCTGTTATTGATGATGTAGCCGTAAAATCCTTATATCCACCCTTTAGCCTTCCCATTCCTTGCGACAATGTAATACTATGTTCTACAAAACCAACTGAGATCGGACTGTTTGCATATAGAACCAAATAATATTCTTTACCTGCGGTAAATCCAAGTCTCTGCTTTTCAACATAATCACGGCTCTCCATTCCTCGATGCGCCGTATCATCCTGTTCAGAATCATATAAAGTAATCAGCGTTTCAGCATCTAAAACCTTAAATCTCAGCTCCTGATAACCAGTAAGCGCTGTAATTGTTGATGCCCCGTCTGCGGTAATTTTAAAATAGCTCTCAAAATCATTGGGTGTATAGCCAGTCCTACAGTCGTATGTTTTATCTGCATCCTTATATTTTCCTAATATGACAGAACCGTCTATATAACTGAGCATTTCTTCCACATCATTCTTATCTCCAAAAGCAATCTTGTATCCGCTTGAATCTTCGTGAAAATCTTTATTATATACAGAAATTGTTAACGTATAATTATAAATGCCATTTACATCATCCGGTTTATCAATCAATGTCCAACGCCTTGCCCGAGAATTGTTTGTATGTAAATACGCCACATGATTCCCGTTTTGATCTTTCAGATACGCATACATATCTGTTTCTCCGGATTGAATAAACGTAACTGCTGCCGTTGACATTGTAGCATAATCAATTGGTATTGTATAAGTATCAACCGCATCCGCAGATGATAAATTTCCAACATACTCCGTATAATCCCCTACAGGCAGTACATCTATTGTATATTGAATACCGTTCATTTCCTGGCTTGAATCCATTACATAATATTTAACCGTATATGTCCCCGGATTAACAAAATTTGTAACAAACCCTATTTCGTTATCATTATCATCATAAAACTCTCCAAGCTTATACCCTTCAGGAAATCCCATCGGATGACGTGCTAAAATTGTATCCCCGTCAGCATCCGTATCATTATACAGCCATAACAACACCGTCATTGTTGTCGCTGATCCATTTTTTTAGCTATCCGTATTAACCACATATATATTTAAATTCGGAGTTGGCAGTGTCATCGGAGCTATGCCTTCATCCGCATCCGAAATTGCAGAAATATCTACTGACAATTCATAATCCAAAGTAACATCATTCATCTTATAAATATGTTCCGTGACATCACTGATTGTCTTTCTTCCTTTGTCAGATGTTTCTATTTCGGAAAATGTTTTTGTTTCATCCTTTAATGCCTGTTTAAATTCCTCATATGACAGCGTCTGCAGCTTATTACTGCTGCTTTTAATATAACCTGACAAAACTTTTTCTTCTACAGACACGGAACGCAATGTTTCCTCCGATTCCTCTGTATCTGTTTCTTCCGTGCCTGCCTCTTCTGTAGCTGCTTCTGTTGTTTCCTCTGTGCCTGTTTCTTCCTCTGTACTCGTCTCCTCCTTATTCGTTACTTTCTCAGAGCCTATTTCCTCTGTTACTTCTTCTGTCACTTCCTGCGTTATCTCTGTGTTAAAAATTTCCGCACTTTCCGTAGTTTCCTTTTTTACGTCTTCTGTAAAGCTTTCGTTTGTGCTTTCTTCTGCATGAACATATACGGGATTACATAAAAGCGAAAGTATCATCATTATTGATAATAAAAAATGAAATAATTTTCTTTTTTTCATATCGTATTCTCCTGTTATTTTCTTGTTATTTTTTGTTTTTATAGTATTTTTGTGCAAAACATAGTATAATAACTGTGTCCACATAATTCCAACTGCCATTTTGTTATGGCAGGGTTGCCGCCACTGGTTTTATGTGGATATTTCTGCAATCATAGGCGTCACCTCCTTTTAAATCTACTCTTAGTAATTATTTAATCAAGCGGAAGCCATTCACTATCTACCCAATAGCCTTTTGTTTCATTCCATCTTCGATACTGTGTTACTCCATTAATTACCCTATATTTTCTTACAATGACATCTGCATGGGGGATAATGTTTTCATTGGATACGGTCATTTCATAAACCTCTTGAACTTCAACAGCCTTCACATTTGATACTCCTGTTATTCCACCAATTATTGATGTTGCCAGTGTGAGCATTGCACTTAATAAAATTAATTGTTTTTTCATAGTTAAAATCTGCTCCTTTCAAAAAAATTCCTATTTCAATATTTCAAAACCATCTTTTTTCATTAACATTGCATTTTTCTCATCAATCACTGATATGCATTTTTCCTGATATATTATCTCATACATCCCTTCCCTTTCCCGCAAAAACGTGTTTTCAGGCTCCAAATAATAGACATTCCCCTCCGTCATCACCTCCTCTGCCGGCGCCTCAAATGCAGACTGAAAAACAACACAATAGGAAGCACAAAACATAATGATATATATCATTATCACTGCTGCCTTATATATTTTGTACTTCACCGTTCCCCGTTTTGTCATATCTGAACATTGCGCTATACAACGAAACCTTTTCTTAATTTTCTCCCCGTCGTATCCCTTATTTGAAATCTCATCTTCCTTATCTGCCGTATTCTGAATCACATCCAAAATCGCTGACAAATACGCCGCTCTTTCCTCATATCTCAGCCCGCCTGCCGCTTTCAGATCACATTTTAACTCCAGCGTATCTTCAATGTCCGTATTCAGCAGATATGCTATCGGATTCCACCAAAAAATACAGCCCCAAAGATTCAGCAGCAGCTTGACCGTCGTATCACGGTTTAAAATATGCGTATATTCATGCTTCATAATATAATACAAATTCCGTTCCTTATATTCCCTGTCAGGCAGCAGAATGATTGGATGTAAAATCCCCATCTCCATCGGCATCTCAAAGGGTGTCATATAAATTGTGATTTTTCGCTTATCTCCCGTTTCGTTCTGTAACATTTTTAGCAGCTCACATTCCATGCCTTGCTGTTTCATGGTACAGACGCCAAGCGTCTGTTTTGCAATACGGTAATCCTGTATCATCCGAAACAGCTTTATAACCGTACCAAGACACCAAACCGTAAGAAAAAAATACCCGACATAAACCCTGCCGCCAATTATTTTTTTCGTAAAAAAATACGTCACAATATTATACAAGTTCCCAACCGAAACGACTTTCGTCGCGGGAAGTTCAATCGGCACTGTCATTCTGAAAATGCAAAACAGATATAAAATAACCAAATTACTTACTCCAAAATACTGGAATGTCCGTTTTCCCTTTTGCATGGCACGCATAACAATCGTCAATACGGAAGTCCATATGCAACCCATAACCAAAGAGTACGCCGTTATACACATATCCCCCCCTTATTCCTTCCGTTCGTCCGGATTATCGTTCTGCCCCTTAAGCTCATCAATGATTTCCTGCAATTGTGTTATCAGCTCACCCATATCATTATTATTATCACTCCGCGTTTCTTTCAGCAGCGCCGCTGCCACCTTTCCAAACGAACCCCTTTGAAGCCCATGCTTTACCAAATATTTTACAGCATACTCCTCCCGCGTCATACACGGTACAAACTTCCGTGCATACTGTGTATTGTAGCGTACACTTCCGCATTCCTGTATCAGACCGGCTTCCAACAGTTGATTAATTGTCCGGTGCACATAGGTTGGATTTTGCATAATGTCACCCAACTGCTCCAAAATATCCACACTTGTCAGGGCTTCTTCTTTTTTCCACAATAAATCCATTACATACTGCTCCCGTTTTGATAACTCATATGCTTCTTTCATCCTTTTCAAACTCCTTTTCTGCCTGTTTTACAAAATGGTTTTCGGTATTTTCAAAAATGTTTTCGTAAATACAAAAAAGATTATCAATTTAAAATATTATATTACTATTTATATTTTTTGTAAATATTCAATTGTCTTTACACTTAAATACTTGCATATTCCCCTTCCTTTTGTTATTATGTATCATGAGTTGTTTTACAACAATCCGAAAAAAGGAGCTGTGTTATGAAAGGCAAAATACAGGTAAAACTATTCTGCATTGTTTTAATCGTATCTATGCTTACGTTGGGAATGTACTGCAAGGAAGAGCCTATGCCGTCATCCCCTTTTTCGCATACCGCAGCCACCCCCATAGCTTCCATTACACGCATGTCAGGCGGAGTGTTGAATTCACATATCTATCATGAGGAAAACAGACCATCGGGGCTTGGCGAGTTCACGCTTGCAAGGGCAAACCCACGCAGCATGACAATCCTACGCCTGAACCCGCTTGTTTTACAATTCTTTTGGGGCGGCACATTTACCTTGACAGCGATTTTTTTCTCAATCCTTTCTCTGCAAGGCTTATGCCGAAATCAATACGGATTAAGGACTCTGCAATACATTCACCACAAGGACGGTAGAAAACATAATTCCAAATTGTAAAAATGATCCAAACAACAAAACGCGTAACGAGCGTCTTTTTGTCGTACCGTTAAGCAGGCTTTTTATTTATATGGAGGTTTTACATGGAAAATATTATATTTGGAATTATGGTCGTCATTGCTTTGGGGGCAGGAGTCTTTACGTGCATTTATGAAATCGGCGGCAATCGGAAAATCACTTCGGAAACAGAAAACAAGGATACAGAGAAAGGAACGAACTGACAAATAAATATTTTATAAATATCACACATCACTTTATGACTAATCAATCGGACAGGGAAATTACCATAACCAAAACAGGAGGATTTGAATGACAGTTACACTGCTGCTTATTGCAATCGTAATATTGCTCTGCGTTCTCGCCGAGAAATTTTCAGGGAAATTCGGCATGCCCGCATTAATTTTCTTTATGTTTATCGGAATGCTTTTTGGAAGCGACGGAATTTTTAAAATTCCGTTTGACGACTATGCGCTTGCCGAAAACATATGCTCGATCGCGCTGCTTTTCATCATGTTCTACGGCGGATTCAACCTAAAATGGAAGGCTGCAAAAGACGTTGCCGTAAAATCCATATTACTCTCGACCTTCGGTGTAGCTGTCACTGCCTTTGTAACGGCACTGCTTGTACGATTTACGCTTGGATATACATGGCTTGAAAGTTTTCTTGTCGGAGCGGTGCTCGGCTCCACAGACGCCGCAAGCGTATTCGCTATACTCCGTAAGAAAAAGCTGAATTTAAGGGACGGCACCGCCTCCTTATTGGAAATGGAAAGCGGAAGCAACGACCCTATGGCATACATGCTGACCTTTATCGCAATCGAAATAATTCGTGCAGGAAAGGCGGAGCATATTGGGGGACAGATTGTGCTGCAGCTCGCATTCGGTACCTTTATCGGCGCTGCATTTGCATTCCTTACCGTCCGTCTCCTGCGCAAAACAAGCCTGATTTCCGACGGACTTGACACGATTTTTATGGTGGCAATGCTGCTTATCTGTTATGCCCTGTCACAGCTTTCGGGCGGAAACGCTTATCTTAGCGTCTACATCATGGGAATCTGTATCGGAAACAGTCCCATTAAAAGCAAAGCGACGCTGATTGCATTCTTCGATGGCGTCACAACGCTTGCCCAAATTTTAATTTTTTTCCTTCTAGGGCTTTTAACGTTTCCGCACCAAATGCCTGCCATTATTCCCGCTGCACTTATGATTACGGCAATTTTAACACTGATTGCGCGACCCGTCGCAGTCTTTTTACTGCTGAAACCGTTTCACTGCCCAGTACGGCAATGTCTATTGGTGTCATGGGCGGGGCTACGCGGCGCCTCCTCATCCGTTTTTGCAATTATGGCGGTGGCAAGCGGCGTTGCGATGTCACACAATTTGTTTCACATTGTCTTTATGGTATCCCTTTTCTCGGTGGCAGTTCAGGGTACGCTTCTGCCAAACGTGGCTGCCAGGCTCGATATGCTTGATGACAATGCTGATGTAAGAAAAACATTCAACGATTATCAGGAAGACGCGGCAATCACGCTGATGCGTATGTTTATCCCGAAAGGGCACAACTACGAAAACAGGCTTGTGCGCGAAGTCAACTTCCCGACAGGCTCGCTTGCGCTAATGATTAAGCGAAATCATGAAACCATTATTACAAAAGGTGATACCCGAATTTTAGCAAACGACACGATTATTTTAAGTGTCCCTGCCTACGAACCAAACGACAGCGAACAGCTGACGGAAACGCGGATTGACAGTGATAATCATTGGTGCAATCATAGCATTTGCGAGCTATGCCTTGCACCGGACGAACTGATTGCCATGATTATACGCGGCGATGAAACACTGATACCGGACGGAAAAACGGTCATTATGGAAAATGATGTTGTTGTTACATACAGAGAATAAAACAGCGTCAGCGCCGCTCAAAACGACGCTGACGCTGTTTATTTATGTAACGCTTCAATAAATTGTGCAAAGTCAAACGCTTCATTTTTATTTGCTTTAAAAATCGTTCCGTAATTTCTTCCTTCCATAATACGATGTATCACCCGTACATCAGCGCCGTTTGCAATCACCATATCCGCCCCGGAATATGTCGCGATTTTCGCCGCGGTCAGCTTTGTCTCCATTCCTCCCGTTCCCACGCTGCTGCCTGTCGTATCTTTGCCCATGCTGATAAGCTCCTGCGTCAGTGTATCAACGCGTTCAATAAATTTCGCATCCGCATTCTGTCTGGGATCATCCGTATAAAGTCCATTAATATCCGAAAGCAATATCAGCAAATCCGCGCCCGTGAGTGCCGTAACGATTGCAGAAAGCGTATCGTTGTCACCAATCACGTCTTCCACCTCAAATGTGGAAATTGTATCATTCTCATTGACAACCGGAATCGCTTCCATGCGTAAAAGCTCCTGAAATGTATTTTGTGCGTTTTTTCTGTTCAAATCTGATACAATGGTATGACGTGTAATCAAAATCTGCGCCGCCTGATGGCTGTATTCCGAAAAAATCCGCTGATACGTCGTCATCAGCCTTGCCTGTCCGATTGCCGCACATGCCTGCTTTTGCGCAAGCGTAAGCGGCGGCTTGATGTGAAGCGCCTTTCTGCCGCACCCGATTGCGCCTGATGTTACAAGAATGACATCTTTTCCCTGATTGCGGATATTGCAAAGCTCCCGCACCAAAATATCCATTTTTGTATAATCCAAATCCCCTGTTTCCATATGCTGGAGGGAGGAAGAACCGATTTTTACTACCACCCTCTTTTTATCCTTTAATTTCGCGCGTAACTCATCCACTCTTTTTTCCTCCAATATCCGTATTCATGATAAGCCACATATATTTTAATCCGAATAACCCAAAAAGTCCAGTAAAACACCATCTCTTATTTCACAGTCATGTTATCCTCAAACGGCTGATATAGTTTCGCAATCATTTCAGCTGCCAAAATCCCGTCCATAGCCGCCGAAGTAATCCCGCCTGCGTAACCTGCCCCCTCACCGCACGGATAAAGCCCCTTTACCGAAGGGCTCTGTAAATCCGCATTGCGGTGTATCCGCACCGGCGACGAGGTGCGGCTCTCAATACCGGACAATACCGCGTCTGCACGGGCATATCCTTTGATTGTCCTGTCAAACTGCTCCATGCCTTCCATAAACGCCTCCTCGCACGGCTTCGGTAAAAGACCGCGCAGGTTGGAGAACGTATATTCTCCTTTTATGCATGGCTTTAAGCTGTTGTCCTGCCCGCAGGAAACCTCATTTGTTACATAGTCCCCATAATACTGTACCGGAATTTTCCCTTTTCCAAGCGCATATGCCTGCTCCTCTAAACGCCGCTGAAACGCCACGCCCGCAAGGGGTCCGCAGCTTCCGTAATCATCCGGCGTAACCTGCACGATAATCGCACTGTTCGCGTTACGGCTTCCTCTGTCCGAATAACTCATCCCGTTTATGGCAAGCCGTCCTTCCTCACTTGAAGCATTGACCACGTACCCGCCGGGACACATGCAAAACGAATATACCCCACGTCCTGTACTGGTCTGCGCCGTAAGCTTATAGGACGCGGCAGGAAGCGCGCTCCCATGCTCCGTTCCATACATGCACGCATTCATAAGCTCCTGCGGATGCTCCACCCGCATTCCGACCGCAAACGCTTTTGCCTCCATTGACACTCCGATACGCTCAAGGTATGCAAAGGTATCCCGCGCGCTATGTCCGATTGCAAGCACTGCGTTCCCCGTTTTTATGACATCCGTGTCATTTATTTTGACGCCGGCAAGCACACCGTTTTGTATCTCCAGTCCTGTCACCTTTGCCCGAAAGCGGACGCTTCCGCCGTGCTCTATAATAAACTTGCGCATATTCACGACTACATTTCTCAAAATATCCGTACCGATATGCGGCTTGCTCTCATACAAAATATCACGCGGTGCGCCGCATTCTGCAAAAATGCGCAGCACCTCTTTGTTCCTGCCGTTTTTATCCTTCACAAGCGTGTTCAGCTTCCCGTCCGAAAACGTTCCTGCACCGCCCTCGCCAAACTGTACATTCGATTCCGCATCAAGCCGTGCGCCATTCCAAAACGCTTCAACCGCTTTTGTTCTCGTATCCACATCATCGCCCCGCTCCAGTAAAACCGGGCGGTAACCATGCTTTGCCAAAAGATAACCGCAAAAAAGTCCCGCAGGTCCCGTACCGATAATTACGGGAGGCTCCTGCAACGGCGCTGCACCGCTTTTCGGAAACACATAAGGCTTTTGCACATACATCGTAATATTGGCATTCCTACACCGCTTTACGATTTTTTCTTCCTGCCTCTCATCCTTAAGACGAATGCCTAACGTATACACATGAAACAGCTGCGGCTTTTTCCGCGCGTCAATCGAATGCTTTAACAGCACTGTTTCACGGATTTGTGCTGCTTCCACTCCCAAAAGCTTTGCCGCCCTTTTTTGCAAAAGCTCCGTATCCATCGTAATCGCCCTGTCATCTTCAAACCGTATTTCTATCTTTAGCTGATTTACCGCTATCATTTCTCCTCCTGTTTTCCCATATCAGACCGAAACACCCGAGCCCGCAATCGCGCCCGTAGCCCATGCCCACTGCAGATTATATCCGCCGCAAATTCCGTCACAGTCCAAAAGCTCACCTACAAGATACACGTCCTTGCTCAATTTGGACCGAAATGTTTCGTCCACTTCCCAAAGCGGCACACCGCCGCTGCACACCTGCGCATTTTCAAACGGATTGGTTTCCATGATTTTTACACGAAAATCAAACAGTTGGGCAATGCACTCCCGTACTGCCTTTTCCCCTGCCTCCGATACAAGCGTTCCTGTGCTGATTTTATTTTTCTTGCAAATCATCGCCGCAAGCTTCTTATGCACCATTCCCGATAAAAGCGCCTCGACCGTTTTATAACCCCAACGTTTCAAGGAAGCATTTTCCTTTATAAAAGAAGCCCTGTCCTCAACATACGCAAGAAAATCGATTCCTGCCTCACACAGCTTACCGCCGTCCAGCGCCCTTGCAGCCACGCGGCTAAACTGAAACACCGGTATTCCCGAAATACCATAATCCGTAAGCTGCAGCTCTCCCTCGTCAAACGCCGCCTTTGTCCCATCTATGTAAAGCGTAATCCCTGCCTGTGCCCGTACACCTGATACCGATTTGAAAAAACTGCCCGCACACCGCAGCTGCACCAGTGCCGGAAGCGGCTTTATCACACTATGACCAAGCATCTTTGCAAGCCGGTATCCCGAACCGTCCGACCCTGATGCCGGAGCCGCCTTCCCGCCTGTCGCCAAAATCAGCCTGTCATAAGAAAATTCCTTGCGCCTGCATGCCGCATCTTCTCCCGAATATACAACACCAACCGTTCCGCCTTGTTTTAATGGTTGAACAGTTTGCACCTTGCAGCCGGTAATGGTCCGCACGCCAAGCCGTTCACACTCGCCCCTTAGCACATCAAGTACAACGGATGCCTGTTCCGAGACAGGATATACGCCTCCGTCTTTTTTCTCCTTTGTGTAAAGCCCTATGCGCTCAAAAAAGGCTCTCGTATCGTTTGCCCCAAAACTGACAAGTGTGTCATAAATTTTTTGAAGCGACTGCTTATCGCTGCTGTAATACTTTCCATGAACGTCACTCATATTGGTGAGATTACATCTGCCGTTTCCGGTCATCAGGATTTTTTTCCCGACTCTGTCCTTATGCTCCAGTATCGTTACCTGATGACCGTTTTTCGCTGCAAAAATCGCGGCGGTAAGACCGCTTGCACCGCCGCCCGCTACTATCACGTTATACATAATTTATTCCTCTTTTATCTTATCGCGAATCTGTGTCCTTACACGAATTTGCCAAATCAAAAATCTCTGATTTTTTCATTTTAACTGCTGTATGATTCCAAAAAGTGATATACCTGAAGCTCCGTATCCATATACTTGCCTTCACGAACCTCGTTTAGCACGTCCGCCGGAAGCGACTTCGGATTAAGCCCCGTCCTAAAATACAGCGTTGTTTTATCTTCTTTGTAAACACCGATTTCCCCGTCTACCTCCATAATGTAAAAACCCGCCTGTTCCTTGGAGGTGTCGTAAATTCTCAATACCTTAATTCTGTCTGATGAAAAAAGCTCCAAATGCTGGGACTTAAATCCTTTCTGCTTATCCTCTAACGTCATTGTCTGACTGTCCTGCAAAAGCGCCGCCTCAAGCTCTTCCCTTGTCAGCCCGATATACTTTGCCGGAAGTTTACGCTCCTCCGTCGACACCGCGCCGTCCTTTTTATCAATATTTTCATATACGCAGATTGTATCGCAGGTAGTGACCATATTGATACTCTGCGCCTGCAGGTCCTGCGGATACACTTCATTTTGTTGATTTAGCTGCTGCGCCTCCCAATTTTGCCCGTCTGCTTTGCCGTTCATGTCATCGCTGTTTTGCGCATTTTCGTTTGGAAAACCGCTCATTGTATGACGCTTCCACACAAGCACTGCCACAAGCACCATAATCATGATACACACAAAAAATAAGCCAATCTTATATCCTTTTCTCATCATCAGCCTCCATCCAACTCTTAAACATATGGCGTCTTTGATATAGTATCAGCTTATTTTTAATTTTTATTCATCTTGGCAGGTAACTGTAACTACAACAGCCGAAACCGCTTTGCAACCGTAAGCACAATTCTGCCACCCGGCATCTTCTTTAAATCATACTCATTGACACCCTTCAACAAAATCAATGCCGCAAAGTATACCACCACACCGATTACAATACCAAGAAGAACCGTTACCAGATTTCCCACAGTCTTTGATAAGAGCATACTGATTACACCAATCACCACACCCATAATCGCCGCCGCAATCGCCGGCACCGCAAACGTTTTCACATACTCCTGCCGGTACCTTAAATATTTTCTGATTGCAAACGCATTGAGCACGCATACAATCACCGCAAACAGAATATTTGCATAAACCAACGCATTGATTCCCATGTCAAGTTCTAAAGTCAGATATAAAAACGCAATGTGTATCACAAGTGCAATTGCTGCATTTCTTACAGGTATCTTCATTTTATTAATACCTTGTAGTACACCGTTTGTAAGTGTTGACATCGTATAGAACACGACGGATACGGAACCGATATGAAGCATATTTACTGCCATATCCACTTCCCCTTTAAACAGCAGCGATATAATCGGACGTGCGAGAACCGTAAGACCTACCGCGCTTGGAATCGCCACAAGCATTGTAAAACGCATCGCCTGATTAATTTTGTCTTTTGCCTGCCCGTATTCCTCTCGCTGCATTAAGCCCGTAAGCACCGGAACAATTGAGGAACACATTGCATTTGCAAGCGCAATCGGCACATTGACAAGCACCCTGTATTTTCCGGAATAAACACCCACATTATACGCTTTAATATCCGCAAGCCCTTTTTGCACCATTACTTTGTTGTAAATATTAATATCAAGCACATTGCTGATATTATAAACCGTTGTACTTAACAGCACCGGTAAAATTGTCAGAAGAATAAGCCTGAAAATCTGTCCGTAGCTGTCCGCCTTTTGCCCTGCACTTTTGATACGCTGGTTTTTTGTACCTTTGCGGTACGCCGAAAAAATCAGCAGTAAAAAAATCAGACCGATTGCAGAACCAATAACCGGACCAATCGACGCTCCCGCCGCACCGTATGCAGGCGCAAAATCTTCATTGTGAAGAAGCTGTCCCACCTTACCGCCGTATTCAAAAAGAACCGATGCACCTGCAATACTGCCTATCAAAACAAATATCTGTTCGAGTATCTGTGAAACGGCAGTCGGCACCATCGTTCCAAGCCCTTGAAAATATCCTCTAAGCACACCCATAACAGAAACGATTAAAAGTGCGGGACCCAGCACCTTAAGCGCCATTGCACTCATCGGCTCATGCATTACAGATGCCAAAAAATCACCAAATACCTCACATACAAAAAATGTCAGACCGCCTGCTATAACCGCAAAAATCATCGCGCACTGAAACGCCCTCTGTGCGCTTTTATACTGCCGTTTGCTCATTTTCGACGACACGACCTTTGAGACGGCAAGCGGCAGGCTGTAGCATGAAATAATCAGCATCATTGCATAAATTTCATACGCCACGCCGTAATATCCATTTCCTTTATCCCCGATAATATGCTCCATCGGAAAGCGTCTTGCCAAACCGATGATACGGGAAATAATTCCCGCCGCCGCAAGAATGCTTCCCTGCATAATAAAATTCGATTTAGACTTTTTTGTTGTTTTCATGTATAACCCCCGTTTAGCGTTCACGCTTCCCTTGTAATACCAAGTCTCTTCAGGATTTCTTCCTGCCGCTGCTCCATAACGGCAGCCTCAGCCTCCTCCATATGATCATATCCCAGTAAATGCAGCATGCTGTGTGCAATCAAGAATGCATATTCCCGCAAAGGAGAATGACCGTACTGTGCAGCCTGCTCGAAAACCTTGTCCACATTGATGACAATATCTCCAAGAAAAAGCTCCCCGCTTTCCGGATTAAAGTAATCCTCAATCCGATCCTCAATACCTGAAAAGTCGGCAGGCGCTTCATAATCCACATTTGGAAAAGAAAGCACATCTGTAGATCTGTCAATTCCCCGAAAAGAATTATTCATGACATGAATACCTTCACTGTCTGTCAAAAGCACGGATACTTCCGCTTCATAAGGGCACTGCTCAAAAACAAGCGCTTGCGCAATTACCTTTTCTGCCACATCCTGTTTATCAAACGGCAATTCTCTATCCGTCTCATTCTCTACGCAAAAAGTCATAATATAATTTTTCTCCTGTATATATTTTCTCAAGTCCGCCTAAATCCGACAGTGATATATCACTTTTGTTGAGCAGTCCGCTATTAATTTTCCTGCGCACGACTCCCAGCGCAACCTTTGCATAATCATTGCCTGCCTTCTCGTCCTCCAGCTTGTTTTCCTCCGATTTTTCCTTATCAATCAGGTACATAATCGCAGACACAACACAGTCCGCAATATATACCGCAACCGTTTCCCGCATCTTCATCGGCTGGGACTTATAATTATACTCCTGCAAAAGCTGCACTGCCTTTGGCGGAAATTTATTTTCCTTACAGATTTCCTCAAGCGATTTTTCCCGTGCCTTGCATTCACTGACAATAATGCGATGATAATAACCGCCGTTTTTTGCCACGTCCACATCCATATGAAGCAGCCTTGCCGTTTTCTCCGCAAAATAAGCCGTATGTATGGCATTATAATAGAGCCGCCTGTCCTCCTCCTTGTACTTTGCAAGCATTTTGTACTCCTGATCATTAATCAGCAGGTATTTTCCCTTTTCCCTGTCAATCACCGCAGCACAATAAAACCGCAGCACAGCAAGCATAATAATAAATGTGATAAAGATATTGACTACTGCAATCGCAAGCATATCCTCCGGTACCATTCCACGGCTTTCAAACACAAGTTGTGCAGCCATTGCCGCAACGTATACAGCCATTGCGATAAACATCGGTCCTCCCGTTTTATAATCCTCATCCAATTTTTCAAAAAGCACCGCAAAAACAACTCCCATAAAAAAGTAAAGGAGAAATACCAGCATGTCCGCCGATGCCAAATAAACACAAACACCCAGCATCGCTGCATAAGCCAAAATTCCCGTTACCGTATTGGAAAAGAGCGCAAGCGCAAGTGCAAGCGCAGGCACCGCCCACCCCGCACTCTCAAGCGTCGGCAAAATGCAGAATGCTGCCATTGATGCAAGAAATAAAAATACAAATCTCGCATAGTGACCGCCGTTATCGTAATGCAGTGTGCCAAATACCGTCGACTGCACCATTGAAAAGACCACTGCCCCAAAGCAGGCAGCAATCATAATAATCAGAGTAAAAATATCCCGAAACGACTTTCCGTACAAATATGCTGCCGTTCCCACCGCCGAAATGGACAGTATCAGCATCAGCATAATCAAAAGTACCTTCTGCCAACGGGCTTCTTGCTTTTTTTTCATAGAACATTTATCCTCTTATCTTGTTTTCGGGCGCATACTGCCGCTTTTTCTGCTCGTTGTTCTGTTCCCCATCCTGTTCTCATAATCTTCGTATGCCTTAACAATCTTCTGAACAAGCGGATGTCTTACAACGTCCCTGCTTGTCAGACTCACAAAAGCAATGTCATTGATTTTTCTAAGCACCCTTTGTGCCACATCAAGTCCGGACTGCGTGTCCGGCGCCAAATCCTTCTGTGTAGAATCACCTGTAATAATAACCTTCGAGCCAAAACCGATACGCGTCAAAAACATTTTCATCTGCGCAGGCGTCGTGTTCTGCGCCTCATCTAAAATGATATACGCGTTATCAAGCGTCCGACCGCGCATATATGCCAAAGGGGCAACCTCTATTAATCCCTTCTCCGAATTTTTCTGAAAGCTCTCCGCACCCATAATCTGATACAACGCATCATACAAAGGTCTTAAATACGGGTCTACCTTGCTCTGCAGATCACCCGGAAGAAAACCAAGCTTTTCGCCGGCTTCAATCGCGGGTCTCGTGAGGATAATGCGCTCCACCTCATGATTTTTAAATGCGGTAATTGCCATTGCCATTCCCAAATAAGTCTTTCCTGTTCCCGCAGGTCCAAGACCGAACACAATCATATTTTTCCGGATGGCATCAATATATTCCTTCTGTCCCAACGTTTTTGGCTTAATTGGTTTTCCTGCCATTGTATGACAAATGCAGTCCGCATCAATCTCTAAAAGATTCTCCTCCTGCGAAGCATGGGAAAGCTCCAAGCCATATGTTACACTTTGTTCCTGTATCATATTTCCCCGTTTCGAAAGCTCTGTCAGTTCCCGAAGCAGTCTTGCCGCCTTATTGACCGCCGTCTGCTCTCCGCTGATTCGCACTTCTCCGTTTCTATCCGTTATAACTACTTTCAGGTCATCCTCAATCTGTCTAATATATGCATCATTGCCACCGAAAATATTTTGCATATGCTCCGCCTCAAGCTGCATTCCTAACTGAAAATTCTCCAAGTATATAACCCCCATTTACTCCTTCATCATTTCGTCTTCGCTTTGTGCCGCAGCCGTAATCTCCACATTTTCTCCGGTAGGCTTTATCACAAGCAAATCACCATTTATTTCCATTTCATTTTTATTCTCTACTATTTTAACATCTTTTTCAACAATTTGTACCCCTTTTTCGTCTAAAGATAAAATAAATTTTTCAAATTGCTCCAAAAGCCGTATCTCCATCTCTTCCTTCGTGTAGGTCATATACCTTATATAATACTCCTTTTTACTGATTTTACCATAATAAACCGGAAGATAAATATTATCCAGTAAAACAAGCTGTTCTTTTTCCGTCACAATCTCATACGTACCATTTTTTTTGCCGCCCAGCAATTCCAAAACCGGCACGGCATCAATGTGACGCCCGAACATCTCAAAAAAACTGACACGAATGTCATTTCCTGTATAGCATATTACGGGATAGCTTTTCTTAATGGTATCCTTGTACTGTATCGGCGTGCATATTGAAATATCCGCATCCGCATCATAAACATGGTAGTCCGCAATCAGTTGATTTTCATCATAAATCGGCACACTCCCCGAAACAAGCACATCACCTGCCTCCACACTGTCCCCTGCCTTTACCATAGGTACACCATTTCTCGTTATAATGGATGTGATAATCCCGCCCTCATTCGCCACAATATCCGATCCCTTTATCCTTGTCTGTACAGGCTCGGACTTTTCATTCTCCTTTACCTCCACATACAGCTTCGTCCCTTCAAAATAAATCGAGGTCCATGTGACGTTTTCAAATCGTTCCCGCAGGCGCTTTTCCTCCTCCTCACAATTGATATTCTCTTTTTTAACACCGTAATGAATGTTCTGCCCCTCCAAAAAATCCGTCATTTCATCATCACTGATTTGAAGATTTCCGACATACTCAATCGCCCACACATAATCCGTCACAAAATTGAGCACGGCAAGACATGCCGCCACTCCGATAAAAAAAATAATCCTTTTTTTGAGAAAAGGAAAATAAAATGGCAGTCCACTCTTTTTTACAACACACGCCCGCGTCCCTGTCTTTCTTAAAAACGGAACAAGTCTTTTAAAATCTGCGGCATATACCTCACACATGCATGTCTCGTTTTCCCTTTTAATATTCCACAGGTCAATTTCATGCAGCCTGCACATATTAAAAAAACGCT
>CAJUJG010000016.1 GCA_910586715.1 uncultured Lachnospiraceae bacterium
TTTTGCCGATTTCGATACCCTGCGTTTTGCCGATTTCGATACCCTGCGTTTTGCCGATTTCGATACCCTGTGCTTTGCCGTCTTTCTGTCCCTGAACATAAACGAATTTATCCTCCGCCCGCCTGTCGCGTTTTGCTTTAAGCCGCATTTCATGCTCATAGCGCAGCCTGTCCGTAAGGCTGATTTCCTTCAATTCCTTAATCGCTTCAATAATCCCTAAATTCTTCGTTCCCAATTTCAGCATATCCAAATCCTCCTCCGTTTCCGCATTAAACAGACTATGCCACTCGTCAATTATTCAGCTCAAGCTGTATGTCCCAAATTCCTAGTTTTTGCTTTTTATAATGCTTCCATAAAAAGGATTTAAAATCCGCACAGGGCTGATGCTTCTTCACGGCTAAGTCCGTATTCTTTTACAAGCGCATTTACAATTTGTTCGTCAGTAGCATTGATAGTACGCATAGAATTAATCAAGGATTTTATACCTTCTTTTCGCTCAGCCATTCTACCCTGAACATAAACGAATTTATCCTCCGCCCGCCTGTCGCGTTTTGCTTTAAGCTTCATTTCATGCTCATAGCGCAGCCTGTCCGTAAGGCTGATTTCCTTCAATTCCTTAATCGCTTCAATAATCCCTAAATTCTTCGTTCCCAATTTCAGCATATCCAAATCCTCCTCCGTTTCCGCATTAAACAGACTATGCCACTCGTCAAGTGCACTGGGCTGTTCCTTGCACGGCTTCTTTTTAAGCTCTATTGTATGCAGCTCCAGCACATCCGTATACATGTTCCCGTTTTGGTCGCGCAGCATGTATACATTGTGGTAATCAGTGCTTACACAGTCTTCCAATTCAAAGTCCAAGATCGTTATGACAATACACCTTTTTGCTTTCTCATAATCCTCCCCACGCCTCAAATCCGCGGTAAACATTTTAGCAAGGTAAAAAACGGACCGTTTTTTCCAGTTATATTTCTGTTTTAATTGTATCTCAATATTAATTTTCGCATCATTATTCAGCTCAAGCTGTATATCTAGAATTCCCATTTTCTGCTTCTTATACCGCTTCCATAAAAAAGGATTTAAAATCCGCACAGACTTAATGTTTTTCAGTGGAATATTCAATACATCACTGATAAAATGCCTTCGTACAGTTTCGTTCTCCATGACTTCTTTGACACAGAAATCATATTTTAGTGGTATTACTTTCATTATAACTTCTCCTTTTGTCTGTTTCAATTGATTTTCTTTGGAAATAAAATTAATTTTTTGTGTGAATTTACGGCGATACGCCATGAATAATGGAAGCAGAATGACTTCCGCTAATTGGATAATAATTACGGTTTAGTATGAGTTATAAAAGAGGATGTTGTCTAGACACCCTCTTTTTACAAGACTGTACAGGACCTTTAATGGAGCAGGGCTGATGCTTCTTCACGGCTAAGTCCGCATTTTACCATTAGCTCTGTAATAATTTGCTCATCCGACAGCCCGTTGTTTCGCATATAATCTATCAGCATAGCAAGACCCTGCGTTTTGCCGATTTCGATACCCTGCGTTTTGCCGATTTCGATACCCTGCGTTTTGCCGATTTCGATACCCTGTGCTTTGCCGTCTTTCTGTCCCTGAACATAAACGAATTTATCCTCCGCCCGCCTGTCGCGCTTTGCTTTAAGCTTCATTTCATGCTCATAGCGTAGCCTGTCCGTAAGGCTGATTTCCTTCAATTCTTTAATCGCTTCAATAATCCCTAGATTTTTTGTCCCTGATTTAATCATATCCAAGTCCTCCTCTGTCTCCGCGTTAAACAGACAATGCCATTCATCAAGCGGGCAAGGCTGCTCTTTGTGCGGCTTCTTTTTCAACTCTATTGTATGCAGCTCCAGTACATCCGTATACAGATTCCCATTCTGATCACGTAGCATGTATACATTGTGGTAATTCGTGCTTACACAGTCTTCCAATTCAAAGTCCAAGAACGTTATGACAATACATCTTTTTGCTTTCTCATAATCCTCCCCACGCCTTAAATCCGCAGTAAACATTTTTGCAAGGTAAAAAACGGACCGTTTTTTCCAGTTATATTTCTGTTTTAATTGTATCTCAATATTAATTTTCGCATCATTATTCAGCTCAAGCTGTATATCTAGAATTCCCATTTTCTGCTTCTTATACCGCTTCCATAAAAAAGGATTTAAAATCCGCACAGACTTAATGTTTTTCAGTGGAATATTCAATACATCACTGATAAAATGCCTTCGTACAGTTTCGTTCTCCATGACTTCTTTGACACAGAAATCATACTTAAGTGGTATTATCTTCATTATAACTTCTCCTTTTGCCTGTTTCAATTGATTTTCATTTGAATTTAAACAAATTTGTGTGAATTTACGGCGATACGCCATGAATAAACAAACCGGAATGATTTCCGATAAAAATATAGGACAATTATATTTCAATAGTATAGCATATGTGATTTATGTAAACAAGTTTTTTTGTTATTCAATTTTTCTCCTTGCATAGTTGTAAAATCAAGGCAATGGAATTATAATAAGGATAACTGCAAACTGGAAGTCCGCGTTGAGCGGCTTCTTTTAAATAACGGGGTTATGGTTTATGGAGTATCATAAAAAGGCAGATTTAAAAGTAGAATGCATCGCGTCGGAGGAGGACTTGGAGTTTTTTGGCGTTTCGCTGGACGACGTGCTTGAGCGGACGGATGCAGGAATGCATTTTCTGCGGCGCGTAAAAGAATTGTGTGGGCAGACGCAGAAAGTGGAGTGGACAAACACGGCTTACACATTAAACATCACGATGCTGCCTGATGAGCGGGTTTCCTTTGAATTCAGCGAGTGCATCGAGGACTACGTAATCAGCCTGAAACACTCAATGGCGATGGCGGACGAGCAGACCTTGGGACCTTTGCGGGAATTTATTGAGGCGCTTGAGAATGCAGACGAAAACGAGGCACGCAGCCTTGTGGCGCATTTTGAGAAAAATACACGCGAGATAAGTCATTGACAAAATTTTATCAAAAGATTGGAGTAAGAAAAATGAAAACGTACATTAAGAAAGTTTACGCATGTTTTCCCGGAGGAAAGCACAAGGCACTGACAATGAGCTATGATGATGGAAAGCATGAGGACAGACGGCTTGTAGAGTTGTTCAATAAGCATGGTATTAGGGGAACTTTTAATTTGAACGGCGGTTTGGAGGGGGATCCTGTCCGGATTCCGCAGGCGGAGTACCGGGAGCTTTACAAAGGGCATGAGGTTGCATGTCATACGATTTCGCATCCCACGATTGCGAGATGCCCGCTTACGAGTGTGGCGCGCGAGGTGATTGACGACAGGATAAAGCTGGAACAGATTATGGGGTATCCGGTTCGCGGTCTCGCCTATCCGAACGGTTCGTATTCCAAGGAAATCTGCGACATGCTGCCACAGCTAGGTATCCGTTATGGAAGGGTGGTCGGAAACAGCGAAAATTTTGACATACCGGAGGATTTTCTGCGGTGGAAGGCGACCTGTCATCATAACTATAAGCTTATGGAATTGGGAAAACAGTTTGTGGAGGATACGAAAAAACAGTATCTGCGTCTGATGTATGTTTGGGGGCACAGCTATGAGTTCACAAATAACGACAACTGGAATGTGATTGAGGAGTTTTGCGAGCTTGCAGGTGGACGGGATGATATTTGGTATGCGACAAATATTGAGATTGTTGACTATATGGATGTGGTGAAAATGGCACAGTTTGCGGCGGATAATTCGTTTGTATACAATCCGTGTGGGCAGAGTCTGTGGCTTGCCGTTGAGGATGATGAGCTTGTGGAAGTCAAGGGCGGAGAGACAGTGAAATTATAGTTTTATTTGTTTCATTTGTTTCTTTATGCGAAAAAACAGTTTGAATTTTACCCAAAATATGTTAAAATAATACCTAGAGCAATTGGCAGTTATCTGTAAATTGCGGGATCACTTAAGAATGGGGGATTTATATGAAAACAGCAAGGCTTACTTTCTTGAAATTTTTATATGCAGTGGTAATCGGAATTGTGGTTTCGGCATTTTCGCTTGGTGTTTCAACCGTGAATGCACAGGAGGCACAGGGGAATGTCGTAGTTGCAGAAGAGGAGGTGCCGTTAAGCGAAAGTGCGGATAATGGCGGCGGTGCGGTTCTGATTCTTTTGGGAGGAATGCTTCTTATCATTATTGCGGTCGTAATTACAGTGGTTGCATCCGTTGTAACGACAGCGCCGATTGCAGATGAGATTTAATTGAGGGCGCGGCGTAATAATAGGAGTAGAAATAAATTTGCGCAGAGGATTGACTTTTCGGGCAGTCTGTGATAACATAAAGACTGTTCGTAAGCCGATTTGCAGGTGTAGTTCAATGGTAGAACACTAGCCTTCCAAGCTAGATACGTGGGTTCGATTCCCATCACCCGCTTGGCATATGGATTTCCTGAGTCCAAAAAATCGGTAAAAAAATTAATTACCTGTTGACAAAAGGAATGAAATCATGTATTATAATATAAGTCTGGTAAAGACGACAGCAAATGCGATAGTGGCGTAGTTGGTAACGCGCGACCTTGCCAAGGTCGAGACCGCGGGTTCGAGCCCCGTCTATCGCTCTAAAAAAGCCTAGAATTTCTAGGCTTTTTGTTTTATGCACACGGTCACCCAAAGGAAATATGTCAGCGTAAGCTTCGTAAAAGAGGACGAACCCCCGAAAGTATTGCGATTACTTTTGGGGGTTCGTCCTTTTTGTATTTCCGTATCCTGTACTATCTTTTTTGCCTACTGGCATTATAGCATATGTAAAAATGGATTTTAATATGCTTCCTTGAATATTTATTTATCGAATATTTATTTGTCAAATTCTTTATCAATATAGTCAGAAATTTTTCTCCCTAGGGCGTATGGAATTCTTTGATGATTTGTATTCGGTGGAGCCACCATATACATCCGCCCGTCAATCAGCTCTGCCCGCTGCCCTTCCGAAAGCGCGTAAATATCTTCGACTGTATACATCTTTTCCTGCGGTGGTGCCATATCGATACCCCCGTTAATTCTTTACATCCCAAATCCCAATAACCTTCCCCATGCATCTTGAGCTTTCCGTCAACGTAATGTTTTTAAATTCCGGATTCAGCGAAATCAGCTCGCCATTCCCAAGCTTTTTCACATAGCTTTCCCCATCTACCAAAAAGATACCGATTTCTCCGATTTCAATTTCATCGGTCATTTCGATAAGAAGCGTATCGCCGTCTTTGTATACCGGGAACATACTGTTGCCGTTTACGCCGATGGCATAATCGGCTCGTTTATATGCCGGTGTATTTGGTATTTCAATCCGCTTTGTGGGTGGCATATCAAAAATGAGCTGTCCGGTACCTGCCGATGCAAGTCGGTAGTAATAGTTGATAAGCCGCATTTCAATGTGCAAAGGTTCGCTGACAACAGGTTCTGCCTGTGCAGTCTCCTTCTTTTTAGGCTGAAGCAGTTCGTTTGCAACATTTTTGAGAACCTGTTTGGAATTGTTATCTAAATTCTGATATACAACAATAAAATTCTTTACCAAATCGGCAATCAGGTCGCCGTCCGAATCAAGGAGCATCTGTGTACATTTTTCCAATTCTTCATCTTCGGTCATCTCCACGAAGATTTCTTCATCGGGACCGCCGTTGCGCAGCCAGTCTTCATTAATGAAAAAGACATTGCAGAGGTTTGAGATAACACGGTCCGTAATATTGATGCGCCCGTTCTCGATATTTCTGATGTTGGAGCCGGACAATCCGATTTTAGCGCCGAAATCATCGCAGTTTTTAAAGCCAAGTTTTACTTTTCGGATATACCGAAGGCGTTCTCCAATCGTCATTTTTGTGACCTCCTATCCCTTTTCATTAATAGTAGCATTTGCAAAAACGATTGTCAAGCGCAAAAAAATTATAAAAAATGATTGACAAACACAAAATAAGTGTGTAAAATGTGCTTAACAATCAAAAACAAACGTTGAACCGATTGAGGAGGTGAAAAGGATGGTGGAGATTGATGTTGCAGATGGGATTTGTTCCCGCGGACCGCCTGAAGGATTATCACAAAAAAGAATGGAGAGGTGTTTGAAATGGTAGAGTTAATCATTGCGGCAGTCAAAGCTGCCTTGAAGGAAGTATTCGGAGACGGTTATGCAATCCATACGGAGGAAGTGCCGCAGGAAGCCGGTTTCTTCATTACCTGTTCCGACCTTGCGGAAAATCTTTTTGTGGGAAAACGGTATTTCAGGCAGAACAGATTGTGTGTGCGGTATATTCCAAAAACGGAAGAAAAACAAAAGGAATGTACCGATACGGCAGAGCGGCTGCTGCAGTGTTTGGAATATATTATGGTTTCCGGTGAAGAGAAACCGATGAGAGGGACAAAAATGAAGTGTGAAATAACTGACGGCGTTTTGAAATTTTTTGTAAATTATGACTGCTTTGTCAGCAAGTCACAGCAGCAGGTACCTATGGAAAGCATGAAAACGGGTATCAACATGAATTAGGAGGTATATATGGCAACAGCGAAAAAGACAGAGAACAGTATGTCAGATGTCAAGGGCAAAGAACAAATGTTCACAAAAGAGCAGATTGCGGCGTCACAACGCTACGCCGACAGAAAAGATTTGGTGAATGCGGTTTTGGCTGACGGCAAAAAGTACACGTTTCAGGACGTGGAGAAAACAATTGAAAACTATTTGAAAGGTAAGGTGAAGTAGATGGCTTTAGGTGGAGGCAGTTTTATTACACAGAATAAGGAACTTCCGGGTGCGTATATCAATTTTGTATCTGCGGCATCCGCATCCGCGCAGCTTTCTGACAGAGGTATTGTTACAATGCCGCTTGAATTGGACTGGGGCGAGGAAGGAACAATTTTTGAAATTACAGGAGAGGACTTTCAGAAGAACAGTCAGAAATTATTGGGCTATGCCTATGACAGTGAAAAACTCAAGGGTCTTAGGGATCTCTTTATGGGAGCAAAGACAATGTACGCATACCGTCTCAACGGAGGCGGAGAAAAAGCGTCAAACGCATATGCGGCTGCAAAGTACAGCGGTGTGCGCGGCAATGACTTAAAGATTGTGATTCAGGCAAATGCAGATGTGGAAAACGCATTTGACGTGGCAACATACTTGGGAACGGTAAAGGTTGACAGTCAGACAGTTACGGAAGCAGCGGCATTGTCAGACAACGATTATGTGGTATTTAAGAAGGACGCAAGCCTTGAGGAAACCGCAGCCACACCCTTAACGGGAGGCACAAATAAGGCGGTTGACGGGACGGCGCATCAGGCGTATCTCGATTTGATTGAGGCATATTCTTACAACACAATGGGCGTTGTGACGGAGGACGACGTTACAAAGAAGCTTTACATCGCGTTCAATAAGCGTCTGAGGGACGAAATGGGTATCAAGTTCCAGCTGGTGCTCCATCGTGCGCAGGCGGATTACATGGGTGTAATTAATGTCGCAAATGAAACAAGCGACAGCGGCTGGAGCGCGGCATCCTTGGTGTACTGGGTAACCGGAGCCGAGGCAGGATGCGCAGTCAACAAGTCCTGCCAAAACAAAAAGTACGACGGCGAGTTTTCCGTAGATACGGATTTTACGCAGAACAGACTGAAACAGGCTGTAAAAAACGGTGAATTTATCCTGCATAATGTGAATGCGGATATTCGGGTTTTGGAGGACATTAACAGTATGGTTACGACAACGGACGACTGCGGTGCAGTTTTTAAGGACAATCAGACCATCCGTGTAATTGACCAGCTGGGAAATGATGATGCTGTGCTGTTCAACACAAAGTATTTGGGCGTTGTACCCAACAATGCGTCCGGCAGGGTTTCGCTTTGGTCGGATCTTGTGAAGATACGGCAGCAGCTTCAGGACTTGGGAGCAATCGAAAACTTTAGCGATTCCGACGTGGCGGTTGTGCAGGGCGACACGAAGAAATCGGTTGTCGTAACGGGCAGCATCACGGTTGTGAACGCTATGGGCAAACTTTATATGACGGTTACCGTCGGATAGGAGGCAGGAAACAATGGATAATGTGGTTATGAAAGGAAAGGACACGCTTAGCGCGTCGCTTGCGGAGTGTTTTGTTACAATCGGTTCGCGCCGTTACAATTTTATGCAGGCAATCAGCATTGAAGCCAAGATTGAAAAGACAAAGACGGAAGTGCCGATTCTCGGAAAAACGGGAAAAGGGAATAAGGCGACCGGATGGAAGGGAACCGGTTCGGCGACGTTCCATTATAATACAAGCATTTTCAGACAGATGATGATTGATTATAAGGAAACGGGCGAAGATATTTATTTTGACATGCAGATTACGAATGAGGACCCGACAAGTGAGGCGGGACGTCAGACAATTATTCTGAAGGACTGCAATATTAACGGAGGCATTCTTGCAAAGTTTAACGCGGGCGAGGAGTATTTGGAAGAGGATATGGAGTTCACCTTTGAAGACTTCTCAATGCCGGAGTCGTTTGCGGAGCTTACGGGATTTCTGACAAATTAAACAGCGCCCCCTTCTACAGGGGGCTGCATTCAATAAAGTTTCAATAGAAAGGAAAGAGAGAATATGTCTAAATTCAGTCGGTTTATGAAAGCCAATAAAATTGCACAGAAAAATGAGAAATTTGCACCTACGGAGAGTCTGCGGGACGAAAACGGAAAGCCGCTTGAATGGGAGTTCAAGAAGATTTCCGCAAAGGAGAACGAGGAGATACGGGATGCCTGTACGATGGAGGTTCAGGTCAAGGGAAAACCGAATATGTTCCGCCCGAAGGTGAAAACATCGGAATATTTGGCTAAGATGATTGCTGCGTCGGTTGTTTATCCGGATTTGTATGATAAGGAGCTTCAGGACAGCTATGGGGTGATGACGCCGGAAGATTTGGTGTATGCGATGGTGGATAATGCAGGGGAATATCAGGAGCTTAGCGTTTGGCTGCAGAATTTCCAAGGGTTCACCAAGACGATGGATGATAAGGTGGATGAAGCAAAAAACTAATTGAGGAGGGTGACGGTGAGGCAAATTATGCTTACTATGCCCTTCACAAGCTTCATATTCTGCCGTCTGTTTTTCTAGAAATGGATGAACAGGAAAAGGCGTTTGTCATAGCGGCAATTAAAATTAAGGTCGAGAATGACAAGAAAGAAAAGAGAAAAGCGGAAAGCAAAGCAAGGAGAAGACATTAAGGAAGGCAGGTGATTAAAATGTCATCGACTCAAACAGAGGTAGCGGTTAGTAATATGAATACATTTATGAATATGCTATCAGCATTTGCAAATGCCGTACCGCCAAGCATTTCGGCATCGCCAACGGTTACGATACCTGTTATATGGGATACAAACGATTTGGAGGTATTTACAAGTACAGGAGCGGAACGGTTTCAGCAGGAAATACAAAGCGCAAACAGCATGCTCGGACAGCTAAGCAGTGCGCAGAGTGCAATTGCAGCGCAAGCACAGAACGCAAGTTTACTGCCGCGGGAAGCATTTCAGGATTTGAGTTCGCTTGCCGGAAGAATGGACACTCTGCGGGAACGGATTCAACAAATGGAAAATATGCCTGCGTCTATGAGGACAACGGCAGTAAATACAAACCTGGAACAATTGCGGATTCAATTAAATACTGCGGTCCAGGAACAAAACAATTTAAATGAAGCGATGCAGAATATGGACGCTTCTGCCATTAATAGTGCATATATGCGGCTGTCACAGACAGTCAGCGGAACGGAACGTTACGTTCGGGATAATATCAGGGAACAGAGCAAGTTTAACCGAATAATTCAAGAGGGAGTACAGCAGGCAAATAAACTGGGTTCAACGGTAAAAAGTGTTGTCACGAAGTACGCTACGGTTGATAACTTGAAAAAGGCAGTCAACGTATCTGATGAAATGACCCAAACGGTTACGCAGCTGAACAGAGTAAATGACGGGCAGCAGCCTACAGACGAGCTTGTAAACATGGTTTATGCGGCAGCGCAGGATTCGCGCGGCTCGTTTGGCGGCATGGCGGAGGCGGTAATCGGTTTTGGCACAGAGGCAGGTGATGCGTTTGACAGTTCGGCGGAAATGGTAGCGTTTGCAGACTTAATACAAAAACAGGTAGCAATTACAGGAGGGGATGAAAAGGAAGCTTCGCAGGTAATGCAGCAGTTGGCAGGGGCATTCGGTTCGGGAGAGATTTCAGGCAGTACGCTGGAAGGAATTTTTGATAAGATGCCGGATATGCAGCAATCCATTGCAGGATATTTAAATGTCCCGGTTAACCAAATAAGTCAATTAGCAGAAGAAGGCAAAATATCTGTTGATATGGTCAAGACCGCAGTATTTGCAAATTCGGAAGAAATTAATGCGAAATTTGAAGAAATGCCTATGACATGGGCACAGGTATGGCAGTCTATGCAAAATGGAGCGTTGATTGCATTTGCACCTGTGCTGGAGGGTATCAATCATTTGGCAAATAGTGAAGTGTTCCAATCTATAGTCGGAAGCGTTCTTGAAGCGATGGCAGTAGTTGGCGGCATTATTGGAGAAATTTTTGGTTTGGTTGCCTCGGTCGGAGGATTTATTGTTGAAAATTGGGCGATTATCAGTCCAATCATCTATGGTGTGATTGCGGCGTTGGCGTTGTATGCAGCTTATCTTGGCATCTCAAAAGCGATTGAGCTGGGTTCTGCGGCGGTAAGCGGAGTAATGACGGTTGCAAAAGGACTATATGCGATTGCGACAGGCGCTGCGACAGGCGCGACATTAGCGGAGACAACAGCGCAATTGGGATTGAATTCCGCACTGCTGGCTTGTCCGATTGTATGGATTATTTTGCTGATTATTGCTTTAATTGCAATTATATTCGCAGTATGTTCTGCAATTGCGAAGTTTACAGGTATTGCAAATTCAGGATTTGGAGTAATTTGCGGCGGTATTAATGTGGCAATTCAGTTTTTTGTAAATTTGTTTAAAACAGTTGCCAATATTGCACTTGGTATCAAAAACGTAATAGCAGCATTGGGAAGTAATATAATGGCGGCATTTCATAATACGATTTGTTCTGTGCAGGCGTGGTGGTATGAATTGCTTGCAACTTCGTTGTCTGTTATTGCGCACATTTGTGAAGCATTGAATAAGCTGCCATTTGTGGAGTTTGATTATTCCGGCATTTCGTCCGCGGCGGCAAGCTATGCGGCAAAAGCAGCTAAAGCATCTGACAATAAAATGGAGTATCAGGATATTGGAGTCGCATTTCGTGAAGGCTTTAATACATTCGATACGTTTAAGGATGGATGGATGCAGGATGCATTTGAGGCAGGCGCGTCATGGGGTGACGGCATTGCGGATAAGGTCAGCAATTTCAGCCTTTCAGATTTTTTGGGCATCGAAGGCATGCCTGACCCGGAAGACTACACATCGAAATATAAAGACATTTTCGGGGATCAGGAGGCTTACGGAATGGAGGATGTACTGGCAAATTCGGGCGTCAGTGACAATGTTGGAAACATTTCCGATAATACAGGAGCAATCAGGGATTCTGTAGACATCAGCAACGAGGATTTGAAATACCTGCGGGATGTCGCGGAGCAGGAGGTAATTAATCGTTTTACGCTTGCGGAGGTTAACATTGACCAGTCCGGTATGCAGAATACCATTAACAGCGGAGACGACATTGACGGATTTATGACAAAGCTGACAGGCTCCGTGAGTGAAGCAGTCGACAGCATGGCGGAGGGGGTGCATGCGTAAATGGCAAAAAGCAAATATGACGTATATATGGGGAGCTGCCTTTTACCGGTAACTCCCGAAAAAATACAGATAAAAATTAAGAACCAAAACAGTACATTGAGTCTGATTAACGAGGGTGAAATCAATGCTTTGAAAAGGGCAGGGCTGACAGATATTGACTTTGAATGCGAAATTCCGCAGATTCGGCAGCCCTATGCCGTATACCAGTCGGGATTCCGGGATGCGGGATATTTCATGGACATTTTTGAGGGGCTAAAGATAGGCAGAAAGCCGTTTCAGTTTATTGTCTGCCGCAGGCTCCCGTCAGGAAAACAGCTTTTAAATACAAATATCACGGTATCCTTGGAGGATTACAGTATTACTGAGGATTGCGGAAACGGATTTGACTTTAAAGTGAAATTCAGCTTAAAGCAATGGAAGGAATACGGGACAAAAACAGTCAATATCAATATTGCAAGGGCAAAGGCAAACGTCGAAACTACGCGCGAGACAAACAATGCTCCGGAAACGGAGGAAGCGCAGACCTATACGGTCGTTAAAGGCGACTGTCTTTGGAATATTGCAAAACAATTTTACGGAAACGGTGCGAAGTACACGGTTATTTATGAGGCAAACAAGAGCGTCATAGGCGGCAATCCGAACCGGATTTATCCGGGACAGGTTTTGACGATACCGGCAGTGTAGGAAAGGGGTGTGGAACATGTATGTGGAATTGCTGATTGGAAATGTAGAAGGCACAAAAACGTATCAGCCCGCGGTTTTGGAAGGGATTGAATGGTCAACGGAACGCAAAAACACACCCGGAAAGCTGGTATTTAAGGTTATCAAGGATGACATACTTGACTTTTCAGAGGGAAGTCCGGTCAGAATGCGTGTTGACGGAGACAATATTTTTTTTGGATTTGTGTTCAAACAACAGCGTTCAAAGGACGGGATTATCACTGTTACCGCCTATGACCAGCTGCGGTATCTGAAAAACAAAGATACAAAAGTATATGAAGACAAAACGGCGGCACAGTTCATACAAATGGTTGCGGACGAGTATGCGCTGACTGCCGGAACATTGGAGGATACCAAATATGTCATTGAGTCGAGAGTAGAAGAAAATACATCCTTGTTTGAAATGATTGCCAATGCGCTCGACTTGACGCTGACCAACACGAAACAAATGTACGTTCTGTATGATGATTTCGGAAAGCTTACACTGAAAAGTCTTGCGTCGATGGACGTGGGCGTGCCGGGAGCGTATCTGATGATTGATGAGGAAACCGGAGAAAATTACGACTATACTTCGTCCATCGACGACAATACATACAATCAAATCAAACTGACTTATGACAATGAGGAAACCGGCATCAGGGACGTATTTATGGCAAAAAGCACCGAAAATATCAATAAATGGGGCATTTTACAGTATTTTGAGACGCTGCAGAAGGGAGAAAACGGACAGGAAAAGGCAAATGCGCTTTTGGAGCTGTACAATCAGAAAACCCGCAGTCTGCAGATTACAAATGCCATTGGAGACAACCGTGTCAGGGCGGGGTCAATGATTTTTATTCACCTTGCGCTCGGGGACGTGAAGATAAAAAACAGAATGCTTGTGGAAAAATGCAGGCATTTATATAAAGAAGGGGAACACTGGATGGATTTGACACTAAGAGGAGGTGAGTTTGTTGTCTGACGCAAACGGATTGGTTGAAACATTAAAACGTGCGGCAATTGAGGCGGTTGACGCAAAAAAGCCGGTCTGCATCTATTTTGGAAACGTAATCAGTGCATCACCGTTACAAATCAATGTGGAACAGAAAATGACGCTGGGTGAAAGGCAATTGGTTTTATCGCGGAACGTGACGGACTTTAAAACAATGGTTACGGTGGACTGGGCAGCACAAAGCAGTCTTGAAACACATACCCATACCGTAAAAGGCAGGGACAACAGCGGCGACGGCATTGATCTGACGACAGGCGAGGAGGACCTTGCGCATACACACAGAATAAGGGGTAAAAAGGAAATCACCGTACACAATGGCTTGGCGGTCGGTGATGAGGTCATTTTGTTCCGGCAGCAGGAAGGTCAAAAATTCATTGTGTGGGATCGGATTGGCAAATGATACCGTCAACAGTTGGTTTTTTAAACCAGGATTTTGAGATTGCGGAACAGCCAAGCCAAACTTACAAAATGGATTTAGAGGGGAACTCCGTAAGAGGTTTTACGGATAACCGTGATGCGGTAAAACAGGCAGTATTTCGGATATTAAATACGGAACGCTATCAGTACATTATCTATCCGTGGTGGTACGGGATTGAGACACTCGATTTGTATGGAAAAAGGGTTACCTATGTATGCCCGGAGCTGGAACGGCGGATTACGGAAGCGCTGCTTGTCGATACGCGTATCCGAAGCGTAACGGATTTTGAACATGACCTTAGCACAAAGGGCGTGGTGCATACTGCTTTTACGGTGCATACGATTTATGGTGATGTTAAGGCGGAGAAGGAGGTGAATGTCTGATGTATGAAAAGGAAACATATGAGGTGGTTTTAGAGCGGATGCTTGGCAGAATTTCTGACAAGCTGGACAAACGACCAAGCTCCGTGATTTACGATACACACAGCGCGACGGCAGTGGAGCTGCAGATTTTGTATATTGAACTGGAATATTTAATCAAAAATTCCTATGGAGATACTGCCGCGCGGGAATATCTGATTTTGCTTGCAAAGGACAGGGGAATTGTGCCGAAGCCTGCATCAAAAGCGATACTCAGGGGAGAATTCACGCCTGCACAACTGGATGTTACGGGCAGGCGGTTTAGCATAGACGGTGTAAATTATGTGGTGACACAGCGGATTGAGCCGGGACAATATCAGGTGCAGTGTGAAACAGCGGGAAGCATTGGCAACAGATATTTGGGACAGTTGATACCGATTGAGTATATCAATGGTCTGCAGACGGCAGAGCTTACGGAACTCTTGATACCGGGTGAGGACGAGGAGGATACGGAGACATTACGGCGGCGGTATTTTGACAGCTTTAACGAAAAATCGTTTGGCGGAAACAGGGCGGATTATCTTGGGAAGATCCGCAGTATTTCGGGTGTCGGCGGCGTTAAGGTGACAAGAGTATGGAACGGGGATTTGCGTCCGGCGGATATGATACCGAGTGCAGCGGTTACGCAATGGGTTACGTCCGTTGCTGACGGGTTAGATGAAACGGTTGCAGGATGGCTTTCGACAGTTCATCAGGCGGCGTCTGATAAGAAATTAACGATTGGAGGCAGCGTTTTGATAACAATTGTTCAATCAGATGATTTTAAGGCAGCGACGCAGGACTTATTACATAAAGTTCAGGACATGCTTGACCCTGACAATGAAACGGGTGAGGGTGTGGGGCTTGCGCCAATCGGTCATATGGTAAAGGTACAAAGTGCAGGTGAGGTTCCCGTAAATGTAACAACAACAATTGCTTTTAAAGAAGGATATAGCTGGTCAAATCTGCGGGAGCCGATAAAAAACGCAGTTGAGGCATATCTGCTGGAGCTTCGCAAGGAGTGGGAAGATACCGCGAATATCGTGGTTCGGATTAGTCAGATTGAATCAAGAATTCTTGCGGTGAATGGAGTGGCGGATATTGCGGACACAAGACTGAATGGGAATTCTGAGAATTTAAAGCTGGGCGCATACGAAGTTCCGGTAATAGGAGGTGTATCCGAATGATAAGAGAAATGGATCTTGTTTCTTATCTGCCAGTGTTTATGCGTAATTATAGGGAACCTGCCGCCGCATTGGAAGCTGAAAACGAGGAATTTGAAATCGTGTGGGATACTGCCGACCGGGTGCTGCGCAACCGTTTTATCGAAACGGCGGATGAATATGGTATCTCAAGATTTGAAGCAATGCTTGGCATCTATCCAAGCGAAGAGGATACGCTTGAACTGAGGCGTGAACGCGTCCGCAGCAAATGGTTTGACAGAATACCGTATACGTGGAAGATATTACTGCAAAGGCTGACGCAGCTTTGCGGCGATACGGGGTTTGTCTTAACGCATAATTTTGAGACCGGATATACGCTGTTTTTGGAGACGGAGCTTGAATTATTCGGACAGACGCAGGAATTGGAGCGGCTGCTGCTGACGATACTGCCATGCAATATCGTGATTGATTCGAAAAATATGATACCGATGGAGGCGGAAGGAACTGCTCCGGCAGCCGGAGGCGCATGTTTGGTACATACCTTCCGCATTACAAATGACTGGCGGGAGAACAACGTCGTAACCGTGAAGGGCATTTCGGGCGGCGGCGTGTCGTGTTTTATGATTAAGAATTTGAGAGATTAGAAAAATAAGGAATGAAAGGATGAGAAAAAATGGCAGAATTTTCAAGGTTAGTTATTACGAATAAAGGACAAGCGCTGCTTGCCAAGATGATGACAGGGGAAGGGAATGTTGAGTTTACGAAGATTTCCACGTCTGATATGGAATATACATTAGAGCAGCTGGAGGCGCTTACAGAGTTTTCCGGAGTCAAACAGACGGTGTCTGTTGCTAAGGTTACGCGAACCAATGGCGTGGCGGTTACGATTGAAGCAATATTTGACAATTTGGAATTGACGCAAGGGTATCATATGAGGGCATTAGGGTTGTATGCAATTGATCCTGATGACGGAGAGATTTTGTATGCCGTTACGGCGGAGGTGTCGGGCTGCTGTTATATGCCGGCATATAACGGAGTTACCGTTTCGGGAGCGTGTATTAAGCTGGTGACGACAGTGGGAAATGCCGAAAACGTGTCGCTTGAGGTGGATCCGGGTGTGTATGCTACGGTTGGGGAGATTAAGGAGCTGCGGGAAAGCGTTGACGGTATTGAGACATGGAAAGATAGTACGCAGAAAAGATTGAATAATTGGGGACCGACAATTGTAGGACATGGGCAGATTATTAATAATAATAGAGATAGAATTACAGCACTGGATACGAGAGTGAATTTGGTTGAACAAAGTATTGAGAATACAATGCAAATAATAAACCCGAAAACCCCAATATTAAATATAAAATCAGTTCGTTTAATGTGGCAATTAAGAAAAACTGATAATAGCGTTTTAATTATGAATTCTATAGATACTATAAATACATACGGTATATTTAGTACAATAAATAGACCACAAAGTAGAATAGCAATACTAAATATGGGAGGAACACTATTTACTGCAGAACCAAATAAAAGATATTATTTGGAGTTAGCTATATGGACAGATGACTACTATGTAATTCCAATAAGTGTACATATTGCAGAAAATAGTGAACATAGAAGTATATATGCTATGAAAATGACAGAAGTAGGAGACACGATGATAAATATGGGAGTAACTACTGGAAATAGTGGAGCAGGCTCAATCGATGCCACGTTAATAACACTCATTTTAATGGAAAAATAATTATATATAAAATGGCAGATATTGTAACAATGAATAAGGAGTCATAATGAACATGAAAAAAGGCATCGACATCGCCAAATGGAACAAAATAACCAACTACCAAGCCCTCAAACCCGCCGGCGTCGAGTTTGCAATCTTAAAGGTAATCAACGCCCAAAACACCCCCGACTCCCGCTTCCGGGAGCACGTAAACGGCTTAAAAACCGCCGGCATTCCAATAACAGGCGGCTATATATACTCTTACGCAAACACAGAAGAAAAAGCCCGAAAAGCCGCCGCCGCATTTGTAGAGACAGCAAAACCGCAAAACATCAACACAATGTGGCTCGATTTGGAAGACAACGCCGTCAAAGGTCTCGGCAGCCTTATCGTTAAAATTATAACAATATACAAAACAGCCGCCGACACCGCTGGTATGGACTTCGGCATCTACACAGGCGGGCAGTATTACAATCCATACCTAAAACCCTACGCAAAGGAAATCGCCGACATTCCTATTTGGTGGGCACGGTACCCTTATACAAAAGAACGCACAATAACAGCGGATGTCCCTGATAGCAAATACCTGCCAACCGGCATGGAACTGTACGGCTGGCAGTACAGCAGCAAAGGAATTATAAGCGGCATAGACGGATATGTTGATTTTAACGTATGGTACAAAAAAGAACCAATGGAAAACACAGAACGGGAAATACCAACAGAATACAATCCGTTCACGGAACCGACAGGGAACGTTGCAATTGGAAAAATCGGCAATGATACAAGCTGGGTGCAGTGGTATCTGTGGCGGTTCGGTAAACTTACCGACAGCAGGGGTCAAGCAGATTCATCAAAAATTAACGGCATTTTTGACGAAGCTACCGCGCAAAAGGTAAAAGAAGTACAGAATCTGTTAGGATTGACAGCAGACGGTATTGTCGGAAAAATCACACGTTCCGTGTGGAAAAAAATATGTTAAAAGGAGGAAAAAGAATGGATAAAATAAAAACAACACTGATTATTGTCATTTCAGCAATCATGGATTTTCTAGGAATCCTGGCGATCCCCGTATTTATCATGGTCGCATGCAATATCATCGACTACATAACGGGACTTATGGCGTCCAAGTACAGAGAGGAACAAATCAGCAGTTATATAGGCATCCGCGGCATCACAAAAAAGGTATGCATGTGGCTGTTGGTCCTTGTTGGAAGCTTTATTGATATTATTATCAATTACACGGCAGAATACATGGGAATAGGATTTAAAATTCCGTTTATTGTCGCAACATTTGTAGCGGTATGGATTGTAGTAAACGAGATGCTGTCCATACTGGAAAACATCATAGACATCGGCGTCGTGCTTCCGCCGTTTCTGATGCCGATTGTCAGGCTCATTAGAAAAGAAGTAGAATCCGTTGCAGGAGAGAGCGGACAAACAAACTGAAAAAGCAGTGAAACGGTCGCTGCGCAAGCCTCCTTTCTGTTGCACAATCCTGTATTTTGTTATATAATCGTGTAGACAGAAAGGGGCAAATGCCGTAAATGGAAAGGAGCAGGACCATACAGATGAACATAGGAATATTCGACTCTGGAATCGGAGGACTCACACTGCTTCATCAGGCGCTTGTGATGCTTCCGAATGAAAAGTACATATTTTATGCGGATACGGACAATGCTCCTTACGGTACGAAATCAAGCGCGCAGGTAATAACGCTTGTTGACAACGTGATGCACTTTATGACGGAACACAATTGTAAAGCGGTCGTGATTGCCTGCAATACGGCGACGGCTGCGGCAGCGGAAACGATGCGCCGTAAATATCAAATCCCGATTATCGGAATAGAGCCGGCAGTAAAACCTGCCGTCAGGGAAAGCCACGGAAAACGTGTACTTGTGGCTGCGACGCCGCTCACGGTCAGGGAAGAAAAGCTTCAGAATTTGGTAAAGCGCGTTGACGATGCGCATCTAGTTGACTTACTTGCGCTGCCAAGACTTGTAGAGTTTGCCGAGCGCGGCGAATTCGAGTCGGATGCGGTGGAAAAATACCTGCGGGAGGCTTTTTCCGCTTACGCGCTTGAGAAATACGGAGAATTGGTGCTTGGCTGCACGCATTTCAATTATTTTAAGGACACATTCCGCAAAATTCTGCCAAAGGACGTGCATATGATAGACGGAAGCGAGGGCACGATACGGCAGCTTGCTTTTGTTTTGGACCGTACAAGTCAAATGGAAACATTGCGCGCATCGGAGCAAAAAAATGACACGAGTGTCAGATATTTTTCCTCCGGACGCGAATGGAAAAGCGAGCAGGAACTCGCCTATATCAGACAGCTTCATGAGCGGTTGGAGCGTATGCGCATTCTATAAATAGTACTTTTGTACTATTGCATTTCAGCTAAATATCAGTTATGTTAATTAGCAGCTGTTTAGAGGAGCGGCTAAATTAAGAAAACTGAGGTACAAATAGTATGAAAAAATGGAAAAAAATTCTTGCGGCAGCGGTTATTGCCATAGCGATTGCAGTGGTAATGCTGCCGATGAGCAGTGTGCAGGCTCTGAGAAAAAGAGCGGAAATGAAACTGGAAGTCGAGACGGAATGCGAAAGTGAAGCAGAAGAAGAGTTGTGCGGGGCGCAACCGGATACAGACGAATCAAGAAAAGAAGCAGGCAGTACAAAACAAGGCACGGTAGAGGAAGAAAGCCATGCAGAACTGGAAGAAACGCAGGATACCGCAAAGCTGCAGGAGCTGCCAAATGAACCAGAACACAACACAGATTATGAACAAACAGAAGACGAAACGGATTGTGCAGTGCGGCAGACGGAGGAAGCAGACGATACAGATGCAATCATAGGTAAATTAATAACTGCCGATATAAAAGATGAGGTCCCCGAAGGGTTCCTGTATGAAAAGAACCACTATGTTAAAAACGTAACGCATGTGGTTACGTTCAGAATAAACCAAGCAATGCTCTTATTGCTCGAACCGGTGCGTATCACCGATATTTATGAAAGCATATCTTATAATATCTGTCAGATAACAGATAACGGTGAAATCAATCTTAAAGAAGGTCTCCTTGAAATTCCAAAAAAAGAAGAACAACAGCATATCAACAAAATAGAAGCAGCATATACGCAGGCAGGCAGCTACCGTATTTACGTAATAGGAAAGCGTAAGCAGTTAGAACCAAATGGAAATGAAAAACCGAAGGAAATACAGATTATTTGTCATGATTTTTCGATTGAGAAAGAGTCTCGGGATTTTACGTTTTATAAAGACGTACAGGAGCTTGATTACGGCAGTATGCTCTATATTGACGACTTGGTAAATGTAAAAAATGCGAATGAATACCGGGAGATAGAATATGAAATAAAGGAACAAAGCGGAGAACGGAATAATATACTCGAAACCGGAACGGAAAACGAAAGAACATATATCAAGGCAGTCGGTATTAATAGTAAGGACAGAGGGGTAACGGCTATAACGGTACAATTAAAAGAAACGCCGTTCACCAAAGCATCCGCTGAAAAGACGATGCAGGTGCATGTCAATCCGATAAAGCTTACAATCAAAACGCAGGCAGATGCGTCAAAAGTATATATGCATGATACATTTAGGATGAAGGTAGAAATACAAAAAGACGGTACAGACATTACAAAACAACTCATGGAAGAAGATAAACATTTGCGTATCGACCTTACCATCAAATCTGACAAACAGTTCTATAAAATCAGTACACAATCCCCAAACATATCAATTCCCGTTGAAAAAGAATATTTTAAGAACTATGAAAAGGACGCAAAGTATTGCATTACAGTAAATTTGGCTTATGATACAGATAAAAAATACATCCCCTATAAGGCAGACACGGCAGAGGTAAGCTTAGAGCTGCTTGGACGGCATGCCGTATTGGAACTTTCGACAGACCAAAATGGTATTTATGATTATCGTACGTATTATAAGGGAACACCGGCGTTTCTTCAGGTAACGCTGACAGACTGGACCGCATCACAGTCCAAAGCAGAGCAGACAGCACTTGCTGCCGAAGCAAAAAATATTGTATATCATATAAGCAGTACCGATTATGATGTTGTATCTTTCGACAATACAAAAAAGTATACTGCAGAAGATGAAAAAATCCCCCTGTGTATTAATGAAGTAGGGATGGCATATCTTACGGTCATGGCGGACGGAAGCAGTGCATATACAGTTCAAAGCAGCGCAATAAAGATAACTGTTGAAAACAGCCCGATGAATGACAGAGACTTTATGATAAGCATAGAAAATACAAAGCTGCCGGAAAAACAGGACTTTTGCGGGGACGAAAAACAGACAGGGTTTGAAAAATGGCAGGAATATTTGGACACATGCGGCGGCTGGATTAATGGAAGCATAAAAGTCGACTTAACACAAACAGGGAAAAGCTATTATAACCTGCTTAAATTGGATGAAGCCGGGAAGCAGCCTCAATCATTAAATCAGATTTGCATAAGCGGCGACAGAAAAATGGAAGAATATAAGTTTTGGATGGCAAATAGTGATACGGGGGCAGAAACAAAAAAAACAAAAGATAAAGAAAACGGCGTAAGAACATTTCGGGCAGGTATCGATACGACGGCGCCTGTGATAGAAGACTTTGAAGCGTCTGCGGATTACTATACCTCGACAAGCACGGAAGACAGGCAGTATTTTCCGAAGCAATTTGTATTGACAGGTTCGTTTACAGATGCGACAAGCGGCATTGCGGCAATCGAATATACAACGGATATGAATGCCCAAAACAGTGTAAAATGGACAACGGTTGACTTAGACCGTACAGAAGAAGAGCGCAAAAGTTTTCGTATTATTCTTGGAAATGGCAATTATAATGCGATTGCAGTGCGTGCTGTTGACATGGCGGGGAATGTATGTGATCCGGTCTGCCTGAAAAATGAAAAAGGTGCGTTTATCAAAGTCATAGTTGATGATAGAATGCCTGAGATTACGGTGTCGGCGATGACCCAGGAGGGCTTTGATACATGGCAGGAGTATAGTGCAGAAAATGAAAACTGGACGAACAAAAAAATGATGTTTCAAATCTCTGAAAAAGTGGACGCAAATCGTTCACAGACGCCTGACAGTGAAATGCGGGCAATGCTTTACAAGGTAGAATATGCATATCAAAGCGCTGCGGAAATGCTTTGCAATGCGCCGATTAATGATGATGCATGGCAGGAATTGACGGTAGATGCGCAGGGTTTGGCAGAGGTTATGGTGGGCAGTGATTACGAGAACCCTGTAAACAGAAATGGCATTTATTACTTCAGAGGTATATCCGAATCCGGCGTAAAAAGTGAAAATCCGGTAAAAAAGCGCATATTACTGTGGCAGAAAATGGCAGAGAAAAAAACAGTTATATTAAGCGGTGCGGATATGGAAAAATGTCATAACGGGTGGTTTAACAAAAGCTCCGGAACACCGGTTATTGACTTTGCATATCCGGAATATGACACGGGTGTCATTTCCGGTGAATATGCTGCGCCGATAGAGATACATTATAGTTTGAATGTTATGGATGAGAAGAATATTACAACGCTTCTTGTGGAGAACAAAACGGCTGGGATTCGGACAGATACTGAAAGGATGCCCGAAAATATGGATAAAAACGGGACTTTCAATGGCTTTACAGCGGTCAGTGATGACCTTTCGCAGCTTCAGGCGAATCTGTCTGATGACGGAATCTACACGCTTGTCTATTGGATAACGGATGCGGCAGGAAATGAGAGCGTACCAGCGACATATACATACCAGGTAGACTGCCATGAGCCGGCAGATTTAAAATTGAGGTTAGCGGATGAAGAACAGGTTATAGGAACCGAAAAGGCGCTTGTATATGAGAAATTTTATCAAAACAGCGTATCAGGCGAAGCCTCGGCAGATTATGGAATCAGCGGGAAGGGAAACATAACGGTCCTAAAAGCAAAAAGGATAGGCGAATGGAGCGGTATGCCGCTGACAGACGGTGTGGAGCAGTTTGAAATCGTGCCAAATATGAGAGGGCTGCTGTATGTCAGGGCTGTTGACGGCGCGGGTAATGTGGCGGAAGGATGGACAAAAGGAATTGTGGTTGACAGCGAAGCGCCGACAGGGGACGGCGTACAGGAGCTGATACAAAAGCCTGAGGGAGCAAACAGGCATGGATTTTTTAATCGGGATGTTAAAGTTAAAATTAATATCAAGGATGCGCCAAAAGATGGAAACAGCTCAGGGCTGAAACTTGTAACAGGTTCTGCAGGTACGGACGGCGCTGATACAATTACAGATCAGGAGCTTTTTTCAAGTACAGAAGAAAGCGTGTCAGAACATCTGATGACAGAAACGCAAGGATTTTACATTGTAAAAACAATTGACGCAAAAGAAAATGAAGGAAACCATGCATATATAACAGTAAATGCGGCAGACCGCTGTGGGAACGTCAGTACAGATACACGGGAACTAAAAATTGATGTGACAAAACCGGAAATTGAAATTACATTTGATAATGACAACGCAGCCAACGGCAGATATTACAACACTGACAGAAGCGCAAAGATAAACATTAAGGAGCTGAATTTTGATGCGTCGCTTGTCAAAATCAGTGTAACAAAAAACGGAAGTACTTTTTCTCCTGCAATATCAGACTGGACAAGCGATAAAAATAATCACTATGCTTATATTCATTTTTCTGAAGATGGTGATTATACTCTTACCGTGGAATGTAAGGATTTGGCGGACAATAAGGCAGATAAGGTAAGTGCGGAACCGTTTACAATTGATAAGACAATGCCGCGGGTCGCAATCAGGCTTGAAAATGACAATGCGCAAAAGGATTATGTGAATACGCCGCAGACAGCGGTAATTACCGTGACGGAGCATAATTTTAATGCGGACGATTTTCAAATCAATATGCAGCCTGGCGGGGAATACGGTTTATGGGAACATAAAAATGACACTCATGTCATAAAAGTAGAACTTTTGTCGGAAGGCGAGCATGCCATTTCATGTCATTATAAAGATATGGCAGGAAATGAAATACTGGCTGAGGATAAGGCAAAAATGCCATTTACGCTCATAATAGATACGACTCATCCCGAAATAGAAATATCAGGCGTGGAAAATCATTCTGCAAATTCAGGGGAGGTGATTCCGGTTATAACAGTGCGTGATGTGAATATAGAGCCAGAGACAGTCAGCATTGCGCTTACTACCGGAGCAGGCATTGCGTCAGACATTCGTTCTGACCTAACGGTAACACTTACGGAGGGAGGATTTCTATATACACTGACCGGGCTTAATGATAAACCGGATAATATTTATAATCTTACGGTAACCGCGGCAGATAAGGCTGGAAATGTATCAGAGCTGACGTACCGGTTTTCGCTCAACAGGCGGGGATCAGCCTATGACCTTACGGATTTGACAAGGCTTGTAGACCGCTATTACAACAGCTACAGGAATTTTGAAGATATAAAAATAATAGAAATGAATGTTGATAAGGTTGAGGAATTTGCGCTATATATGTCACATAATGCGAATATCGTCTATGGAAGGGAAGGTAAGAGACCTTTGGAAGCTGCGCAGGGAAAAATGGAGCCGATAGAGGCGGTATTTTATGATGTGGATGTTTCAGGCAGTGAGGATTCAGGATATATTTATACTTACACAATTTACCGTGAGAACTTTGCATCTGAGGGAGCATATCGATTAGGTATATATTCGAAGGACAGAGCCGGTAATGAAGTAAATAATTTATTAAAACAAAACGGCGAAGAAATTCAGTTTATTATTGACAATACAACACCTTGTGTCCTGATAGACGGTGTGGAAAGTAATGAGATTTATGATGTAGAAGCACAGGAAGTGCGGATTTCCGTGAAGGATAATTTCAAGCTGTCTGAGGCATGGTTTACACTGGTTGGCAAATCCGGAGAATGCCTGGAACAGTGGGATTATTTTGATTTGGTTGAAAACGAAGGTGATACGGCTATTATCACGATTGGCGCACGTGACGAGGAGGTGTCGCTTTTATACGGCGCCGTGGATGCGGCAGGCAACGGAGTGGAAATTTTGCAGGGAGAAGAAACGGCAAAAACGGATTTCCTTGTCACGACGGACAAACTCGTGCAGCTGGTCAATAAGCCTGCTCAGACGACAATCGGGCGAGGAATGATTGTGGGAATGACGCTTTGTATGTTGGGAATTGTGCTGTTTTTTGCAGTGCTCAACAAGACTTTTCTAAAAAAGAGAAAATAAGTTCCCCCAACGAATGATATGTGGTATACTTATGTAAGTATTCTTACGAGCAGTCATTACAGGAGGTACGTCAGTGGAAGAGAAAAAGTACGTAACCACATGGGGAAATGCAATTTCCATCGCGGACAGAAAACCGGAAAATTACGCAAAAGACCTGACTCTGCGTTATCCAATCCGTCCAATGTTTGATGCGGATAAATTAAAAATAACACTCGACAATTTTTGCGGCACGGAGCCTGTGACAATCACAAAGGTATACGTCGGTAAGGTTCCCGTGACCTTTGAGAACGGAAGCGCAAGTGTGACCATTCCGGCAGGGGAATCGCGAGTGAGCGACGAGACGGCATTTGCGGTAACGCGCGGCGAGGATTTTAACATCAGCATTTATTTAGGCGATTTTACACAGATGCGTTCGGCAGTTTTAATAACAGGACCGCTGTCAAAAGGCACGTATACGGTAGGCGACTATGCGGCAAGCGGCGCGCTTCCAGCCGATTTGACAAGAAAAACAAACTGGTTCTATTTTCTAAGCAATGTAGAACTGTATACATCCGCCAAAAACAGGGCGGTGATTTGTTACGGCGACAGCATTACGTCGCAGGCGTGGCCGGATTACCTCTCTTTAAGGTTATTTCACGAGAAAATCGAGCATACTGCGATTGTGAGAAGAGCGGCGAGCGGCACAAGAATTCTGCGTCAGTATGACAATATCACTTACGATTCATACGGATTAAAAGGCGATATCCGTTTTCCGCACGAAGCACGTGTGAGCGGCGCGGACACAATTATTATTCAGCATGGAATAAACGACATTATTCATCCGGTGGGCGTGGATGTTAATCCGTTTCGCCCGTGGAGCGACCTTCCGACGGCGCAGGAGCTGATAGACGGCTTGAAGCGCTACATTGAATGGGCGCATGAGTACGGATTAAAGGTATATATGGGGACGCTGCTCCCGATTTACGGCTGGCGGACATATGAGCCGTTTCGCAACGATTTAAGAAACGAGGTAAACGAATGGATTCGCACCACACATGAGGCGGAGGGCTGCATCGACTTTGACAAGGCGCTCAGGGACCGCACAAATTCCGCGGCATTTGCGCAGGGCTATGACAGCGGCGACCATCTTCACCCGTCATTAAAAGCGTATGAACGCATGGCGGCGGAAGTGCCGAAGGATATTTTAGGATAAGGAGCGAGCGGTATGCCAACATTACTTTTTATCAACGCGTGTGTGCGCGGCAGGGATTCAAGGACTTTGGCTTTGGCGGAGCAGCTTTTGGAACGGATACGCGAAGCAAACAGTCACGATATGGCATTTCATATAGAAGAAATACGATTATCAACGGAAAATATGCTGCCCTTAAATTATGAACGGCTTCAAAGGCGTGACGAACTGCTGGCAGCAGGGCAGACCGACGACACGATGTTTGACTATGCAAATGCCGTTGCAAGCGCAGACATGCTCGTAATTGCAGCGCCTTACTGGAACATGGCTTTTCCGGCATCGCTGAAAATCTTTTTGGAGCTGACAAGTGTGGAAGGGATTACGTTCACTTACGCGCAGGACGGCACGCCAATCGGCTTGGCAAATGCCAGTGATATGTATTATGTCACTACCAGCGGCGGCTACATCGGAGACTGCAATTTCGGATTTGAATACGTAAACGCGCTTTGCAGGCTTTACGGCGTTGAAAACACGCATTTTGTCAGTGCCGAGGGTCTTGACCTCGACGGTGCGGATGTGCAGGCGATTATGGAAGCGGCTTGTAGTGGGGAGATTGTGAATTTTTAGACAATGGAGATGGAGAAAAAGATGATTAGATTAGCAACCGTCTTTAGTGGCATTGGTGCAATAGAGCACACGCTTGACAGAATGGAACTGGACCATGAAATTGTGTTTGCGTGCGATAATGGAGACGTTGATATATTGTCAAAAAAAATAGATGTTGATTTGGACGAAATAGAAGGCGAGCTAAGTGTTTTGGAGACTATGATTCACCGCATTGGAGCAAGAACGGATGAGGAGAAAGAATATAAGTCCCAATTGGACACAATGCTGGACGCCACAAAGGCAGAATATATAAAAGTGACTGACAGCATTGACAGAATTGCGGAAAAAGACTGTAAAGAATTGATTTTAAGCATATTAAGCCGAATTGTAAAAATGGAAGATCTTAAAAAGGCGCGGTTAAAGGAATACACAGAATTTCTGAAAGGCTTGGAAAAAAGAAAAGACAGACGGACTGGAATTTTAACGGCGTTTCAGTGTATTTTGGAGGTATCGAATGACTTTAAAAAGGATAATGCGATTAGTGATTTGGGAAAAGAAAACATATCTTACAAAAGCACGGACAAGATTTTATGGCATGAGGTTTCAGGAGATTTAAAAAAAGCATATGACATACTGGAAGAAAATAAAGGAAAAAAAGTTATCAAAAATGTGAGGGATATTAGTGAGCGTACGGGTATGCTTCATGAAAAGATAAACACGTTACATATATTGCAGGAGCTGGCGGAGATTGATGATTATACGGAAAAGAAAGAGTATGTGGACAGGCTGTACAGCGGAAAGGAGTCGCAGAATAAGGTAAAAGCCAGTTATATGGCAAATTATAAGATTAGCGAAGATCAATTTCATTGGAATGTCTCTTTTTTGGATGGAAAGCAGTATGAAGGACAGGTGGATTTATTTGTGGGCGGCAGTCCGTGCCAGTCGTTTAGCCTTGTAGGAAAACAACGCGGTTTGGCGGATACAAGAGGAACCCTGTTTTATGAATATGCCAGATTAGTCAGCGAAATAAAACCGAAGGTTTTTATCTATGAAAATGTAAAAGCATTGTTAAGCAATGATGAAGGAAAAACATGGGAAACCGTTTCAAGGATATTCACGGATTTAAACTACACATGGGAAAAAATGATCTTAAATGCAAGGGATTTTGGAATTCCGCAAAACAGGGAGCGGGTATTTGTTGTGGGATTTCGAAATGATTTGCTGCTGGAACAGGAGTTTATGCCGCCGCAGCCGTTTCCGCTGGAGAAAACAATGCAGGATTTTCTCTTGGATAATGTATCGGGACGTTATTATCTGCCGAAAAAAGGAGTAGATTTTGTCACGATGGAAAAAAATTTGACAAAAAGGTATACGCAGATTGACGGTGACGTACAGCTCTGCCAAAAAAGGAACCAGCAGTTTAACTGGCATGGAGATTTTGTATTTGAGGAGGAGAATACGGACAAAGAGAAAACAATGGAGGATTTGGAAAAATATTTCCTGTCTGAAAAGGTGCGAAAATATGTTTTGGCAACAGGTACGAAAAATTTTTATTCTAGACCGGAGACTGATTTGGAGATTGCACGGCCGCTTTTGACAACGATGCATAAAATGCACAGGGCAGGCGTGGACAATTATGTCACAACAGAAGGAAGGCTGAGAAAGCTTACACCGAGGGAATGCTTAAGGCTTATGGGCTTTTGCGACAGCTTTCAGATTGTTGTGTCCGACACATCGGCGTATCAGCAGGCGGGAAATTCTATTGTAGTTGATGTGCTGATTCAGATTATGAAGGAAATTTTAAAATGTTATCCCAAGCTGGCTTTTTCGCAGGAGGAGACGGATGCATTAAAAATATACGAAGAAGAGACGAAGGAAAGCAGAAAGGGAAAGGTAAGCTGATATGTCATTTTCGCCGTTTGCAAGATTTAGAAATTTTACGTTAAACAATCTGAAGGCATTGCTGGAAGTGTATCCGGATGCGGCAAAAAGCATGGAGTGGAGTGAGGCAGCCGACGAAATTGAAGTAAGGTCACCGGGATATAAAAGAACATCGTATCAGCAGGCATGTCAGTTTGGGCTGGAGGACAGAGGCGGAAACCGTTTTAGGATTCACGATTACCTGTTTACGTTTGACGATGAAAATTTAACGCGTTATATCCGATTTTGGATAAAAACGTATTTTGCGCCGAACCCATATGTTAAAGGGAATGATGACGCGATTTTGATATTCTGCGAGATTGTCAGGGAAATTCTTGCATCGCCGGATCATGAAGTAAAGTATAATGATTTTTTCAACCGCTGGATAGGCGGTAAAAGTGATGATATTCTATTAAATGCCATCAAAAGCTATGCCGAACCTGTGATGGTAAAATCGGTTTCTGGAGAAGCGGTGTTATATATTGCGGAAAGCGATTTAGAAGAGGCAGAACGCCAATTAAACTATATTGAAACAAATATGCCTATCGGGAATCCCCGTGATAGAAAAGAATTTTTTGAACGGTTTTCGTATGCTAATTTTTGTCGTTTTTATGGAATAGAAAACCAAATTACGCTGCCGCAAACAGAAACTGTGGTTTCCGGCAATGCGGTACAGTTCCATACCGGGTATCAAAGTGCATTTGCACGCAATAAAATTGTTTTTGGCGCTCCCGGTACGGGTAAGAGCTATGCATTGAATCAGTCGAAAGATGAGCTGCTTGGCGCAGATTCGTCAAATTATGAGCGTGTTACATTTCATCCGAATTATTCATACGCTCATTTTGTAGGTACTTATAAGCCTGTTTCAGATAAGGATGCAGAAGGCAACGACAGGATTCGTTATCAATATGTTGCGGGACCATTTATGCGGATTTATGTGAAAGCTTTGGAGAATAGTAAGGATAAGGAGCATATTAAACCATTTTTACTGCTGATTGAGGAAATTAACAGAGCAAACGCAGCGGCAGTCTTTGGGGAGATTTTTCAATTGCTGGACAGAAACGGCGATAATGTCAGTGAATACAGCATTCATACTACCGAGGATATGAGAACATATTTGGCAGACAAGCTGCATGGAGACCCGGATGATTACGCGGAGATAAGGATTCCTGATAATATGTTTATTTGGGCTACGATGAACAGCGCGGATCAAGGGGTATATATGATGGATACGGCATTTAAGCGCAGATGGGAATTTGAATATATTGGAATTGATGATGAAGCACAAGGAGTACAGCAGTATATTATCCCGGTAGGAACAGGGGATAATAGAAGGTATATCAAATGGAACGATTTGCGCGTGCAGATTAATCATATCCTGCTCTCGGATGACTGCAAAGTCAATGAAGATAAGCTCTTAGGACCATTTTTTATTGCAAAATCAATGCTTGATCATGCACTGGAGGACGAGGACAGATTTGTAAAGGCGTTTGAAAGTAAGGTAATTATGTATTTGTTTGAGGATGTTATGAAGCTGCGCCCGCATAATATTTTTAGAGGGCATGCAAAAAAGAACGGAAAAATGATCTTTTCCGAAATCTGTAAAACATTTGAACAGGAATGCGAAGGAGTTTTTGGATTGGAAGGGTTATCGCAGGAAACCAGGGAAGCATTGGAGTAAGTGCACATGATGGGAGGATTCTTTCGGGAACGGAAATATTATCGGCTGCATGAAATTTCCAAAGAGCTTGATACGTCACCAGAAAAGACAAGACGGCTTGTGGGAATACTGAAAAAGTATGGCATTGTAAAAACGGTAAAGTCATCAAAGCCGGAATATGAGGATTTATCCAGTCAGGATATTATTTTGGCAGATATTGAGGAAACCGGTATTGATGCGGTGTATCTATTTGATTTTGTTGGCATTGTTGTGATAGAGGATTGCGTATTTAAGTGCTATCCTAAGTATATCGATTCAACTGCAAAACCGCTGCAGCAGCTGAAACAGGTTCTTAAGGTCATCAAAAAATATAATGATAAAGAACAGTTGGTTTATTTGTATAATGGTGATGGGGAAAACAGAATTTTTAACCGTCTTGCAGTATCTTTGTATTTGTTGGAAAACTACTTTCAATATGGTATATACACAAATCAACAGGAAATAATTGAAACAAATGGCAATGGTGAGATTCTGTGGGATAAGACAATTCATGAGACATTTGCCCTGATACAGAAAAATCGTCCTTACTATGTTGAACTCCAAACGCAGGGTACCGTGGAAAATGAAACGGATTATATCAGAAGACTGCATGAGTGTGTATTAACGCAATGTACAAAAGAGTTGAGAAAAACAGATGTTTTAGAATTGTTTGATATTGCGGAGGTGGAGCTGACAACTGCCGATTTGGATGATTTTGGCGACACGGATTATATTCAGTACCGTATTGAAAGAGAGCTGAAAACGCAGTTTGTTACAAAAAAGAGAACGGTATTAAAAACGATTTATGCATATATTTCCAATATCAGAATGGAGCAGGAGAACCTGCAATACAGTCTTTATGGAACAAACAGTTTTAATCTTATATGGGAAAAGGTCTGTGCAGATAATTTTGGAGATATGCGGCACAGGCAGCTGTCTGAGCTTCCCACAAGGCTATCGGAAGAATATGCTGCAAGAAGAAATGAAAAATTATTGCAGATTATTGACCATCCGATATGGCATGGAAACAGCCCGGATATTTTGGACGACAATGCGGATACATTAAAACCGGATATTCTTTGTATCTATCCGGTTAGGGAATCGAAAGAATATTGCTTTGCCATATATGATGCCAAATATTACTGCATTCATTTTGAGAAAAAGGATAAAGGGTATAGGATAGCAGGGCAGCCGGGAATACAGGATATTGTGAAACAGTATCTGTACCGTTTTGCGTATGATGATTTTATTGAAAAGCAAGGCTATCAATATGTACAGAATATGTACCTTTGCCCGCACGAAGGGGAAGGACAGGATTTTGGCTGGGTGGAGTTAACGATGCTTGGCATGATTGGCGGTAAGAAATTAGGCAGCATCGGGGTAGTAAAGCTGTGCGCAGAAGAAATGTTTGAGATTTATCTGCAAGGGAGAACAATAGAGAACATTGCGGAGTATATTCCACAAGTATTTGAAATACCAAAGGGAGCAGAATCGTAAGGCTGTGTCAGGTAAAGTGAGGTATTGGTATGAATGCAGGTGTAGATAATACAGAAAAAAAAGAAAATATGACACAAGTGTCAGAAATTGCATCGCGGATATGGGGCTTGTCGCGGGACCGGATTTTGGTAAACCTGCGTTTTCTTGACGTGGCATTGTCGGGCATAAAACTGAAAGAACAGGCAGGCATGGACGACATCCGGTGCGACATCAACGCACCCGGGGAGGCGGTCATATATTACGACCCGCGCACCATTGTCCGGCTGTATAAAAAAAATCCGAACAATGTAATCCGGACGCATCTTCATATCCTTTTGCACTGTATTTTCAGCCATTCCTATCGTTATGGGCGTATGGAGCAGGAGCTTTGGGATGTGGCGGCGGATATGGCGGTGGAGAATGCAATCCTTTCGCTTGGCATATCAGGGATTGATGTTGCAGGCGACCGCGAGCGCAGAGAGACGCTTGATGAATGGCGTAAAAAAGCAGGGGCTTTGACAGCGGAACGTATCTACAGAAATCTGAAAAACGACAGACTTGGCACAACAGAGCTTTTGGAGCTTGCCAATCTGTTCCGGCGCGACATTCACGAGAGCTGGGCAGCGGCGGAAAATGCGGAGACGCTTGAGATTACGCAGGAGCAGTGGAAGAAGCTCAGCGAGCGCATCAAGGCGGAGCTGAAATCCTTTTCGGAGGACAAGTCGGACGATAAAAGCATCCTGCAAAATCTTGAGGAGGCGACAAAGGAAACGTATGATTACGGCGATTTTCTGCGGCGGTTCAGTGTGTCGGGAGAGGACATACAGGTGAATGACGACGAGTTCGACTATGTGTATTACACCTATGGGCTTTCGATATACGGAAATCTGCCGCTTGTGGAGCCGCTTGAGTATAAGGACGTCAATAAAATCAAAGAATTTGTGGTTGCAATTGACACCTCCGGATCGTGCCGCGGAGAGATTGTACAGTGCTTTCTGAATAAGACTTACAGTATTTTAAAAAGCAGTGAAAATTTCTTCCGCAAGGTCAATATACACATTATCCAGTGCGATTCGGAGGTGCGCCGTGACACGAAAATCACAAACGACGAGGAATTTGAGGCGTTTATGAAGGAAGGGCAGCTTGAGGGTTTTGGTTCTACGGATTTTCGCCCGGTATTCGCATATGTAAACAATGCAATAGAGAGCGGTGAATTTGAGAATTTAAAAGGACTGATTTATTTCACGGATGGTTATGGCGTGTATCCTGACCGCAAACCGCCGTACAATTATGACACGGCGTTTGTGTTTTTGGAGGATGATTTCGAAAAACCGCCGACACCGCCGTGGGCAATTAAGCTTGTGCTTCCGGCGGAGGATATTGAACATTTTGAGGAAGAACAAGGTAAACTAGAGCAGATGCGTTAATTCGCAGATTTTGGCATAGATGGAGGATTACCATGAATATTAAACAGGCAAAAAATCATATTAAAAATTCCGTAAAACTGTATCTCAAAAAAGACGAATATGGTGATTACCGTATTCCCGTCGTGCGGCAGCGTCCGATTTTCCTGCTGGGTTCGCCGGGAATCGGAAAAACGGCGATTATGGAGCAGATTGCACAGGAGCTTGGCATTGCACTCGTCAGCTATTCCATGACGCACCACACAAGGCAGTCGGCACTCGGACTTCCGTTTATTACGCATAAAAACTATAAGGGCATGGAATTTGACATTTCCGAATATACCATGAGCGAGATTATTGCCTCTATTTATGAGGTTATGGAGGGCTCCGGCATTGAGGAAGGCATTTTGTTTCTTGACGAGATTAACTGCGTGTCGGAAACGCTTGCACCGTCGATGCTGCAGTTTTTGCAGTATAAGATTTTTGGAAAACACAAAGTTCCTGACGGCTGGGTGATTGTGACAGCAGGAAATCCGCCGGAATACAACAAATCCGTACGGGAGTTCGACGTGGTGACAATGGACAGAATGAAGCTTGTGGAGGTTGAAGCGGATTATCCTACATGGAAGGAGTACGCCTTAAAACAAGGTATTCACAATGCGGTGACTACGTATTTGGATATGAAGAAAAGTGATTTTTACCGCGTGGAGACAAATGTCGGCGGCAAGTCCTACGTGACTGCACGCGGCTGGGAAGATTTGTCGGCAACAATGCTTCTTTGTGAAGAAGAAGGTATCACTGTGGATGAAACGCTGGTGGGGCAGTATCTCCATAATGAAAAGATTGTAAAAGAATTTACAGCCTATTATGAGCTTTATAATAAGTACAAGAAGGACTATAAAGTAGAAGATATTTTAAACGGCACCAATTCCGCGCAGGAGGTAGAGCGCGCCCGTATTGCCAAATTTGACGAGCGGCTTTCTTTGGTCAGGATGCTGCTGGATAAGCTTGAGAGCGAAATGCGGGAGAACTTGGAAACCGCAGATTATCTTGCCGAGCTGATGAAGGCGCTTAAGATTATTAAGGCACTGTATGAGCGGGGAGAAAATACTCAAAACAGCGGAGAAACGGATATTTGCGCGATTGTTGAATCACAGATACAGGCAAGACAGAAGCTGCTTGAGACAATGCGCTCCGCAGGTACGCTTTCCGGTGAGGACAGAAGAAAGAACAGGGCGATTATCCAATTTCTTGAGGCACGGGAAAAAGAACTGCGGCTCAACCGAAGTGAAAATCCGTTTGCCGTGCTCAAAGGTGCATTTGACGGCGAAGTAGCGGCGATGAAAGAAGAAAATGCGAGAATTCAGGCGCGCCTGCACAATGTATTTGCGTTCAGTGAAGTGGCGTTTATGGATGGAAACGAGCTGCTTGTGCTGGTCACGGAGCTGACGGTCAATGTATACAGCTCGCGCTTTATCAGCACATATGGAAGTCCCGACTATGCAAAGCACAACGAGGACCTGATGCTTCATGAGCGTGAGGATAATATTATGCAGGAGATTGACAAGCTGGAGCTCTAATATAAGGATAAACGATTTTGAAAGGCAGATTTTGCTTATGGAAGATACACAACGTTTGACAACGGATCAAACAGTCGAAAATACGGAGGGCGGCGGTCAGCTTGTATATGTGCCGTATAAGAACGGTATTGCAATCAAGCGCTATCGCGGCATCGCAGCAAAAGTTGAGGTTCCGGGGATTATTGACCAAAAACCCGTAATTGCCATTGAAAAAAAGGCATTTTTAAGCTGCAAAACCATCAAGGAAATAAGCCTGCCCGACACCATAGAAGAAATCGGCGACTGGGCATTTGCGCATGCGGAACACTTGCGGACGGTTACGATACCAAACCGTGCGTTACTGCGCGGAAAAGAACTGTTTTTAGGGTGTTTGCGGTTAAAGGAAATACGTATACGCACACGAGAGGAGTTCCGTGACCTTGGATTAGGGAGGATGCTCGCTATGGCGGTTACCGTTTTACATGATTATTTCCTTTTTGAGCCTTTGGAGGTTGGAAACGATGCGTGGATTGCGCGCTGGGATGCAAAGCTCATAGACTTAATCCGGCTTGACGACCTGGATGGATTTGAGGAGCTTTGGACCTGCGGCGAGGAGGACTACGAGGGCAAAGATTACGACATTAAGTCTTATCCTGTGGAAAAACGGAAAATGAAGCTGCGCATCGTCTATTTCAGGCTTCTCCATCCCTATAAGCTTGCGCCGGCAATTGAACATGAATTAAAAGATTACTTAAAGGCGTCCCGGGAGGCGTGGGATATTATTATGGAGGAACATGCCGATGATTTGAAATACTATAAGCTGTTTGCGGATGCAGGCTGTATTACGGAAGAAAACTTTGATATGTTTTTAACAGACTTGGCAGACGCCGGAGCGGAAATTAAGGCATATCTGTTAAAATATAAGGATGAACATTTAAAGACAGCAGACGCATTTTCAGCATTTGAACTTGATTGGTAATTGGAAAGAAATCGGTTTGATGACATAGTTCCTTTGGGGCGCCCGTGTGCATAAAAAAGCGGAAACATGTAATCATTACACATGTCTCCGCTTTTTTCATTTTATTCTGCGATTGTCTCTGTTTCAGAAACCGTTTCTGCTTCCGTTCCGACCTCTGTATCCGTTTCTGCCTCTGTCTCACCTGTCTCGCTTGGCATCTTGTCAGGGTCTTTGTAACGGTCTACAAGATAGTCCAAAACAGCATCGCGAATTGCATTCTGTGCAAAATATCCCTCACCATAATCTTCAATCATGCTGTCCGCATAGGTTTCGTCACCGTTTGTCTCGTTCATTTCAGCCTTTGCGGCTTCTATATCAATTGTTAAGCCAGCTTTTTCAAAAATCGCCTGATAAACCATTGCCTGCTTCACCGTATCCTGTGCACGTCCGACAAGTGCTTTTTCATAGGCAAGCTCACTGTCCTCACCTGCCATTTCCCATACGTTTGTGGAAGCCTGCATACCGGATGATGCAAACACCTGACTGTAATAATTCATTGTTGCCTCATCGTTTGCCTTTGTTGTCGCTTTCATTATCTTCACGTAATCCTTAGGATAAGTATTTACAGTCGAATTCTCGATAATATAATTTGAGAGAAACTCTCTAAGGTTGGTCTCATAATACTTTTTGGCGATGGATGCGCGGTATTCGTCAGCAGTTGTAATTTCCTCGGTTGCAAGACCGTTTTTCTCAAGAAATGCATCGTCAAATGCGGGCGCTTTGTAGATACCGTTTACGGTGACTTCAAATACGGCGTCTTTTCCGGCAACAGTTTCATCCTGCTGATAATCTTCGGGAAACGTTACATCGACAGTTACGTTATCCCCGGGATGTGAGCCGATAAGCTGCTGTTCAAAATCATCAATAAAAGAACCGGAGCCGATTGTAAGGTCATAACCGGCATTATTGCTGTTTCCGCCCTCAAATTCCACGCCGTCAATCGTTCCTACATAGTCAATATTTACTTTGTCGCCATCCGCAATAGCGAGGCTGACATCATAATCAATTTCCTGATACTCTTCCAAAAGCTCGTCAATGTCTTTCTGAACCTGCTCGTCCGTGCTGACGTCCTCGTCCGTAATGGTAATATTCTCATAATCTACCAGTGTAACTGCATCAGAAACATTCACACCCTCAATTTTTCCATCCGCCGTAAGTCCTGCGCTCATCTCGGTGCTTGGCGTGGTGCGGATAGCCATAAGATAAATGTTCTTTCCTGCAAAAACGATAATAACACCTGCTATAAAACCAAGAATTGCGAAGCTGACAGCGCGTGAAATGATGCGGTTTCTTTTTTCTTTTGCCACTTCTTTCCTACGCTCTTCGCGTTTTGCCTTACTTTTGCTAATGTCTGTAATTTCACCAGACTTCGTTTTTTTGTCCTTTGCCATGTATCAATCATGCTCCTTTATTTCATTAAATTTCTTCCGTCCCAATAGACACTTGCAATTATTGTACAACAAAACAGAAAAAAAATAAATACCCAATTTTCAAAAATGCCTATGTAATACAAGTTGTCAAATGCTTGACAACAAAAGCGTTCACGGACTATACTATATAATAGCAGTACAATGCGAATAGTGTGAAATATAAAATTTCACCATCCTGATTTGTATGCCCGCTGAAGCAGGCAGATGGGAGTTAGTGTCAAAAAAGGAAAAAGCCGCAATAGGCAGAATGAGAGGAAATATGAACGTAGAAGATATTCCGGTACCATCAATGGCGACAATTAAGGTTAGTAAAGAAAATAAGTCTGCGGTGTTTGAGACGACGGTTATTCATACCACAGATAATAAATACATCTACTGTATGCCTGTCAGAGTAGATGAGAAACTGGTAAATTTTGAGGCGAAGGGAATGCTCAAGGAGCTTAAAATTGAGTTTGCACCCTTTGAATTTTACGCGTGGAAAAATATTTCCATTATAAGATTTGTGGAAGATGGGAAAAGCTATTTAAGAATAAAGACAACAACGCCGGGTGTAAAAGCAATGGCATGGCCGGATAAACCGGTTACTACGCAGAAGAAAAAGAAAGATCCTATTCTGAGCAAAGTAAGTGCGAATGATACAGAAAGCGAACAGACGGAATAAATTTATGGGAAATAAGGGTGAGAAATTTGTATAAGGGGAAAATAAAAACAGCAGCAGCGCTGATACTGCTTGGTATGGCACTTACAGGATGTCAGGAAGACGTATCAATTGATAATGTAGGTGATAAAATAAGCGAGTCGGTGAATGATGCGATTGCAAATACGAAGAAGCAGGTAAGCGAAGACATTAAGAATGCGCTCGCAGATGAAGTACAGGCGTTTATTGAGAATGATGATTTGGCAGTAACGTTAGGGATCAGTGTGCAAGAGCAGGAAAGCATTAACAATTCTATTCGGGATTATATAGATCATTATGAATTAGACGAAGAACAATTAAAAACGGTGAAAGAATCTGTTGAAGCGTTTTTGGATAGTGCAAAAGGGCTTTCCGCAGAGGAAATTAAACAAAATATTGGGGAAATTTTTGAAGAAAACGAAAAATAAAAAAACGCCGAACAGCGTTTTTTTATTTTATATAGAAATATAAATTTTAAAGCATGCGAATAATTTCGGCGCCTTGTTTTGTGCGAAGGTCATAGTTAACATTGCTTGCAAATACAGTCGGACGTGAAAGCGCATCCTCATGAATTTCTATAATGCGTCCTTCGATGTTGCCGGTCACACATACGCGTCTTTCCAAATACATGTTTGCAATACGTGTCAAAATAGGTTTGATGTTTTTCCCATATTTTACTTCAAGACCTTGCTCCTCAAATGCACGTATTGCTTGAAAGGGTGTTAACGCCACACGGTGTGACCGTGGATGTGTCATTGCCTCATAAGTATCGGCAATTGCCGCAATCAGTGCAAAGGGATCAATGCGGTCCTCTTTTATACGTGCAGGATAGCCACTGCCGTCACACCGCTCATGATGCATAATCATAACACTCACTGTGTGAGGCGGAAAGGTTCTGTTTTTCAAAAGATCGTATCCTAAATGAATATGATGCTGCATTTGTAAAAACTCTTCCGGCGTAAGCTTGTCAGGTTTCCACAAGAGTTCGTCGGAAATCTTTGTTTTACCTATGTCAAACAAAAAACCTGCAATAGTAAGGTTATCCAAATCTTCTTCACCAAGTCCGATCCACGTGCCAAAAATATAGCAAATTAAACCACAGTTAAAGCAGTGGTTATATGTAATTTCATTTTCATCAGGCATCATATTGTAAAGATAATCGAGAAGCTGCTCGCCATTCATGACCATATTCATCATATCATCGCGCAAGGATAAAAGCTTTGACGTATTTAAGTCGATTCCCGTATCAAGAGTACGGATTAGTTTATTGAAGGTCGTAAGAGACAATGTGTACATTGCATTAAATTTTTCAAAATGCGGATGTTGATGAAGATGCTCATAATGCGTCATATTGACCTCATTTGGTTCAGCAAGCGTTATCTCATCAAAATTATGCTCGCATAAAAGCTGTATATGCTCCTGAGTAAGATGTGTATTTGCTTTTAAAATCAGCTCTTTTGAGGGAGTGTAGATATCCTCATAAGTTATCATTCCTGGTTTTAAGGACTGAGTAGATAAATTATACATAGTTACCTCCATAAATGGCTTTTCAGCGGAACTGTTAAAATATATTCCAATGCATAGATTATTAAAAAGCAAAGATGATATCTGACAGCATTATATCATAATTCCTTCGTAATTATGGTAAGTTTATGCCCATTCGAGCGAGTATAATGTCTGTCGACATTATATCATAAATCTGCGATTTATGATCAACATTCGCCGTTCGCAAAATGTACAGGTCCACTTTGCTCTCTTGCGCTCATTGTATCATAAAACATCAAATTTTGTATATAAAAATTAAAAAAAACGAGAAAAATTAAAATTATGCTTTTCAAAATAAAAATATGTGATAAAATGGAAGCAAGAATGGTTTACATAAAAAGTTCAAAAAAATTATTTTTCGGCAAAATAACCATTGCAATATAAAAATACATATGATAGTATTTACATAAAGTGTCTGAGGCATGTAGGGTAAATGCCTTATGACAAAAGTATTTTGGGGAAAGGTAGAAATGTCTGCCGGTTACAGGGGTGGTTTAGTTTCGCATGTATCGCCACAAGGGAGAAGGTGACTTTATAGCGGAGCTGATCATATAAAACGCGGCTTTGAAAGGATTTAACAGCTGCGTGGGCTTTAATTTAACATACGTACTTTGAAAAAAGAGAAGGTTTTTTTATTCTCGTCATACAGCGGACCAAGCGCAGGTCCGGCTGATTTTGGACCAGGAGAGAGATAAAATCACCGATAAGGAGACAAACTGAAGAAGGGTTGAAAGGGGATCAACAAGAATGTTAGTAGCAAAAAAAGAAGTACTGAAAAAAATCAATGTAGCAAACAAAAAACCGATGATTAGAAAAAATCAAACTACAGGTGAGATGGTAGGAGGCTTTCTTGATCCGGAAACGGGAGTATTTGAGGCAGCTATGGAAATTAATGACGAGAGAGACATCGATGAATTTCTTGAAGAATATGATCTTTCTGTTGTAATGATTTCTAAGATGTAATTACGCAAAGATGCATATACTTATGAGAAAATTCTCAAAAACAGCTGCGACCAGTCAAAATTAAATAATTGGACAAGTATGTAAATTAAAGCTTTGAAAAAGGGAGTAGGTGGGACTGCTCCCTTTTTCTAGGGTTGTAGATATTTGACAAATTGAAGTTTACAATAATAATATCGGAAATAGTTGGAAATAATTAACAGGTAAAGAGATAAAATAGCAGCATGGAGGCAAATATGAAAAAAACAGAGGTTGAATTGCCGTCAAGAGACGGGATTCACAGACTGCATGGAATATTTTGGAAACCAAAGGGAGAAGTACGTGGTATAATACAATTATCCCATGGTATGATAGAAATGACAGACCGCTACGATGAATTTGCCAACTATTTGCTTGACCATGGGTTTGCTGTTATTGGCAATGATCATCTCGGTCATGGGGCCACAGCCGGAAGAGATGAAGATTTGGGATATTTTTGCCGTAAAAACATGAGTGCAACCGTCGTTTCGGATTTACATCGCGTTACATGCTACGCGAAAAAACATTATAAAAAAACACCCTGTTTTCTGTTGGGACACAGTATGGGGTCTTTTATGGTAAGGCGCTATATTATGACATATGGAAATGAGCTTACAGGAGCAATTATTATTGGAACAGGCAGTAAAAGCAGTGTTACGCTTGCGGTCGGAAGCATATTATCAGAGTTTATCAGGCTTGCAAAAGGTGACAGGTACCGCTCTGCTTTATTAGAACAATGTGTTTTTCATAATTATTTGGCACGGATAGACAATCCACGCACAAAAAGTGATTGGATTACAAGAGATGAAAAAGCAGTAGACTTATATTGTAAAAATAAATTCTGTAATTTCAAATTTACCGTAAACGGTTACAGAACGTTATTTGAAGTGCTTGCTTTTATTCAAAAAGACCAAAATATTCAAAATATACCGAAAGAACTTCCGCTTTTGTTTTTGGCGGGAGGTATGGACCCTGTGGGTAATTACGGAAAAGCAGTGAATGAAGTCTGCTGTGAATACAAAAAGAAAGGAATCAACGATGTCAGTATGAAGCTTTATCCTGACGACAGGCATGAGATTTTAAATGAACTGGACAAACAACAGGTATACAGTGACATTCTGCGCTGGTTGGAAAATCATTTATGAAAAAGATTGTATTAATCGGTCCCGTTTATCCATATAGAGGAGGAATATCGCACTATACGGGACTGATGTGCCGTGAACTATCCAAAAGGTTTGAAGTGGAAATGCTTTCCTATAAAATGCAGTATCCTAAAATTTTGTTTAAAAAGGAGCAGCGGGATTACGAAAATGATAGTTTTAAAATAGACAATGCAAAGTATATGATTCATACCGCAAATCCATTTAATATTATCCGGACAGCACGTTATATTCGGAAAAAAAAGCCGGATATGGTGCTGGTGCAATGGTGGCATCCCTATTTTGCGCCGTGTTATATTCTGCTTGCGAAATTTATGGGAAAACAAAATCTGACATTTGTATGCCATAATGTATTTCCTCACGAACGATTTCCTCTTGATAAAATTCTGACAAAAATGACATTAAAAAACGGAAAGCATTTTATTGTCCATGCGAAAGAGGAGGAGGCGGAATTAAAGCAGATTATGCCAAATCCAAACTGTCAGGTAACGCCGCATCCGTCGTACAATGCTTTTTGCTTTGCAAATATGACCAAAATGCAGGCAAGGACGCAGCTTTCCCTGCCTCAGGATGAAAAGGTGCTTTTATTTTTTGGGTTTGTACGTCCATATAAGGGGTTGAAACATTTGATTAACGCAATGCCGGATATAAAGGAACGCTTAGGAAATGTGACGCTTTTGATTGTCGGCGAATTTGGAAACGCGGAGGACAAGGAAGGCTATGTCAGTCAAATTAAAATGCTGGCGGCGTCAGGCAGCGGGTTGGAAGCTTCTATTATAATATACGACGGTTATACGCCCGACCGCGAGGTGGAAAAATATTTTGCGGCAAGTGATATGGTTGTGCTTCCTTATGAAAGCGCCACGCAGAGCGGAATTGTCCAAATTGCCTATGGCTTTGGGAAGCCCGTTACCGTTACGGAGGTAGGCGGTCTGCCGGATGTAGTAAGCCATAACCGGACAGGCTATGTTGTTCCTCCACAGAATAAACAGGCGCTTGCGGAAGCGATTGTGCGGTATTTTACGGAGGGCAAAGAGGAGGAATTTGCCAAAAACATTGCGGCAGAGGCGTATCGGTTCTCGTGGGAACGGATGGGGGAGGTTGTGGAGCAATGGATTTAATCAGTGTGATTGTTCCTGTCTATAATGTAAGCGAATACCTGTGCGCGTGTATTGATTCGATATTATCACAGACATATCAAAACCTGGAAGTCATTCTTGTGGATGACGGCGCCACTGATGATTGCCCGGGCTTGTGTGACGGCTATTCGTTAAAAGACAGCCGTGTAAAGGTTATTCATCAGGCAAACGGAGGTTTGTCGGCAGCCAGAAATAAAGGATATGAGGTATCAAGCGGCAGATATATTGCGTTCGTTGATGCGGATGATATGGTCGACAGCAAATATATTGAGAAACTGTATCGGTTGCTCATAAAAAGCAATGCACAGATTGCGGCATGTGCTTATACCCGTACCCTAAAGGAAATGCTACCAGAAGCCAATGCAAAAAAATACATACTGACCTCCAAAAAAATGCTTCAAAATTGGCACGGCAAGCTGAAAGCCATAGAAACGGTGTCGTGGAATAAGCTTTACGACCGTCAGATATTCAGAAAACTTGAAACAGTTCAGTTATTTCCCGAGGGAAGGATCCATGAGGATGTTTACACGAGCCATTTGTTTGTCAATTGCGCTGAGACCGTCGCGGTTACAACGGAAAAGCTCTATTATTACCGCCCGCGAAAGCATAGCATTAGCAGGACCTATACGAACGAGGCGGTGAAGGCAGACCTGGATGCACAGAAAGAAAGACTTCGGTTTTTTAAGGAAAAGAAGTTTTATGGGGCGTATGTGAGACTGCTGGTCGGGCATTGGGGGCATAGAGGGGTGTATGTGTTAAAAATTATATAAGCAAATGTTTTTGAAAGATTTTTGCTGAAAATATTAGAAAAATATTGTGAAACAAAGAAAAGTGTTTACAATCATAATAAAAGTAGCTTATAATATGAAATGCATTGTTAGCATGGGCAGGGCTATATGAGAATAAACAGAACAAAAATAATGAGATGTATTATTAAAAATTTGAATAAGCAGCAAATTATTATTGACGTTGTTGGCATTAGATATTGAGAGATTAAATGAAGGATATTAAAATGAAAAATATATTAATTACTGGCGGTGCAGGATTTATTGGAAGTGAGATTGTAAAAAAGTTAAGTTTATTAGGGAGCTACAATATTACTGTGTTGGATGCCATGACAAAGCAGATTCATGGGGATGATTGGGAGCATTCTTATCTTTATGCATCAATAAAAGATAAGTGTCATTTTATAAAAGCGGATATTTGTGATTTTGATGCGGTTAAAAATGCTTTAGATGGTCAAGAATATATTATTCACTTAGCGGCGGAGACAGGAACAGGTCAGTCAATGTATATGATAAACCGTTACAACGAAGTGAATATTATGGGAACCTCTAATATTCTTCAGGCAATCTCAAGCGCAAATAAGAAAAATACAGTAAAAAAAATAATTTTATCCTCATCGCGCTCAGTCTATGGAGAAGGTAAATATATTTGCCCTCAATGTGGTGTGGTATACCCGAATGCACGAAAGAAGGAAAATATGCAGAAAGGTAATTTTAATTTATATTGTGAGCATTGTGGGGAAAAGTTAAAAATAGCGTTAACAACAGAGGACAGTTTGGTAAAACCAAATTCGTTATATGCATTTACTAAGTATACTCAAGAGAATATGTTATCTACGATGTGTCCGGCAATGGGGATTGATTATACAATATTTCGGTTTCAAAATGTATATGGGGTTGGGCAATCACTAAAAAATCCATATACGGGAATACTATCAATATTTTCAACACTTATGTTGGAAAATAAACCAATTAATATTTTTGAAGATGGATTGGAAAGCAGAGATTTTATCAATGTAGTGGATGTAGCAGATTCTGTGATTAATTCATTGGATATAAAGGAAAGCAATTCAGAAATAATTAATTTGGGAAGCGGAATTGGTACGAGTGTAATAGAAATAGCGCAGCTCCTAAAAAAAGAATATAAAAGTGACAGTAATATTAATATAACCGGAGATTTCAGACTGGGTGACATAGCACATAATGTTGCTGATATTTCAAAATCTGAACGGATACTTGGTTTTAAGCAAACAGTTTTGTTAGAGGAAGGGTTGCATAACTTTTGTAATTGGGTACGCAACCAAAGCATAGATAACAGCGGATATGAAGCTTCACTAAACGAGATGGAAAAATCAGGAATGTTTATCAGAAAATAGCAAACAGTTTATATGGTAATTGTTTCATTCTTATACAATATAATACAAAATGCGGAAATATGTTTACAATCGAAGTATGTAGAATTATAATAGTTGTAAGTTTTGCGTAAAATACGTCTTCTGCGTATGATTCCAAGAGGGAGAATAGAGGTATAATGCTAAGAATTAAGGATGGACAAAAAAGAGGTTGCATTTATTTCTTTTTTGATAAGGACGGAATAGTAGATGACTATGTTATATACTTGTTAGATGACCTGATACAGAATATTGACGAACTGGTTATTGTTTGTAATGGAAAATTAAATGAAGATGGACAAAAGAAGTTTGAAAAGTATAATTCGAAGATAATTGTTCGACCTAACGAAGGCTTAGACGTTTGGGCATACAAAGAAGGATTATCTTATTTGGGTTGGGATAAAATAGAATTATTGGATGAGTTGGTAATGCTAAATCATACGATAATGGGTCCGGTATACCCGTTTGCTGATACATTTAGCAAAATGAATGAAAAAGATGTGGACTTTTGGGGTATTACGAAACATGAGAAAGTCGATGAAGATCCTTATGGACTTAATCCGTATGGGTACCTTCCGGAGCATATTCAATCACATTTTATGGTATACAGGAAAAAATTATTGTGTTCAAAGGAGTTTCAAGACTATTGGGATAATTTTCGAAAGGTTGAAAATTATAGGGATTCCGTATGCTATCATGAATCGTATTTCACAAAGTATTTTGCCGATTTAGGATATAAATGGGACGTGTCAGTAGATGTTACTGATTTGGAAAATGTGTCGGCATATCCTGTATTTTACTGTGCTAGAGAAATGGTTGAGAATAGAAAGTGCCCTATATTTAAAAGGAGGGCTTTTTTTCACGATTATGGTCAGATGCTTGAAACTACAGCAGGGCAACCAGTGGTAGAATTATATAATTTTTTAAATGAGAGCGGGCTTTATGATGTTGAGCTAATTTGGCAGAATATCCTTAGAACGATGGACCACACAGAGATAGCGAAAAATCTGCATTTAAATTATACGCTTCCTACAAACATTAAGTTACAAAAGTTTAAGGACAAGCCTTCACAAAAAAGAAGAGTAGCGATGCTTGCACATATATACTATGTAGATGAGTTAAAAAATCTTTATTCCTACATTTCCAATATGCCTGAAGATGCAGATTTTTACTTTACAACGCAAACAGATGAAAAAAAGAAGCAGATAGAGTCTTATTGTGCGAAATTAAAAAATAAAGTGTCCGTAAAACTGGTTAAAAATAGAGGAAGGGATGTATCAGCGCTTCTTATTATTGGACGTGAACTTGTAGACCAATATGATTACATATGCTTTATACATGATAAAAAGGTAACACAGGAAAAACCGGGAAGCGTGGGAGAGGGGTTTGCATACATTTGTTATAAAAATGTTTTAGAAACAAAAGAGTATGTGGAAAATATTTTACAATTATTTGAGGACAATAATCATTTAGGCGTGTTGTGCCCGCCTAAGCCATTACATGGTCCTTATGTATTTGGGCTATTGCAGACATGGGAAAAAAATTATACTAATACGGTAAAGTTGTTAAAAAAATTAGATATATCGGTTCCTATTGATAAGTTTAAAGTTCCTATAGCTCCACATGGTTCTTGCTTTTGGTTTAGAACATCTGCAGTAAAAAAACTGTTTGCAAATGATTGGCAGTATGATGATTTTCCCGAAGAACCATTACCAATAGATGGAACAATATCCCATGCAATAGAAAGGTGTTATGCTTATGTTGCACAAGAAGCCGGTTATTATACTGCTGTGGTAATGAGCGACAATTTTGCCAAAATAGAATATACAACATTGATGTATTATGCTGGGACATTTGGAACACATGATTTGTTGGGATTGTTTCAGTCTCAAAATGGCATAAGGATTAACTTTCATGGATGGGATTATAGGATTAAGTATTTTTTAAGAAAAATTCTTCCTAAAGAAGCATTTGTAAAAGTAATTAATGTGAAAAGAAAAATTATGGGACCGCACAAGGTTTACAGATATGAAGATAATTAGGAGAAGAAGTATTTAGTATGCAGGAAATATATGAATATAGGGAAATGATATTAAGTTTGGTGAGGCGTGATTTAAAAGGAAGATATAAGAATTCCTTATTAGGTTTTTTTTGGACTTTTTTAAATCCACTGCTTCAGTTAATGATATATACCTTTGCATTTTCAGTCGTAATGCCGATGGGAATAGAAAATTATTATATGCATTTATTTGTAGCGCTTATACCGTGGATTTTTTTTTCAACATGCATGACAGGAGGAGCAAGGGCAATTATAGATCAACAAGACATGGTTAAAAAAATATATTTTCCACGGCAAGTATTACCAATTGCATTTGTTACAAGCCAGTTTGTTAATATGCTATTATCTTTTGTTGTTGTATTTGCCGTATTGATTGTCTCTGGTATTGGAATTAACATACAGGCAATAGTGGTACTTCCGGCAGTAATGGTCATACAGTATTTATTTGTATTAGGGATTGCCTTAGCATGCAGTGCTATTTCAGTATATTATAGAGATATGGAGCAAATCTTTGGAATTTTGTCTATCGGTCTAATGTATGCATCTCCAGTTGTATATTCCTTGAACTCGGTTCCGCCAGAATTTCATGGAATATTAAATAGTAATCCAATGACAGTGCTTATCGTTGCATATAGAGATATTTTATTTTACAAACAGATACCTGATTTAAAATGTTTATTTATTGTTTTACTAGAAAGTCTGTGTGTGGTTATTGTTGGCTGGTGCATTTTTGAAAAGCTCCAAAGGAGATTTGTTGAGGAATTTTAAGATGAATGATATAGAAAACAGGGAAGTGACCATTCAAGTTAGAAATATGTCAAAAAAGTTTCGGGTTTATTTTGATAAAGGACATATGTTAAAAGAGAAACTGCTTTTTACTGCTAGAAACCGTTATGAAACCCGAACGATTTTAGATAATATTAGTTTTGACATTTATAAAGGAGAGGCAGTTGGACTAATAGGTCATAATGGTTGTGGTAAAAGTACTGCATTGAAGCTTTTAACAAGAATAATCTATCCTGATAGTGGCACAATTAATGTGAAGGGGAGGGTATCAAGTTTACTTGAGCTGGGGGCCGGATTTCATCCAGATTTATCAGGACGTGAGAATATATATATAAATGCGTCTATTTTTGGATTAAAAAGGAAAGAGATAGACGAAAAAATTCAGCAGATAATTTTATTTTCAGAATTGGAAGATTTTATAGATAATCCGGTAAGGACATATTCGTCCGGTATGTATATGAGACTGGCATTTTCTGTTGCAATTAATGTTAAGGCGGATATTTTACTGGTTGATGAAATTTTGGCAGTAGGAGATGCGGGGTTTCAGGCGAAATGCCTTAATAAAATCCGCGAAATAAAAGATAGCGGAACAACCATTGTTTTGGTTTCACACTCTATGAATCAGATAAAAGAAGTATGTGATAGATGCATTTGGATTAATAATGCTAAAGTGGCAGCAATGGGAGAGACGGAGGAAGTCATTACAAAATATATAACATACGTAGATGAGATAGAAAAGAGTAAATTGGCAAATGAATTGATTGGAAGACCTAATGAATTAAAAGTTGCAATGAACAAGAAAAATGATTTGGAGATATTGGAGGTTAAAATTGTTGATATTAATTCGGTAGATAAAAGAGTTTGGGGTATAGGTGAAAGTATAAAAATTTTTATTAAATTTAGATTTATAGCTAATATCTATGCAAAAATAAGGTTTGAAATAGCCCGTGCGGATGGCATTGTTGCTTATGCAAATGTATTTGACAGAAATGGGGAAAATTTTTTGTTCAGTGAAGAAAATCAATTGTATTTCAACTTTAAAAACCTTAATTTATTAGCAGGAAAATTTTATCTGATGATGTATATAGAAAATGGTAATGGAGAACTTTTGGGCAGTGTTACTCCTTTTGCGGAGATTGATATTTTGGATGATTCATGTCGTTATGGAATTTCAAATTTAGAATGTGAATGTGAGCTGAATAGCAAGGAGGAAATAAAATGAAAATATTGGTTACAGGGGCAGCAGGATATATAGGAAGGCATGTAGTTGAAAAATTGTTGAATATGGGGCATGATGTAATTGCTGTAGACTTAAATTCAAACGGGATAGATAGTAGAGCTGAATATAGCAATACAAATATTTTTTCAGGAGATAAAGAAATTTTCCATGTACTAGGAGAACCAGATATATGTGTGCACTTAGCATGGAAGGATGGATTTGTACATAATTCGACATCACATATGAATAATTTGTCATCACATTATAGATTTTTATGTGACCTAATAGATGGCGGATGTAAAAGGATAGCTGTTATGGGAACGATGCATGAAGTAGGATTTTGGGAAGGTGCGATTGACGAGAATACCCCCTGTAATCCATTGTCTCAGTATGGAATAGCTAAAAATGCATTGAGGCAATCGCTGCTATTATATGCCAAAGATAAAGGAACTAATATCTACTGGTTAAGGGCATATTATATATTAGGGGATGATTTAAAAAATCATTCAATTTTTACTAAAATACTGCAAGCAGCACAGGAAGGAAAACAAGAATTTCCATTTACGACAGGTCAGAGTAAATACGATTTTATAGAAGTGGATGAACTTGCAGAACAGATTGCAAAGGTCAGTACACAAGATAAATATTCAGGCATTATAAACGTATGTTCAGGAAATCCGATTTCGCTGGCAGACAGAGTAGAACAGTTTATAAAAGAAAGAAATCTTAATATAAAATTATCTTATGGTGAATTTCCGGATAGACCGTATGATTCTAAAATTGTGTATGGCGATAACTCCATTATAAGGGAAATAATGGGGAGATAAGGACTTTAACATATGAAAAAAGAAAGAATACTATATTTTGATATAATTAAGTTATTGGCGCTTATATGTGTTTTAGTGTGCCACTATATGAGAACTTTGGACTTTTATCAAATATCATATAATTTTAAATTGCTGCCGGATAATATATTTTCAATTTATACGGGGACGGTTGGATGTGTTCTGTTTTTTATTGTAAGTGGTGCAAGTTTAGAATATGTATATCATGAACAGTTAAAGCTAAAGACGTATTTTATTAAAAGATTTAAAGGAATATATCCAATGTTTTGGATTTCTTTTGTTATTTTTTTCTGTATATATTTTTATATAGATGGAGGATACAATAAAAATATACCAAGATGGAAAATTATACTTTCGATGACTGGCTTTGATGGAATAGTGAATTCTTTTTCCTCAACTTTTTGGACAGTTGGAGAATGGTTTTTAGGTGTTTTAATAATACTTTACATATTGTTTCCGATTTTAAAAAAGTTAGTAGATGAGTTTCCTTATCCAAGTTTAGCAGTAAGCACATTGGTTGGAGTAATTTTTGATTATACATATAGTAATTCGCATGTTGATATATCGGTATTATTTATAGTATGGATTCCGGCATTTGTTCTTGGAATGGTTTTTGTTAAAAGAATAAAAAGAGTTAGTAATTGTTTGTTAATTGTATCAATGATAGTGCTAACTATATTCACGATTTTTGATTTAAATTTTGTTTATAAAATGACAAGCATATATTTTGTAGGTGCATCACTTTTCTTTATCTTAGTATATTTATTTCAGGATAGAGTAGAGAAATGCGGGGGGGGGGGGTATATACGTTAAGCTCCTTTGCAGGGAGATATTGTTATCCGATTTTTTTAGTTCATCATCGCATGATGCTTACTCTTATGAGAAAATTCAGTAAATACAGTTTTTCTCAAGGTGATGTTATATGCTTATTTGTTTTTATGATTCTTGCCATATTAGCGGCTTCGTATTTAGTTGATAAAATAACAAATTCAGTTTTGGCTTTATGGAGGAAGAAGAATGCATAAAAATAAGAAACAAGTTTTAACAAAAGTGTTAACTATTATATTTTTAATAGCTTTGATAACTGTAAGTTTTGAAAAAGAGAAACATAATATACAAGCAAAACAGCAGGAATTAGATTTAGAATATTCGGATGAGGAACTCAATGCGGAAATAATTTTTAATAATGCTCCTGAATGTGTAAAGCATACGGAATCATATCGAATACTAATTACTGTAAAAAATTGCGGGTCTGCTATATGGTCAAATGAAGAAGATATACGATTGTGCATATGGCAAGATGACATGGATTACGGATTCCGCGTGAATATTCCAGAAGGTATAGAAGTACATCAAGGAGATGAATGGACATTTGAGTTGGACGGTTTTATGCTGCCAGAAGCATCGCAGACAAAACTGGAGTTTCAGATGGTAAAAGAAAATGTTGTATATTTTGGCGAGCGAGAAGCAGCAATTATTATGGCAGTAGATTAATCAGTAGTAAGGTAATAATTCATAAGTACAATAATTGCAGAACGACTGAATACGGTTGTTTATTTGATTATAATGTATGAAATATTATTAAATGAGAAAATGTTTTAAAGGAGATTGTGGAGGAATCGTAAAATGGTTTTAAAAACTGAGGAGACAAAAAGACTGGGGATTTTTTTTGTATATGATGAGAATGGAATAATTGATGATTATATTATTGTTCTTCTTAATGCACTCAGGAAACATATGAGTAAAATTTTTGTTGTATGTAATGGTATCCTTTCAGCAACAGGAAGAGAAAAGTTGAATCAGGTATCAGATGAAATTCTTGTGAGAAGTAATACGGGTTTTGATGGTTGGGCATATAAAGAAGGAATAGAGCATATTGGCTGGTATGAATTGAACAAGTATGATGAGTTGATAATGTTTAATCATACCATAATGGGACCGGTTAATTCCTTTGATGATATGTTTGAATATATGGATAGACAAGACATAGATTTTTGGGGAATTACAAAACATCATAAGATAGATTTTAATCCGTTTACGGCAAATGGATATGATTATGTTCCCGAGCATATACAGTCCCATTTTCTTTGCGTTAGAAAAAGTATGTTTATGGATAGAAGCTTTGTGGAATATTGGGAAAAGTTTCCTGAGATTAATACATATTTAGATGCCATTGCCAAACATGAGGTTATATTTACAAAAAAGTTTGCTGATATGGGATTTAAATGGAAAACATATGTCGAAACAGATGATATTGAGTATATGAATGCCTTTCCGCTTATGTATATGACGTTGGAGCTGGTAAAAAACAGAAAATGCCCTATATTTAAGCGAAGGATGTTTTTTCAAGACTATGCGGATGTCTTGGCAAACACTATGGGTAATACAGCAAAAGAGTTTTTTGACTATTTAGTTGAGTATGAGAAATACAATGTTAATTTAATTTGGGATAATATATTAAGGACTTGTAATCAGGAAGATTTTGTTAGGTGTCTTAATCTTAGATATATTTTATCAAGTACATGTAGTGATAGCGGAAAGCTTAAAGCGGCATTACAGAAAAGAAAAATAGCATTAGTTATGCATCTTTACTTTGAAGATTTAATATCTGATATGTGCCAATATGCTTCATATATGCCAGAAGAAACAGATATATATGTTACTACTAATACTGAGGAGAAGAAAAAAATTATAGAGAGGGAGTTTTCGGAAAGACTTTACAATAAAAAATTAGAAGTAAGGGTTATTGAAAATAGAGGGAGAGATGTAAGCAGTGCTTTAGTTGGGGTAAAAGATATTATATTTGAATATGATTATGTTTGCTTTATGCATGATAAAAAAACGGACCATTTAAAACCGGGAACCGTGGGAAGTGGGTTTGCTTATAAATGTTTTGAAAATATCATTTATAATCGACATTTTGTGAATAATGTTATATGTTTGTTTGAAGAAAATCCTAGATTGGGGATTTTATCTCCTCCAGCGCCTAACCATGCGAATTTGTTTGGAGGACTGGGAAATGAATGGGGCGAAAATTATAATACAACAAAAGAACTATTAGAAAAGTTGAATATAACAGTACCTTTGAATCGAGATAAAACAGTAATAGCACCGTATGGATCTGTTTATTGGTTTAGACCTATATCATTTAAAAAATTATATGATTTTAATTGGAAGTATTCTGATTTTCCGGAAGAACCATTGGATAATGATGGCACTATTTCACATGCAATAGAAAGAATTCGACCTCTTGTTGTTCAAGCGGAAGGATATTATCCTGCTCTTCTGATGTCGGATATTTACGCAGAAATTGAATGTACAAATTTAGACTATTATGCAAGGACATTTAATAAGAAAATTTCGGCGATGTTTGGATCTAGCTATCATCATGTGCAATTAGACAGATTATCACAATGTAAAGTGGATATGGATGATAAAAACCGAATAATCTCTGAATATCATAAAATAAAGGGAGAAAAATATGAGCTTGAATTGAAAGCATTAGAAACCATGCAATATGTAGAAGGGCTTAATAAACAGATAGAAGAACTTCAAATGCAAACAAATTTAAAATACCAAATTAAGAAAAATTTAAAAAGATTATTCGGTAAAAAAGATTGATTATTTGGAGTACAGAAAGTGGGATAAATTGATGATATTAGATAGTGTGAGTGCAAATCGACTGGGGATTTTTTCTGTATATGATGCAGAAGGGATAATAGATGATTATATAATTGTATTATTAAAAGCAGTTAAAAAACATTTGGACAAACTTCTTGTTGTGTGCAATGGAATCCTTTCACCGACTGGAAGAAATAAATTGAATGAAGTTGCTGACGAAATACTTGTTAGGGAAAATTCGGGATATGACAGTTGGGCATATAAAGAAGGTATTGAACATATTGGACAGTATTATTTAAGCAAATATGATGAATTGGTGTTGTTTAATTATGAAATAATGGGACCAGTTAATTCTTTTGATGATATGTTTGCGTATATGAATGCACAGGACGTAGATTTTTGGGGGATTACAAAGAATTACAGTATAGAATGCAGTCATATATCGAAATATATACGATCGCATTTTTTATGCGTCCGAAAGAGTATGTTTTTAGATCATGCGTTTAAGAAATATTGGAAGGATTTCCCCAAGGTGAATTCATCTCTAGATTCTTTTATGAACCATGAAAGTGCATTTACAAAAAAATTTGCTGATATGGGCTTTAAATGGAAAACGTATGTAGAAACAGATGATATTGAGTATATGAGTCCGTGTCCCCTTACATATATGACCAAGGAGCTGGTAAAAGAAAAAAAGTGTCCAGTATTTGAACGAAAGATTTTTTTTCAGGAATATGCAGATGTTTTAGCAAATACTATGGGGAATACAGCAAGAGAGTTTTTTGATTATCTTGTTGAATCCAAAAGGTATGATGTTAATTTGATTTGGGATAATATATTAAGAACCTGCAATCAGGAAGATTTCGTTAGGAATCTTGATCTAAGATATATTTTGTCAAGTGTTCAAAGTGATGTGAAGAAAGTAGAAACCATATTGCAAAAAAGAAAAGTGGCATTAGTTATGCACCTCTATTTTGAAGACTTGATACCTGACATGTGTTGTTACGCCTCATATATGCCCAAAGAGGTTGATATTTACATTACAACAAACAGTGTAGAAAAACAGAAAAAAATTGAAAAGGAATTTTTAAACAAACTTGCCAATAAAAAAATAGATGTTAGATTAATAGAAAACAGGGGGAGAGATGTAAGCAGTATTTTAGTTGGCGTAAAGGATGTTATATTTGATTATGACTATGTTTGCTTTGTGCATGATAAAAAAACAGCTCAATTAAAACCCGGGACAGTAGGAAGCGGTTTTGCCAGTAAATGCTTTGAAAATGTTATCTACAATAAAAACTTTGTAAATAATGTTTTATGCTTGCTCGAGAATAATCCGCGGTTGGGATTGCTGTCACCACCTTCGCCGAATCATGCAGATTATTTTGGGATTTTTGGCAATGAGTGGGGTGCAAACTACGATATTACCAAGGAATTGGCAGAAAAAATGGAAGCCAATATACCAATTAACAGAAATAAAATCCCAATAGCTCCTTATGGCACATTGTTTTGGTTTAAACCGACAGCTTTTAAAAAATTATATGATTTAAATTGGAAATACTCAGATTTTCCTGCTGAGCCCAATAACGTTGATGGTACCCTGCTGCATGCAGTAGAAAGAATGTACTCTTTGGTTGTTCAAGCAGAAGGCTATTATCCGGCTATATTAATGTCCGATTATTATGCGGGTATAGAGTGTACAAATCTTGACTACTATACGCGTACATTTAATAATAAAGTTTCTGAGATATTTGGAAGTAGTTATTTTATGACTCAAATTAATAGGTTATCGCAATATCACAGGGAAATGGAGATTAAAACGCAGGAATATCATAAAATAAAAGGAGAAAAATATGAACTTGAGTTAAAAACACTTGAAACAATGAACTATATAGAGAGTCTTCAAAAGGAACTTGCTGATGTTAAGGGGCAAAAGTATGAGCTTGAATTAAAAGCGATTGAAACAATGCAGTTTATTGAAGAGCTTCAAAAAAAGGCAACTTTAAAATATCAAATAAGAAAAAAGATATTTAGGAAAGACTAGTATGGAAGGTGCAATTAATGGCTGAAATGATAGGGAATGTTAAATTAGACTATACTTTTTATGATGGTGAAGATGTTTATAATGAAGGCGATGATGTTGAAGAGAAGGTACTTCAGACGGTTAAAGACAGTACTGATTATTATGATTATTTAAAAGTTATGTTAGAGGACAATCGTTATCCTGTTTTATATCAACTTTCTCGCCAAAGAGAGAATATTGTTGAACCGATGGACATAAAAAAAACAGACAGTGTACTGGAAATAGGGGCAGGTATGGGAGCGGTTACGGGCGCGATAGCGAGAAAAGCAGGAAGAGTGGACTGTATAGACTTGTCTAAGAGGCGTTCTCAAGCCAATGCTTATAGAAACAGACATTATACAAATATAAAAATATATGTCGGAAATTTTCAAAAGATAAAGCTGGAACAAAAGTATGATGTTATAACACTGATTGGTGTTTTTGAATATTCTCAGCATTATATAAAATCAGATGAGCCATATGAAATGATGCTAAAAGAGACTTATAAATATTTGAAGCCGAATGGTAAATTATATATTGCTATAGAGAATAAGCTTGGGTTGAAATACTTTGCAGGACGCGCAGAGGATCATATAGGAGTGCCATATGTTGGGATTGAGGGATACAATAAGGAACATAAGGTTAAAACTTTTACAAGGTCTCAGCTAGAGCATTTACTGATAAAAAGTAGTTTTAAAGATATATTTTTTTATTATCCGTATCCAGATTACAAAATGCCAATAGAGATATATAGCGACAAATATCTTCCAAGATCAGATTCATATTTTAAAGAAGATTATAACTTTGATATTGATAGAATAAAAATATTTGATGAGGGGAAGGCGTTTGACAGCTTAAAGGGCACTGATGAAATAAAAAGTATGTTTAATTCTTTTTTGGTAGAAGCTGTTAAGGAGGAAAAATGAGGAAACTGTATGTAAAGTGCAATAATACAAGTAGAAGCCTCAGATTTAGTATTATTACATCTATTGTTGAAGATGATGGTGAAAAATATGTTATAAAAGTGCCTGCGTTTACGGAAGCTAAACAACATATTTATAATATGATTAATAGCTGCGAGATTCTCAAGGCGACATTTCCTGAAATTTATGTATCGAATGTAGAATTAAAAGGTGACGAGGCTTGGTTTGAATTTATTGAAGGACATAGCTTGGCGGATGAATATGTAGAATGTATAACAAATAATGATAGAAAAGAACTTTTTAATGTAATAAAAAAACATATATATATTTTAAAGGGAAAACAAGGCAACGAATGTTTGTTTTATGAAACAGATAAGAGCAAAGAGATATTCGGAGACTTAAGTTGTTATATCGACAAAAAAGCTGTTAAAATATCTAATTTTGAGGCTACTGCTGGAAATATTTTATTTTCTTCTAAGGAGGAAAGATATTCGTTTATTGATTATGAATGGGTATTTGATTTTCCAATACCTATGGATATATATATATATCATTGCGTTGTTGGTTCGGCGTATTGGACAATACCAGGTATTGATAAAATAATTACTAAGCAAGATCTTTTAAAGGAATTAAAAATTGACGAAAAAGTTGAGGAAATATGGCAGAGGTTTATTCAATATGTTAATGGAAATGGTTCAAATGTTGATTTTATAAAAATGAAATGCCTAAAAAATGTGTATGATATAAAGTATTTATTACAATGTGTTGAAGATAATAAGGGGCATAAAAACTATATATCTTTATTAGAGGCGGATTTAAAAAAACAGGGACAATATATCAATGAACTGACCGAAGATTCAAAGGAATCCCAAAAATATATATCTTTATTGGAAACGGATTTGAAAAAACAAGGAAAATATATAGACGAGCTGACAGAAGGTTCAAAGGAATCCCAAAAATATATATCTTCGCTGGAAACGAATTTAAAAGAACAAAATAAATATATTAATGAGTTGACTGAAGGTCTTGCAGAATCACAGAAATACATCTCGGTTATTGAAGGAGACAATAAGGGAAAACAAGAACGTATTGATGATTTGAAAAAAATGCAGGAAACTCAAAAAGAATTTATATTAGGTTTGGAAGATAATATAAATGAACAACAGAAGTATATATATTTCTTGGAAAAAGAACTTGAAGAAAAAAGTAACCAATTAGATTTTTACTTAAAAATGAAATGGTCTTAAATGTGGTATTTTTACTGTACATATGTATGTACAGTAAAGCGTATTAGTAACGGTAAGTCTCATATTGGATGAGAATATATGCTAAACAAAGTATTTTACTTAAGTTATGTGCAGTTATATCAGTAAATTTTCAAAATTATATGAGAGAAAGGGTTGACGGAATATGCCACAGCAAGAGATAATTAGACAGACAGACAGACAGACAGACAGACAGACAGACAGACAGA
>CAJUJG010000017.1 GCA_910586715.1 uncultured Lachnospiraceae bacterium
AGAGCGTTTGGCTACGGACCAAAAGGTCGGGGGTTCGAATCCTCTAGCGCACGTTACAAAGGACTGGAAAATTCCAGTCCTTTTGTGGAATACAATGGAAGAAAGGGCTGCAGGGGTATGAGACTCTATATGATACGACATGGAGAAACCGACTGGAATGTGAAAAGACGTTTTCAGGGGCAAAGTGACATTCCATTGAATGATGAGGGAATAAGGCTTGCCCGTGTAACTGCCAGGGCAATGGCAGACGTACCGTTTACAAGGATATATACCAGCCCCTTAAAGCGTGCATATGAGACTGCTATAATAGTGAAAGGAGAGCGTAATATTCCTGTTATAAAGGACGTACGTATTATAGAGATTGGATTTGGTGAGTATGAGGGGCTTTGCTGTTCAAAAGAAGGATATAATATTCCAGATTCGGCGTTTATGAATTTTTTTGAGAAACCGGAGGCGTATACCCCCCCCAAAGGTGCAGAGTCAATAGGGGAATTACTGGAAAGAACTGCTGATTTTTTGAATGAAATCATGCATAATAAAAATATGGAACATGAAACAATATTAGTATCAACACATGGCGCGGCATTGAGAGGTCTTTTATCTAATATAAACCATATTGAAATTAAGGATTTTTGGCGTGGCGGCGTGCATAAGAATTGTGCTGTTACAATTGTTGATGTAAAAGACGGAAGAGCGTTTATTGTTGAGGAAGGAAAAACATATTATTAAATTTCTAAAACGAAAGAAGGCGTCGTAATCGTGGAAAATGAGTATAGCAAGGTAAAAGTCAATAATGAGATTGATTTTTGTTCGGTATCGGATACAGATGTAAAGACGGCTATAGAGAAGGTCTTTATGAAGGCAAGGGTCTCTTATTTTTTGAGATGGGAAAAACCAGGGCTGTTTTCAAAAATATTTGGCGGTGGAAAACCGGATATTGTTTTTTGCATCAATTCTGCCCAGCTGGAAATTGCTGAGGAGGCTCTTGGGGGGCTAGGGGAAATTGAGTCTTCTATTAAGATGTTAAGGACCAAATCGAATAATAAAATAGGCTTTTAGATAACAAAAAAGTACGATTACTCGTACTTTTTTGTTATTGGGGAACAGTTTTATTCTTCGTCATCATAATATTCGTCATCGTATTCGTCTATATTATTGTCATAATTGCTATCATTTTCATCATAATGATTGCGGGATTCCTCTTCGTCGTATTCATCGTATTCATCCTTTAGCTCTTCATCATAATTTTCCTTGTCTTTTTTTAAGAAACTGTATGCAGTAAAGAGTGCGAGGATTATCATAATTATAATTGCTGCAATCAGGGCAGCAATGACAGGAGCTGTACCAAATGTGTTTTTTGTATTTTTGGAAGATTGTTCTGACAAAGGGATACTATCATTCTCGACAGGTTCTTCAAGGACGCTGTCGTTATTGCTGCCTGTGCTTGTTTCAGATGATTTTGTAACATAGCTTGCCGAGACATAGCCGCGCTCGTTGGAATATTCAATTTCATACCAGCTTGCGTTGTCTGTTGCAGTGACAATAATTTCTGTTCCGTATGGAAGAAGTGTTATTACATCCGAATCTTTGGAGGGAGCGCTGCGGACCTTCAAGCCGTTTTGGGCATTTACATAATATGTCTCATGCAAAGTTGATGCGCTGCCGTTCTCCGCATTTGGGCTGTTGGCGCTTTCGGTTGTATTTTCAGCAGCACGCAGATTGCAAATGGGAGTTGTCGAAAGTAAAAACACTATGCTGCTCGCGAGTACAATTTTTAATATAGTTCTTTGCATACAGTAATCCTCCAAGTAATGGTAAAGTTGTTTTTGTGCTTATAAGTATAGCATAACCGAAACAAAGTTGATATATTAAAAATCAAAAATATTCTTTTGTGCTGTGTATAAAAAGTTGTGTTAGTTACTTGGAATAATAATTGCCGCAATAATGTAAGCCAATATTCCACAGGCGCCGCAAATGGAAAATATCACCCACGCAAGTCGTACAAGTGTTGGGTCAATATTTAAGTATTCGCCAATGCCTCCGCAGATGCCGCAGAGAAATTTGTCGGTTTGTGATTTGTGAAGTCTTTTGTAGCCGTTGTCGTTGTTTTGATAATCCATAAGAAACCTCTTTTCTTTTTAATTATTTTAGTTTTTATCCATGTCTTCAAAGGAAACATCAATGTTGCCCATACTGCATTGAAGGGTGTAATCGGAGTTGGCGTTATTATTAATCTCCTTTTCAACTGCAAATCCTCTGTATGTTTTTTCGCCAAGTGTGATGTTGCCCATACCGCATTCTAAATCGTAATTATGATCTTCCTGTGTATCTCTAATTTGTAGTGTGATATTACCCATACCGACTTCCGCACAAAGAGCATCATTGATAAAGCCTTCGTAAACCAGCTCACCCATGCCGACTTCCAAGTCAGCATTTTGGGTCTTCCCATCTTTGATCAGTATGGTGCCAGCGCCGCAATCTGCCGAAATATCGTTACAGTCAGTGCCATCAAGTGTAAGCTCCCCTGCGCCGACATTAATATTGAGCGTGTCACATTTAAGGGAAGAAAGATTAGCGGTGCCAGCGCCAAAATCAATGCTTACATCAGAAAAAGCAGTGTTGGGGACTGAGAGCGTGAGCAGGTTTGTATTTACCGTGCGGCGGTCTAAAGAGCCGGTAACATAAAAAACAGAATCTTCAGTATAATATTGGCATTTGCCCTTTCCTTCATAAGAGATATGAAAAACATCGTCCTGTGAGGAAACAAGCTTGAAATTGGTATAGTTTAAGTTAATACACAGTTGTGTAATATCAGTGGCTTTGGCTGCGTGATTATCCGTATACTGTCCGCTCTGTATGGGAAAACGGTAATCGAGGTTGGATTCCCAGTCCTCTTCAAAAAAAGAATATATGTTGTGGTTAAATATACCGTGCACCTCTTGAGAAATGGCATCTGCCAGTATATACCGCCTGTTCCATGCAAAAAAGCTGCAAATAATTAGAATGATTACTCCAATAAGAAAGAAAATTCCGGCTGTAATTAGAGCTGTTTTTGCCAATTTTTTCATAAGTGAGCCTCCTTTTTTCTACATGAAATGCGGCTGACAGTCTGTCTGATAAAACGTACAAGTGCAGGAATCGCCCAGCCGCAGAGCCATACCATAAGCACAGTAAACAAGATTCCAACCGCTAATGTTATGAAACCAAATCCAATCAGCGTGGCACCTGCGAGTGTACCTGAAACGGAGAAAACAGTGACAGAAATACATGCTAAAAATCCTGCGATAATGAGCGCAATTCCCGTGATTAAACCAACAATGCCGATGATGCCGATGCCAAGTACAATTGCAAGAACAGCCACAATAAAGCCAAAGACTGTGCTGATGGCCGCGCACAAAAGGGAGAACCAAATCGGTGATGTGAGAACCACGGCAATAATAAACAGGATAGTGGATGATTTATTTTTTTCATTCGTTGGCTTGTTCGTCTGATTATTGTGGCTGTCAGCGTTTTTTTGCTTTTTTTGATAATTACCGTCGTTATTATAGTTATATGCGCCTTTGCTCTGACTGCTGTTTGTATCTGTGCGCAGTTCAGGTGCATGAATTGGTTCCCCTTGCCATTTGCTAGGTTCCCCCTTTTTTAAAAGTTCTTCACGGATTTCCTGCGCAAGGTGCTCCGGTGTTCCAAGTTCTTCGATAATACGCTGCTCGTTTTCAATGCCGGCGTCTTCGATATATTCGCGGTAGTAGGAGAGAGCCTCCTCATGCTCCTCATAAGAGATGTCTGCGAGCAGCTTTGAGAGACGGTCCAAGTACTCGTTTTTATTCATATTCTGTTTCCTCACTTTTCTATTTTGAAGATTTGTACAAGGCGTAAATTTGTTCGTTGAAAAAATTTTTTAACTATCCTTTAATGCAGCACTTTACTGATTTTAGACGAATAGGTAATCCACTCAGATCGATAAAGCTGAAGCTGTGCTTCGCCCTTTTCAGTGATTCGGTAATACCTGCGGTTTCTGCCTGAGCATTCCCTGTCATAGGTAGTAAGACATTCGTCTTTTTGCAGACGGCGCAGTACAGGATAGAGTGTAGATTCGCTCAAATCGATGACGGCACGCACGTCCTGTGTGATCTTGTAGCCATATGTACCTTCTGCCTCATTTGAAACGACGGCGAGTACAATGGCATCAAGCAGAGTGGAGCCTGTGTTAAAAACCATGTGGACACTCCTTTCTTTGAACAATGTGTTTAATATAATACTATATATCATATAATGTATGGATTAATAATATTATATGACGTATAGTATTATATGTCAATATAAAATAAAAAGAAACTGCGGGTTTCACTTTTTAAAATAAATTAAAAAGGAATCAGAATTTGTAATGTTAATACTTGACGTTTGTGGCAATATTTTATACTATTATATTTTAAGGAGAAAAATTTATTATTAGGAAGGCTTCAGCAAGGAAGCCGAACCTGCTGGCTTTGAAAGGAGTATTGTTATCAGTATGAGTAAAGAATTAGCAAAGACATATGACCCGCATGGGCTTGAGGATAGAATATATCAAAAATGGCTCGATAAAAAATATTTTCACGCAGAGGTGGATAAGAGTAAGGAACCGTTTACGATTGTTATTCCACCTCCAAATATAACAGGACAGCTTCATATGGGACATGCCCTTGATAATACAATGCAGGATATTTTGATTCGCTTTAAGAGAATGCAGGGGTATAATGCGCTTTGGCAGCCGGGAACGGATCATGCAAGCATTGCTACAGAGGTTAAGATTATTGAAAAACTAAAAGAAGAAGGCATTGATAAACATGATCTTGGCAGAGAGAGATTTTTGGAACGCGCTTGGGAATGGAAGAAGGAATATGGTGGAAGAATCATAAGCCAGCTCAAAAAACTTGGTTCATCCTGCGACTGGGACAGAGAGCGTTTTACAATGGATGAAGGCTGTAATAAGGCAGTTACGCAGGTATTCTGTAAAATGCATGAGAAGGGTTACATATATAAAGGTGCGAGAATGATAAACTGGTGTCCGGTATGTAATACTTCTATTTCGGATGCAGAGGTAGAGTATGAGGAGCAGGCCGGGCATTTTTGGCATATTAAATATCCGGTTTTAAATGATGATTCTACGGAGTCAGGAGAGTATATTACATTTGCGACTACAAGACCAGAAACAATGCTTGGCGATACGGCAGTGGCAATTCATCCGGATGATATGCGCTATGCACATTTAAAAGGTAAAAAGTTAATGTTGCCATTGATGAATCGCGAAATACCGGTAGTAGAGGATACGTATGTTGATATGGAATTTGGGACAGGTGTTGTAAAAATTACGCCTGCACATGATCCGAACGATTTTGAAGTGGGAAAGAGACACAACCTTCCTATTATAAATATTATGAATGATGATGCCACGATCAATGAAAATGGCGGAAAGTTTGCAGGGATGGACCGCTATGAGGCAAGAGCTGCAATTGTCGCGGAACTTGATGAAATGGGGCTCCTTGTAAAGATTGAAGATCATAGTCATAATGTCGGAACACATGACCGTTGCAAGACGACGATTGAGCCGCTTGTAAAGCAACAGTGGTTTGTTAAGATGAACGAGCTGATAAAGCCGGCTGTGGAGGCAGTAAAGAATAAAGAGATTCAATTGATTCCAGAGCGGATGGATAAGACTTATTACAATTGGACAGATAATATTAAGGACTGGTGTATTTCAAGACAGCTTTGGTGGGGACACAGGATTCCGGCGTATTATTGTGATGACTGCGGTGAGATTGTCGTTGCTGATACAATGCCGGAAATCTGTCGAAACTGCGGTGGTAAGCATTTTACACAGGATCCGGATACACTGGATACGTGGTTTTCGTCAGCGCTTTGGCCGTTTTCAACGTTAGGATGGCCTGATAAAACGGAGGATTTGGAGTATTTTTATCCGACAGACGTGCTTGTGACAGGATATGATATTATTTTCTTTTGGGTCATCCGTATGATATTTTCAGGATATGAACATATGAAAGAGAAGCCTTTTAAAACGGTACTTTTTCATGGGCTTGTACGCGACTCACAGGGAAGGAAGATGTCAAAGTCGCTGGGAAACGGTGTTGATCCGCTTGAAGTGATTGAAAAATATGGTGCGGATGCGCTTAGGCTGACTTTGATTACAGGGAATGCACCTGGAAATGATATGCGTTTTTATTATGAGCGCGTGGAGGCAAACAGAAATTTTGCCAATAAGATATGGAACGCTTCCCGTTTTATTATGATGAATATGGAGGGAAAGGAAGTGTCGGATGCAGGCACTTCGCTAGAACCTGCGGACCGTTGGATCATATCGAAACTGAACAGCCTTGTAAAAGAGGTTACAGACAATATGGAAAGTTTCGAGCTGGGAATTGCAGTACAAAAAATTTATGATTTTATTTGGGATGAGTTCTGTGACTGGTATATTGAGATGGTAAAGCCCAGGCTTTATAATTCGGATAATCAGAAGTCACAGAATGCGGTGCTTTGGACTTTAAAAACAGTGCTGATTGACGCATTAAAGCTGCTTCATCCTTATATGCCGTTTATTACGGAAGAAATTTTCTGTACTTTGCAATCAGATGAAGAGTCAATTATGATTGCAAAATGGCCAGTGTTCAGTAAGGAAAGATGCTTTGCAAAAGATGAGAAAGATATTGAAATCATCAAGGAAGCGGTGCGTGGAATCAGAAATGTAAGAACAGAAATGAATGTGGCTCCTTCTAAAAAGGCGCATGTATATGTGGTATCCGAAAATGAGGATATTAGAAATGCATTCGAAGAAGGAAGATTATTTTTTGCATCTTTGGCGTATGCATCAGATGTGACGATACAAGATGCTAAAGAAGGTATTTCAGATGATGCCGTTTCCGTGGTTATTGCCAATGCGGATATTTATATTCCATTTGCCGAATTGGTTGACATAAAACAGGAAATTGAACGTCTTGAAAAGGAAGAAAAGCGTTTGAATGCTGAGCTTGCACGCGTAAACGGAATGCTGGGTAATGAGAGATTTATGTCAAAGGCACCTGAAAGTAAAATTGCGGAAGAAAAAGAAAAATTGACAAAATATACACAAATGCAACAACAAATTGCAGAACGACTTGCGCAATTAAGGTAAATAGTGTTACAATAATAATATAGAGAGGGTAAAACTGCCCCTTCGGAGGTGTGTATATGGTTAATGTCAAATCTTATGTCAGGATAACAGAAGATAAAACCGAAGCATGGCTTTATCTATGTGCACCTGATGATGGAGCAAGGTATGAAAAAAGTGAAATAATAAGGTATCTGCAGCTTAACAACGTAGTTGCAGGTATTAATGAGTCACATATTGCTGCAATGTGTAAAAAGCAGATTTATGAGCGTGAGGTGAAAGTAGCATCAAGTGTAAAGGGAGCTCCTGGAAAAGAAGGATATTTTGAGTTCTTTTTTGACACAGAAAAGCCCAAGCCTAAGATTAATAAAGACGGAACCGTTGATTATAGGAGTATGTCTTTGGTGCAGAACGTAACGGAGGGCAGTATTCTTGCGATTTATCATCCGGCTGTGCAGGGGACGTCTGGACGTGATGTGACAGGCGCTTTTGAAAAGGTAAATTTATATAAAGAAAAACGTCCTCTTACAGGGAAAGGCATCAGCAACGAAAAAAATCCATACGAATATTATGCCACAAAATCAGGAAAGATTGAATATGATGGCGAGAACAGACTTTCGGTGGTTGAAGTCTATGAAGTACAGGGTGACTGCAATTATTCAAGCAATGCACTTGTAGAGTTCAATGGTGATGTTATTATTCATGGAACTGTTGAAGCAGGCGTGACGATACGTGCGGGAAAGAGCCTTACGGTGGATGGTGTTGTTGAGTCAGCGACGATTTCTGCAGGCGGAGACGTATGTTTGAAACGTGGTATGCAGGGCAGTGGGAAAGGAAGTATTTTGGCAGGCGGCAATGTGTTTACTGAGTTCTTAGAGTATACAAATGTCAAGGCGGAAGGCTCCGTACAGTCAAATGTTATATTGAATTCGCTGGTTGAATCAAAAGGAACATTGACACTTACCGGTAAGAAAGGACTAATAGCAGGCGGCAGCGTACATGCAATGCTTGGTATTACATGTCAAAATGTAGGAAATGCTTCAGAAATTAAGACGGGGATTCATGTAGGAATCCTTCCGGAAATGCTGGATAAACGTATGGAAGCCAGTCAGAAATATGGAAAGCTGAACGAAGAGCTTGATGAAATTGTATTAGGCATGGCGAAGATTCTGCGTGTGAGACAGCAGACTGGCGAACTTAGTGAGCAGCTGCAGGCACATTTAGAAGCATTAAAGGATAAAAAGGACGAAGTATACAAGAAATGTACAGAAATGAAAAAAGAGGCAGATAAGCTTGAAGCGCTGGTGGCAGAGGCAAGAGAGGCTAAAATAAGAATCAGCGGAAATATTTATAAAGGAACTGTAATTGGAATTGATGACAGCCAGCTTCCAATTCAAAAAGATACAAGTTTTATGGAATATGCAAGCCAAAATGGTATTATTGTAGGTACAGTAATTGTAATTTAGAAACATGATACATAGAGGTTCGCAGTGTTTTATTGCACTGCGAACTGTTTTATGCACACGGGCATCCAAAGGAAACATGTCATCAAACCGATAAATCGGTTCGCTGACGGACGCCCGGCGCGACGAGCAGGGGAAGATGGCTCTTCCACTACTCGATTGCATGCAGACATCCAAATGAACTCTCGGTGGTCTGATACATATTGAGGAAAAAGGAATGAGCGAAGTTGTGGCTGTAAGTTATGATGAGGCAGAAAGGTTGATAGCGGAAATCCCTAAATTTACATCTAAAAATCCGCTTGAGGAGACAAGAAAATTCTATGATTACCTGCAGGATGAGATAGGTGAAGACCGGTTAGGGAAAATTGTGCATATTGCGGGGACAAATGGGAAAGGGTCTGTTTGCGCTTATTTAAACCAAATTTTTTTGGAGAGCGGATATCATGTGGGGATGTTTATATCGCCGCATTTGGAAACAATAAGAGAGCGTTTTGTGATAGATGGGAATATGGTATCAGAGAATGCATTTGTAGATGCATTTAATTGGCTATCTTCTAAATTAAATGCGTATCAAATGGTTAATAAAAATTATATGCCCGCTTATTTTGAACGGCTTTTTTTTATGGGATTGTATCTGTTTGCGAAAGCAGGTATAGAAATTACAGTGTTGGAGACAGGGCTTGGAGGCAGGCTTGATACGACAAATGTGATAAGGAATCCGATACTTTGTGTTATTACGGAAATCGGGATGGATCATATGTTATATCTTGGGAATACCATAAAAGAAATAGCGTATGAAAAGGCAGGCATTATAAAGCAAAATGTACCTGTCGTATTATTGAATCGGAAAAAAGAAGCTTTTGACGTTTTGATGGAGAAAGCGTCACAATGTGGTTCTAAGTGTTATATTGTGTCGGAAAAACAATATAAAATAAATGAAATTAAGAAAAAATGCATTGATTTTTCTGTTGCCAGTCGGTATTATGATTATGGTAGATTAATTCTTGAGACTTCTGCACTTTATCAGGTAGAGAATGCTGCAATTGCGATAAGAGCCTGTGAGGCGCTGATGCAGGAGTGCGGTTTTGGTCAGCTTCATGTGAAGGATGGCATAAAGAATATGCGTTGGCCAGGGCGTATGGAAGAAATTAGACCGAATGTATATATAGATGGTGCACATAATGAGGATGGAATTGAGGCATTTGTGTATTCGTTAAAAAATGCCGCTGATTTAGCGCATTGTATGTTGATTTTTTCTGTTGTCAGGGATAAGCAGTATGATAAAATGATAGAGAGGCTTTGCAGCCTTGATATGGTGACAGAGTATGTGCTGACGAATATTCCTGATGAGCGCGGCGCTAAGCTTAGTGTGATTGCGGACCGGTTTAGGAAGTATACGGATAAAGAAGTACATGTTTTTGAACAGATAGAGGATGCTGTTTCATATTGTCTGCATAAAAGAAACAGATTGGTACGTGATATCTATATTGTGGGTTCATTATATCTTGCGGGTGCAGTGAGAAAGCTGTTGGAGCAACAAAGTGGATAATTGTGGAGGTCATTATGATAGATTTTGAAGAAGAATTGAAGAAATTTCATCCAAGTCTTGAGATGGAAGAGGTAGAAGATGCGATTTATAATCAGGATGTAACGGATTTGGCTGATGTGCTTGTTAAATTTGTTAAGGAAGCTACGGATGAAAGTGCAGAAAATTGAATGTTCGCAATAGTGCGGATACGGATGGGAGTTGGGTGAACATTAGTATGTTTTGTTATAATTGTGGTTGTGTTCTTTCAGAGAAGGATTTTTGTACTGGATGTGGGGCAGACGTTGGATTGTATAAAAAGATAATGTATGTTGCAAATCGCTTTTATAATGATGGTCTTGAAAAGGCGCACGTGCGTGATTTGTCGGGAGCCGTGACGAGCCTTAGACAATGCTTGAAACTAAATAAATATCATATTGATGCAAGAAATCTTTTGGGTCTTGTGTATTTTGAGCGGGGAGAGGTGGTTGCTGCGCTCAGCGAATGGATTATGAGCAAGAATACCCGCAGTGAAAAAAATATTGCGGATGATTACATAGAGATGCTGCAAAATAATCCCGGGCGTCTTGATATGTACAAGCAGACAATAAAAAAATACAATATGGCGCTTGGATACTGTCAGCAGGATGGGCTGGATTTAGCAGTGATACAGCTGAAAAAGGTCGTATCAATGAATCCGAAGTTTGTGCAGGCAAGGCAGCTTTTGTCGCTTTTATATATGAATAATGAGGAGTGGGACAAGGCGAAAAAAGAGCTGATGAATGCGCTTAGGATTGATGCGAATAATACAATTACGCTGCGTTATTTAAAAGAAGTAGGCGAAATGATGCCGCCAGAAGAGGAGCGGACCAAAAAGCGCAGAGAAGCGATTGTTTATCAAAGCGGGAACGAGACCGTAATACAGCCTGCCGGTAAGAAAGAAGCGGCGGGATTGCAGACGATTTTTAATATTGTAATCGGTATTGCTGTGGGTGTGGGAGTTGCATGGTTTTTGCTTCTGCCTTCTCAGATACAGCAGGTAACGAATGAGTCAAATGATAAATACAAGGAAGTGAGTGAACAGCTTGATGCAAAAACAGTAGAGGTGAATGAACTTACAGCGCAGATTAACCAGTTGACCGAGGAAAAAACAGACCTCACAAACAGCCTTAGCGCAGCGCAGGAGGCAAATGCGGCGATAGAGGCAAATACGGATTTGATAGAGGCTGCTTTGATGTATATGAATGACACGCAAGATGAACTTGTGATAGCGGATGCGCTTGAACTTATCGATCAGGATTATTTGGAGAATGAGGCAACAGAGAGTTTTCGGAACTTATATCATGCGGTAAAAGAAGGAATCGGACCTGTTGTTGCAAAAGAGAGCTATAATGTTGGATATGATGCATTTCGGACGGAGGATTATGACACTGCTGTCATAAATTTGTCAAGGGCATATGAATATAATCCAAAGAACGGAGAGGCGTTGTATAATCTTGGAAATGCCTACAATAAGAAGGGTGAGACACAAAAGGCGACGGAGATTTACGAGCAGGTAATTGAGCTCTTTCCTAATACGGAGAAGGCGCGGAAATCAGAGACTTATATCAGGGAAATCAAAGGAGAAACAGAATAATTTTATTGACAAAAGAGGACAAGCGTAGGTGCTTGTCCTTTTTATGCACACGGGTACCCCAAGGAAATATGTCATCGAACCGATAAACCGGTTTGCTGACGGGTGCCCGGCGCGACGAGTAGGGGAAGAGGAATCTTCTCGACTCGATTGCGCAGACTCGCATAAGGCAGTTTGCCGTTAAATTTGGAAGGAGGATAAGTTTATGGAATCAAAAGCAAGAGAGTATGCGATTATTGACAACTATTTGTGCATTAAGATGCCGACGGAGGTAGATCATCACAAGGCAGCAGGAATAAGGGAATGTGCTGACCGGATGATACTTGATGATAAAGTGAAAAATATTGTGTTTGATTTTGAAGATACAACTTTTATGGATAGCTCAGGACTGGGAATTATTATAGGCAGGTATAGAAAAATATCATGTTTTGGAGGGAAGGTTTATGCAGTGAATACAAATGAGCGTATAACAAGGCTGCTTACAACGTCTGGAATGACATCTATTATTGAGGTGGTATCATAATATTTTTTTAATTTAATATGAAAAGTGAGGAATTGGCTGACTATGGAAGAAAATAGGATCAATGAAATAAAGCTTGAGTTTGAGGCAGTTTCAGAGAATGAAGCGCTTGCAAGAGTTGTGGCTGCTGCTTTTATAGCAGGACTGAATGTTACTGTGGATGAGCTTGAGGACGTAAAAACAGCAGTATCGGAAGCTGTGACAAATGCTATTATACATGGATATAAAGAATGCGGCGGAACGGTGGTAATGAATGCAGCATTGAAAAAAGAGAGTACGGATACATATCTTTTGACTGTTGAGATTTGTGACACGGGTGTTGGAATTGAGGATGTGGAAAAGGCAATGCAGCCAATGTTTACAACTGGATTGGAAAATGAGCGTTCGGGGATGGGTTTTTCGTTTATGGAGGCTTTTATGGACAAGGTCCGTGTGGTTAGTTCTCCAAACATGGGAACGGTGGTACATATGGAAAAACGTCTAAAGGTATATGATGAGAGGCAGTAATCTATGGAGGATAAACAGCTTTTTCTAAGGGCGCAAGGGGGAGAAAGGGCGGCTAGGGAGTTGCTTTTTAACAAAAATGTAGGATTGATTCATCATGTGCTGAAACGTTTTGTCTCGCGCGCAGATTGTGATATGGAGGATTTGTTTCAAATTGGTTCGATTGGGCTTTTGAAAGCAATTGAAAAGTTTGACACAGAATACGGCGTGTGCTTCTCTACGTATGCCGTACCACTGATTATGGGCGAAATACGCAGATTTCTAAGAGATGACGGGATGATACGGGTAAGCCGCGGTATTAAAGAAAATGCACTATGTGTAAAACGTGCAAGAGCGGAGTTTGTGGATAAAAACGGAACCGAACCTACGCTTTTGGAGCTTTCTGAGCAAACGGGGCTTGATGTAGAGCATATTGTGATGGCACTTGAGGCAGGGCATGAAGTGGAATCCCTTTATAAAACCGTGTATGAATCGGATGGAAATGAACTGCTGCTGATAGATACAATAGGCGGCACGCTGGATCATGACCGATTGATGAACCGTCTTTTTGTTGAGGGACTTTTGAAGATTCTTGATGACCGGGAGCGGGAATTAATAAGGCTTCGTTTTTATGAGAATAAGACACAGGTACAGACGGCACAGCATCTTGGGATGAGTCAGGTTCAGGTAAGCCGTTTGGAAAAAAAAGTGCTGCTTCGTCTTCGTGGTATGGCGCTTGCTTAAGTTTTTGCGTGTATAGCACAAAAATAAAAAAATGTGTTAATGATTGAAAAAGTGTAAATAAGACTGTAAAATGTGCCGATAAAAAGATTAACAGGAATTATATTTAAAGGGCATGGATGCCCTTGGAAAGGTTGGTTGAAATGAACGGAATCAATTATAACACACTGCTCAATAACACAGGGCTTTATTCTAACAGAGCGACAAGTAATGACGTTGTACAGCAGTATGCAGCTGCAAATGCCCGCAATAAGCAGGCGGCAGACAGCAGACAGGCAAATGCAGACAAGGACACATACGAGCATAGCACGGTAAACGCAAAGGCGGGCTATGAGAAACCGAAGAGCACAGGCAAATATAAAGCACTTGATTCAAACGGTGTTCAGGAAGGCATTAAGCTTAGCGACAAGGCAAAAAATCTTTTGGAAGAGTTGAGAAAGAAATATGGCAACATGAGCATCTCCGTAGCAGAGTGGTCAACGGATGAAGAGCAGGATTATTATGCAGGTTTGACTGACAAGGACTACAGCGTGCTGATTAATCCGGAGCTTTTGGAGAAAATGGCTGCCGATGATTCGGTAAGAGAGCAGTATGAGTCGGTTCTTGGCAACGCAGGCAAGGCTTCTGAGACTTTGAAAGAGGAGCTTGGCGAGGATGTGGACAAGATTAAGAGCTTTTCGATTACAATGGATGCAGACGGCAAAGTAACGTATGCGGTACAGCTCTTAAAGAATATGACGGAGCAGAGCAAGAACAGTACAAAGACACAGAAAGAGCGCCTTGAAGAGCAGCGTGCAGAGCGCAGGGAAGAGGCGAAGAAGCAGGAAGAAAAGCTTGAGACAGAAAAAATTGAGGCCGATTCCATTGAAGGTCTGATTGCGGCGATTAAAGAAAAGCTTTATCCTACAGAGACAGGAAAAGTTACGATTAAAGAGGAAGATGTTGTAAACAGCGGTGCGGCTAATGTAACTGCATAGCAAAAATTTCCTCTACGCTGTTTGTGGCATGAGGTTGATTATTGGTATCAAAGAGGAATACGGGCAGGTGATTTGAAGTGCCGTCCTTCCATTCAAGGTGTTTGGGAGGAACGTGAAGCGAAAATCCCTGTCCGTTTTTGATGCGGTTTGCATAGTCCGCGGCGGATTTTAGCGGGGTATCGAAGCTCATGCCATAGATGCAGTTGTTTTCGGTGACGCCGACCTTGTGTATGTCGGAGCCTGCCGTCATGGTAATACCGTGCTCTTTGGCGTAGCGATATGCCATACGGTTTTGCTCATGGGGATTTCCGGCGTTTGCAACCTCGAAGGCGTCGCACTGATAAGGATGGACATATACCTCGGAGAGATAGCCGCGTTCCCGGAACGGGTGCGCCTGTACGACAAGGCCGCCTTCTGCCTTGATTTTCTGATAATGGGTAATATGGTCCCATGTCATCATTTCGGGGTGTTTTAACAGCCAGTCTTTGTCCAGCCCGTACACCAAAAATTCATCGCCGAAAAAGCGTGCTTCCCACGCAAAAAATACATCAAGACCGAGTCGGTCTCCCTCTTTTTTGGCATCCTCATATCCCTGGCAGAAAATGTCGATGCGTTCTTCCCACGGCAGACTTTTCGGAACGCAGCTGTTGCCGTAAAAAAAATGGTCGGTGACAAAGATGCCGTGAAACCCTAACTCTTTGTAGTATGCAATATATTCGTTTCCGGTGCTGACAGCGCATTTACTGGCAGTTGCCGTGTGAAGATGTGTTTCATAGATATAGGACATGTTTATTCTCCGTTCTTTTCAAAGCTTTTTAAAGGTCTGTAAAAACAATCTTTTATTATTCTATCATAAAATGATATAATATGGTTAAAATTTTTAAGAAAAAACACGAATGTATTTTGTTTGGAAGGAGCTGCAAAAATGAATCAGCAAACAACTCCGCTGCTAGACGCAGTGGAACGTCTTATTCATACAAATCCTGCATATTTCAGAATTCCGGGGCACAGGCTTGACCGCGGAATCAGCAGCAGGCTTACGGACAGGACCGGCAGCCGGATTTTTGCCTATGACGTGACAGAAACGCCTTTTACGGACGATTTGCATGCGCCTGAGGGGGCGATACGCGAGGCACAGGAGCTTTTGCGCGATCTTTACGGGGCGGATGAGAGTTTTTTCCTTGTAAACGGTACGACTTGCGGGAATGAGGCGATGATACTCAGTGCGGCATTTGAGGGGCAGGAGATTATGATTGCGCGCAATGCGCATAAGTCAGCGATGATGGGACTTGTGCTTTCAGGCGCAAAGCCGGTGTATGTGACGCCGGCGGTGATTGATGCGTGGGGGATTCAGGGAGCGGTAGAGCCTTGCGAGGTACGTGCGCTTTTTCGGGAACATCCAAAGTGTACGGCGCTTCTTTTGGTTCATCCGACGTATTATGGTATTTGCTCTAAATTGCAGGAAATTGCGGATATTTGTCATGAAAATAACGCGTTGCTTTTGGTTGACGAGGCGCATGGCGGGCATTTATATTTTGACAAAACGTTATCAGGAGAAAGAAGAGGCGCGCTTGCGTGCGGGGCGGATCTTTGTGTACAGAGTATGCATAAGGTGACGGGGGCGCTGACACAGAGTTCCGTGCTTCATATCAAGAGCCACGGGGTGCGGGAGGAAGCGCTTTTGCGGGTAGCGCAAAATCTGCATTTGGTGCAGAGTACAAGCCCAAGTTACCTGCTGATGATTTCGCTTGACTGTGCCCGTTATGAGCTGGCGATGCATGGGGAGCAAATGTATGAAAAAGCGGCGGCGCTTGCAGAGGATGCGCGCAGACGGATAAACCGTATTGAAGGGTTTGCGTGTTTGGAGGAAACGGCACAGACGGCTCTTGACAGGACAAAGCTTGTGTTTTCGGCGCGCGGGCTTGGCATTTCGGGATTTGCGCTTGATGCATTGCTTTTAGAGCGGTTCAATGTCCACGTGGAGCTTTCGGATCATGAGAATGTGCTTGCGGTTGTGACCTATGCAAACGTGCAGGAAGATTTGGACAGGCTGGTTGATGCCTGTGCTGCAATCAGTGATACATACCGGAATGCGGAAGAAAAATATGACACATGTGTCATAAAAGACCGAGTATGCTTTCCAAAGCTTCCCGAGCAGGTTCTTACGCCAAGGCAGGCATATTTTGCCCCAAAACGTGAAATTGCGTGGGAGGATGCCGTGGGAGCGGTTTCCGGACAGTTAATTGCGCCGTATCCTCCGGGGATACCGGTGCTTTATGCGGGAGAGGTGGTAAGCCGTGAGGCTTGGGAGTATATAGAGGATTTTCGAAAAAGGGGCAGACATATTCACGGCGCGGATAAAGACGGTCAGTTACGGACGATAAAGGTAATCGGATGAGCGTCATTGATTAAAAGAATTGCATAAAAATAAAATATTTGTAAAGAATAACCATGAATACTGTTAGGAACAGGGAGGGCATGGCTATTTTTTATGGCAAATGTAGTGTTATATGTAATGGCAAAGCAGAATGTCGAGACCAGCCAAAGCGATGTTGCGCTTGCGGATGTTGCAAGCATTTACTGCGAGGACGAGACGGCGCGCGCAAAAGCGGCGGCGCTCAAAATCCATAAGTTTAAGAGGGGTGGCGCTTCGCGCGTTGTCATAAGTATTATGTGGGTTATTGAGGAGCTTACGAAACTTACCCCGGGAATTACTGTAGAGTGCATTGGTGCGACGGATATTATTATTGAAAAAGCATCTTTTCAGAAAGACACGCAGAACAGTAAAAAGAGCTTTGGTGAATGGATTAAAGTGATTTTGGTGGCGCTGATTTGCTTTTGCGGTTCGGGTTTTACCATTATGGCATATCACAACGACATCGGTATTTCAGATGTGTTTGCGCGCATCTATGAGCTTGTGACAGGGCAGACTTCCGATGGCTGTACGGCGCTTGAGGTATCGTATTCGATAGGACTGGCGGCAGGGATTATCGCATTTTACAATCATGTCGGCGGAAAGCGGATGAGTGCGGACCCGACGCCGCTGGAGGTTGAGATGCGCAATTATGAGCGTGATGTCAATCAGGCGATTGTGGAGATTAGTGACAGAAACGGAAAGGAAAAGGATATAAACTGATGTTCTTAAAAACAATGCTGATATGTTTTATGGGATTTAGTTTCGGTCTGCTGGTGTCAGCGGGTGTCTTTACCGTGCTTTTTGTGGTGGGGCTTGTTCCACGTTTTGCAGGAAAAACAAATACGGCGCGTTTTGAGCTTTTTTATGAGGAGTGCATTATTTTTGGTTCGATTATTGCATGTATTTTCAGCGTATTTCCAATAGAAGTGTCTTTGGCGGAAATTATGACACATATGTCATTTTTGTGTCAGGCGCTTTTAATTGTAATCGGAATTTTTGCAGGAATTTTTGTGGGATGTCTTGCGATTGCGCTTGCGGAGGTGTTGGATGGCATTCCGATTTTTGCAAGGCGCATTAAACTTAGAAAAGGGCTGGACATTGCCGTTTTTTCGGTCGCAATTGGTAAGGTGACAGGTTCGCTGATTTATTTTATTATGGACTTTTTCGAGTTAATGTAGAAAGGGCAGGGTGAAAAATATGGATTCACAACAAAAAATGGAGGAATATCAGGAGTATGTAAAGCAAAATTCGCCAAAGACCAATCTGCCGCTCCAAATGGGGAAGGCGTTTGTGATGGGCGGCGTAATCTGCTGTGTGGGGCAGTTTATCGTGAGTATGGCGACGCAGCAGTTTGGACTGGATAAAGAAACAGCCGCGGCGTGGTGCTCGATGCTTTTGATTTTGTCAAGCGCACTGCTGACGGGGTTTAATCTTTACGGAAAGCTTGTAAAATGGGGCGGTGCAGGTGCGCTTGTGCCGATTACGGGTTTTGCCAATTCCGTTGTATCGAGTGCCATCGAGTACAAAACGGAGGGGCAGGTGTTCGGTATCGGCTGTAAGATATTTACAATCGCAGGTCCTGTGATTTTGTATGGAATTGTCACAAGCTGGTGTCTTGGACTGCTGTACTGGCTTGGAACGGCTATGGGGATTGTATAAAAATAAGGCGCCTAAAATTCGAAGGAGGATTTTGGCGCCTTATTTATGCACAGCCCCATGTATAGGAAATATGCCGCTAAGGCGGCGCATGGGGCGCGCGGCGAGTAGCGGAGAAGGTCGTTCCTCTACTCGATTGATAACAAAAGATTATTATTTGATGCTGATATTTGAGAACTTCGCAGTGCTCAAGTTGTCAATATCGTTTGCAACCTTGTTTCCGTCCACTGCAAATCCGATCAGAACTTCTTCTCCCATCGGGATTTCAGCAGAGCCGATAAGCTTCCAAGACTCGTTTGTGTTGTTTCTTGCATAGCCTGTAAATACGTTGCCTTTGCGCTCAAGCTTGAGCCAAACGCCGTTTGTGACAGACTTTCCGTTCTTTGCGGTTCTGAAGTAGAAGTCTTCTACAAGAGGAATGCCTGCTTTTGCAGCGCTGTCCTTAGCGTCGATGGTTTCCGTAATTGCACTCATTTCACCTGCATTGTTAATCTTAAGCGCCTCACCCTTGTCGCTTGTAACAGCGGTTGCGCCTCTGTTTGCAAGCAGAACTGCCCATGTCGTGTCATCCAAATCAGGATTGCCTTCATTAAGCTTTGTATTCTGCTTTACGAGAGACATAGAAAGGAATGCAGCGTTTGCGTTTGCAGCAGTGCTTTCTCTAATCATAAGACCGGTACCTGCATGGTTGTCGATTGCAGTTACGTCGTCGAGCTTTGCAACGATTGTGCCGTCGCCCTTTAAGCCCTTAAATACATAGTGGAAGCTGTCTGTCGTTGCATCAGCGGGTACGCCGTCAACCGAACCTTCCGCTTTGCCTACTTTTCCGGCGCCCTTTACGGTAAGAACGCCCTTTTCCAGTGAGCTTGAGCCTGCAACGCCCGGAGCGCCGATGTCGATGCTTTCATAGCCTGCAGTTCCGGCAGTGCTGTTTACATGAATTTGTGCGGCTGTTGCCTGTGTTGCAGTGCCGTTATTGTCATATGCTCTTGCCGAAATAAAGTATGTTCCGTCTGCAAGGCTGCTCATATCACATAAGTAAGGAGCCTGTGTTGCCGTAGACACAAGGGTACTGCCGTTATAGAATTCCACCTTGTCGATGGTTCCGCCATTGTTTGCCGATGCAACGGCACCGATCACGATGCTGTCGCCTTTGTTGTACTGTGCATTGTTTTCAACGGTCAGCATAACGGTCGGGTTGTCCGCAGCTTTATTTGCGTCTACGATGCTGTTAAAATAGTTTTCTACATTAGAACGTCCGTTTGCGGCAATTGCTTTGGCATCGGCTGCATTGTTCTTGTCAAATCCGAGCATATCCTCGTAGAAGTCCGGCATACCGTCCATGTCGGTGTCGTAGCCTGCTTCTCTTACTGCCGTAGTACATGGGTAACCGCCGACTTCATCTTCTGTGTTGATGAAACGACCTGTGTCTGTTCTTACTTCCTGTACGACACGTGCATCCTGTGCATCGCGTTTCGGATAAGTAGCGCCTGCCTGATCCAATACTTTGGAGAAGCTTGCCTCTGCGGTTTCCATATCCTTTTCTAACGGGAAGTCACACGCTTTTTTCTGCATAAAGGAGGTGCCGCCGATGGTTGAAGTGTACTGTTCTTTTGCAATCACGGTCCAGTCGGGAGCCGTGTTGATTACGCCTGTTTTCTTACCGTCGCCTGCGTTATCTTCAGAAAGCTCTTTATTCTTTACTGCGCCGTCATAGAGTGAATTTCCGTTTACATAAAATCCGCCGTACTTCTTGTTCTCTCCGGGTTTTGCAATTGCCTCGGAAATATCGTCTCGTGTGCCGACACCGTTGATGATATAGTTATTCATATAGTTGGTGAGCTGCCATCCGCCGCCGTGTACAACGTTGAAACCGTAGTTGTAGATAACGTTGTTGCTTACCTGTGTGGTAGCGCAGTAGCCGTATGCGTCTCCTGCCGTCTCCTTTGTCGGGTCGCCCATAGAGCCGCCGCCCATACGAGGAGGACGTGAGGTTGTATTTGCCATTAAGTTGTACTGGAAGAGTACGTTGTCACCGCCGAAAATTCCGCCGTAACCGTGACGCCCCTTTGTGTGTCCCGATACGGTAAGGCTTTCATAAATCAGACAGTGCTGTACTGTTCCGTCCTGTCCGCGGTATGTAGAGAGCGTCTCATCCGTGTTCCAGCTAAATGAGCAGTGGTCGAGAATAAAGAGCTTGTTGTCGCGCCCCCAAAGTGCGTCCATCGAGTCGCTGCCGTTTGCAACGTTCTTTGCGCCGGGACGGAACCGCATATAGCGGATAATCAGGTTTTCGGAATTGCTGATGTCGGTCTGATAGCCGGAGAGCGTAACGCCGTCGCCCGGAGCTGTCTGACCGGCAATTGTTACATTTTTAATGTCTTTAAAGGAAAGATTGCCTTTTAAATCAATGAGACCGCCGACATTGAATACGATAATTGCACCTCCGTTATCTTTTGCGAACTTCTCGATGCCGTAACGGAGCGTACCTTCAATCGGCTTGTCCTCCTTTGCATAGTCTGCAAGGGAAGTAACGACATAGGTGTCGTAGCCTCGTCCGCCTGTTGCGTACTGTCCGCCGCCCTCAGCAGTGTCAAATGCGCGCACTTTCTCTGCCGCATTTGTTTTCATCGACATACCCGGACATGTCATGCTGGTAAATACCATTGCACCTGCAAGCGCAAGCGCAACAGGCTTTTTGATGTTTTTCCATGCTGCCATTTTAAAAAATCTCCTTTCGTTTGTGAAAATAAAATTAGGTTTGGAAAATTAGTTATTTTGTATATTTTTTATATTGATTGTAGCATTATTTTGACACAATGTATAGTCCCAAAACAATAATTTTTTACCAAATCTTGGGGGTTTGGCTCTAATGAAAGCTTTTTACCCAGTTTATCAGCGAGTCATGGTGAATGTTGTTCAGGACGTCGTTTCGCATCTGCTGCGTGACGTTTCCTTTCTTTTCCATAATGGCAAGGATTGCCTCCTGAAGACCTGCAATCTTTCCTTTTTGGAATGCGTCGCTGTCAGACAGTTGCGAAGCTTCCGCGGGTTCAATGGAAACAGTTTCGCATGCCGCGCTGTCTTCTGATACGCTTGCGGCATAAACCGGAGCGGACGGCGTTTGGGCAGCATCGGCAATTGCGGTCAGTACCGGTTCTTCGTCAGGCTCTTTTGCAGACGGAGCGCCGTCGGTTACGGGAAGCCAAATGTCACCGGAATTTGCCTTGACGTTGACACAGATATTGCCGTTGACAACAGACACACGCTGACCGGAAAGCGCACCCATGTATTCGGCATAACCGCCGGTTACGGGGAGCGTCATCGTGTAGTCGCTTTCGTCATTGTTTACGGTGACGACTGCGCACTCATTGTCAAACGTGCGGGAAAACGCATACTGACGGTTCATCAGCAAAAGCTCCTTATAGTTGCCGTAGCAGAGCGCTTTGGAATGCTGCCGCGTTTTTCCGAGTGCGGCGGTAAGTTTTGTGTACGCATTGTTTTCGAGTGCGTCCTTATAGTCTTCATAGGACAGTGCGGGACGCAGTGATGCGTCGGAGAATTTTTCCTTTCGGCCTTCAATGCCAAATTCCGAGCCGTAATAAACGGAAGGGATGCCGGGGAGGGTATAGAGCAGGACATGAACCGGCGTGTAGTGCGCTTTGTTGGCAAGCTTTGTGTAAATGCGCTCAACATCGTGATTGTCCACAAAGTTATAAAGCCGGAACCTGTTTGGATTGCTTCCGCCCATTTCATAGAGACGTTTGACTGTGTGTGCAATTTCAAAATAGTTGTGGTCGTTGTGGCCGGAGTAGAGCGCCTTATGAAGCTGGTAGTTTGTCACGGAATGGAGTGTGCCCTCGTTTACCCAGCGCGAATAGTCGCCGTGAATGACCTCGCCCATCAGCCAAAAATCAGGCTTTACTTCGTTCGCGACACCGCGCAGCGCTTTCATAAAGTCAAAATCCAGCACGTCTGCGGCATCGAGACGAATACCGTCCACGTCAAATTCGCTTACCCAAAAACGTATGACATCACAGATATAATCCTTTACCGCAGGATTTCTTTGGTTTAATTTTACCAGGAGATTGTAGCCGCCCCAGTTGTCGTAGGAAAAGCCGTCGTTGTATTCGTTGTTGCCGCCGAAGTTTACGTTGCAGTACCAGTCGCGGTACTGTGAGCCTTCGCGTTTTTCTTTAATATCCTGAAACGCAAAAAAGTCGCGGCCCGTGTGGTTAAATACACCGTCGAAGATTACCCTGATGCCTGCCTCGTGGCATTTTGCCACATAATTTTTTAAATCTTCGTTGTCGCCAAGTCTGCTGTCAAGCTTTTTGTAGTCGGTCGTTTCATAGCCATGTCCTACGGATTCAAACAGCGGACCGATATATATGGCATTGCAGCCGATGTCTTTAATATGTTGTATCCACGGTATCAGACTGTTAATCCGGTGTACAGGATCCCCGTAAGCGTTTTCCTTTGGGGCGTCAGCCATGCCAAGCGGATAGATGTGATAAAATACTGCTTCGTCGTACCAAGCCATTTTCAGTTCCTCCTTATATTAAAAAAATGATAATCATTTCAGCACTTTTAACAGATACTGATTTTTTTTATTAATATATTTTAACACAAAATCAAATGACATGCATCAAAAAGTGTGCTATTATAAAAAAGAATCATTTTTGAAATATAAGAAGGCGGTTTAATGGATTACTTTTTTAATCAGAAAATAGCCAAAAACATGGCGTTTCTGCTGAATACGATTTTTTTGTGCATGCACATATTCTTCTTTCTTTTTTTCAGCTACTATCATGTTGGAATTATGGCAAATTTTAATATATTCAGCATGATTTTTTATTTTTGCAGCTACGCGTTTATTAAAAAAAATATGCTGGCGCTGTACATCAATCTGATGGCGTTTGAAGTAATTGTCCACATGATTTTTGCCGTTGTCTGTGTCGGGACAGGATATGGTTTTCAGATGTGTCTGATTTGTATTGTCAGTATCTTTTTCTATGCGGAGTATTTTTCGCTGAAAATGAACAGCGGCAAGAGCAATGTGAGCGGCAGTCTGCTGAGTGCGCTGAGCTTTACAAGTTATATCGGATTGCTGTTTGGAATGTATGGAAGAGAGCCGCTTTATGTGATTAATGAAAAGGTGCAGCTTTTTATGTGTGCGGCGATGTCGGTGATTACGTTTGCGGTTCTGATTGCCTCTTTAAAGCTTATGACGCTGTTTTTCCTGAAAAGCGAGGCAAGGCTTTCAAAGCAGGCGGAGTACGATGCGCTGACGGGACTGCCGAACCGCCATTATATTATGCGGCATCTCAACCGGATTTTGGAGAAGGGCGAGGCGGACGGTTACTGGCTTGCGATGGTGGATATTGATAATTTTAAAGGCATTAATGATACATACGGGCATAATTTCGGCGACAAGGCGCTCAAAGCGCTTGCGTGCATTCTCTCGGACGAGAAGCATGACGTGACGGTGTGCCGCTGGGGCGGGGAGGAATTTTTAATCGTCGGGCGGCTTATTGAGGCGTCAAGACCGCCGTTTGATAAGATTGACAGCATCCGAGAACAGGTTGAGGAATATGAACTGATGTACGAAAACGGAGAGGTGAATAAGAGGGTGCCGCTTACCATTACGATTGGAGCGGCGGCGTATTCCAAAGAAACGACAATAGAGGAATGGGTGAGCATTGCCGACAAACGGCTTTATGTGGGGAAATATAACGGTAAAAACAGAGTGGTCTGTTAAAAAACATTGCGGATTTGTGCGTGTGAGAGTATAATGATAGAGAATACACATAGGAAAGAAGGTGGGGCATCAAATGGCAAAATTCGGATACGAAGCCATTAACAAGCTCGGCAAGGAAGTAAAGGGCTCAATTGATGCGGCGGACGAGGAAGAGGTAAAAAGCAAACTCAGAAGTCAGGGACTTACAGTCGTGTCAATCAAGGGGCAGAACATTCTGACAGCAGATATCAACATTCAGGTTGGCGGTTATCCTACGGCGCGGGATTTGAGTGTTATGTGCAGGCAGTTTGTCAGCATGAATAAGGCAGGCGTTACAATTATGGAAACGCTGCGCATGCTTTATGAGCAGACGGAAAACAAGCGTTTAAAAGAGGCGCTCAATACGGTGCGTATTGATATTGAAAAGGGCGATACGCTTGCGCAGGCGCTTGCAGAGCATCCCAAGGTTTTCCCCGATTTGATGATCAACATGGTTGCGGCAGGCGAGGCATCCGGTACGCTGCATATTGCGATGGAGCGTGTGTCTCAGCAGCTTGAGAAGTCCAGCAAGACGCAGGCGCTTGTAAAAAAGGCGATGATTTATCCGATTGCGGTTATGATTATTGCGGTGATTATCACGATTGTCATGCTTGTAGTCGTTATTCCAAACTATGAGACGATGTTTGTTGACTTGGGAACGGAGCTTCCGGCTATCACGAAATTCTATGTGGCGTTAAGTAACGGTATCATTAATTACTGGTATATTATTATTCCTGTGGTGGCGGCAATTGCTTTCGGAATTGTGGCATTTTCAAAGACGAACATGGGAAAACACTTTTTTGGCAAGGTTGTGCTCACCATACCGATTTTGAAAAACATGACCGTAAAATCGGCTTCCGCACAAATGGCAAGAACGTTGGGAACGCTGCTTGGTTCGGGCGTTACGCTTGTTGAGGCGACTTCGATTGTGTCGGGGATTATGGGAAATGTTTATTTTAAAGAGGCATTGAAGGACGCATCGCTTCAGGTGTCAATCGGTATGCCGCTTTCACGTCCTTTGGAAGAATGCGGACTGTTTCCTCCGATGGTGTATCATATGCTGCGTATCGGTGAGGAGTCAGGTAATTCCGAGGAGATGCTTGATAAGCTTGCGGATTATTATGACGAGGAAGTAGAAATGGCAGTGCAGTCTCTGATGGCTGCGATGGAGCCGATGATTATCGTTGTTTTGGCGGTTGTCGTAGGCGGACTTGTAGCAGCTTGTATGGCGCCGATGATGTCAATGTACACAGCGCTGGATTCAATGTAATGAAATATAAACATAAAATTAAGAAGAACGCCGGAAGGGCGTTCTTCTTGTTTTATGCACACGGGCACCCAAAAGAAATATGTCATCAAACCGATAAATCGGTTCGCTGACGGGTGCCCGGCGCGACGAGTAGGGGAAGATGAATCTTCTCTACTCGATTCGGAATTGAAATAGAATTTACACACTGACAAGCGCGTCCATCTCGTCAATCAGGCTGCCAAACAGCTTCAGGGCATCTGCAATCGGCTGTTTTGTGGACATATCCACGCCTGCATCCTTTAGAATAGAAACCGGGTCTTTGGAACATCCCGCGCTTAAAAATTTTTCTTTGTATGCTTTTACGGCAGGTTCGCCTTCTGCCAGTATCTTTTGCGAGAGCGCAATGGCAGCAGAAAATCCGGTTGCATACTGATAGACGTAGAAATTGTAGTAAAAATGCGGAATACGTGCCCATTCCAGGTCGATTTGCGCATCGTGTACAATGTCTTTGCCAAAGTAGAGGTCGATCAGGTCATGGTACGTTTTGCATGCCGTCTCGGAGTTGATGCTTTCGCCGTTTTGTGCCATTTGGCTCATTTTCAGCTCAAATTCCGCAAACATGGTCTGACGGTAGAGTGTGGTGCGGAACTGTTCAAGGAAGTAGTTAATCAGGTACGCACGCTCTTTTTTGTCGGTGGTGTTTTTGAGCAGATACTGCATCAACAGCGCTTCGTTACAGGTAGAAGCAACCTCCGCCACAAAAATTACATAGTCGGCGTCCGCGACGGGCTGCTTTTTGTTGGAGAGGTAAGAGTGCAGGGCATGTCCCATTTCGTGGACGGTGGTAAACTCGCTGTCAAGGTTGTTTTTATAATTCAACAAAACGAACGGATGTACGCGGCATCCTGCGGAGTAAGCGCCGCTGCGCTTTCCTGTATTTTCGTAGACATCAATCCAGCGGTTCGAAAAGCCTTCGTCCAAAAGAGCCGTGTAATCGTCGCCGAGAACAGACAGGGCATTGCGGATATTGGTCTTGGTTTCCGAAAAAGGAATGTCGCGCTCGGCATTAGAAACCATAGGGGCGTATAAGTCATACATGTGAAGCTCGTCAACCTTTAACAGTTTTTTCCGAAGGCGCACATACCGATACATGTAGTCCATGTTTTCGTGCACCGTCTCAATCAGGTTGTAATAGACCTGTGGGTTGACGTTGCTGCTGTCAAGGGCGGCGTGAAGCGGGCTGTCGTATTTGCGCATTTTAGCAAAAAAGTTCAGCTGCTTCATCTGTGCGGACAGGATTGCCGCAGAGGTGTTTTTGTGCGCTTCATAAGTTTTATAAAGCGATTCGAACGCTGCCTTGCGCACGCTTGCGTCTGCTTTATGGAGCAGGGAGATAAATGTGGCGTGTGTGACCGGATAGCGGTTTCCTTCAATGTCGCTTACCGAATCAAAGGTCATGTCGGCATCGTTTAACAGTCCGAAAATATCGTCGGGCGCCTGTGCAAGGTCTCCGGCAGCAGCCAGGATTTTTTCCTCGGCATTGCTTAAAATATGCGCCTTTTTGCGGCGGATGTCGTTCAGACAGCGTTGATAAACCTGAAGCTTCGGATTTTTGGCATAAAATGCGTTTAGCGTTTCATCGTCGATTGCCAAAATTTCAGGCTCCGCAAAGGAGAGCGCAGAAGAAAGCGCGACGTAAATTCCGGCAGTTTGGTCTTTCAAACCCTGATAAGTGGTGTTTTTGGTGTCCTCGTCCGCCTTTCGCATAGAATAGTTTGCAAAGCGGTCAAGAAAAATGCTGATTTCATCCTGCAATTCCCAAAATGATAGCAGCGTGTCCGCGCTTTCGCCGAGTTTCCCGCAGTAGGCTTCTATTTTAGCGGGCATTTTTTTGATCTCTTCAAGGTCCTTTTTCCATACGTCATCGGATGCGTATAAATCCTCAAGCGCCCATGTATGCTCTTTTGGGATGTCTTTTCTGTTTTTGATTTCCTCCATTTTGGTTACCGTAATCCTTTCTATTCATTTTATCTGCTATTTTATATCAGTGTACCATTTTGAACCCGATTATGCTATACTAAACATAAAAAAGAATTTATCAATAATTGTTCATTGGAAGGAAAGCGCAAAAAGTATGGGTTTAAAGTTTTATATCGGAGCTTCGGGGGCGGGAAAAAGTTTTCTGTTATATCAAAGAGTGATTGAGGAGTCCTTGAAAAATCCACATATCAATTATCTGATTGTAGTGCCGGACCAGTTTACGATGCAGACGCAGCTTGAGCTTGTGAAACGGCATCCCAATAAGGGCATTATGAATATTGATGTGCTGAGTTTCGGACGGCTTGCGCACAGGGTTTTTGAGGAGACAGGAGGAGATGACAGACCTGTTTTGGATGATACGGGCAAGAGCCTTGTGCTGCGCAGGGTTGCGGCGGAGTGTGAAGAGTCGCTTGGCGTTATGAAGCGCAATATCCGCAAATCGGGGTATATCAGCGAAATTAAGTCGGCGATTTCCGAGTTTATGCAGTATGGTCTTAGTACGGACGATGTGGGGACGCTTTGTGAATATGCGGCAAAAAGAGGCGCGCTTTCCCATAAGCTTAAGGATTTGCATATTTTATATCAGGGGTTTTTGGATTATATTCATAAGCGTTTTATCACGACGGAGGAGACGCTTGACATTCTTCGCGGCGTTCTTTCCAAGTCACGTATTGTTTTTGGAAGCGTGATTGTGTTTGACGGCTTTACGGGCTTTACGCCGGTGCAGAACAAGGTAATTCAGGAGCTGATGGTTCAGGCGCGGCAGGTGATTGTGACTGTTACGATGGATACGCGCGAAAATCCGTACCTGTTGGACGGTGAGCAAAAGCTGTTTCATTTGAGCAAAAAGACTATTCATGATCTTGATACGCTTTGCAAGGAAGCGGGTGTGGTGCGCGAGGCGGATGAAACAATTGCCGGTGAACAGGTGTTCCGCCATAAAAATAACGCGGGACTTTCGCACTTGGAGCGGGAGCTGTTTCGGTATCCGCATAAGGAATTTGCGGGGGAACAGGATAGTATCCGAGTCTTTGAGGCGTCTAATCCGCGGGAAGAGCTTCGGCAGGTGTGTCTGAAAATCAGACAGCTTGTGCGCGATGAGAACTACTGTTACCGGGATATTGCGGTGGTGACGGGTGATTTGGAGCGGTATGGCTTTTTGGCGGAGGAGGAGTTTTCGCGGTTTGGCATACCGTTCTTTTTGGACCGTACCAATAAGCTTGTGCTCAATCCGTTTATTGAGTTTATCAGAAGCGCGCTTTTGGTAGTGATACAGGAGTATTCGTTTGAGGCGGTGTTTCATTTTTTGCGGTGCGGTCTTTCGGGGATTTCTTTTGAGGAGACGGACCGGCTGGAGAATTATGTGCGGACGACGGGCATTCGCGGCAGAAAGGCATGGAACAGGCGCTTTACAAGGCAGCCGAAGGGCTTGGAAGAGACGGCAAAGCTGCTCGATGAGTTGAATGATGTGCGGGAGCGGTTTGTGTCCATGATTGAGCCGCTTATGGTCAGGAAGGCTTCGGGACGCGAGCTTTCCGTATCATTATATGCATTTATTGAGAAGGCGCAGATTGCGCAGAAGCTGGCGGAGTATGCCGCAGTGTTTCAGGCGGAAAACGATCTTGTCAGGGCGAAGGAATATGAACAGATTTACCGGCTTGTCATGGAGCTTTTGGAGCAGATTTGTGCGCTGCTTGGCGATGAGGAACTGACGATGAAAGAATTTGCGGATATTCTCGACGCGGGCTTTGCCGAAATCAAGGTCGGGACCATACCGCAGAACGTGGATAAAGTGGTTATCGGGGATATTGAGCGCACGCGTATGAGTGAAATAGGGACGTTGTTTTTTGCCGGCGTCAATGACGGAATTATTCCTAAAGGCAGCGGGACGGGCGGTATTCTCTCCGATATTGACCGCGAATTTTTGCAGGAATCGGAATTTGAACTTGCGCCGACGCCAAGGCAGCAGATGTACATACAACGGCTTTATTTATACATGACCATGACAAAACCGTCCCAATATCTGTTTTTGTCTTATGCAAAGGTGGACAGCGAGGGAAAGAGTATCCGTCCCGCTTATTTGATAAATACCGTAACGAAGCTGTTTCCGAAGATTGTGGTGGAACAGCCGCAGTTAAGAAGCATTGAGGAGCAGCTTGACGCGCCGGCGGACGCGCTTTTGTATCTTGTGGAGCTGCTTCGCCGTTATGCCGCAAACGGACTGTTTGACGCGCAGTCGGAGCGTGAGCGGCAGGTGTTTTTCACACTTTATGACACTTGTGTCAGAAATGAGACATATGCGCCGATTGTGGAAGGAATGAAACGGGCAGCATTTGCGTATCTTGCGGACGCGGGCAAGCGGCGGCTTCCAAAGGAGCTTGCACGGCTTTTGTACGGTCAGGTGCTGAAAAACAGCGTGAGCCGTTTGGAAACGTTTGCGGCATGTGCCTACGCACACTTTCTGCAATATGGATTGGGACTTTCGGAGCGTGATCGGTACAGCTTTGAGCGCGTTGATATGGGAACGGTGTTTCATGCGGTGCTAGAACAGTTTTCCGACAAATTGACGCAAAAGGGTTATACGTGGTTTGACTTTCCGGGTACACTTGGGGAAACGCTTGTGGGCGAATGTTTGGAAAGCTATGCTGCGACGTACGGAGAAACAGTGCTTTACAGCAGCAAGCGCAATGAATATATGATTACGCGGATGCGCAGGGTGCTCGTCCGCACGGTGCAGACTTTGCAGTATCAGCTTCGGCAGGGTATGTTTGAGCCAAAAGATTTTGAGCTGTCGTTTCAGATGACGAACGACCTTGACGCCGTCAACATTGCGCTTTCCGAGGAGGAGCGTATGCAGTTAATCGGACGCATTGACCGCATTGATACGTGCAGGCAGGACGATAAGCTGTATGTCAAGGTAATTGATTATAAGTCGGGCAACCGCAGGTTTGACCTTGCGGCATTGTATTATGGTTTGCAGTTACAGCTTGTGGTGTATATGAATGCGGCAGTGGAGCTTCAGAAAAAGAAAAATCCTGACACGCGTGTCATTCCGGCGGCGATGCTGTACTATCATGTAAATGATCCGATGACGGAGACAGACAAGGGAGCGCCGGACCCTGCGGAGATTGAGCAGGCGATTTTGGAGGAGCTGAAAATGACGGGCATGGTAAGCGATGACGAGGAGGTAATCCGTCTGCTTGACAAGGGCTTTGAGACGAAATCGTCGATTCTTCCGGTGGCAAAGAAGAAAGACGGCAGTTTTACGCAGGCGTCGTCGGTTCTTTCGGCGGAGGACTTTGAGACGGTTTCAAATTATGTTAATCATAAAATCAAGGAGCTTGGATCTTGTGTTCTTGACGGGGATATTCGGTTAAATCCGTATGAACAGAAAGACCAGAATGCGTGTACTTACTGTGTTTACAAGAGTGTGTGCGGGTTTGACAGAAAGCTTGGAGCGGGGCTTGTGCGCCGTTTGGAGGAGCTTGACGCGCAGGAGGCAATCGAAAAAATGAAAGAGGACGGGGGAAGAGGTTGAAAGGAGATAGACATAGTTATGAATTTTACGGCGGACCAGCAGCGTGTCATTGATACGAGAAACAGTAATATCCTTGTGTCCGCGGCGGCAGGCAGCGGAAAAACCGCGGTGCTTGTGGAACGCATTATCCAAAGGATTACGGACAAGGAAAATCCGGTTGACATTGACAGGCTTCTTATCGTTACGTTTACTTCGGCGGCGGCAGCACAGATGCGGGAGCGTATCAGCAAGGCGGTTGCAAAGGGGCTTGAGGAGCAGCCTGAAAACGAGCATCTGCAAAGGCAGGCGTCGCTTATTCACAATGCCCAAATTACGACGATTGACTCCTTTTGTCTTTTCGTAATCCGCAATCATTTTAATGAAATCGGCATTGACCCCGCTTTTCGTGTGGCGGACGAGAGCGAAATTAAGATGCTTGAGGCGGACGTTATGGACCGGCTTTTGGAGGAGAAGCACACGGAGCCTTCGCCGCGTTTTCTGCGTTTTGTGGAGTGTTATGGTACAGGAACGAGTGAGAAGCGGATTGAGGAGGCAATTTTAAGACTGTATCATTTTTCCATGAGTTATCCATTTCCCGAGGAGTGGCTTTTGGCGCGGTTGGACGATTACAGGGCAGACGACGCGCAGAAGCTGTCAAAGCAGGGCTGGTTTCAGGAGGCGCTGCGTTATATTGATACTATTTTAACAGAGTGCGAAGAGCGGCTTCGTCAGGCGCTTGCGATTGCGGGGCGGGCGGACGGTCCTGCGCAGTATGTGGAAAATCTCGTATCCGATCTTGAACTGATTGAAACGCTCAAAGAAGCAAAGGATTACGAAGCGCTGTATGATTTGTTCACTTACAGTGCATTTACAAGGCTTTCCGCAAAGAAAACGCAGGGAGAGGACCCTGTGCTGAAGGAGACGGTGAAGCGTATCCGTGATGATGTGAAGAAAAGCATTGTAAACTTAAAGAAGCAGTTGTTTCAGATTTCCGTTGAGGATATGCTGCGCGATATGGCGGTCTGTCAGGAGGCGGTGGAGGAGCTTGCGGCGCTTACGCTTTCGTTTAAGGAGATGCTTGACGACGCAAAACGCGACAAAAATATCATCGACTTTTCGGATATGGAACATTTTGCCCTGCAAATTCTCTTGGAAAAGAATGAAAAGGGGGAGATTGTGCCGCGTGAGACGGCGCTTGCTTTGCGGGAATATTTTGCGGAGATTATGATTGACGAATATCAGGATTCAAATGAGGTTCAGGAGCTTTTGCTAAAGAGCATTTCGGGCGAGGGGAGCGGACGTTTTAACCGGTTTATGGTGGGCGATGTGAAGCAGAGCATTTATAAATTCCGGCTTGCGCGTCCTGAAATTTTCATGGAAAAATATGACACGTATGTCATAAATAAGGGAGATGAGGAAACGCCGCAGAAGTGTGTGCGGATTGATTTAAGCATGAATTTCAGAAGCCGCAGGGAGGTCACGGACGCTGTGAATTTTATCTGCGGGCAGTTAATGCGAAAGTCGGTCGGAAACGTGGAGTACGATGAAAATGCCGCGCTTTATGCGGGAGCATCGTATCCTGCGTGGGATTGCAGTGCGGGGGAAAATCCGTATCAGACGGAACTTTTGATTGCAGGAGAGCCTTTGGAAGAAGAGGAGGAATATTCCGCGAAGGAGCGTGAGGCGCTGCTTGTGGCGGAGCGTATTAAAAAGCTTGTCGGGCGTTTTCCCGTGACGGATGCGGCGACGGGGGAACAAAGACCGGCAAAGTATTCGGACATTGTGATTTTGTTTCGGGCGACGGCAGGCTGGGACGAGGATTTTAGAAGAGTATTGAGTGAGAACAGGATACCGGTGCATGTTACGAGCCGGACGGGATATTTTGATACGTTGGAAATTCAGGGGCTTGTGAACTTCTTGAGCGTGCTTGACAATCCGCTTCAGGATATTGCGTTTTTCGGCGTAATGCGGCTGCCGTTTTTGGATTTTTGCGAGGAAGAGATTGCGCGTATCCGCTGTTTTGCGAAAGAGGGCGGGGAAAACGGCGGCTTGTTTTTGTATGAGCAGGTGAAGTTATATGCTGAAAATGCGGATGCGCAGGACGCATTGCAAAATAAGGTAAAGCGGCTTTTGGAAATGCTTTCGGATTATAGAAAACGGGTCGTGTACACGCCGATTAAGGAGTTAATCCGTGCGCTGATTGACGAGACCGGATATGGGGCGTATGTCGGTTCTATGCCGGGCGGCGACCAGCGTCTTGCCAATCTGAATCTTTTGCTGGAAAAGGCGGGGGCGTTTCAGAATACGAGTTTTTACGGTCTGTTTCATTTTATCCGGTATTTGGAGACAATACAGGAGCAGGAAGTTGAGTTCGGGGAGGCAAATATCCTTGATGAGAATGCAGATGTGGTGCGTATTATGACAATCCATAAGAGCAAGGGGCTTGAGTTTCCGATTTGTTTTGTGTGCGGGCTTTCCAAGCAGTTTAATATGCTTGACATGCGGCAGGCGATTTTAATGGACGCGGAGCTTGGCGTGGGCGTGGATTATATTGACCCTGATATGCGGATAAAGCGCAGGAACATACGCAAGAACGTCGTGGCGCAGCGCATGAAGGAGGATACGCGCGGGGAGGATTTGCGTGTTTTGTATGTGGCGCTGACGCGTGCGAAGGAGAAACTGATTTTGACGGGGTATGCCGCGGACTTTGACAAAAAACTGCAGGCGGATTTGTTTCTTACAATGGAAGAGGAAGGAAAGCTGCCGTACTCCGTGATGATGGGGGCGGGATCGTATTTGGATTTGGTGCTTGCGTCGCTGATACGTCATACATGCATGCAGCCTCTTTTGGAGGAGCGGGGCTTTTCGTTTGTCCCACATGCGATTTCGTACGGGGAAGTTCCGATTAAGGCGGCGTTTTGCACCAAGGTTTTGGATTTGCGCGAGGAGCTTGCGTCGCAGGGGCGAAGCGCGATGCTTGAACAGGAACTTGACAGGGCGTCTTTGCTTGCTGACATAGAGCTTCAAAAGACGATAGAGGACAGAATGGAATTTTCGTATCCGTATGCATATCTTGAGGGGCTTACGGTAAAGACAACGGTTTCGGAGCTGAAACGGGTGTCGTATGAGGAGACGTTTGCGGACGCAGCCAGGCTGATTGTACCTGATAAGGAAGAAACATATGTTCCTGATTTTGCAAAAGAGACGCAAGCCGGAGCGGACGCGCAGGTAGCACAGGGGGGCGTGCGGTTTGGTACGGCGGTGCACAAGGTGATGGAGCTATTGTCATTTGGGAAGGAATTTTCATATCAGTCTTTGGAGGACGAAAAACGGCTTTACGCAGTTATTTACGAGGCGCGCAGAAGCTGGATTGCCGAGGGCAGGGTGACGGAAAATGAGCTTGCCTGTGTACCGGTCGGAAAAATATGCGGATTTTTCAAATCACCGCTTGCGTCGCGTATGATTGCGGCAAGTGAGAGGGGAGAGCTTTATAAGGAGCAGCCCTTTGTGCTTGGCGTGGGGGCAAATCAGCTGTCCGGACAGTATCCGGAGGATGAGCTTGTGCTGATACAGGGCGTCATCGACGTGTTTTTTTATGAGGATGGCGGAATTGTGTTTGCGGACTACAAGACGGACAGGGTGGAGGACGAGAAACAGCTTGCGGACCGCTACAGGGCGCAGCTTGACTATTATCAGCGCGCGTTGGAGCAGATTACGGGAAAGCGGGTGAAAGAACGGTATCTGTATTCGTTTTACCTGCAAAAGGAAATTCTAATATGAGGAGAGAATATATGTTTGGATATGTATTGTTTGACTTGGACGGTACGCTGACCGATCCGAAAATCGGGATTACAAGCTCGGTGCAGTATGCGCTGCGGGCGTTTGGGATTGAGGAGCCTGACCTTGATCAATTGGAGCCGTTTATCGGACCGCCGCTTGTTGACAGCTTTATGGAGTTTTACGGCTTTACGCGGGAGCAGGCGTTTCTTGCGGTTGAAAAATACCGGGAGCGGTTTGATTATCAGGGGATTTATGAGAATGAGATGTATCCAGGGATTGACGTGATGCTTTCTAAATTAAAAGAGAGCAAAAAGCAGCTTGCGATTGCGTCGAGTAAGCCGACGCCGCTTGTGATCCGCGTGCTGGAGCATTTTCATATTAAAGAGTATTTTGATTATATTGTCGGAAGCGAGCTTGACGGCAGACGCGGCAAAAAGGAGGAGGTTGTCGAGGAGGCGCTTCGTCTTATGGCGCCAAAGATGCTTGACGCACAGGAGAAAAAGGCGTGTGTGGCGATGGTGGGAGACAGGAAGTTTGATGTTGAGGGCGCGAAGGCGCACGGACTGACTTCTATAGGCGTTTCGTTCGGGTATGCACCGGAGGGCGAACTCGAGGCAGCAGGTGCGGATTATATTGTGGATACGGTTTCGCAGCTGGAAGCGGTTTTAATGAGGGGAGTATGCGGGGACGATGAATAAAAAGAGGATTATGCAGAAGCGGACGACGTTTTTGCAGAAGGCGGCTTATATTTTGGGACCGTTTGTGGTTTATATGGTGGTCAAAACGGTGGCGATGCTGACGCTTGCGATACTGCTGCCCTCGCTGCCAATTGCGGGGATTTCCGTGTGGGTGGAGGAGCATTCGCGGATGCTGAGCGCAGTTGTCAATGCCGCGGCAAGTTTGGCGGGGGTCAGCTTTTTGCTGCGCGATTTTTTGAAAGAAGCGTCGGTTTCGGGAGAGGTTGATATTGACGCGGGTGTGTTAAAGCAGCTTTTGGACTTTTTTAAGAACAGTTTTTTGGGGCTAAAGTCGTTTGGTTTTTGTGTGTTGTGTGCAGTGTTTGGCGTAGTGTCGGCGTTTGGGCTGAATGCTTTGATTGGCGAAGCGTCGGATTTTCTGACACGCGTGTCACAAACGCAGGGTACGCTTGGCTCGCAGAAGTATGAGGCGGTGAAGCAGATTCAGTATTCGGTACCGCTTTTGGGCGGACTGGTTTTGTATGGGGTGATTTCGCCGCTGGTGGAGGAGATCGTGTTTCGCGGGGTTTTGTTTAACCGCATGAAAAAGTTTTACAGCGTTGGCAGGGCGGTGGTTTGCTCGGCGCTTTTGTTTGGTGCGTTTCATGGGAATCTGCCGCAGTTTGTTTACGGGACGTGCATGGGGGTGCTGATTGCGCTTTGTTATGAGTGGACGGGGTGCTTTTATGCGCCGCTTCTGTTTCACGCGGCGGCGAATGCGGCGGTATTTTTGGCATCAGATTTAGCGCTTTTTGAAAAAATTTAAAATATCCCCTTAACTTATGTCAACAAATATTGTATACTAACAATATATGACTTTTTTTAAGGAAGTGAACGAATGGGGGAAAACGGCAGACACCGGCGCTATCTTGAATTTTCCTGTGAGTGTATTGAACAAAGCGTGCGGGTAGGAGAGCTGCTTGAAGGAAGCTTTTTTATTTATGCGGATTTTATCCATGCGGAGGGACAGATTTATTCCTCCGATACGAGAATGCGCCTTTTTGACACGGCATTTAGAGGAATGGAGTCCGAGATTGCCTATTGCTTTGACGCGTCGTCGGCAGAGGCGGGAAGCACAATCAAGGGTGTATTTGATATTATAAGCAACTGTAAGGAATATACCATTCCTTATAAAATCACTGTGCAGAAGCCGCAGCTTACCTGCTCAATCGGAACGGTTAAAAATATGTTCCACTTTACCAATCTTGCGCAGACAAACTGGGAGGAAGCAGTGGAGCTGTTCTATGCGCCTGATTTTTCTTCGCTTTTTCACAGAAGCGACAAAAACGCATGGCTTTCCTATATGGGGCTTTCCAAAAATGAAGGGAATGAGCAGAATGTAGAGGAATTCCTCATTGAAATCAGCAAGAAAACGCCGATTTTGTACCATTTTGACATTGAGGGTTTTTTGCTGGAGGATGTACAGGACAGCACGCAGAGGCAGGTTGTGATTACAAGAAGCGGCTGGGGCTACAGTCATGTGCAAATCAGCGTGGAAGGCGAGTTTTTAAAAACGGACAGGGACGTGCTGGAAAGCCATGATTTCAACAATAACAAGTATGATTTAATGATATATATTGACGCTGCAAAGCTTCACAATGGCGTTAACAGCGGGAGCATCTTGTTGAGTGATGCCTGTAATGATTATACGATACCATTTGATATTATTATGGAGGACGAACCGGAAAAGCGTGACAGAGACAGAAAAGAAAAACAGGTGTTTTGCAATATTGTAAAAGCATATGTGGACATGCTGTTTGAGAAAACGACGAAGAGTGAGTGGACCCAAAGGCTTGAGGAAAACGTAGAGATTCTCAATGAAATGGATGAGGATAATCTTATATTTATGCTGTATCACACGCAGTTGCTTTTGGAGAAGGAGCGGACAAACGAGGCGAAATGGTATCTTGATAATTTGGAAAAGCGTCTTGTGGAGGAACATGCGTGTGACGAGGCGAAGGGATATTATCTGTATCTTACGACCGTTTTCAACCGTGACGAGGAGTACATAGAGCGCGTTTGCGCGCAGCTGGAGGGCGCATATGAGGAAAATCCCGCAAAATGGAAGCTTGCATGGTTTCTTTTGCAGTTAAAGGAAGCGCTTTTAACGGATGTAAACCTGCGGTGGAAGCTGCTTGAGGAAATGTATGAAAACGGATGTGTCAGTCCGCTGATGTATGCAGAGGCAGTGCTGCTTTTGCAGGAAAATCCTACGTTTTTGATTAAGCTTGGCGATTTTGAGGAGAAAGTGCTGTGGTTTGGGGCAAAGCACCAGCAGCTTCTGCCGGAGCTGATTGAGCAGTTTCAATACCTTGAGGCCAGAAAGGATTCTTATTCGAATCTGCTGCTGCGGACATTGTATGAGGTGTACTATACCTACAAATCCCCGCAGACCATTGCGTCGATTTGCCATATGCTGATTTTGGGGGATAAAAAGAGCGGAGATTACTACTGTTGGTATGCGCTTGGCGTTGAGTATGCGGTAAGAGTGACGAAACTCTATGAGTATTATATGATGTCCCTTGAACTTGATAAGTATGGCGGTATCAAGGAGAAGACTTTGGAAATACCAAAGATGGTGCTGATGTACTTTGCATACCAAAGCACGCTGGATTATGAACTGAATGCATTTTTATATGCTTACATTATAAAAAACAAGGAGAAATATCCCGATTTGGAGCCTAGCTACCGTATTGCAATTGAGCGCTTTGTGTTGGAACAGGTGCGCCTGGGGCATATCAATGAAAACCTTGCGTATCTCTACAAAAAGGTTTTGACACGGCAGATGATTACGGAGGAGACTGCTTTTGCGTTTGCACCGCTTCTTTTTATGCATCGCATCTATGTTGATAATCCGAAAGTGAAAAGCGTTGTCGTAATTCATGAGAAGGTAATCGGTGAGAGCAGTTATCCTGTGGTAGACAATATCTGCATGATGCCGATTTACGGGAATGAATACAAGCTTTTTTTGCAGGATGAAAACGGCTGTCGTTTCACAAAGAGTATCCACTATGAGAATAAGCAGCTGATGGAGCCCGAAAAACAGCTTTCCTACGTCAGTGAGTATATGCAGGGTCGGCTCAGTTTTGACGTTTATATGTGCGAGGTGGATAAAAATTATGTCACAATTACGCCGGATAATATGAAGCGTTTTAAGAATTTGGCAGAATCTACGCAGGTGGTGGAGGCGTTTAAGCGCGAAATCCGTACAAAGCTGCTGCAGTTTTATTATGACAGCGATATGATTGGTGAGCTGGATGTCTTTCTCGAGGAAACCCCGGCGGACGGAATGGAAGCAGGGGAGAGAGCCGAATTCATCCGCTACATGGTTTCGCGGGGCATGTTTGAGAAAGCATACTACTGGATCAAGACTTACGGTGTGGCAGGCGTTGAGCCAAAAGCAGTGGCAAGGCTTGTCAGCAAACGTATTATCAGCCGCGAGTATGAATATGAGCAGTTTTTGGTAAACGTGGCGTACTACATATACAAAAACATGAAATATGACGAAAATATTCTGCGTTATCTCGTGCGCAATTACGAAGGAAGAGTGGTTTCCTTAAAGAAGCTGTGGAAGTCGGCGCGCGAGCTGGAGCTTGATACAGGCAGTATTATGCACCGGATTTTAAAGCAGGTTCAGTATACGGGGGTGTCGCTTGCGGAGCGGGACGAGATTCTTTTGGCGTATGCAGTTTATCCCAATCATGATGTGCGCCTGGTGAATGAGGTTTTAATTGACACGGCATATGAATATTTCGTTAATGAGGCAATTGTCGAGCCGGCGGTTTTTGACCTGCTTTACAGGCAGTTTGACGAGGGGTTTGCTGCTGCAAAGGTTTGTAAGCTTGCACTGCTGAAGTTTTGGACGGAAAGCCCCGCAGTGCTTGAAGCCATACAGCCTGAGGTGATTGGGGAGATGCTTCAGGAATTTTTGCGCGATGAGATTTATTTTCCGTTTTACAAAAAACTTGTCGCATATGCACCGAAGCTGCATTATTTGAAAGACTGCGTGTTTGTGGAGTACCGGACAATTCCGGACAATCCGGTTTATATCCATTATGTGTACGGTATCGATTACGGGAACGATTACGGCGACGCGTTCCAAAAGGAGCCGGACGAAGAGAGTGGTGCTGCAGATGATGAGCGTTATGAGACAGAAGAAATGCGTGAGATGTTTGAGGGGATTCATGTCAGCATGTTTCAGGTTTTCCATGGCGAAGCGGTGCAGTATTATATTACCGAGATGTATGCTGAGGACGGCGGGCAGGTTACGGAACATATCACACAGAGTGATACGCTTTCTAATGAAGGAAAAATGGACGGCGGATCAGGAGACCGTTTCGGTATTTTAAATGATATGCTTGTGAGCATCGGTATACAGGACGAGGCGACGGCATCAGGGCTTTTGGAGGAGTACATGTATCAGGACTTCTGTTCGCGGGAGCTTTTCAGAGTGTTATAATTAAGGGAGTAAGGGGAAAAATGTTTACAGACATGTTGAAGAGGAACAAGGCGGTGGTGGGGTTTGATTTGGGAAACGACTATGCGCAAATCAGCTATTGCAGGGCGGATCAAAGCATGCCGGACACAATGAGCCTTGTGATGGGGGAGGAACAGTACAATATTCCTACGGTTTTATGTAGACGGCGCGGGAATGATACGGCAGATGCATGGAGTGTCGGAACAGAAGCGCTCAAGGATGTATCTGACAAAGCCGGAGTCCTTGTGGAGGATTTGGTGCTTTTGGCAAAAAACAATGTGTCAGTGAAATTGGAGGACGAGGATTTTTCGGCGGATGCACTGCTTGCGGTTTTTATAAGAAAAACGCTTGCCATTTTGTCGATATATGTCAGAACGGAAGATATTGAGGCGATTGCGTTTACTATGCGGGACATGAATGCACAGCTTATGGAGGCTGTCAAAATAGCAGTGGAGGCGGCAGGTATAAAAAATGCCCGGCTGTATTTTTTCAGCCATGAAGACTGCTTTTTCCAGTACATGATACACCAGCCGCAGGAGATGTGGATTCATGATGTGCTTTTGTATGATTACCGCAGGGACGGAATAAAAAGCTATCTGCTTCAGATGAACCGCAAAACAAATCCGGTCGCGTGCTTTATTGAAACCAATCTGTTCCCGGAGATGAAGCCGATGGACTTGACACACAAGACAGAGGCGGCAAAAAGTGCATTTTACAGACAGCTTGACGCGGAGCTGTTGGAAATTGCAAAGGAACAATGCGGAGCAAATAACGTAACATCCGTATTTTTATTGGGCGATTATTTCTCACGGGAGTGGTGCAAAGAAGCTCTGCGGTATCTTTGCAGGGAACGGCGCGTTTTTCAGGGAAACAATCTGTTTAGTAAAGGCGCCTGTTACGGCGCGCGGGAAAAGGTATATGCTTCTACGCTATCCACATCTTATGTGTACCTGTCGGACGAGAAGCTACGCGCAAACATTGGCATTACCTGCGACAGAGGACAGGAAGAAATTTATTTTCCGATTCTCGATGCAGGTACAAACTGGTACGATGCAAACCGCGAGTTTGACGTGATACTGACAAAAAATAACACCTTTATTTTAAATATTGCCCCTGTTGACGGCAGCAAGACGCGGCTTGCGAAAATATCGCTGGAGGGTCTAAAGGTGCGTGGAAACAAGACAAACAGGGTGGGGCTTCGCTTCTTTATGGAAGACTCACAGGCTGTTCAGATAGAGATAACAGACAAAGGCTTTGGAGAATTCTTCCCGTCTACGGGCAGAATATGGAAGGAATGTCTGCCGCTGGAGGTTATAAGCTGATGAATAACGTGTGCTTGTGCGTTGGAACATATGCCCAACATCCGTTTTATGTAAAGTTTTTGGATATATCCCTTTATTCGATAGAGGAATTGTGCTATTATTTTTTGGAGCGCGTTCATCTGCTTGACGATTCGGTCGTTTCGGCGGAGCTTGCGGCATGGATTCGTAAAGAATGCGGACTTGACAAGCTTGCGGACGAGCTGGACGTCTATGTCAGAAAGCATGTTTCCGTGTCGGCGTTCGTGACGACGATTCTTGAGTGGACCGGCATGTACGATATGGGTACGGTGAAGCGCGTCGAGCGCATATTGAAGGACCAGTCCTCGCTTACCACGACGCAGCGGTATAAAAAACGTGCGGAATATCTCTACCAGCAGGGTCGGTTCCGGCAGGCGCTTGCCATTTATTCCGAGCTTGCGGATTATCTTCCCTCAACTGACGATACGGGAAGGGCATTGATGTACTACAATATGGCTTCCATTTACGCGATGGATTTTGCGTACGAGGAGGCGGCGGGACTTTACTACCGTTCTTATATGCTCAATCCTGACGGACAGACACGTTTGGCGTATATCCTTGCAAAGAAAATGTCGCTTTCCGATTATGCTTTTGGCAATTTCCGGCGGGAAAATCCGGATTGGGAGCAGGATTTTTTACAGACAGAGGCGCTGCTTATGTCAACACAGGACAAGTGGGCGTGTTCAAGGGAGCGGCAGCTTGTCATGGAGATTGCGGATTTGAGGGCATCGGTGGACAGGGATGGCTACCATAGGCGCATGGGAGAGCTGATTGAACAGCTCAAAAAGGATTACAGGCGTCAGACAAAGGAGTAGGAGGAGAAATTATTAATGGGATTATTGGGGAAAATAAAGCGTTTCTTTTTGAAGGACAATGAGGAGTATGAATATGACGGGGAATGGAGCGATGCAGGATTAAGCCGTGATAACGTTGATATGCATGACAGCTTTCAGCGTGAGGAATATATTAAGGCATGTTTGGCACAGATGTCGGAAGCGTCCGAGGAGCTTGACACGCTTGGCGGTGAATATAATTTGGTTACTTCATATCTTACGGATATTGAGGAGGTCGAGGCGCTTTCTCCTGAGCTGAAGGAGCAGCTGAAAGGATACGCGAAAAAAATCGTGGAGCTTGAGGGGAATAAGGAACGGCTAGAAGAGCGAAAGGGGCTTATGCCGGAATCTGAATTTATTCATATGGAGCGTATTGAACAGTATATGCCTGACGGGTACAAAAAGCTCAAAGAAGCGGAGGAATATCAGGTCATTGTCAAGAAGGATTTGGGCAGACTGGATGGAGAACGCCATGCTTACTATTTCCGGCGCAACGAGCTGATAAATGCCCAAAAGAATATGAAGGGCATTACGTTAATCTGCGTAAGCTCTATGCTGTTTTTGGTACTTCTTCTTTCGTTTATCGGCATGCTTTATAAGCTGGATGTGACAATCGGATACGCAATCGCAATCGTGATTGCGGCGGCGGCGCTGACGTTTGTATATGTCAAATTCCATGATTCGCAAAGAGAGCTTGTCAAGGTGGAAAAGTCGATTAATAAGCTTGTATTGCTGCAAAATACGGTTAAGATACGTTATGTAAACAATACAAATCTGTTAGAGTATTTGTACGTAAAATACGAGGTAGACAGTTCGGTGCAGCTTAAAAAGCTTTGGGATAAATATATTGAAGAAACGAACCGGCGTGAGGAAGAAAAGAAGATGCAGGAGGATATGGACGAAAATCAGACGGCGCTCGTTGGTTTGCTGCAGCGCTGCCGGATCCAGGACCCGGGAAGGTGGCTGCATCAGGCGCAGGCGTTGATTGACAGTAAGGAAATGGTTGAAATCCGCCACAACCTGATTATCCGGCGCCAAAAGCTCAGAAAGCAGATGGAGTATAATGCAAAAGCCGCGCAGGACGCGCAGGGCGAGGTTCAGGATATTATTGAAAAATATCCGGAGTACGCGGAAAAAATTATTGATTTGGTATCGGATTACGAAAAAGCACTTGCATAAAAAGAAAAGACTCGGTATGATACAGTTGTGGTCATTTTGCAGTTGTGCGCTTATGCGCATAAAATGACCGCAGCTGATTTTATTTTAGGAAAAGTTTGAGTTTGCGACAAACAAAAGTTCGCATTCAACGGAATGGAGGAAAAAATGCAGGAATTTACACCAATCAAAGAGGGTAAGGTACGTGAGGTTTATGACAATGGAGACAGTCTGATCATCGTGGCGACCGACAGAATATCGGCATTTGATGTGATTTTAAAGAACAAAATTGCCAAAAAGGGCGCAATCCTGACGCAGATGTCTAAGTTTTGGTTTGACTTTACAAAGGACGTTGTGCCAAATCATATGCTTTCCGTGGACGTAAAGGACATGCCTGAGTTTTTTCAGAATGATAGATTTGACGGGAACAGCATGATGTGCAGGAAACTTGAGATGCTGCCGATTGAGTGCATTGTGCGTGGGTTTATTACGGGCAGCGGATGGGCAAGCTATCAGAAAGACGGTACGGTTTGCGGCATCAGGCTTCCTGAGGGCTTAAAAGAATCCGAAAAGCTTCCTGAGCCGATTTATACGCCAAGCACAAAGGCGGAACTTGGGCTGCATGACGAAAATATTTCTTTTGAGAAAAGCATTGAAGCGCTGGAAGCAAAATTCCCTGGACATGGCGCTGAGTATGCCGCAAAGATTAAGGACGCGACGCTTGCGCTTTATAAAAAGTGTGCGGATTATGCATACAGCAAGGGCATTATCATTGCAGATACCAAGTTTGAGTTTGGTTTGGATGAGAACGGCAATGTCGTACTCGGCGACGAGATGCTGACGCCTGACAGCTCCCGCTTTTGGCCTTTGGAAGGCTATGAGGCAGGAAAGGGACAGCCGTCGTTTGACAAGCAGTTTGTAAGAGACTGGCTCAAGGCAAATCCGGACAGCGATTATTTACTGCCGGAGGAGGTTGTGACTAAGACGGTGGATAAATATAAGGAAGCGTTTGCGCTTCTTACCGGGAGGGAGTTTGCGTAAGCGGGAGCATATATGTACAGGACAATGTATGATGAAACGATAGATACACGGTTGGAAGAAACGGGACTCAAGGAGGAGTGCGGCGTTTTCGGCATTTATGATTTTGACGGAAACGATGTTGCCTCCACGGTTTACTACGGTCTGTTTGCCCTGCAGCACAGAGGGCAGGAAAGCTGCGGCATTGCCGTGAGTGAAACAAACGGTCCCAAGGGAAAGGTCACGTCCCACAAGGGAATGGGGCTTGTAAATGAAGTGTTTGAGCCGGAGCACTTAGAGCAGATGAAAGGCGACATCGGCGTAGGACACGTACGGTATTCGACGGCGGGGGCATCCACGCGCGAGAATGCGCAGCCGTTGGTGCTGAATTATGTGAAGGGCACGCTTGCGCTTGCGCATAATGGGAATTTGATTAACGCGGTAAAGCTGCGCCATGATTTGGAGTATACGGGGGCAATTTTTCAGACGACCATCGATTCGGAAGTGATTGCATATCACATTGCAAGGGAGCGGCTGAATACAAAGACCGTGGAGGAAGCGGTCAACAGGGCGTGTCAGAAGCTTGAGGGCGCGTATTCGCTTGTGGTGATGAGCCCGCGCAAGCTAATCGGCGCGCGCGACCCGTTTGGATTCAAACCGCTTTGTATTGGAAAGCGGGAAAACAGCTATATTATCACGTCGGAAACGTGTGCCCTTGACACGATTGGCGCGGAATTTGTACGTGATGTGCTGCCCGGAGAGACGGTGACGATAACGCCCGACGGCGGTATTGTATCGGACTTGTCACGGGCGCTGCCAAAGGAGCAGGAGGCGCGGTGTATTTTTGAGTACATCTATTTTGCAAGACCGGACAGTCACATTGACGGTGTGAGCGTGTATGCGTCACGGATACAGGCAGGGCGGTTTCTTGCGATGGATTCGCCGGTAGAGGCGGATTTGGTGGTGGGTGTGCCCGAGTCTGGAAACGCGGCGGCGCTTGGTTATTCGCTGCAGTCCGGTATTCCTTACGGGACGGCATTTGTCAAAAACGGCTATGTCGGCAGGACATTTATTAAACCAAAACAGAGCAGCCGGGAATCAAGCGTAAAGGTCAAACTCAATGTCTTAAAAGAAGCGGTGGACGGAAAGCGTGTGATTATGATAGATGATTCGATTGTGCGCGGAACGACGTCTGACCGGATTGTAAGAATGCTGCGGGAGGCGGGTGCAAGCCAGGTGCATGTGCGCATCAGCTCGCCGCCGTTTTTGTGGCCGTGCTATTTTGGAACCGATGTTCCGGCACGGGAGCAGCTGATTGCTTACAACCGCTCGGTTGAGGAAATCCGGGAACTGATTGGTGCAGATTCGCTTGGATATTTGGATATAGGCCGGCTGCGGGGAATGGCAAACGGTCTGCCAATCTGTACGGGCTGCTTTAACGGGAACTATCCGATTGCGCCGCCGACAGAGGATATACGCGGTAATAGTTCAGATTAGGACTTTGCACTGCGTTGCAAAGTCCGTAAGAAAACGTAGTGGCTGAAATGCATCAAGCCAAAGGCTGAACTGTTGCTATCCGCGGTCAGTATGAGAAATGATAACATATGTTATAAAATAGTGGAGGTTTTAAAATGAGCACAGACAGATACACAAGCCCTCTTTCGGAGCGGTATGCAAGCAAGGAGATGCAGTATATTTTTTCGCAGGACATGAAGTTTCGGACATGGCGTAAGCTTTGGATTGCGCTTGCGGAAACGGAAATGGAGCTTGGGCTTTCGGAGAACGGAAAGCCCGTGATTACGCAGGAGCAGATTGACGAGCTTAAAGCACACGCTGAGGATATTAATTATGACGTGGCAAGAGAGCGCGAAAAACTGGTGCGCCATGATGTGATGAGCCATGTGTACGCGTACGGACAGCAGTGTCCGAAGGCGGCGGGTATTATTCATTTGGGCGCGACTTCGTGTTATGTCGGCGACAACACGGACATTATCGTGATGAATGAGGCGCTTAAACTGGTGCATAAAAAGCTTGTGAACGTGATTGACGAGCTTGCGAAGTTTGCGGACAAATACAAAAACCTGCCGACGCTTGCGTTTACGCATTTTCAGCCGGCGCAGCCTACGACGGTGGGAAAGCGCGCGACGCTTTGGATGCAGGAGTTTTTGATGGATTTGGAGGATTTGGAGTACGTTTCGGGTAGTTTAAAGCTGCTTGGTTCAAAGGGAACGACGGGCACGCAGGCAAGCTTTTTGGAGCTGTTTGACGGCGACAACGAAACGATTGACAAGATAGATCCCATGATTGCGAAAAAAATGGGCTTTGCGGAGTGTTATGCGGTATCAGGGCAGACGTATTCCAGAAAGGTTGATACGAGGGTGGCAAATATTCTTGCCGGAATTGCGGCAAGCGCCCACAAGATGTCGAACGACATCCGTCTGCTGCAGCATTTAAAGGAAGTCGAGGAGCCGTTTGAGAAAAATCAGATTGGTTCATCGGCAATGGCATATAAGCGCAATCCGATGCGTTCCGAACGCATTGCCTCGCTTTCAAGGTATGTGATGATTGACGCGCTCAATCCGGCAATTACATCGGCGACACAGTGGTTTGAGCGTACGCTTGACGATTCGGCGAATAAACGTTTGTCTATTCCGGAAGGATTTCTTGCGGTGGACGGCATTTTGGATTTGTGCCTGAACGTCGTGGACGGGCTTGTCGTGTACGATAAGGTGATTACAAAGCATATGCTTGCGGAGCTGCCGTTTATGGCGACGGAAAACATTATGATGGACGCGGTGAAAAACGGCGGAAACCGTCAGGAGCTGCATGAGAAAATCCGTACGCTCTCTATGGAGGCAGGAAAGAATGTCAAGGTGGAAGGTAAGGAGAACAATCTTTTGGAGCTGATTGCGGCGGATAAAGAGTTTAACCTGACGTTAGAACAGCTTCAGGCGACAATGGAGCCGTCAAAGTATGTGGGACGCGCTCCGGTTCAGGTGGACAAGTTCCTTGCAAAAGTGGTAAAGCCTGTGCTTGAGGCAAATAAGGCAGAGCTTGGAGTGAAGGCGGAGATAAACGTATAGTCATGTGGCTCACAGCTTGCGAATTTGTGTCATTGCACAAATTTGCCGCATGAAAAATTCATTTTTCATGCTCTTTACTAAAGTGAAAAAACGGTGTATGATTATAGACGGCGTGGAAACGCGGATTAACGATGGTTAAGAACTGGAGGGTTTTGAATGGTAAAGGCAGTAGTAGGAGCAAACTGGGGCGATGAGGGAAAAGGCAAGATTACGGATATGCTTGCACAGGAAGCAGACATTATCATCCGTTTTCAGGGCGGTGCAAATGCAGGTCACACAATCGTAAACAACTACGGGAAATTTGCACTCCACACACTTCCGTCCGGCGTATTTTACAATCACACAACCAGTATTATCGGAAACGGTGTTGCATTGAACATTCCTATTTTAATGGAAGAGATTAAATCCATTACGGACAGGGATGTGCCTATGCCCAAAATTTTGGTTTCGGACAGGGCGCAGATTGTGATGCCTTACCATATTCTGTTTGACCAGTATGAGGAGGAGCGTCTTGGCGGAAAGTCGTTTGGTTCGACAAAGTCGGGCATTGCACCTTTTTATTCGGATAAATATGCAAAAATCGGATTTCAGGTCAGTGAACTGTTTGACGAGACGCTTTTAAAGGAAAAAATTGAGCGGGTTGTGGAGCAGAAGAATGTCATTTTGGAGCATCTGTATCACAAGCCGGCAATTGACGCAAAGGAGCTGTTTGAAACGCTGATCGGATACAGGGATTTGATTGCCCCGTTTGTATGTGATGTTTCGGCATATCTTGACGAGGCGATTCAGGCAGGAAAGAATATTCTTTTGGAGGGGCAGCTTGGCACGTTAAAGGACCCTGACCACGGCATTTACCCGATGGTAACGTCGTCCTCAACGCTTGCGGCATACGGCGCAATCGGCGCGGGCATTCCGCCCTATGAAATCAAGAAAATTTACACGGTCTGCAAGGCATATTCGTCGGCAGTCGGTGCGGGCGCGTTTGTTTCGGAAATTTTCGGAGAAGAGGCGGATGAGCTTAGAAGACGCGGAGGCGACGGCGGAGAGTACGGCGCAACGACCGGACGTCCAAGACGTATGGGCTGGTTTGACTGCGTGGCGTCAAAATACGGCTGCCGCCTGCAGGGAACAACGGACGTGTGCTTTACGGTGCTTGACGTGTTAGGGTATCTTGACGAAATTCCCGTATGTACGGGATATGAGATTGACGGCGAGGTGACGACGCAGTTTCCCGTTACGGCAAAGCTTTCCAAGGCAAAGCCTGTGCTGACAACGCTTCCGGGCTGGAAATGCGACATCAGGGGAATTAAAAAGTACGACGAGCTGCCGGAAAACTGCCGCAAGTATGTGGAGTTTATCGAGGAGCAGATAGGGTATCCGATTACGCTTGTGAGCAACGGTCCCGCGCGCGAGGACATTATCTATCGGGAAAGTCCATATACGTAATGGTTCAGCCATTCATAAGTTGTCGGTTTGTACAATTTGACCAGTTATTCAGGCTGTTTCCGGCAACTTATTTCATGTCGGGCGTCCGCCCTATAAAATTGAATATCCAAACTGCCTTATGTGAGCAAGCTCCCAACGCCATTTTGTATATTCGATTTTGCATGGCTGAACTGTATACGTAACAGTTTAGCCACGGACTATGCACTGGCTGCAAAGTCCGTGAAATAGCGTAGTGGCAGAGATGCATCAAGCCACCACGAAGTGGTTTTGCATGGCTTGATGCCTGTAACAGGAAGCCGAAGGCTGAACTGTTACCTGTGTACACGTTAAAAAAATAACGGTTATTGCTATTTTTTGTCGAATATGATATAGTGAGGTGGTAATTGGTCTTTTGCCGTGCACTATGCCGGTAAAAAGCTATGATGTTACAATGAGGAGAACAGCATATTTGTGTAAAAACATGAATTTGCAGACCTTGTTAAGAATGGAGGATTTATTTATGAAGAAGAAAGTATTGTCACTTGTATTGGCATCTGCTATGGTTGTTTCTTTAGCAGGATGCGGCAATTCATCAAATGATGCGCCTGCAAACGACGCACCGGCAGCAGCGCCTGCAGAAACACAGGCAGCGCCCGCGGAAACACAGGCGCCTGCGGAAACAGCAGCGCCCGCAGAGACACAGGCACCTGCGGATACGACAGTAGCAGACGGAAAAATCGCGCTTGTTACGGATGTCGGAACGATTGACGACGAGTCATTCAACCAGGCAACATGGGAAGGCGTAGTGCAGTTTGGCGATGCAAACGGTGTTGAGTATACTTATTATCAGCCGACAGAGGACAGCACGGAAGAGCGTATCAATCAGATTGACCTTGCAGTTGCAGAGGGCGCAACGGTTGTTGTACTTCCTGGCTACTTATTCGGTGAAACACTTTCAGAGGTTCAGACAACATATCCTGACGTAAACTTTATCGCAGTTGACGTTTCCGAGGGCGATATGACGGCTCCGATTGAGTCAAACGCTTATGCTTGTACCTTCAGCGAGGAGCAGGCAGGTTATCTTGCAGGTTATGCGGCAGTAAAGGACGGCTACACAAAGCTTGGCTTCCTTGGCGGTATGGCAGTGCCCGCCGTTATCCGTTACGGCTACGGTTATGTTCAGGGTATTGACGCGGCGGCACAGGAGCTTGGCGTTGATGTAGAAGTGAAGTATACATACGGCGGACAGTTCTACGGTGATGCAAACATCACGGCAAAGATGGAGAGCTGGTACTCAGAGGGTACGGAAATCGTATTTGCATGCGGCGGCGGTATCTACACATCCGCACTTGAGGCAGCATTGAACTATGACGGCATGATTATCGGCGTTGACGTTGACCAGCGTTCCGTAGGCGAGGGCAATGATTACAACCCTGTACTTACTTCTGCAATGAAGGGTCTTACGGCAACGGTTGTAGACAAGCTGGAAGGCTGCTTTGCAGGAAACTGGGACAGCTTTGGCGGACAGGTAGAGAACCTTGGTCTTGCAGACGGCGATTATCTTGGTCTTCCGACAGATGGCGATTCATGGGCATTTGAGACCTTTACACAGGATGAGTATGCAGAGCTTCTTGCAGGAATTAAGGACGGTTCTATCACAATTTCCAATGATACAGAGACACAGCCGGAAGTTAGCGAGGGCGTTACGGTTTCTTATATTGACTAATAATGATTGACGAGTCAAGATTGACTTATTCTTAAAAAAATATTAAAATAGTGATAGAGGGGAAAGGCATTTTACCTTTCCCCTTTTTTTCTACAAAATTTCTACAGATTTTCTACAAATTGAAAAGCAACAGCGGAAACCGGTTGTACTTAATTGAGAAAGGTTTGGTCGATATGGGAAAGAATGATTACATTATCGAGATGTTGAACATCACAAAGGAATTTCCCGGCATTAAGGCGAATGACAATGTTACCCTCCAATTAAAAAAGGGTGAGATTCATGCGCTTTTGGGTGAGAACGGTGCGGGAAAGTCGACCCTGATGAGTATTCTCTTCGGGTTGTATCAGCCTACAAGCGGCGTGATTAAGAAAAATGGCAAGGAAGTAAAAATCAATAACCCGAATGACGCAAATGCCCTGAACATCGGCATGGTGCATCAGCATTTTAAATTGGTGGAGTGTTTTTCCGTGCTGGACAATATTATCCTTGGCGTTGAGCCGACAAAAGGGCTGTTCCTCAGCAAAAAGGGCGCACGGGAAAAGGTGGTGGCTCTAAGTGACAAATACGGGCTGAAGGTTGACCCCGATGCCTTGATTTCCGATATTACGGTCGGAATGCAGCAGCGTACGGAAATCTTAAAGATGCTCTACCGCGATAATGAAATCCTGATTTTCGACGAGCCGACGGCGGTGCTGACGCCGCAGGAGATTGAGGAACTGATGAAGATTATGAAAAACCTTGCAAAAGAGGGAAAATCCATTCTCTTTATCACGCATAAGCTCAACGAGATTATGGAGACTGCTGACCGCTGTACCATTTTACGAAAAGGCAAATATATCGGGACGGTTGACATTAAAGACACCACAAAGGAAGAACTTTCCAAAATGATGGTGGGCAGAAACGTCAATTTTAAGGTGGACAAGCAGCCTGCAAAGCCCACGGAAACCGTCTTGAAAATTGAACATATGACGGTGCCGAGCAAGATGCATAAAAACAACGCGGTGAAAAACGTTTCTTTTAATGTCAGACGCGGTGAGATTGTCTGCATTGCGGGGATTGACGGCAACGGACAGACGGAGTTTGTACACGCATTGACCGGACTGGAGAAAATGACGGAGGGCAAAATCCTCTTTGACGGAAAAGACATCACAAACGCAAGCATCAGGGAGCGTTCGAAAGACGGCATCAGCCATATTCCGGAGGACCGCCATAAGCATGGTCTTGTTTTGGACTATACATTAGAGCAGAACATGGTGCTTCAGCGGTACTGGGATACGGAATTTCAAAAGGGCGGTTTTATCAGGCAGGGCGCCGTGCGGGCGTTTGCCGAGCGGTTAATCAATCAGTATGACGTGCGCAGCGGACAGGGACCGGTTACGGTCGCGCGCAGCATGTCGGGCGGCAATCAGCAGAAGGCGATTATTGCCCGTGAGATTGATAAAAATCCGGATTTGCTTGTGGCGGTGCAGCCGACAAGAGGATTGGATGTTGGCGCGATTGAGTATATCCACAGCCAGCTTGTGGCGCAGCGTGACAAGGGGAAAGCGGTGCTTTTGGTATCCTTGGAGCTTGACGAGGTGATGAATGTTTCCGACCGCATTCTTGTCATGTACGAGGGCGAAATCGTGGGACAATTGTATCCGGACAAGACGACGGTCGAGGAGCTTGGACTTTATATGGCAGGCGCGAAAAAAGACGATGTGCCGGCTGAGTTAAACTAAGGAAAAGAGGTGATGCGTGTGAATAAGAAAAAAGTAAATTTTTCCTCGAAAAAAGTAGATTCTTCCTCGAAAAACGTGAATTTCTCATCAGGCTTGATGTCCGTTTTGGCATCGCTGATTTGTATTGCGGTCGGTCTTCTTGTCGGACTGCTGATTCTGTATTGTATTAACGCGGAACAGGCAATTGACGGTTTTACGCGAATTGTAAAAGGCGGATTTTTCATGATGCCCAAGGGGCTTGGAAGCGTGCTTGCACAGACTGCGCCGCTGATTATGACGGGGCTTTCGGTGGCGTTTGCCTTTAAGACGGGACTGTTTAACATCGGTGCGGCAGGGCAGTATACGCTCGGCGCGCTTGGTGCGCTGTATTTTGCGCTTGTGCTGCATGCGCCCTGGTGGGTGTGTCTTCTTGCGGCAATGCTTTTTGGTGCGGTGTGGGGCGCGATACCGGGACTGTTTAAGGCATATTTTAACGTGAACGAAGTTATCACGGCGATTATGTTTAACTGGATCGGGCTTTATGCGGTCAACGAGATTATTTACAAGGGCGTTATCGGCAGCATGTATGACTTAAAGACCACGAAAACCTTCACGGTACGAGGCGTATCGCCGCAGTCCGTAATACCGGATTTGGGGTTAAACGGGATTTTTAAGACAAAATCGACGACGATTGCGATATTTATTGCAATTATTATCGCGATTATCATGTATATCGTGATTAACAAGACGACCTTCGGCTATGAGCTCAAGGCCTGCGGACACAATAAGGACGCGGCAAAGTATGCAGGCATTAATGATAAGAAAAACATCGTGCTTTCCATGACGATTGCGGGTGCGCTTTCGGGGATTGGCGCGGGGCTGTATTATCTTTCCGGTGTGGCGGAGTGGAACCCGCAGGTCAGTACGGCGCTTCCTACAATGGGCTTTAATGGTATTCCCGTAGCGCTCCTTGCGCTCAGCAACCCGATCGGCGTGATTTTTGCGGCGCTGTTTGTATCCCACATTACCGTGGGCGGCGGGTATTTGCCGACAAAGTATTTCCAGCCGGAAATCGCAGATGTGATTATTGCGGTCATTATTTACCTTTGCGCGTTTGTCATGCTGTTTAAGGGATTTGTGATGAATTTGATTGCGTCGAAGAAGAAAGACGCGTCGGATGCAAATGCCGGGACGGTATCGAAAACAGATGCGAACGGAAAAGGAAAGGGGGCGGATGCATAATGTTCCTGCTTTTAAAATATACGTTACTTTATGCAGTGGTATTGATGCTTGTGGCACTCGGCGGCATGTTCTCGGAGCGCAGCGGCGTTATCAACATTGCGCTTGAGGGAATTATGGTAATCGGCAGTCTTGCCGGAATTTTGGTGCTTACCATTTTTGGCGGAACGCTTTCTCCGGCGATGCTCGTGGTGCTTTCCGTTTTGGTCAGTGCGCTAGCGGGTATGATTTATTCGCTCCTGCTTGGTTTTTCCGCAATTACGCTCAAGGCGGATCAGACCATCGGCGGTACGGCATTAAACATGCTTGCGACAGCGGCGGCAATGGTAATCGTAAAGGCGTACAACAACGCGGCAAGCGGAGGAAACGGCGCGGCATCGTCCAAGCTCTCCTACGCGAACAACGCATTTATCTTTACGGCAGGTCCGCTGACCTACAATATTTTCCTGATTATCGGAATCGTGCTTTTGATTGTATCCTATATCTTTTTGTATAAGACCAAATATGGTCTGCGTCTGCGCTCGTGCGGCGAGCATCCGCAGGCGGCCGATTCGGTCGGCGTTAATGTATACAAATGGCGTTATGCGGGCGTTATGATTTCAGGATTTTTGGGCGGTTTGGGCGGCTTTGCATATATCGTGCCTTCCGTTTCAATATGGAATTTCGAGGTTGGCGTGACGGGCTTTGGTTTCCTTGCGCTTGCCGTTATGATTTTCGGACAGTGGAAACCGTTCCGGATTGCGGGGGCGGCGGTGTTCTTTGCGATTTTTAAGTCGCTTGCGAATATCGCGGATGCGACGGCATTGTCCAATCTGCATTTGTCGCAGAATATTTATAACATGATGCCGTTTATCGCATCCATGATAATTTTGGCGCTGACGTCGAAGAACTCGCATGCGCCGAAGGCGGAAGGAATTCCGTATGACAAGGGTGCACGGTAACGGAATATTGTAAATTATATAAGAAGATAAAGAAACAGGCTTTTGGATGTGAAAGATAGCATGCCCAAAGCCTGTTTTTTATGTTTCTTTTGAGAACTTGATTTGAAAAGTGTTTTGTGTGGGAACATAAGAATATGTAAAACCGTAAAATAAGCGAGATTAAATATTGAATGTTTCGCAGATTTCACCAGTCTGCGATAAACATACTCAAATACTGATAACCAAAGCTTTTTTATACCCTGTCTGACCATAAATCTGACCATAAAATCCTGAAAGCCTGTCCATGTATTGCCTTTTGACATCCATAGTCGGATGCACATAACGGTTTAATGTAATCTGCACATTAGAATGTCCTAATAGTTCACTAAGGCTTTTTACATCTGTTCCGCCTTCTATACAGTTTGTAGCAAATGTATGACGCAAAATATGAAAATTTGCATCCATCAATTTCGCTTCCCGTAGTATTTTCTTAAAATGATATTGTAATTTTCTTGGTTCCAACGGTTTATTGCCGCCGAACACATATTCACCGTTGCTTTTAAATTTAAAAAGTAATTCTATTACTGTCGCAGATAATGGAATTTCTCGACAAGAGTAGGCGCTTTTAGGTACTGTTTCCATTAATATGGTTTTTGTTTTATACCCTTCGGCATAAAGACGCTGTACTGTTCTGTTAACGGAAAGCGTTTTATTTTCAAAATCAATGTCAATCCATTTTAGGGCACATAATTCACCTAACCTTAGCCCTGTAAACAGACATAATAATATTGCCATCTTAAAGAGATTCATTTCTTTATAAAGAACCAAAATCAATTTTTTTTGGTCCTTTTGGACAAGTGCATTTACGGGCTTTTTTTTCATATGAAAAACCGGTTTGTCCAAGCACGGAACTGTAATGAAATACTTTTGAGTAGCATATTTTATGACTTGGTTTAATATACAGTAAATACTTTTGAGCGTATTATCTGAAATGTGTTCTGAAATCTTTTCGCTTACAAGAATATCTGTAATTTCGGACAACATAATATCGGAAAAGGCATTTTCAATATGGTTACGAAAAACCAAACTATATTTAACATACGTAGAACGTTTTTTTTCCCCTTTAACCGTTATAAGCCATTCTCGTGCTGCGTCCGTAAAAAGAATATCCTTTTGCATCTTTGTGCTTTGACGGTTTTCATTTAGAATTGTTAGTTTTGACGGACTTTTCAGCATATTTTTCTGTGTATATAACTTTTCTCGCACTTCCTCATATGTTTTGCCATAAACAGAACGGTAAACCTGCTTTTTCTTTTCGGTATTATATACAGGGTAACGCCCTTCCCACCGTCCATCAGTTCTTTTTCTTATATTTTCTCCGTGTCTTGCCATGCTAACTGTTCCTTTCTAGTTGTATAATTTTCAATAACAACATGTTTTTTATATTGAACTGTCACATTTATTGGGAAATTTTGACCCTAAATCTGACCATAAAATAACTTTAATATCTTTATTTTGGCTTTAAAATACTATTTCTGCCATATTTCTCTGCACTTTTTAAGGCTGAATCTTCTAAAAATATTTGCCATTTGTATTGAATCGTGGTAAACTAATACCGATATAAAGTTATGTAAGCATAATTCTTAAAATTTGTTTATCGCAGACTGGTGAAATCCGCGATACTGACACTTAACTGTTTTATGAACATTTTCAGTCAGGGTTTTTATTTTTGTCAGAATAATTTTTGAAAACAGTTGTATTTAAAACAATTATGCTGAAAAAATCTGTAAAAGTAATATGCCATAAACAATATATCAAGCAAAAATGGCGGCTTGTTCATAAAAGGTGAAGAGGATGTCTGCAAGCAGCTCCATAACAAAAACTGTTTGGCAGTACAGTGAAATACTGCCGGAAAACACAATGACGTTTTTAAGGGGTATTGCCTTAGATTACAATAAGATAAAAAATTATACATTTACGAGATATTCCGGTATAAAAAGTCTTGGAAGACTGACACCAGCGTTCGACATTATGAGTGAAGTGCGCCGCAGTGGCATCAGAACACAGCTCGGACTGCCATCTGCATATTTTGATCCTGCAATTGTTGAAGCTGTTGCAGATATAAAAAGTACATGGGGAATGCTCAAGAACAGGATTGGAGCGTTGATAGCGGCAAATGAGAATTTAAGTGATGAGGACCGGATTTATTTAAGAACAGTGTTAAAACTTGATAAAATCTATGCTGCAGTGCTGTGCCATAAGAATTATGAAATGCCGAAAAAGGCAGCAGGGCTTGATATTGATGTCGAGCGCTTGAATAACCTTTTGCGGAGATTAACAAGAAAACATATGACGAGACCAAAGACGGGCAGCAAAGATTGTTTCAGTATAGCGCCTTCTGGTTATGCATATAGGGATGGCGCGATTTTTATTACATCAAGAACAGCAGGGCAGAGAATACCGCTTCCGCTTAAGGACGACCGTATCTGTGACAGACAGATACGGATTTGTATTAAGAAGGACTATGTTGCACTTGCACTTCCTTTAGAAGCGAAAGTTAGAACGCATAAAGATTACGATAATACAGTTTATGCACATATAGGCTATCAGGATATGATTACGCTTTCTAACGGGCATGTTTACGGGCAGTCGCTAGGTGATATGACCTCGTCGGAAACGCAGTGGCTGATGGATAAAAACAAAGGGCGCGCAAAAATGAGAGCAGTTTACCAAAAAAGTATAGCATCCGGTGATAAGGAACGGGCAGACAGCATAGAGACCAATAATCTTGGAACGGAGAAATACGACAGGCATAAAGAAAAAGAGCGCGCAAAAACACAGACATTTATCAATACAGAAATTAACAGGATGTTTGCGGTGGAAAAGCCTAAGAGAATTGTGATAACAAAGCCTGTTACAATTAATAAGACGAAAGTTGCATCAAAGTCGGCAAATAGAAACATGACAAGAAATTTTAGCGGATATATCAGGGAACGACTGGCGTATAAATGCCGTATTCATTCCATTGAGCTTGTGGAGATTAACTCTAAAGGGACAGGGCGGATATGTTCCTGTTGTGGAGCAGAGGGGAAAAGGCAGCCGGACGGTTTTTGGTGCCCGGTCTGTGGATACAAAACCACAATTTCATTAAACGGCGCAAGAAATATTGAAAATAAGTATAACAGCAGTAAGAACGTAAGAACGAAAAAAAAGTTTAGTCAGTAGTCGGTTAAACCATACGAATCTGAGAATAAATCCCTTATGGCGAATGAATATAATTTTGCCGTGAGCGATTTCACCCGGTGTATTGTACCGGCAGCATTTTTAATGTTGCGGGTATAATACACCAATCAGGATCACGGGGACGTATGTTAACAATATCGTGTTCAGCAGCACAGTTGGACACAAAGGCAAATAACGGCATTATCTAAGTCATCAAACAGGTGATTTTCCGGTATGCCAAGACCGCAGCCTTATGCGGAGCGAAGCGGAGGAACTGTATCCGCAGGCGGAGACGCCCGGCTAATCCTTATGATAATAAAATACAAAGAATTAATTGGGGTAAAGGTTGAAAGAAAATCTTTCAACCTTGATTTGAGGGTCAAATGA
>CAJUJG010000018.1 GCA_910586715.1 uncultured Lachnospiraceae bacterium
CCGCCGCGTTATAACACTGGTATACAGGAAGAGGAAACAGATATCAGGATATTAACATCAGAAGAGGCGGAACGGTTATATCATAAACTGACTTCAAATGGTGGTATACAGCCATACTCTGATTTGGGATTATGTGAAATAATCATTTCGAAAAGCGAGGGAAAGCTGCTTGTTGTATATTCTGCTTCATGTCACGGGGTTGCAAGCAAGATCGGGGTGCGGAATATGACTTTGCAGCAGAAAAACGGATTGAAATGGAAAAACCTTGTGATACGGAGTGAGTATTCCGAAAATACGGATGCCTATTTCGGCGGCTTTATCGTAGAGAAGCCTGAGATCGGAGGAAAATACAGGGTGAAAGGCACACATTATTGCGTAAAGGATTCTGTAGAGACCTCCAGATATGCAGAGACAGATGTATACACGATGCCTGCAAATTAAATTGAATCAAAAAAGGACTGAGTGGGCCAATGCTTGGTCCTTTTTTGATGCCATTTGCAAAAGACATTTATAAAAGTCGGTAGAAAGGAATGAAAGCATGTTTACAATAGCGGGAAAATTGCCTTTTTATAATAAGAAGGGAGGGATTATTATTGCAAGGTAACATTATAAAATGGTGCAAGGCTGCAGGAATGCGGGCAATAAAAACAATGGCACAGACAGCCATTGCAATGATTGGGACAGCTGCGCTTGTGAACAGTGTTGACTGGGATATGGTAATATCGGCATCATTACTGTCAGGAATCCTATCACTGCTTACATCCATAGCAGGATTACCGGAATTAAAATAATGGAATGGAGGAGAATAATGTGGTAGTTGGAGTAAATTGCGGACATACGCGAACGGGAGCCGGATGTGGTGCAAACGGAATTATAAGCGAGTCAGAGTATACGAGAAAAGTAGGATATGCGCTAATGGAACTGCTGAAAAACAATGGAGCTGTTGTAATTGACTGTACGGTGGACAAGGCATCCTCGCAGTCCGAATATCTGAAAGCAGTTGCAGCTTTTGCCAACAACAAAGAACTGGATTGGTTTATCAGCATTCATTTCAATGCATCTGCCGGACATCTGGCGAACGGTGTTGAGGCATACACCTATAAAGGCAGGAAATATCAGGACGCGCTTAATATATGTGAAAATATATCAAGGTTTGGATTTCAAAACAGGGGTGTCAGGGATGGCAGCGGACTCTATGTCATCAGAAAGACAAAGGCAAAAGCAATTTTGATTGAAGTATGCTTCTGTGATAATGAGGATGATGTCCGTAAATTTCATGAGGCGGGCGGGGAAGCAGTAATTGCGGAGGCGATTTATTCGGGAATACAGAAAAAGACTGAGAATGACCGTATTCCCTTTGATGCGTATATCGGATCAATTGCCCGACGGGACTGGAAGGAACGCAGAATCCTGCTTCCATCAGTGGTGGTTGCACAGGCAATCAAAGAATCCTGTTGGGGGACGTCAGAACTTGCAAGGAATGCAAAGGCGCTTTTCGGTATCAAACAAAATGGCTGGAAAGGAAAAACGTATATAAAATCCGCCACGGAGCAAAAACCGGATGGAAGCATATATCAGGTTAAAAATACAATTTGGAGGGCATATGACAGCTGGGAGCAGTCTGTCATAGACCACAATGATTATATAGCAACCAGAAGCACAGATGGCGGAAAAGCATTAAGATATGCAGAGATCATAGGGTGTACAGATTATAAGAAAGTTTGTGCAGGCCTGCAGAGCTGTGGATATGCAACAGCCATAAATTATGGCGAATCCCTGATAAGGGATTATATTGAAAAATATCATCTTTTCATGTTTGACGAATATCCTCTCTAGGTATTAACGAATTCCGCAGGTTAGCAAACATTATCTGCCTTATATATGGCGACAGAGAAATCTGGAGATAATCTTGTAAAATAAAACTGAATATTGAATTTAGAAGAAAGGCATCCGTCATGAACTGACAGGTGTTTTTCTTATTCCATATCTAAGTATGCTAAAATAAAGCATATTTGACGTTGATTATTGCGGCATGGAAAATTCATGTTTTCAAAGAATATCTTCAGTATCGTACAGTTTTTTAGATTAATATAGCAGGATATTTATAATTTAAAGATGCAAAAAATTATAGAGGAGAAGCCGAAAAGGAACTATAAGTATATTTATATAGAATAATGGGTAAATTGACATTATTTGTCTATAATTGCAGTATTTGTGATGCATTTAGTATTTCATTGCCTAATTAAAGAAACTTTAAGCTTTATACAGTTGACAAAATTTTTGGAAAATTATAAACTTAAAACAGTAGCTAACTGTAAATTTTGGGAAGGGGGATGGTATTATGAAAAGAAGACTTAAAAGAACTTTCAAATGTGCTTTGGCAGCAGTTGTTGCATCAGTGGTGACAGTTACGGCTTTGGTAGGCAGTCAGCCGATTACAGCACAGGCACAGGAGCTTGTATGGACACATCCGGGAAACGGATGGCATTATCTTACAGGCACGGACATCAGCGTGAAGATAGAGAACAAGGCGGTTTATGTTTACGGTACGGGTGAAATACCGGACTGTGATTATTGGAAGCTGTATGAGAGACCGTGGGCGAACACGGATGCGGAGAGCGTATATATTGCGGAAACCATTACTTCTATTGGGAAATATGCATTTTATGACATGCCCAAGCTACGCTATATCAATATGTACACAAGCACATTTATTAAAGATATGACATGCTTTGACAAAATTTGTTATAAACCAATTTACCGTCTGTATGACAAACCCGTGCAAACGGAGATGATTGGCACAATTCCTTACACAAGTCTTGACAGTATTAAGATGATTGCGCAGACAAATTATAATGGGGCATGCTGGATTATGGATTCGCCCGCAAAAGTGCAGGAGTTTCAAAACAGTACCAATCCCACCGTTCCGAATGTATATTACGCATCGGAAAAGGTAAAACGGCTTCCTGATGAAGTGACAGACATTGCACCAGAAAAGGATGTGCCGTGGGAAAGCATTGAAACTTACAGCAACGGAGACGTGGTGACGCCGATTTGCAAAATTTCGCCGGAAACGCCGGCAGCATCCCTGATTGCTTCCGCACAGAAAAAGTATCAGGGAAGAGCATGCCTTGAAGCGTATGCGGCGTTTATCGGGGATTATACGTTTGCAGCAACTTTTAATGTGACCATTATGAAAAACGAGCGGGTTGTGACGCCGTCTTATCAGGTTGTGGTTGAAAACAAGGTTATGCAGACGGAAAACGAGATTAAGTATATACTTACAATTCCGCAGGAGTTCCGGCTTCCGGGCAGAAGCTTCCGGCTTCTTGGCATTGGAGACGGCGTTGTAAATATTTATGATGACTTGGATCTTGATGACAGTACCATTACATTTGCCACACGTACACCGTCAGCGGCATATGCATTGGTATATCAATAAATTTTAATGTAATACGGAGGGTAACAGAATGAAGGGTAATGTAATTGTCGGACAGTCAGGCGGTCCCACCGCAGCGATTAACTCAAGTCTTGCTGGCGTATACCGGACGGCGATTGACCGTGGCGCAAAAAAGGTCTACGGAATGTTAAACGGAATACAGGGACTGATGGAGGAGACCTATATTGATCTGTCGGAGCATATCACGAATGATTTGGATGTGGAGCTTTTAAAGCGAACACCGGCGGCATATCTTGGTTCCTGCCGCTATAAGCTTCCTGACATCCATAAAGATATGTCCGTGTATGAAAAGATTTTTGCAATTCTTGCAAAGCTTGACATTGAGGCATTAATCTATATCGGCGGAAATGATTCGATGGATACGATTAAGAAGCTGTCTGATTATGCGATTATTACGGGAAGCCCAATCCGCTTCATTGGCTGCCCGAAGACCATAGACAATGATCTTGCGCTTACGGACCACACACCGGGTTATGGAAGCGCGGCGAAGTATATCGGTACTTCGGTGAAGGAAATCGTGCGCGACAGCCTTTGCCTGAAATATGAAAAAGGGCTTGTCACAATCATAGAGATTATGGGAAGAAACGCAGGATGGCTTACGGGCGCGGCAGTGCTTGCAAAAGGAGAGGACTGCATAGGTCCCGATATGATTTACCTTCCGGAGCTTTCGTTTGATATTAAAAAGTTTAAGGAAAAAGTAAAAAAGCTTTTATCGAAAAAATATTCGGTTGTTGTCGCAGTGTCAGAAGGAATAAAGACTGCCGACGGCAAATATGTCTGTGAGCTTGGAAACAGTGCGGATTTTGTAGACGCGTTCGGACATAAACAGCTTACGGGTACGGCAAGTTATCTTGCGGGCTTTATTGCGGCAGAACTGGGCTGCAAGACAAGGGCAATCGAGCTTAGCACGTTACAGCGTGCAGCGTCGCACCTTTCATCAAGAGTGGATATTTTGGAAGCATACCAGGTAGGCGGTGCAGCTGTCAAGGCAGCCGACGAGGGCGACTCGGGAAAAATGGTTGTGCTTGTGCGCCAGTCGGACGATCCGTATCAGTGCGGAACGGAAGTAAAAGATGTGCATAAGATTGCAAATGATGAAAAGCTCGTTCCGAGAAATTGGTTAAACAGCGAGGGAGACTACGTGACGGAGGACTTTATCACGTATGTACGACCGCTCATACAGGGGGATGTGGCGCCAATCATGGTGGACGGCATTCCGCGTCATTTGTATAAGCCGGGCAAATAAGAAAACGAAAAAAGCTGCCGCGAATGCGGCAGCTTTCATAGCGTTATAGGGAAAACGAATAAATTCGTTTGCAAATATTGGATTTACATCCAAATTTGCGGGTTATGAAAAAATATTAAGGAGGAACAGGATTGGAGCATACTACATCAGGGGAAAACATCATAGAGTTAAGAAATATAAGCCGTACGTTTGACGACGGCTTTCGTGTGGTGGAGGATTTTAATCTTACGATAAAAAGAGGAGAATTTGTAACCTTTTTGGGACCGTCCGGCTGCGGAAAAACGACGACGCTGCGTATGATTGCGGGTTTTGACAAGCCGACGGAGGGAGAATTGCTGTTAAACGGCAAAGACATTCGTGATCTTCCGCCCAATAAACGTCCGATTAATACGGTGTTTCAGCGTTATGCGCTGTTTCCGCATCTCAATGTATTTGACAATATTGCGTTTGGCTTAAAGCTGAAAAAGCTTGCGAAGGCGGAGATTGTCAAAAAAGTCAAAAAGGCGCTTGAAATGGTAGACCTTGAGGGTTTTGAGGACCGGACAATCGGCACGCTCTCAGGCGGACAGCAGCAGCGTATCGCGATTGCAAGAGCGATTGTAAACGAACCGCAGATTCTTCTTTTGGACGAACCGCTTGGCGCGCTTGATTTAAAGATGCGCAAGGAGATGCAGCTAGAGTTAAAGAGTATGCATCAGAAGCTGGGCATCACGTTTATTTATGTGACGCACGATCAGGAGGAGGCGCTCACCATGTCCGACAAAATTGTTGTGATGTCTGAGGGAAAAATCCAGCAGACGGGCACGCCGGAGGATATTTATAATGAGCCGAAAAATGCTTTTGTCGCTGACTTTATCGGGGAGAGCAATATTTTCAGCGGGATTATGACAGGGAAATACCGCGTCCGTTTTTGCGGTGCGGAGTTTGTGTGCGTGGATGATGTAGAGCATGGAACAATGATTGATGCGGTAGTGCGTCCGGAAGATGTCATTATCACATCGCCGGCTGAGGGAACGATAAAAGGAAAGGTAACATCCGTTATTTTTAAGGGCGTACATTATGAAATTACTGTGTTGTCCGGTAAAAATGAGATTGTGGTACAGTCAACGAAAAAGGCGGAGGAAGGAAGCGAGGTCGGCATTATGATAGAACCGGAGGGGATTCATATTATGCTTGCTGAAGATGTGGTGAACCGCATTGAGACCGGCTTAAACAAAGATTACAGTCTGCAGTTTTTAAACGGGGCGCTGTCCTGCGACCTGACGAAGCTGTTTCCCAATGCGTCCTATAATTCCGACGGTGTGCTGACAGATGCGCACGGAGATACGATTGACGCAGAAACGGTTCGCATTATTGTGTCAATTAAACCGGAGTGCATTGAGATGAGCGATGATAAAGAGGCTGGGCTTTTGTGCGGTCACATAATCAACCTGATTTACAAAGGAGACCATTACAGTTATGTCGTGCGCACTGATGAGGATGAGGATTTTATTGTGGACGACGAGTATTTGTGGAATATGGACGACTATGTAAGCCTTATCATACCAAAGGAGAGCGTGGAATATGCAGTTAAAAAATAAAAGCAGGTTTAGACTCTCAAGAGCGCAGTTGAGCCTGCCGTACGGTCTGTTTTTGGTATGCTTTGTACTTGCGCCCTTGTTTGTTATTATTTATTATGCGTTTACGAACGGTGAGGGAAGGGTAACGCTGGACAACCTGCTTGGTTTCTTGGAAAATCCTAAAACCACGGGAACGCTTTTGTACAGTTTTGGGATTGCGGTTGTCACGACAAGCGTGTGTCTGCTGCTCGCGTATCCAATTGCCTATATCCTTGCACGCGGAAAAATCCGGCATAAATCAGTTGTTTTGATGCTTTTTATTATGCCTATGTGGATTAACTTTACCTTGCGGATAACGGCATTGAAGGAAATTCTGACAATTATCGAGGGGAATCTGTCGTTTCACCCGTTTTTAAATACGGTTATCGGAATGACGTATGATTTTCTGCCGTTTATGATTCTTCCCATTTATACAACGCTTTTAAAGCTTGATAAAAGTCTGCTGGAGGCATCGTCCGACCTTGGGGCGGATGCATTGCAGACATTTTTGAAGGTGACGCTGCCGTTGTCGGTGCCGGGCATTATCAGCGGTATTTTTATGGTGTTTCTGCCGTCGATGACAAATTATGTGGTGCTGGATATGCTATACAACAGTACGTATATTATGGGAAGTCTGATCGGGGCATATTTTGCAGCTTATGACTGGCATGGAGGGTCAATGATTTCTCTTGTGCTTCTGATAATTATTCTTGTATTTACGCTCTTTACTAACCGCTATGCGGATGAAGATGCAGGAAATGGCAGAGGAGGTGTGGTAAGCCGATGAAAAAGACAATTTCAGCAGTGTTTTTGTGCGTGGTTTTGATTGCGCTGTATCTGCCGATTTTTGTGCTCGCACTTTACAGTTTTACGGACTCTGCAAATATCGGTGCAATTCATGGTTTTTCCGCACAAAACTATGTCACGCTTTTCACAAAGCCGGAGCTTCGCGATATGATAACGGGTACGATTTTGCTTGCGTTAGGTTCCGCGGTTCTCTCAACCGTATTAGGAACGCTTGGAGCAGTGGGGGTACATTATTCCAAACGTTTTGGAAAGACATTTGTAGGTGCGGTGAATCAGGTGCCGGTGGTAAACGCGGAGGTTGTGACGGCATTTTCGCTGTGTATTCTCTTAATTGAAGTCTGTAGTGTGGATAAAAGCAGTTTTCTTCCGCTGTTAATCGGTCATGTGGTGCTGCAGTCCCCGTTTGTCTATCTTTCGGTGGTGCCAAAGCTTAAGCAGATGGATAACAGCCTCTACGAGGCGGCGCTTGACCTTGGCGCGTCGTCACAGACTGCAATTCGGCGTGTAGTAATACCGCAGATTTTTCCAGGAATTGTTTCTGGATTTGCACTTGCGGTCACGCTTTCACTTGATGATTATTTTATCACAAGCTACACAAAACCAGCCACGTTTGATACGATCAGTACGTATGTCGTCAATGCGACGAAGGGTTCGCAGACAGATATTAAGACGGCGCTTTGGGCGCTTTCTACGATTATCTTTCTTGTAGTAATCGCATTGGTGGCTGTGATGAATCTTACCGGAAACAGGAATGCAAGGAGGACAATGGAAATTGAGAAAAAGAACGCGTAGAAGAACAGGAATGTTAGTCCTTGCATCCGTGACAGCGGCATACCTCGCTCTGTACGGTATGCTGCAGAATAATATGCAGGTTTTTGCAAAGTCGGAGGATGAGATTGTCCTGCGTGTCTGTAACTGGGAGGAGTATATTGACACGGGTGACTGGGACGAGGAAGAGCGGATTGAGTTGGATAATGGTGTCGAAATTTTCGGCGAAAAACCGCTTTATGAAGACTTTGAGGACTGGTATTTTGAGACGTACGGCAGGCGGGTGCGGGTTGAATACTCGTGCTTTGGAACAAACGAGGATTTGTATAATCAGTTAAATTTAGGCGACACATATGATCTTGTCTGCCCGTCGGAATATATGATCATGAAGCTTATGGCGGAGGGCAGGCTTGAGCCGTATTCCGACACGTTTTATGATGAAAATAACAAATGTAATTATTATATCAATAATGTATCTCCTTATATCTATAACGTGATGAACACCAATGAGATTAACGGGGAGCGGTGGAGCAAATATGCGGCGGGTTACATGTGGGGTATAACAGGCGTTCTCTATAATCCAGAGGCGGTTACGCAGGAAGATGCGTCCAGCTGGAAAATATTCGCTGATACACGTCTGAAACGGCAGGTTGCATTGAAGGATAACGTACGTGATTCTTATTTTGCAGCACTTGGCATTCTAAAGGCGGATTTGCTGACCGGCGAGGAATTTCGCAGTGCACCGGATTATACAAAGCGTCTTGAGGACGAGATGAACGATACCAGTCAGGAGACGATTGACGAAGCGCAGGCGCTGTTGGAGCAGCTTATGGGCAATATCTATTCCCTTGAGACGGACAGCGGCAAGGCGGATATGGTGAGCGGGAAAATCGTGGCGGATTACCAGTGGTCGGGAGATGCGGTTTATGCAATGGACCAGGCGGACGAGGACGATTTTGAGCTGTGTTTTTCTGTGCCCGAAGAAGGCGCAAATCTTTGGTTTGACGGTTGGGTCATGTTAAAAGACGGGATTTACGGCAGTGCGGACAGCGAAAAGCAAAAGCATGCAGCGGAGGCATTTGTGAATTATGTGTCAAGACCGGAAAGCGCCGTACGCAATATGTACTATGTCGGTTACACGTCCTCCATTGCAGGTGCGCAAGGTGACAATACCATTTTTGAATATATTAACTGGTGCTATGGCGCGGAAGATTCGGAACCAGATACAATCTCGTATCCGCTGGGGTATTTTTTCAGCGGTGACAGCGCGGACGAACGGTATGTCATAACGGCATCGTCACAGCAGATTGACCGGCAGCTTTATGCACAGTATCCGCCGGAGGAAACATTAAAAAGAACAGTTGTTATGCGCTATTTCAATGAGGAAACCAGCAAGGCAATTAATCAGATGTGGATTAATGTGCGCTGCTTTGATATTAACGACGTTCCTTTGGCTGCCTGGTTTGCCGTGCTTGCTGTATTTTTGTTGATTGTGCGAAAAATATATGGTAAAGTAGCATGAAAAGAACTTCTAGTCGCTTGCAGCAATCGCTGCTTCGTGAAGAAGTTCTAAGTTTCATGCTGAAAAATGCCAAAGCGCGGCATTTTTTGTGATATAAATCCAATTTAGAGAAAATAAACAGGGAGGAAACGTATGTCAAATATAGATCAGAGCAGAATCAGAAATTTTTGCATAGTAGCACATATTGATCATGGCAAATCCACGCTTGCAGACCGCATAATCGAAAAAACGGGGCTTCTGACAAGCCGCGAGATGCAGGAACAGGTGCTGGACAACATGGATTTGGAACGGGAGCGGGGAATTACGATTAAAGCGCAGACCGTGCGTACCGTGTATCAGGCACAGGACGGGAATGAGTATATTTTCAATCTGATTGATACGCCGGGGCATGTGGACTTTAATTATGAGGTTAGCCGCGCGCTTGCGGCGTGCGACGGCGCTATTTTGGTTGTGGATGCGGCACAGGGAATTGAGGCGCAGACGCTTGCAAACGTATATTTGGCGCTTGACCACGATTTGGACGTGTTTCCCGTGATTAATAAAATTGACCTGCCAAGTGCGCGTCCCGATTGGGTGAAAAATGAGATTGAAGATGTTATTGGAATTGAGGCGCAGGACGCACCTCTGATTTCTGCAAAGAACGGCGTGGGAATTGAGGAGGTGCTTGAGGCGATTGTACACAAAATCCCGGCGCCGGGCGGTAGCCGGGAAAACCCGCTTCAGGCGCTTGTTTTTGACTCAATTTATGATTCCTATAAGGGTGTTATCGTATTCTGCCGCGTTAAGGAGGGACATGTTGCAAAGGGCACTAAAATCATGATGATGGCGACAGGCGCTACCGCAGATGTGGTGGAAGTCGGCTATTTTGGCGCAGGGCAGTTTATTCCATGTGAGGAGTTGTCTGCGGGCATGGTGGGATATATTACTGCGTCCATTAAGAATGTGAAGGATACGGCGGTCGGTGATACGGTTACCGATGCGCAGCGCCCGTGTGACAAGCCGCTTCCGGGTTATAAAAAGGTACTCTCTATGGTTTACTGCGGCGTATATCCTGCCGACAGTGCGAAGTATCCGGATTTGAGGGACGCGCTGGAGAAGCTTCAGCTCAACGATGCGTCGCTCTTTTATGAACCGGAAACTTCCATTGCTTTGGGCTTTGGGTTCCGATGCGGATTTTTGGGACTGCTGCATCTTGAAATCATTCAGGAGCGGCTTGAGCGTGAGTATAACCTGGATCTTGTCACCACGGCGCCGGGCGTTATTTATAAAGTATATAAGACAAACGGCGAGATGATTGAATTGACCAATCCCTCGAACCTTCCTGACCCTTCGGAAATTGATTATATGGAAGAGCCGATTGTCAGTGCGGAAATTATGGTGACGACGGAATTTATCGGTTCAATTATGGAGCTTTGCCAGGAGAGGCGCGGATGCTATCTTGGCATGGATTATGTGGAGGAAACAAGGGCACTCTTAAAGTATGAACTGCCATTAAATGAGATTATTTACGACTTTTTTGACGCGCTGAAATCGCGTTCACGCGGATATGCATCGTTTGATTATGATATTAAGGGTTATGAACAGGCGCCGCTTGTGAAGCTTGACATTTTGATTAATAAGGAAGAGGTTGACGCGCTTTCGTTTATTGTGCACAAGGATTCGGCGTACGAGCGCGGCAGAAAGATGTGCGAGAAGCTAAAGGACGAAATCCCGCGCCATCTGTTTGAAATTCCCATTCAGGCGGCGGTTGGCGGAAAGGTTATCGCGCGCGAAACCGTAAAGGCAATGCGTAAGGACGTGCTTGCCAAGTGCTACGGCGGTGATATTACGCGAAAGAAAAAACTGCTTGAGAAACAAAAGGAAGGCAAGAAGCGCATGCGGCAGGTTGGAAACGTGGAAATTCCGCAAAAAGCGTTTATGTCCGTGCTAAAGCTCGACAGCGGTAAATAGTGCGAAACTGAAAATGTTAACACGGCAAATTTGGATCCTGAGCATACACCAAAAAGCTTACGCTTTTCGTTGTCAGGAATTCGCAGGTATTGGCAGACATGGAGGACTGATGTGAAACAGCTCGGTATTTATATTCATATCCCGTTTTGCATAAAAAAGTGTGTGTACTGTGATTTTTTATCGTTTCCTGCGGACGATGCGGCAAAGAGTGCATATATGGCGGCATTGAATGAGGAAATCAAGGCTATGGCAGAAGCTTACAGTGCATATGAGGTGCAGACCGTTTTTTTTGGCGGAGGCACGCCTTCCTGCATGGATAAGGAGTTGATAAAGGACTGCCTTTTGACGATACAAATGCATTTTCATGTGGCTGATAATGCGGAAATTTCCTTGGAACTGAATCCAAAAACCGCCACGCTGGAAAAAATGATATTTTTGAAAGAGGCAGGTATCAACCGCCTCAGCATTGGTCTTCAATCGGCGGATGACAACGAGTTAAAGCTGCTGGGGCGTATTCATACCTATGCGGATTTTCTCGATGTTTACGCATGGGCAAGACATGCCGGCTTTGAGAATATCAATATTGATCTGATGTCGGCGCTTCCCGGTCAGAGCCTTGAAACGTGGCAAAAAACATTGCACAGCGTATTGGAACTGGAGCCGGAGCACATTTCGGCGTACAGTCTGATTGTAGAAGAGGGAACACCGCTATTTGACCATTTTAGTCAATATCCGCCGCTTCCCGATGAGGAAACGGACCGGCTGATGTATCATGAAACAAAGCAGCTTTTGGCAGCGCATGGTTATACACGCTATGAAATATCCAACTACGCAAAAAAGGGCTTCGAAAGTCATCATAATCAGATTTACTGGCAGAGGGGCTGCGACCACATAAGTAATTATATCGGTCTTGGGCTTGGCGCATCGTCAACGGTCCAAAACTACCGTTATAAGAACACGGACAGCCTTTCAGAATACATGACGTTTTGCAAAACGCCCGAAGCATTCCGCTATGAAGCACAATATTTGTCGGCGCTAGAGCTTATGGAGGAGTTTATGATTTTGGGACTGCGCAGAATGGAGGGAATTTCGTCATCGGAGTTTGAACGGACCTTCGGTGTAAGTCTGTGCAGTGTTTACAAAGAAACGCTGATTAAATGGCAAATGGCAGGGTGTCTTGCCGAACAGGACGGTTTTTGGTTTCTGACTGAACAAGGGATAGATGTGAGCAATACGGTACTGGCTGATTTTATGAAAATTTAATTTGGAAAGGCACTTAGGGGCGCCCCGCGACATAGAATAAGATAAATAAGTCACGGAGGCGCTCTTTTGAAGACCTTTGAGCAACCGCTATCCGCAGAGGAGGAAACCCTGTATCTAAGCGTAATGCACGGTGACGACAAAGCAGCCTCCCATGATGCCCGACAGATTTTGATAGAGCGAAATCTTCGCCTTGTGGCACATGTGGCAAAGAAGTATATGGGCTGCGGTGAGGATATAGAGGACCTGATTTCCATAGGTACAATCGGGCTGATTAAGGCAGTAAACACGTTTAAGCCCGAGAAGGGCAGCCGCCTTGCGACATACGCCGCAAAATGTATCGACAACGAACTTTTAATGATGTTTCGTGCCAGAAAGAAAATTACGCGGGAAATATCGCTCTATGAGCCTATAGGTACCGACAAGGAGGGAAACGAGATAAACCTCATCGACGTCTGCGAACAGGAGCAGACCGATATTATAGAAGACATGGATATGGCGGCGAAGCTGCAATGCCTTTATACACTGATTAATGAGCGGCTCGACGAACGCGAGCGGTGCATCATTAAGCTGCGTTACGGCGTGCTTGACAATGCGCTTGGCGGCGAGGAACTGACGCAAAGGGATATTGGCAGGATGCTTGGCATCTCAAGAAGCTATGTGTCAAGAATTGAAAAAAAGGCATTAGGCAAACTGAAAGCCGGACTGGAAGATGCAAAACTGTATTAATTTTGACATTTCAGATGCGTTTTTTGGCGGAATGATTGCCAAGAGAAAAATAGTATGTTATTCTCCCTGCTGTGACTTTATCATGTGAATTGATGAAAGGAAACACAGCAAACGGAGGATAACATTTTTATGTACAGCAGTGTAATAACAGGAGCAGTGACAGGCATTGAGAGCACGTTATGCCTTGTGGAGGTAGACGTCTCAAAGGGGATGCCGGCATTTGAAATGGTTGGACAGCTGGGGAACGAAGTGCGTGAGGCGCGAGAACGTGTGAAAGTGGCATTGAAAAATGCAAGAGTAGAAATTCCGGCAATCCATTTAACGGTCAGCATATCTCCTGCCGATCTGCGCAAAGAGGGCGCTTCGTATGACCTGCCGATTGCAGTCGGGATTCTTGTAGGGCTTGGCGTCATTCCGAAAGAGAATGTTGAGAATACGCTGGTTATTGGAGAGCTTGGGCTGAATGGAGAAATTAAGCCGGTAAAGGGAGTGCTTCCAATTGTTAATTGTGCAAAAAACAGCGGGCTGCGACGATGCATTGTGCCAAAGGAGAATGAGAGAGAAGGCGCCGTTTTATGCGCGGCATCTGAAGAAAAGAAAATGGAAGTAATCGGAGTTTCCGATGTTTCGGAAATGATTGCGTACCTAAAAGCAGACGAAGAGAAGAAACCGGACATAATACCATCTGCACAATATGCCCGTTTCCATTTTGAAGGCGGAATGGAGCATCTGCCGGATTTCTCAGATATTAATGGACAGGAAGCGGTGAAGCGCGCTGTAGAAATTGCAGCTGCGGGATTTCACCATATTTTGATGGTTGGTCCTCCAGGATCGGGGAAAACCATGATTGCAAAACGTATTCCGACCATACTTCCTGACCTTTCACTCGAGGAAGGACTGGAAGTATCAACGATATATAGTGTGGCAGGGATGCTGGAAAACGACAGTCCGATTATTGTAAAACGGCCGTTTATGGGACCGCATCATACAATTTCAGGACAGGCGCTTGCGGGAGGAGGGCGGATTCCAAAGCCAGGAATTATTTCATTGGCGCATCGAGGCGTCCTTTTTATGGATGAGCTTCCCGAATTTCGAAGAAGCACACTTGAAATTTTGCGTCAGCCTTTAGAAGACAAAAAAATACACATTGCACGCACACAGGGGAATTTTATTTATCCTGCGGATTTTATGCTGGTAGCTGCAATGAATCCCTGCCCCTGCGGATATTTTCCAAACAGAAATAAGTGTACATGTTCACAAAGCGAGATTAAGCGTTATTTATCCAAAATATCAGGTCCGATTTTGGATAGAATAGATGTTACAATAGAAACGCCAAAAGTTGACATAAAACAACTGTCTGCAACCGTGAAAAATGAAAGCAGCGCTGATATTAGAGAGCGTGTGCTAGCGGCTAGAAAACGTCAGATGAAACGTTACAAGGATACGAAATATCATTTTAATGCGGAGCTTTCAGGAGGGGATGTAAACCGGTTCTGTCCGCTTGGAATCAGGGAACAGGAACTGATGGAGCAGATTTTTACGCGTATGAATCTGTCTGCAAGGGCATACCATAAAATGATAAAAGTAGCAAGGACCATTGCGGATTTAGAGGGTGCAAAGGAGATTGGCTGCGGACATTTGAGCGAGGCAGCTTGTTATCGTATGAGTGATTCCAAATATTGGAATTGATTGGGAGGATTATGGTAAATAAGGAACGTGAAAAGGTTTATGCCTGTTGGCTTGATTCGATTAGTTTCCTTGCGAGTGCAAGTAAATATAAGCTTCTGAAAGCCGCAAAGACGATAGAAAATATCTATCATATGCCAGAAAGTGATATAGCATTCTTAATTGGGGCAAAAGGGAGCGAACGCATAAGACAGGCAAAAAAGACACAGTCTATTGATGCGGTATATGAAACGTTGAAAAAGCGGAAAATAAATTATACTTTTTGCTGTGAGGATGATTTTCCAACAAAGCTGCGCAAAATACCGGATCCTCCGTTTGGAATTTTTTACAGGGGAGGGCTGCCTGACGCAGCAGTTCCCGCGGTGGCTGTGATTGGGGCAAGAAAGTGCAGTGAATATGGATATTGCATGGCGAAGCGGCTTGCAGGGAACCTTGGAAAAAGAGGCGTTAATATTATAAGCGGCATGGCGCTTGGAATTGACGGCATCAGTCAAAGAGCAGCGCTCGATGCCGGTGCGCGTTCTTATGCCGTATTGGGGTGCGGTGTTGATGTTGTTTATCCAAAATCGAATCAGCCTTTATATGAAAAGCTGGTAGAGTGCGGAGGCGTGCTATCGGAGTATCCGTTAGGTACAGAGCCGAAACCGATGTTGTTTCCGCCAAGAAACAGGATTATCAGCGCGTTGTCGGATGTTGTGCTTGTGGTGGAGGCGCGGGAAAAAAGCGGCACATTGATTACGGTTGACATGGCATTGGAGCAGGGACGCGAGGTATATGTGGTGCCAGGACGGTGTACGGACAATTTAAGCGCTGGCTGTAACCTGCTCCTGCGGCAGGGAGCATCAGTGGCGCTATGTGCGGAAGATATTACTGGCGACATGGGATGGGATATATGCTTATCGAAGACGCGGTGTGAAAAAAAAGAGGGTGTTTCTTCCTATATAAATATGAAAAGTTTAACGCCGCTGTCACGGGCAATCTGCGGACTACTTGATATTCTCCCTGTGGCACAGGATACGCTCATTGTGCTTCTGCGTGAGCAGGGATTTAAGGAAACGGTGGCAGCCGTCTTTCAGGAACTTGTAGAACTTGAGCTGAAAGGTATGATAGAAAGGGTAGGAGGACAATATAAATTAAAGGATGAAATTGTGCTAAAGCATTAAGAACCAAAGAAAAAATCTTTAAAAATATGTAAATTTGAAAATTTTACTTGCCATAGAGAAAAAATTAGGTTATAGTGATAAATCGAAAGAATGTAGACGTGAGGTACACGTTAAATAATAGAGTGGGGTAACAGTATGGCAAAGTATTTGGTTATCGTGGAGTCGCCTGCCAAGGTAAAGACAATTAAGAAATTTTTGGGTACAAACTATGAAGTGCTTGCAAGCAACGGACATGTCCGTGATATGCCGAAAAGTCAGTTGGGATTTGACGCTGAAAATAATTATGAACCAAAATATATCACCATAAGGGGAAAAGGGGATATTTTAGCGAAGCTTCGCAAGGAAGTCAAAAAGGCAGATAAAATATACCTTGCGACAGACCCTGACCGTGAAGGGGAGGCTATTTCATGGCACCTTTATATTGCGCTGAAATTAGAGGGGAAAAAGGTTTACCGAATTACATTTAATGAGATTACCAAAAATGCAGTGAAAGAATCGTTAAAAAATCCAAGAGAGATTGATATGAGCCTTGTGGATGCCCAGCAGGCAAGGCGTATGCTTGACAGAATGGTAGGTTACCGGATTTCACCGCTTTTGTGGGCAAAAATCAAGCGGGGGTTGAGTGCAGGACGTGTACAGTCTGTTGCACTGCGTATCATTTGTGACAGGGAAGAAGAAATTAACGCATTTATTCCTGAGGAGTATTGGACGCTTGATGCGGCATTGAAGATTAAAGGGGAGAAAAAGCCATTAATTGCAAAATATTATGGAAAGGGTGATAAGAAGACGGAAATCACTTCGAAAGAGGAGATGGATACTATTCTTTCCGAGCTTGACAATGCAGCGTTTGCAGTGGCAGATGTCAAAAAGGGAGAACGTACGAAAAAGGCGCCGCTTCCGTTTACGACATCGACATTACAGCAGGAGGCAAGTAAAAACTTAAATTTTTCAACGCAAAAGACAATGCGGATTGCGCAGCAGCTCTACGAGGGTGTGGAGCTGAAAGGACAGGGAACAGTTGGTCTTATCACATACTTAAGAACGGATTCCACCCGTGTATCGGACGAGGCGGTTATTGCATCGAAAGAGTATATCAGTACGAATTATGGAGAGCAGTATGCGGCGGATACTGCAACGGAAAAAAAGAACGGAAAAAAAATACAGGATGCGCATGAGGCAATCCGTCCGACTGATATTGCAAACACGCCGGCTGCTGTTAAGGAATCGCTCAGCAGAGAGCAGTTTCGGCTTTATCAGTTAATTTGGAAACGTTTTGCAGCAAGCCGTATGACAAATGCGAATTATGAAACAACGTCTGTCAAGATTGATGCAAACGGACATCGTTTTACGGTGGCGGCATCAAAGCTTGTCTTTGATGGATTCATGAGTGTATATAAAGATGATGATGAAGATAAAACGGAAGGAAATACGTTTGTGAAGGCAATTACAAACGATACGCAGCTGACTTTGGACTGTTTTGATTCCAAGCAGCATTTCACGCAGCCTCCTGCACATTATACAGAAGCCTCGCTTGTACGGTCGCTTGAGGAGCTTGGCATCGGAAGACCAAGTACCTATGCGCCGACCATAACGACGATTATTGCAAGACGTTATGTGATAAAAGAAGATAAGAATTTATATATGTCGGAGCTTGGCGAAGTTGTCAACAATATGATGAAGGATGCGTTTCCTTCCATCGTGGATGTAAATTTTACGGCTAATTTGGAGGCTCTTCTTGATAAGGTGGAAGAAGGGACGATTGACTGGAAAACTGTGGTATCAAATTTTTATCCGGATTTGGAAAAAGCAGTTCAAAAAGCCGAAAAAGAGTTGGATGAAGTAGAAATTGCAGATGAGGTATCCGACGAGCTGTGTGACGTCTGCGGGAAAAATATGGTAATAAAATATGGTCCGCATGGAAAGTTCCTTGCTTGTCCTGGTTTTCCGGAGTGCAGGTTTACAAAACCTTATTTTGAAAAAATTGGAGTTTCCTGTCCGAAATGCGGGAAAGAAATCGTTATCAGAAAAACCAAAAAGGGTAGAAAATATTATGGATGTGAAGCCGTACCCGATTGTGACTTTATGGTATGGCAGCGTCCTTCAACACAAAAATGCGAACGCTGTGGCGGTGTGATGCTGATAAAAGGAAATAAATTAGTCTGCGCTGACGAGCAGTGCGGTTACGTAAAGAAAATAGAAGAGAGGCAGCAGGAAGCATAAATGATAAAATAATTACAAAAATAGCTCCTGTTTGTAAAATTCTTAAAATGACTGGAATTATTATTTATTTGTGAAAAACAGCGGGAAATTACCGGCAACTATTGAAAAATAAAAATTAGTGTGATAAAATTTTACTTATATATAAGGGATTTTCAGCAAATATTTTTATAGATAACTTGGAGGTTCGTTATTATGAGTAGTGTACAACTGTTAGACAAAACAAGAAAGATTGGGAAGTTATTGCACAATACTAATTCCAGCAAAGTCGTGTTCAGTGATATTTGCAAGGTAATCCGTGACATTGTAAGTTCCAACGTTTTAGTAATCAGTAAGAAAGGAAAAGTTCTTGGCGTCGGGAAATGTGAAGGCGTTGAGGAACTGAAAGAACTTGTTGAAGGTACAGTAGGCGGTTTTGTAGATCCAATGTTAAATGAGCGTCTTTTAGGAGTGCTTTCTACAAAAGAAAACGTTAATCTTGCAACGCTTGGATTCGAAAGCCCTGATATTAGAAAGTTCCAGGCAGTCATTACACCGATTGAGATTGCGGGAGAACGGCTTGGCACACTGTTTATTTATAAGTGTAATGAACAGTATGATATTGACGACATTATTCTCTGTGAATACGGCGTCACTGTGGTAGGGCTTGAGATGCTTCGGGCTGTAAGCGAAGAGAGCGCGGAGGAAAACCGCAAGGTTGCGGTTGTTAAGTCGGCAATTTCTACGCTTTCGTTTTCCGAGATGGAGGCAATTACGCATATCTTTGATGAATTGAATGGTACGGAAGGTATTTTGGTAGCAAGTAAGATTGCAGATCGTGTAGGTATTACAAGAAGTGTGATTGTTAACGCGCTTCGTAAGTTTGAGAGTGCAGGTGTGATTGAGTCGCGTTCTTCCGGCATGAAAGGGACCTATATTAAGGTATTAAATGATGTTGTCTTCGAGGAAGTGGATTCATTAAAGCGCCAGCTGAATAAGTAAATTTGTTGAATAATTAAAAAAATTAAAACAAAAACAAAAAAGCCTGTTTTTTAAGAAAAAACAGGCTTTTTTGTGCAAAAAATGAAAAAAAACAGGCGTTTACATAACAAAATAAACAAAATTAACATAATATTGTAGAAATAAGAAAAAAATACTTGAAATATTCTGAAAATAAACTATAATAGAGTAAGGAAATAAAAATATTATGTAAATCCGTTTTAAAACGATTTGCAAAAAACAGTTTAGAGGAGGAAAAGCATGTTAAGTAATTCGAATGTATTTGATTACATCAATGTAATGAGTACAGCGTTGGACGCGACAGCAAAAAGGGAAGCGCTGATCTCAAATAACATTGCAAATGTAAACACACCAAACTACAAGAGAAAAGATATTCGCTTTGAGACTGAGCTCAAACATGCCTTTGTAAGGGCGAATGGTGAAGATGTGGATTTCAGGGTAAAAGACATTGACCTTGAGGCGCTTGGAAATCCTGAAACCTACACGGACTATGCGGAGCTTTCTTACAGGTATGATGGAAATAACGTGGATATCAACACAGAAAACGGTATTGCGGCAGCAAACCAAATTAAGTACAATGGTCTGATGGATCTTGTAAATAAGGATTTTGCACAATTGCAGTCTGTGCTTAAGTAATGGACGGCAAAAACTTTATTTTCTGCGCAAGCAATGCAAACAGTACAAATATTATGCGGATGCCCTCGTTTGTGGGCTGAGCAAGAAATGGAGGTTATTGGGAAATGGGAATTTTTGATACGTTTGACATTAGTGCATCGGGCATGTCGGCGGAACGGTACCGTATGGATATTATTTCTCAGAATATGGCAAATGCGAATACAACGAGAACGGAAGATGGTACGCCATATGTTAGGAAAGTTGTTACTTTTCAGGAAAAAACAAATGTAAAAGAAAGAAAATTTTCACATATGCTTGATACGGCTTTTAGCAATTTAAGCGGCAGACCTATTGGTTATGTGAATTCAGCAGAACTTTCCGTGCAGGGCAAGGGAGTAAAAATCGGGGGTGTTTATGAGGATACATGGACCAAGGAAGTAATGGCATATGATCCGGAACATCCTGACGCTGATGAGAATGGGTATGTACATTATCCAAATGTCAATGTAATAACGGAAATGACAAATATGATTGATGCAAGTCGTGGATATGAAGCAAATCAGGCAGCGTTTGAGGCAACCAAGGCAATGGCGCTTAAGGGGCTTGAAATGAATTAATGGTTTAGGGGGAGAAAAGAATGACAGTTACAGCAGCAAACGATATTGACAGTTTATATAATGTAAGTTCGGATGCCGTGCGGGATACCCTATTTGGAAATAAAACGCAGGAAAAGGACGATAGTAATATTTTCGATACTTTTTTGAACGCGGCGGTGCATAATATTAATGATACGAATATTGCCCTTTCTAATAAGGAGAATGAACAGCTCAAGTGGGCGATGGGAATTTCAGAAAATACACATGATCTTACAATTGCAGTAGGAAAAGCAGAAGCCGCCCTGAATTATACCGTGGCGCTTCGCGATAAGCTGCTTGATGCATATAAGGAAATTATGCAGATACAGATTTAATAAGGGTTGATAAAAAACGCACAGTCCCTTTGGGGGTAAGGAGGGGCTGTGCAGGAACGATAGGGGATTAGGAGAAGGAGACTTAAGATGGTTGACAAGGTATTGGATTTTGGAAAGAAGCTTTTAGAGCAATTTAAGGAATGGTGGAACAAATTCCAGCCGAAACAGAAAACACTGATAATCGGAGTCGTTGCAGTCGTATTGCTTGCAATCGGTATTTTGATTGCGGTGCTTACAATGAAGAAGTATGAACCTCTTGTAACTTGTGAGTCCACAAAGGAAGCTGCTACAATCAGAGATTTGCTTGATGGAGAAGATTTGACTTATAAAGTATCGACAGACGGGTTACAGTTTGATATACTGTCAACACAGGTAGCCGATGCAAATTTACTGCTTGGCGCAAACAATATTCCAACGGCAGCATATACGCTTGATGATGTGCTTGACGGTAAGTTCTCAACTACTGAGGCTGACAAACAAAAGCGTTACAAACTTTATCTTGAAACACAGATTGAAGAGGATGTAGAGAGCATGAGAGCGATTAAGACTGCTTCATGTCAGCTCACAATTCCGGAAGACAATGGAACATTAATTGCACAGAACCTTGATACATATGCGAGCGTGCTTTTGGAACTCAACGAGGGTGTGGAGTTTACCGAGGACAATGCGGCTGCAATTGCAAGGCTTGTTGCAACAGGACTTGGAAATGAAACGACAGACAATATTACAATTACAGATGTAGACGGAACAATTTGGTTCCCGGTAGAACAGACATATTCGACAATTGAGAAAGCGGACACAATGCTGATGCTTAAGCAGGAAGCAGAAAGTCTGATTAAAAATGAAGTCAGACAGGTGCTTTTAGGAACAAACGAGTTTAATCAGATTGAAGTCGGCACAAACATTTCAATGGATTTCTCACAAAAAGAAATCACACAGCACAATTATACACCCGCAGAAGGAATGGAACAGGGTGTGTTCTCGCATGAGGAGCTCTATACATCGAATACACAGGATGGATTGGGCGGCGTTCCGGGCACGGATTCCAACTCGGAGACGGATTACCTTATCAGTGAGCAGACAGGAACAAACGCAAATTCATATGAGCACAAAAGGGATTATCTCCCAAATGAGGAGATTATAAAGACAACGGCGGCGACCGGAACGATTGTATATGATAGTAGTACCGTATCGGTTGCGGCAGTGAAATATCGTATTGTAAGAGAGGATGATGTAAGACTTCAGGGACTCTTAGACGGTATCACATGGGAAGAATATAAACTTGCTAACAATGCAAAGACAAAAATAGAGTTAGATGACGAGCTCATTAGTATGGTGGCAAATGCAACCGGTATACCGGTAAGGAATGTTACTTTTGTGGCGTACGAGGAAGTACAGTTTATTGATACGATTCAGGAGAAGATTTCTTATAAGGATATTATTCAGATTGTACTGATTATTATTATCCTTGCGCTTTTGGCATTCGTAGTAATTATGAGCTTGAGAACTAAAAGAGAGGTCGAAGAAGAGGAAGAGCTTGCGGTTGAGGACTTGTTACAGTCAAATCAGGTAGACCAGCTTGAAACTATTTCGACAGAACAGAAATCTGAGGCAAGGAAGCTGATAGAAACATTCGTAGAAGAAAATCCCGAGGCAGTTGCAATTCTTTTAAGAAACTGGCTTGAAGAGGATTGGGGGTAATTTATCATGGCTGATAAAGAGGAATTAAAAGGAATACAGAAAGCGGCGATACTCTTAATCGCGTTGGGACCTGAGAAGTCCTCTCTGATATTCAAGCACTTAAAAGAAGACGAAATTGAGGATTTGACGCTCGAAATTGCAAATACAAAGAGCGTCACCATACAGGTTAAGGAAAAAGTCATCAACGAATTTTATGAGGTCTGCCTTGCGCAGCAGTATATCGCGGAAGGCGGTATCGGATACGCGAAGGAACTTCTCGAGAAGGCACTCGGTGCAGACAAGGCGATGGACGTTATCGGAAAGCTGACTGCATCACTGCAGGTAAAACCATTCGAGTTTGTCAAGAAGACAGACGCGTCACAGCTTTTAAACTTTATACAGGATGAGCATCCGCAGACCATTGCACTTATTTTATCATACCTGTCGGCAGCCCAGTCCGCGACTATCTTAGGCGCACTGGCGCCCGAAAAGCAGGCGGATGTGGCAAGGCGTATTGCGACTATGGACCGAACAAGTCCTGATGTCATCAAGGAAGTGGAGCGTGTGTTAGAGTCAAAGCTTTCTTCTTTGGTAAACCAGGATTACACGATTATCGGTGGTGTCGATGCAGTCGTAGAGATTTTGAATACGGTAGACAGAGGAACAGAAAAACACATTATGGAAACACTCGAGGTCGAGGAGCCCGAATTGGCAGACGAGATCAGAAAGAAGATGTTCGTATTCGAGGATATCCTGTTGCTCGACGACCGTTCTATCCAGCGTGTGCTTAGGGATGTTGATAACAATGACCTTGCGATTGCATGTAAGGGTTCTGCGGAGGAAGTGCAGAACGCAATCTTTAACAATATGTCAAAGCGTCTTGCTGAGATGATTCGTGAGGATATGGAATTTATGGGACCTGTCCGTATGAAGGACGTTGAGGAAGCGCAGCAGAAGATTGTAAATATCATAAGAAAACTTGAGGATTCTGCTGAAATTGTTATTTCTCGAGGCGGAGGTGACGAGATCGTTGTATAATAATGGCGGTGTACTAAAATCAGGCTGGGTTGTAGTTAATCCGGAGAATACAAGAATTATAGATTCTAATGCAAGAGCCGAGGCAAAGCTCAAAGAGATTGCCTTGGAGCTTGCAAGGCAATGCGGCGAAGAGCCGGGGTTTACAGAAGGTTTTACCCAAGGAATCAATGCTGTGGAAGTTTCCGAGCTGATGCGTGATGAGGAAGGCAATATTATTGGTTACGAACAGGAAGATGATTTTGCGCAGGAGCAGTTTGCTGAGCCTGCGGCAACGGCTCCCGTATATGAGGAAGTGATTGAACAGGCGCAGGCGGAGATTGAAGAGATGAAACAGCAGGCTGTTGCGGAGATTGAAGCGATGCGTGCGCAGGCTGAGGAAGCAGGAAGAAACCAGGGTTACCAGGAAGGGCTTGAGCAAGGGAAGCAGGAAGGTTTTGCGCTGGGGCATCAGGATGGGCTTAACAGTGTTGCGGAAACAAGGGAACAGGCGCTTGCAGAAGTTGCGGCAAAGGCGGAAAAGCTTGAAAAGGAATACGAGAAAAAGATAAGAGAGTTAGAGCCGCAGTTTATTGATACGCTTACCGGGATTTATGAGCATGTTTTCCATGTAAGCCTTCGCAATTCAAGAGAGCTGATTGTGTATCTGATACAAAATACCATGCGAAATATTGAGGGCGGAAATACATATCTTATTCATGTTTCGAAAGAGGATTATCCGTTCGCGAGTATGCAGAAGCGGGAGCTGATTAAAAACACGAATATCAATATTGATGATGTGGAGCTTTTGGAGGATGCGACGCTTGGCAAGAATGAGTGTATGATAGAAACCGGCAGCGGGGTTTTTGACTGTAGTCTTGGAACACAGTTGGAGGCGTTAAATGAGGAACTTCGGCTGTTGTCATATGAGCCGTAATGATAAACAGAGTCTGTAAAACGAATAGAAAAAGGAATGAACTTGATGGAAGATACAATATCCTTTCAGAAATATATGGCGGTTGTCAACAAAAGCTTTTTTAAAAAGCTTGGCAAGGTTGAAAACGTCGTAGGACTTACAATTGAATCTTCAGGACCGGATGCCAAATTAGGGGATATGTGCAAGATTTATACGGATGCCGAAAAGAAGCATGGCGTTCTTGCAGAGGTCGTAGGTTTTAAAGACAAAAAAACGCTTTTAATGCCTTATGAAGATACAGAAGGCATTGGGCTTGGCTGTATCGTCGAAAATATGAACTATCCGCTGAGCGTGTCAGTGGGGGACAGTCTTCTTGGGAAAACTTTGGATGGTCTTGGACGCTGCGTGGATGGCTTTGTGCCAGACCCGCATAGCGTAAAACGCTATCCTTTGGAAGCGCCTCCGCCAGATCCCTTAAGCAGGACAATTATCAGCGATGTGTTGTCGCTTGGCGTAAAAGCAGTAGATGGATTGATTACTGTTGGCAAGGGACAGCGTATCGGGATTTTTGCCGGATCCGGTGTCGGGAAATCGACGCTGATGGGAATGTTTGCCCGAAACACAAAAGCGGATATTAATGTGATTGCACTGATTGGAGAGCGAGGACGTGAGGTAAAGGAATTTATTGAGCGTGATTTAGGCGAGGAAGGCATGAAACGTTCCATTGTGGTGGTGGCAACTTCTGACAGACCTGCCCTTGAGCGAAATAAGGCTGCAAAAACAGCGACGGCAATTGCGGAATATTTCAGGGATCAGGGAAAAGATGTTCTTCTTATGATGGATTCACTGACACGTTTTTCGATGGCACAAAGAGAGATCGGACTTGCGACAGGCGAGCCGCCTGTTACAAGAGGATACCCCCCTAGTGTATATTCGGAGATGCCGAAGCTTTTAGAGCGTGCAGGCTGTTCGGAAAAGGGCTCTATTACAGGACTTTACACAGTTCTTGTAGAGGGTGAGGATTTCAATGAGCCGATTACGGATACTGCGCGAAGCATTTTGGATGGGCATATCATGCTTACAAGAAAGCTTGCAAACAGAAATCACTATCCGGCGATTGACGTATTGCAGAGTATTTCAAGGTGTATGTCAATGATTGCAGACCGTGAACACAAAAAGGCGGCAGGTAAGTTGAAAAATATTATGGCGACCTATAATGAAGCGGAGGATTTAATTAATATCGGCGCTTATAAGAAGGGCAGCAATGCAAATATTGACCGGGCGATCGATATGATTGATGAAGTAAATGAGTACCTTTTGCAGTCTACGGAAGATAAATTCAGTTTTGAGGAGTCTGTAGAGCAGTTGGAAAGTCTGTTCGAAGAAAATTAAACAGTTGAGGGATTAGAATGGCAGTTTTTCGTTATAAGATGCAGGGCATTCTCGATATTAAGGAAAAGCTTGAAAACAAGGCAAAGCAGGATTTTGCCGAGGCAAATATGCGATTAGACGCTGAGAAGAAGAAAATGGATGAACTGCAGGCAAAACGTTTTTTCTATATGCAGGAGGGAGTCAAACTGCGCATGGAAATTATTGACGTGCGCAAGATAAGGGAAAATAAGATTGCTGTGCTCAAGATGGATGAGTACATTGCAAATCAAAAAAAGGAGATTGCGCGTGCGGCGAAGGCAGTGGAAAAAGCAAGAGCAGCACTGCAAGAGGTCATGCAGGAGCGCAAAGCGCATGAAAAGTTGAAGGAAAGTGCATTCGAGGAATTCATGAAAGAGGAGCAGGCAGCAGAAAGTAAGGAGATTGATCAGCTCACCTCGTATACATATGGACAGAAACTAATGGAGGAAGAATGAAAATCAACGATTTTCATTCGGCAAATTTGCGCTTGAGGGCACAAATTCGCAGTCTATGAAAGGAGTATAAGTAGAGGGATGGCACGTAAGGACGAAAATTTAAGCCCTGAGGAACAACAGCTCAAACAGTTAAAGCAGGATCAGAAAGCATTTAAAAGAGAGCAGAAAAATCAGAGGAAAGAAGCGAAGAAGCGGGCAAAGGAGCTTGAAAATCAGGAAAGAGAGCTTGATGAGCAGATAGATGGAACGAACGCTTCGGTTGTAGTCGTAACAATCTTTATTATAGTAATATGGCTTGGTATTTTATGTCTGTTGATAAAAATGGACATAGGAGGGTTTGGTTCAAATGTTCTGACGCCAATTTTAAAAGATGTTCCTATTATCAATAAAGTACTTCCTTCCGAGTCAGGAACAGAGACTACAAAAGACAAGGCGTATGGCGGTTATAGCAGCATAAAGGATGCAGTGGAGGAGATTAACAGTCTGCAACGGCAGATAGAGGAGCTTCAGAATACCAATACTTCTTATTCAGAACAGATTGAGGCGTTAAAGGCAGAAGTTCAGCGTTTACAGACCTTTGAGGATAATCAGGTTGACTTCCAAAGAATTAAAGAACAATTTTATGAGGAGGTTGTATATGCTGAAAATGGTCCGGGAGCAGAAGCATACCGTACTTATTATGAAGAGATGGACCCGACAACCGCAGAGGCATTGTATAAACAGGTAATTCAGGAGGAAGCAGTAAATAACAAGATGAAAGATTATGTTGCGACATACAGCAGTATGGACGCAGCGAAAGCAGCTGCAATTTTAAGTGCAATGACAGACAATTTGAATCTTGCGGCAGAAATTTTGGAAAGTCTTTCATCATCATCAAGAGCAGCAATTATGGCAGAGATGGATCCTTCAATTGCTGCAAGACTGACAAAGATTATGAATCCAAACAGCTAAATGGAATAAAATGCATTATAAAAACCTAATGCATTTATGTAAATTCGTCGATATATATGGTGTAAACGCTGCCGGCGAAATAAAACGCCGGCGCATTACATAATAAAAAGAACGTTACTGAATCAAAAAGAATCAGTAACAGAACCTTGAAAAGTTAAGAAAGGAGGAATGACAATGGCGGTTAATACCGTAAATGCCCAGGGAATTGACATGACAATGGCGGTTGGTCAGACGGCAGCCGTAAAACAGAGTGCAGGCAGTGCATCACCAAGCTTTGGCGAAGTTTTGAATAAAGCCAGTGATAAGGTTGCGGACAAAAATCAGGCAGTTGCCCGAGACTCAGAACAGAATAAGCTGGAAGCACATCCTCAAAGTGAAAAAGCAAAAGCGCCGAAAGACGATTTGGAGCAGGCAAAAGATGTGGAGGAAACACTAGAGAGTCCAGATGTCGAAGAGGAAACAGCTAATGTATTTGAGGAAAAAATGGAAGCAGCGGATACTGTACAAGAACCTGATAAAATGACGACAGAGCAGATTGCAGATGCTTTGGCACAGATGATTGAGCAGTTAAAGGATTTGCTTGGCGTCAGTGACGAAGAGCTGCTTGCAGGTATGCAAGACATTGGCATGGAACAGGTTGACTTGTTAAATCCAGAAAACATGGCACAGCTTTTGACGGCAATTGCAGGAGAGGGCGATGCGATTAGTTTTGTGACAAACGAGGATTTGTACATGGCTTTGCAGAAGATGACTGCAGCAGCAGAGGATGTCTCGTCACAGCTTATGCAGGATATGGGGCTCTCACAGGAGGAGTTTGATGCATTGCTGGAACAGTTTGTCCAGGTGGAGGATGCTGCGAACGAAGAACCGGTGCAGTCAGCAGAGTTTAATGAAGGACTGCAAATGGCTGATGCAGTTAATAAAGATGCAGTTTTGCTGCAAGAGGAGGTTCCGACAGTAATTGTGGAGGAAAACAGCAAATCACAGCAGATAAAAGAATCAAAAGATCAGCCTTGCGCAGATCAGTATGAGGAACTGCCGGAGAATCAACAGGAAACCCCTGTGCAGGAAACAGCAAAAGTTCCGTCTCGGAAACCGGAGGGCGATGCGCACGGACAGGAAGAAACACGTGATTTTAACGGACAGCATGGAGCGGTGCAGAATTTTGGCGATAAGCCCAATGAGACCGTACAAGTTTCGGCAGAAGCAGTCACGAGTTATACTTCTGAGAATGCAGACAGTATTTTAAAACAGCTTGCAGACTTTGTAAAGATTGTCAGAAATGAAAATCTTACGGAAATGGAGCTTCAGTTACATCCGGCAAGCCTTGGGACAGTGAATGTGTCACTTGTTACAAAGGGAGGAGCAGTGACAGCGGAGTTTACGACGCAGAATGAAGCAGTGCGGGCGGCGATTGAATCACAAGTATCGCAGCTGATTACGAACCTGGAAGAGCAAGGGGTCAAAGTAGAGGCGGTTGAAGTATCCGTGGCGAGCCATGAAATGGAACGAAACTTGGAGGAGAACAGCCAAAATGACCAAAGCAGGCAGGAACAGGAGGAAAAACAGCGCATTCAGGGAACATCACGCAGAAACAGCATCAATTTCAACGCTTTTGCAGATGGCGACGAGATGGTGGAGGAGATGCAGGGAGCAGACGATGCGACAAGAATTGCAATGGAGCTTATGGCAGCGAATGGAAATTCTATGGATTTAATGGCATAAAGCAGGATTTAAGTTATGAAAGGAACGGAAGGAGGATTATTATATGGGCAGTTTAGTAGCACCGGTAGGAGAAGACGGAAAATTACAGACACATACAACATCAGGAGATTCTCTTAGCAGCAAAAACAAAAAGAAAAACAGCACTGTTGACAGCGATATGTTTCTATCCCTTTTGGTTGCGGAGATGCAGAACCAGGATCCCCTGGAGCCGACGAGCAATACCGAGTGGGTATCACAGTATGCGACATTCACACAGGTTGAAAAGATGGGTGAGATGGCAGAATCCGTTGATTTGCTGAGAGCAAATGATTTGGTCGGCAAGGAAGTTATCATGAAGGTAACAAGCGAATCGACAGGTGATGTAAGCTATGCAAGAGGAACGGTTGACTTTATCACGGTAGAAAACGGAAAGCCGATTATTTGGATTGATGATAAACAGTATTCAATGGCTGATTTGGATACGGTTGTCAGCAGCGAGTATTCATCAGCATATGACAAGTATGACACACTGACGGCAATGCTCAAAGGGCTTCCGAATATCAAGTACGCGGATAAGTCATACGAAAATGTTATTAAGGGCGCTTATAAGTATTACAATACAATGAACGAATATGAGAAGAACTTTATGGCTACGTATGGCGCAGATTTGCTTCAGGTACTTGCAGAGTGGAAAGAAAAGCTTACAAAGCTTGGTGTTGATTTCAGTGACGTAACGCCGGATGAAAAGGAAGAGGCGCCTACGACGCTTGATGATATTATGAAGAGCTTCGGTACAAAGATGGATGCAATCATTGACAAGCTGAATCTTTTGACAAAGACAGAAAGCGATACGGATACGGAAGGCGATAAGGATACAGAGTAAACGGCTTTATCGTTTGATATGCGGATGCATTTTATGCATGTATTTTTATGCAGGGAGGAAGGACTATGAATGTAAAGAACAGCCAATTCCTTTCCATAGAGCAATTACAGGATCAATATTTAAACAGACAGCAAAACGTCGGCACAAACGCGAAGGCGCCGGCAGGAATGAGCTTTGAAGAGGTACTGCAAAAGCAGCAGGCAAAAGAAACGCAAAAGACTGCGCAGGTAAAATTCTCAAAGCATGCGGCAGGCAGACTGAGCGACAGAAAGATTGCGCTGACAGACGAGCAGATGGAAAGGCTGGACGTCGGTACGAAAAAAGCGAGCGAGAAGGGTATCAGGGAATCCCTTGTGCTGGTTGACGAGCTTGCGTTTATCGTAAACACCAAAAACAATATGGTAATCACAGCGATGGATCAGACAGAAACAAACGAAAATATTTTTACAAACATTGACGGAGCCGTAATTATTTAGAGCCGGACCTTTTAAGGAGGCTTAAGTTCCTGACTGACAGATGGAACAAAACGTGAAATTAAAATTTCACGTGATAAATTTGTGCTGCGCCCAAATTTACAGACTATTGGCAGCATGAAGGATAAAACGGCAAATATGATTTAGGAGGTCACTTAATTATGATGAGATCACTTTTCTCTGGTGTATCAGGCTTAAAGTCACACCAGACAAGAATGGACGTTATTGGTAACAATATTGCAAACGTAAACACGACAGGCTATAAGTCAAAGAAATTAAATTTTTCAGATATGCTTTATCAGACCACGCAGGCGGCGTCGGGACCAAGCAACAATGTCGGCGGTATTAACCCGAGACAGATTGGTCTTGGTGTAAAGACTGCTGCAATTAATACGACAATTACGCAGGAAGGAGCGACACAGTCTACGGGTAATCCGTTTGATTTGAAATTGACAGGCGAGGCGTTTTTTGTGGTAAGCGACGGAACGAATACATACTATACAAGAGATGGGTCGTTTGACGTTGACAAGGCGGGAAATCTTTGTATGGCAAGCACGGGTTATATTGTGAAGGGGTGGCCCGCTGATGATGAAGGCAGAATTATTGATGGCGCGGTAAGCAATCTGAATGTCATGGCAAAGAATTCTTATGATGCGGCAGCGACGACAAAGGCATCGGCATCAGGTATGATTGATGCAACAGATACAAACCTTGAAACAAAGAACGGTAAGATAATGAACCTGCAGGTGCTTGATAATAAGGGGTATGAGTATAATCTGCAGTTTGGTATTCTTCCGCAGAAGACTACGACGAGCGGCACCAGGGACATTCATAATTCGGAGACTGAGTATGCGCTTAAGAATACAATTTATAAGGTAGATGCTTCAAAATTGGAGTACTCTTATCCGGTGGGGACGGAAAACAGAATTCTTTCCTCTACAGACAGTCCAGATTTGATTACAGCGTTGGATAAGGCAGTTTGGGCGAGTGTGAGTGCAGGAGCTGCTACGGGTGGCGTTACTTCAATGACTTATACCAACCCCGGCGATACGAATAATACAATGAAAATCACCATTAATGCTGATTTTTTAAACAACAATAATTTAGATCTGTTACAATACAGTGAACTGATGGGAAGAGAGCTTACGGTATCGTTTTCCGGTGATACAGGATATGTAACGACGACTACAGGTGCGCCGCCGACATATCCGTTGGGCTCTGATGTCACTGTCAATAAAATTAAGGATGATGCGGTTGCGTTCTTTTATAACGCGGGTACTACAGCTAACGGCGTGACAACTTACACCGTGAAACCAGCCAATGCATATGTTACAACGATTAAGCAGGATTATGAGGATGATGGCGGGAATGCGATTACGGATTATATCTTCCGGGGAAGCGCTACAGGAACACCGACTACAGGACCTGTTGACGGCGCTACAGGAACCGATATGACGGATGCAATAAACGCCCGTGATTTGTATGATGATATCATGAAGGTGATAAAACTTGGTTCCCAAAATAATGTAAAGCCTGCATATATTACAAAAGAACCTAAGGATACAACCTCGGTTAATCCCGGCAAATATACTATTTCGCTTCTTGGCATGAGTTCAGAGGGCGAACCGATAGATATTAGCAGCTTGTTAAACAACGGTACAACGTCATGGACTTTAGCATACAACAAGGACAACGGTACATTTGATTATGTAGGGGAAGCGGGAAGCAAAGAGTTTAATTTGGCATTGAGCACAATTGATACCAAGTTTTCGAATGTATCGATTGATATGTCAGACACCTCCAACCAGTTTAATGAAGGCAAGTCAAGCATAACGGCAGAAAAGGACGACGGATATAAGGCAGGTACAATGAAAGGCGTATCGATCGCAAATGACGGAATCATTACGGCAAATTACAGCAACGGTATGTCGTTGGTTTTGGGACAGATCTGCGTTGCTACCTTTGCAAATTCAATGGGACTTCAAAACGAGGGCGACAACCTGTATTCCGAGACTGCAAACTCAGGCGACTGCCAGACTGTGGACATCAAGGCAAGCGGAACAGGCTATATGACAACAGGCGTGCTCGAGATGTCAAACGTAGACCTTTCACAGGAGTTTACGGATATGATTACGACACAGAGAGGATTCCAGGCGAACAGCCGCATCATTACAACATCCGATACGCTTCTTGAGGAGCTTGTAAATCTTAAGAGATAATAATTAGCGGTACATAAGCTGACATTGGGATATAAAAGGAAAAAGCCCGCACAGGACAGTGCGGGCTTTTCTAAGATAGCAAGCTGAAAAATCATAGATTTTCAGCCGACAAATTTGTGCATGGCACAAATTCGCAATGATAATTAGGAAGGGGGATTTTGAGATGATAGAGGTAACAAAGCTCAATGGAACAAAATTTTTAATCAATTCCAACTTGATTGGGACTGTGGAGGAGACGCCGGATACAGTACTGACCTTAACGGACGGACGAAAAATGATAGTGAAGGAATCTCGGCTGGATGTCAAAAATCTGATTAAAACGACAAGACAGGAGTATTTTCATCCTATGGAATAGGATCAAAAAGAAAAATATGGCATAAGTTTACATAAATAACTCGCAAAATATGGGAAATTGACAAAATTTCAGAAAATATTCAGAAAATTGTTGCAATTTATGTAACCTTACAGTATTATATATATATGAGAAAAATACATGGCGCAGGCAAATCATGGATTTGCTTTGATGTGCTTTGACAGGATGCTTGATATACGCAGAAAGAGAAAAAGATAAAGGAGTGTGTAAAAAGTGGATTTAGCGTCTTTATTGGGTTTGATAATCGGTTTCGTTTTGGTTGTATTTGGTATTTTACAGGGTGCGGGTTCTGTGTCAGGTCTTGTATGGTTCCTTGATGCGCCGTCGGCGTTAATTACCTTTGGAGGATCAATCTTTGCGACAATGGCCTCCTGCACGATGGCAAACTTTGTCGGTGGCCTGAAAAGTATTGCATTAATTTTTAAGCCGGTAAATGTAAATATTCCGGAAATGATTACGAAGATTATTGAGCTCTCCAACATTGCAAGAAAAGAGGGACTTCTCTCATTGGAGGAGGCAGCGGGAAACCTTGATGATGATTTTATGAAGAAAGGAATTATGCTGATTGTCGACGGTACAGATCCTGAGCTTGTGAGAGGCATTCTTGAGACAGAGCTTAACAGTATTGATGAGCGTCACAAGCTAAGGTCAGGCTTTTGGGATTCGCTTGGCGCGATGGGACCTGCATGGGGTATGATTGGTACGCTCGTTGGTTTAATCTGTATGCTTCAAAATATGTCGGATCCGACTTCCATTGGTCCGAAGATGGGTGTTGCCCTGATTACAACATTCTACGGTTCCATGCTTGCAAACTGGATTTGCACACCTTGCTCGAGCAAGCTGCAGGCAAACAATTCAACGGAAATTAGTGCAAAGGAAATTATGATAGAAGGTCTTCTCTCGATACAGGCAGGAGAGAACCCGAGAGTTATTGAAGAAAAACTGAAATCTTTCCTTGCACCGAAGGATAGAGGAACATCAGAAGAAGGCGGTGGAGGTGAGGCTTAATGGGTAAGAAAAAGGAAGAATTTAAACTCCCGCCTGGTACCCCGGCACCCTGGATGAGTACTTTCTCGGACATGATGACGCTGCTGATGTGTTTCTTCGTACTGTTGTTCTCGATGTCAACCGTCGATGCGGCGAAATTTGAGGAAGTGGCAAAATCCTTTCAATCAACTTTTAGTATTTTTAACGGCGGTGCACAGGCAATCGGTGACGGTATTTTGGTCAGCAATGGTGTGAGCCAGTTAAATATGCTTGATGAATATATTAATTCAAGCGGAAAGACGGCGGATTCAGATGCAAAGGATCCGGAACAGCTGGATAAGACAGAGCAGGCGTCTTCAGATGTTGAGCCTACGGACACGACAGCGGCAGCGGCAAAGGACGCTGCAGAGCTTTTGGGGCTGACACAGCAGGAAGTTCAGGAGCTTCAGGATACAGTAGAGCAGATAGAAGAGGAAAAGCTAAAGCTTTCTGAGGCGCTTGCGGAGAAAATCGAGGAGGCGCTTACGGAAAATATGATTGCGGACAAGGTAGATGTGTCCGTAAATGGGGATTATGTGCTTCTTACGTTTAACGGCGCGTTTTTGTTTGACTCAGGAAAAGCCGCTTTAAAGACGGATGCGCTTCCAGTATTGAATAAAGTAGGTATGATACTTGCCAGGTATGCAGAGTGGAATATTGAGATAGAAGGTCATACGGATTCTGTTCCGTTAAACGGCGGACGTTATGAAAACAATGATGTGCTAAGCAGTTACAGAGCGCTTGCAGTGTTTGATTATCTCAAAGAAAATTCAAGCATTGATCCGGGAACAGTAAAGCATTCCGGACGTGGAGAGTACATGCCGATTGCAGACAACGCGACGCCAGAAGGAAGGGCAAAAAACAGACGCGTTGAGATAAAAGTATATAATTCATTAAGCTCTGGCTCAATGAATTAATATAAATAAGGGGGACGAAAAATGAAACGAAATTTATTATCTATCATTATCCTTGCGCTGTTGGTGGTTAATATCGTACTGTCGGCAATTATGATGGTAACGGTGTCAAGCGCATCGAGAAAGACTGCCGCACTTGTAGCGGATATTTCCACCATTATCGGACTTGAAATTGACGGGCTTCCGGCATCAGATGTAGGTGCATCGTCAGTTGCAATGGCGGATACGGCTGTTTATAACATTACTGATGAAATGACGATTCCGCTAAAAAATGATGAGGACGGCACAGCGCATTATGCGGTGGGAAATGTGTCACTTTCACTGAATAAGACGCATGATGATTACAAGACTTATAATGAGGAGACGCTTGCGACGAGTGAAGGGATTGTGAAAGACATTATTTACTCAGTGCTGGGAAGCCACACAGTGGAGGAAGCAAGAAGTAATTCTGAGCAGATTAAATCTGAAATTCTTGTTAAAATTCAGGAGAAATTTGCTTCAGAGGTTATTTATGGTGTATCATTTAACTTCTTATATAATTAAAACTCTTATTATGAGTATGAAGGGGAATTGATATATTTTAGGGTTATTTTCAATTGAAGACCTCTTTTGAAGAATGCTAACAGGGGGTGAATGGCGAATGGGAGAGGTATTATCTCAAAGTGAGATTGACAGCTTGCTGGCAGCGCTTAGCAGCGGTGAGCTGGATGTCGAGGATATGCAGGAGAAGGACGAGCGACAGGTCAAAAATTATGACTTTAGCAGGCCTGCAAAATTCTCAAAAGAGCACCTGAGAACGTTAAACATGATTTTTGACCATTATGGGCGATTGTTGTCAACAAACTTACCGGTTTATTTAAGAAAGAATGTACAGGTAAGCGTGGCAAGTTCCGAGACAGTAACATTTGCCGAGTTCTCAAATGCGTTATCGAATCCGGTACTGCTTACGGTCGTGAACTTTTCTCCAATGCCTGGCAATATTATTATGGAGTTGACAAGTGGCTTGGGTTATGCGATTATAGACAGGATGCTGGGAGGCAGAGGAGACGCATTGGAAAAACCGAGAGAATTCTCGGAGATTGAGATGAGCATTATTGAACGTATTATGGTTATCTGTATGCAGCTCTTGCGGGAACCGTGGAAAAATGTGGCGGAGGTTGATCCGTTTTTGGAACGGATTGAGACGAATCCGCAGTTTGCCCAGATTATTTCACCGAGCGATATGGTGGCGCTTGTTACCATGAATGTAAAAATCGGCGAAGTAGAAGGGTTAATGAATGTATGTATGCCGTTCTTCACATTGGAGTCTGTTATGGACAGGTTAAATACCAAGTTTTGGTATTCGAGCATGCAGAAGGTGGATGACGAGGATTACGAGCAGTTCGTTGAAAGTATGGTCCGCAGAGTGGATGTGCCTGTGAAGGCAGTGCTTGGAAAAAGCGTTATCACGGTTAATGATTTTGTCAACATACAGGTGGGTGATATTATACGGCTTGATTCAAGAGTCGAGGATGAGCTGAATGTATATGTGGGGAATATAAAGAAATTCAGTGCGGTTCCGGGCGCAAGCAAGGACTCATATGCAGTGAGGGTAACATCTGTATTTAGGGAGGAGGAATAGGATAATGGATGGTATGTTATCTCAGGACGAAATAAATGCGTTGTTGAATGGCGTAGATCTGTCAGCAGACAGTGGCAGTGATGCCAGTGCAGATACGGCAACAGCGACGATGGCAGGGGAAGATCCCCTTTCGGATGTGGAGAAAGACGCGATAGGAGAAGTGGCGAACATCAGTATGGGTACTTCTGCTACAACGCTTTATTCACTGGTAAACAAGAAGGTTAATATTACAACGCCTGTTGTAGAGATGACAACTTGGGCGGACGTGATTAGGGAATATGAAAGACCGTGTGTATTTATTCAAATTAAATATACGGTAGGATTGAATGGAACGAATATTTTAGTACTGAAGGAGCATGATGTAAAGGTTATTACAGACCTGATGATGGGCGGCGACGGTACGAATGTTGACGGGGACTTAACGGAGCTTCACTTGAGTGCCATTTCGGAGGCAATGAACCAAATGATGGGTTCTTCTTCGACATCGCTTTCTTCCATGCTTGGAAAAACAATTGATATCAGCCCGCCGGAAGCCAGTCTTGTGGATTTGCAGACAAAAGAACCGAAGGAGCTATCACCGTTCCTTGAGGATAATTTTGTTAAAATTGCCTTCAGAATGCAAATTGAGGATTTGGTGGATTCTACATTGATGCAGCTTTATCCATTAGAATTTGCCAAGGATGTATCGGATACTTTTATGAAGCAGATGATGGGAGGGGAGGAAGCCTCTGCACCAGCGCCAGCTGCGCCTGCACCTGCACCTGCACCGGTACCGACCGCGCCGGCACCGGATATGAGTATGCAGCAGCCTCAGATGGGCATGGGAATGCCGCCTCAAGGTCAAGGTATGGATATGAATATGGGAATGCCTCAGATGGGTACGGGAATGCCTCAGATGGGTACGGGAATGCCTCAGATGGGTTATGGAATGCCTATGATGGGTTATGGAATGCCCAATGTAAATATACAGCCTGCACAGTTTCAAAATTTTGCACCGGCTGGTCAGGGTGAAATGGTAAGCGCTGAGAGCATTGGACTGATTAAGGATGTGCCGTTGGAAGTAACGGTAGAGCTTGGGCGTACAAGCAAATCCATTTCTGATATATTGGAGTTTGCTCCTGGCACTATTATTGAGCTTGATAAAATTGCGGGCGAGCCGATTGATGTACTTGTGAATGGCAAGTTTGTTGCCAAGGGAGAGGTCGTTGTAATTGAGGAAAGCTTCGGTGTCAGAATTATGGAAATTATTAAATAAAAGAGGTTTAATTTTAGAAAGGACAGGATTATAATATGGCAAAGAGAGTTCTTATCGTGGACGATGCGGCATTCATGAGAATGATGATTAAGGATATTCTTACCAAAAACGGATATGAGGTTGCAGCGGAGGCGGAAAACGGAAAAATCGCCGTTAGCAAGTATCAGGAGTCGTCACCAGATTTGACGCTGCTTGACATTACAATGCCCGAGATGGATGGTATTCAGGCATTGAAAGCGATTAAACAGCTTGATCCGGCAGCAAATGTGATTATGTGTTCGGCTATGGGACAACAGGCGATGGTTATTGAAGCGATTCAGTCAGGTGCAAAAGACTTTATTGTAAAGCCTTTTCAGGCGGAGCGTGTATTAGAGGCAGTGAAAAAGGTAGTTGGTTAATAATGCTGAATTCGATGGTGCAATTGATTACGGTATTACTGATATTTGTATTTGTGTTGGCGCTTGCATATATTACAACAAGACTTACGGCGGGATTACAAAAGGGAAGATATCAAAACGCAAATGTTGAGATTCTTGAGACTTTTAAAATAGCGCCAACCAAGTATATCCAGATAGTAAGAATTGGTGAGAAATATTTTTCTTATGTTGTGTGTAAAGAGACAGTTACCCTACTTGGAGAGCTTGCAAAGGATGATGTTACGGAGTTTGCCCAAAAGAGTGGAAATGTGGCAATGGTAAGCTTTAAAGATATTTTTGATAAACTCAGGAAATAGTGAAGATGAGAAACAGATATAAAAATTATAATATAAAGCGGGAGTTGAAAAAGCTGTTTTATGCGCTTGCCATGATACTTATGCTTGTAGTAGCGGATGTAGGTGTTGCAAGCGCTACGAGTGAGGATGAGGCTGCTGCGGAACATATTTTAAACAATCAGCCCGGCGATGACGAAAACCGGACAACCATTAATGATCCGGGTACGGCACAGACGCCGGAGGAGCTTTCGCAACTAAATATAGGGAACAGCCTTACGATTTCGCTGGACAATAACGGCAATGGAGAGCTGAACGGTATGCTGAGAATTTTGCTGATTCTTACGGCAATTGCAGTGTTACCGATTCTTTTGATAACACTTACTTCATTTACTAGAATTTTAATTGTGCTGCATTTTACAAGACAGGCATTAAACACGCAATCAGCGCCTCCCAATCAGGTATTGATTGCGATTTCGCTGTTTCTTACATTTTTTATTATGCAGCCGATTTTTTCGCAAATTTATACAGAGGCGATTGTGCCGTATGATGCGGGGGAAATCGGATTTGAGGAAGCATACGAAACGGCAATAACGCCGCTTCGGGATTTTATGTTTGAGCAGACGCAGCTTAAGGATATTGATGTGTTTATGCAAATATCAAATACTGCTTGGGATGGTGCAAGCCAGGAACAGGTTCCTACATCTGTACTGATACCGGGCTTTATAATCAGTGAACTGCGCAGTGCGTTTATTATTGGCTTTATCATATACATACCGTTTATTGTGATTGATATGGTAGTGGCATCTGTACTTATGAGTATGGGTATGATGATGCTTCCGCCGACGACGATTTCAATGCCATTTAAGATTCTTTTATTCGTGCTTGCAGATGGCTGGAATCTTGTGATTGTAAATTTGGTGCGAACGTTTTACTGATAAAGGATGGTGAAGAAAATGTCTGTAGATATGGTTACGGATATGATGCAGGATGGGATTATGGTGGTTTTGAAAACCGCAGCGCCGCCCTTGCTTGTATCCTTGGTAATAGGACTTTTGATAAGTATATTTCAAACGGTTACATCGATTCAGGAGCAGACGTTAACGTTTGTGCCCAAAGTGGTCGGAATGTTTGCCTGTCTCATGCTGTTAGGCCATTGGATGTTAAATAATATGACGACTTTTATGACAGAATTATGGAATAATTTTTCAATCTATATCAGATAAACATCAGAAGGGAGCAGGGTAGCAAACGATGCTGAACTTATCTTTTCCGTTGTCCGAGCTTGAATACTTTCTCTTGATACTGATGCGCATTGCGAGTTTTGTGTTTGTGGCTCCGTTTTTTAGTACGAGAGGAATACCAAATAATGTAAAGATAGCGCTTAGTGTGTTTATTGCATATATTATGTATCAATTCGGACCGGAACATGTCTATCCTCAATATGGTACATTTGTTGCATATTGCGTTGTGGTTTTAAAGGAAGTGGCGGTTGGCCTGTTAATTGGATTGGCGGCACAGCTGTGTACTTCTGTTGTTTTATTTGCGGGGCGCGTGATTGATATGGAGGTTGGTTTGTCAATGGCAAATGTATTTGACCCTACGACGAATGAACAGTCAACACTTTCCGGTGTAATTTTGCAGTATGGAACAATGCTGATTCTTTATACAACAGGATTGCACAGGTATCTTTTGAAGGCGCTTATGGAGACTTTTACTCTGATACCGATTAATGCGATTCATATTAATACAGACAGACTGCTTGCGAACTTAATTAGCTTTTTAGGAAATTATATTATTATTGGTTTTCGGATTTGTCTTCCTGTATTTGCAAGTATCACGCTTATGAATATTGTACTTGGGATTTTGGCAAAGCTTGCACCTCAGATGAACATGTTTTCGGTTGGTATCCAGTTAAAACTTCTTGCAGGGCTTAGTGTTCTTTTGATAACGATGCGAATGATGCCGGATATCTGTAATTTCATCAGCACACAGATGCAGCAGATGATCGTGGCTACTGTGGAGGGGTTAATGTAATGTTGGAATTAAATTTACAGTATTTTGCCAAAGAAGGTCCGGGTGGGGAAAAAACAGAAGAGCCTACCGCGAAAAAAAGGGAAGATACGCGAAAAGAAGGTAAGGTTGCAAAAAGTAAAGAGATGTCAAGCGGTGTGCAGCTTATTGCGCTCTTTTTAATACTGAAATTTTGGGTAGGGCATATGGGAGCAAATTTCATGGAGCTGTTTAGTGAGCTTTATGAAAAAATGCCTGCTTACACAACATATTGGGGTGGACGGATTGTTGCTTCTGATTATAGAATTTTGTTTAACGGTGTATTGGTAGAGCTGTTGATACAGCTTTTGCCATTTTTTTTAGTGGGGGTTGTAATTTCCGTATTGGTAAATATGCTGCAGTTCAAATTTAAAATTTCAACAAAGCCGCTGCAGCCAAAGTTTAATAAATTAAATCCGATTTCTGGAATGAAAAAACTTTTTTCCAAAGAAAAGATTATGGAATTGCTCAAATCAATTGCGAAAATAATCCTGATAATGGCAGTTGTTTACAGCACGATAAAAAATGATTGGGTATATCTTGTTAAGTTTTATCAAATGCCGTTAACACAGGCAATAGAACTGATCGGCAATATTGTTATTAATATGGGGTTGAAGATTTCTTTAGTATTTATGATTATTGCCTTTATAGATTTGATTTATGAGCGGCGGAAGTTCAAAGAAGATATTAAAATGACAAAGCAGGAGGTAAAAGACGAATATAAGAACGCAGAAGGTGATCCGCAGATCAAGGGCAAGATCAGGCAGAAGATGCGAGAGGCTTCTCAGCGTAGGATGATGCAGGATGTACCGAAGGCAGATGTAGTAATTACGAATCCTACACATTTTGCTGTGGCAATACGATATGATGCCAATGAGGGATCGGCACCGAAGGTGCTTGCAAAAGGCGCTGATTTGATAGCGCAAAAAATTAAAGATATTGCAAGGGAGAATAATGTGGAGATTGTGGAGAATAAGCCGTTAGCGCGTATGCTTTATGCTAATGTTGATGTAGGGCAGGAAGTGCCGCCGGAACTATATCAGTCTGTTGCAGAGGTTCTTGCGCTTGTTTATAAGATGCAGGGAAAGATTTAGATATTTGTTTTTTATCATATGGAGTTTACATAAAATATTTATAAAAATAATATGTAATCTTATTATGTAAATCCTAGATGAATCCTATTATTTTATGGAAAAGACCGTTTGTGAGGTAAAAACGCACATAGGTCTTTTGTTTTATTTGTATAAGTTATATAAAAATTATAAAAAATTTGAAATTTTCAAAATTATTATGGACTAATTATGTAAATTGTGAGATAATTTATCGTGACAGGAAAAAAGGATTATTTTATTATTTAGGAGTTAAGGGGGAATAAGACATGCAGATGAAAAAAGCGGACATAGGCGTAGCCTTATATTTACTCTGCGCCATCATCATGTTAATTGTACCGATTAGCAGTACCATGCTTGATGTATTGCTTGCGTTGAATATATCGCTGGCATTTACAATCATGTTTACCTCGATGTTTGCAAAAGAAGTGTTGGATTTATCATTTTATCCGACAATTTTGCTGTTCACGACAATTTTTAGAATTGCACTGAATGTTTCATCGACACGACTGATTCTTTCCACTGGTAATCCCGGAAACGTGGTTGCAACGTTCGGTAATTTTGTAGGTGGAGGAGATTTGGTTATCGGGGTTGTTGTTTTTATTATTTTGATTATTGTGCAGTTTGTCGTTATTAATAAGGGTTCGGAACGAGTTGCAGAAGTAACTGCAAGATTTACTTTGGATGCGATGCCCGGTAAACAGATGGCAATAGACGCGGACTTAAATACAGGCGCGATTACGGATGCAGAGGCAAAAAAGCAAAGGGAGAAGCTGCAACAGGAATCAAGCTTCTTTGGTTCAATGGATGGTGCCGTAAAATATGTAAAGGGAGATGCTGCCGCGGGTCTGATCATAACGGGAGTTAATATTGTAGGCGGTATTATTATGGGCGTTATGAGGCAGGGAATGGATATTGGAGCTGCCGCGGATAAATATCTGATTCTTACAATCGGTGATGGTTTAGTGAGCCAAATTCCTTCATTGCTTATTTCGTTATCTACAGGTATTCTTGTGACGAAGGGTTCAAAAGAGGCAGATTTCGGCACAGTGCTTGTAGGACAGCTTTTTGGTATGCCTAAAGTGTTGTATTTGGTAGGTGCTGTATTGGCATTTCTAGGTATCGTAACACCGCTGAACCCGTTAATTTTCGTTGTGATGGGTGTTGTTTTTATTGTATGCGGACGGATTATTGCAAACACGATAGAAGTGGCAAGAATAGAGGCGGAGACGGAAGAAGTTGAGGATATTGGCGATGAGATTCGAAAACCGGAAAACGTCAATTCGCTTTTGCAGGTTGATCCGATTGAGTTGGAATTTGGATATGGTATTATTCCGCTCGCGGATGTCAATCAGGGCGGAGATTTGCTTGACCGTGTAGTTATGATTCGTAGACAGATTGCGTTGGAGCTTGGAACGGTTGTACCGATTATCCGATTGCGTGATAATATTCAGTTAAATCCCAATCAGTATATTATTAAGATAAAAGGTATACAGGTGAGTGAGGGGGAGATTCTGTTTGACCATTATATGGCGATGAACCCAGGATTTGTGGAGGAGGAAATTTCCGGAATTCCAACGTTTGAACCGTCTTTCCATCTTCCTGCAATATGGATTACGGAAAGTCAGAGAGAACGTGCGGAAAGTGTGGGATATACGGTTGTAGATCCGCCTTCAATTATAGCGACACATTTAACAGAGATTATCAGACAGTATCTTGCGGATTTGCTTACAAGACAGGATGTACAAAACCTTGTAAACAATGTAAAAGAGTCAAATCCTTCGCTTGTGGAAGAACTTGTGCCAAAGCTTTTGGGTCTTGGCGATATTCAGAAGGTCTTACAGAATTTATTAAAAGAAGGAATTTCCGTGAGGGATCTTGTTACAATTTTTGAGACGCTTGCAGACCATGCGGCGGCTACAAGGGATACGGATATTCTCACAGAATATGTCAGACAAAGCTTAAAGAGAGCAATCTCGAATAAATATTTTCCGATGAATGAAACGACAAGTGTTGTGACATTGGACCCCAGCCTTGAACAGGAAATTATGGGAAGTGTAAAACAGACAGAGCAGGGAGCTTATCTTACACTTGAGCCTGATAAGACAAAGTCTATTATTTCATCTGTGGAGTCTGAAATCGGAAAGCTTGAAAAGCTTGGAAAGAATCCGATTGTGATTACATCACCGATTGTCAGAATGTATTTTAAGCGTCTGACGGAGGATTACTATAAAGATTTAGTGGTAGTATCTTATAATGAAATTGATTCAAATGTTGAATTACAATCAGTAGGAATGGTGACGGCATGATAATAAAGAAATTTCAAGGAAAAACAAAGGAAGAGGCACTTGAGAGTGCAAAAAAAGAACTTGGCGACGGGATTGTCGAAATGAATGTCAAAACAGTTAAGGCAAAAGGATTTTTTGGAATGTTCAAGGGAAATAAGGTAGAGATAACCGTAGCCAAAGAAGAAGAGAATGAAAAATATACGGCAGACAGCGGGCAGGCGAGTGAAATCCAAAAGGATGGGGTAGCAGTTTCTTTTAGCCAAACAGGGACGCAAAAGTTACAGGCGGAAGAACGGAAAAACCCTAAAGAGGAGTCTGATACAGCTTCTGTAGGACAGGCGGTGGCTGATATTTTGTCAGCTTTTCCGCAGACCAATGAATCACAAAAGGTGAAAACAGGCGTTGTGTATTCTGAAAAGGAGATTAAAGAAGACGGTAAAACAAATGAGCTTGAGGAAAAACTTGATAATCTTCAGAATTTGATTGAAAAACAACTTTCACAACAGGAAAATAAGGCACAGTCTGAAGAAGGAAAAGCAGATGAGGGAGAACAAAAGGAAGAGAATAGAGAACGGGTAAATTTCCTTAGGCTGCTGTATAACAAAATGATAGACAATGAGATCAATGAAAAGTATGCAAATGAGATTATCGATGAAATTGATAAGAACTGTAAAGCAGATGTGACAATGGATTTTATGCTTTCGGAAATTTATCAAAGAATGATTTTAAAGCTTGGAAAACCATATGTCATGGAAGAAAATGAGCAGAATCCGAGAGTTATCTTTTTTGTGGGACCAACAGGGGTCGGAAAGACAACTACGATTGCAAAAATTGCGTCTTCTTTTCGAGTAGAACACAAAAAGAAAGTGGCGCTTCTTACGGCTGACACATACAGGATAGCGGCGGCAGAACAGCTTAGAACGTATGCAAATATTTTGGAGGTACCGTTCCGCGTTGTGTATACTGCGGGTGAAATTGCCGGGGCAATAGAAGATTTTCGGGATTATGATTATATTTTGGTTGATACAACAGGACACTCACCGAATAATGAGGCACAATGCGAAAGCATGAGCGGTCTGATCAGTTCTGTGGAGACGACGGCTACAAAAGAGGTGTTTTTAGTGCTGTCAGCATCAACCAAGTATAGGGACCTGATGAAGATTGCAGATACATATAAGGAAATAGCGGATTATAAATTAATATTTACAAAGCTTGATGAGACATCTACGCTAGGAAATATATACAATTTAAAACTCTATACAGGTGCGGCGCTTTCTTATATTACTTGTGGACAAAATGTACCAGATGATATTGAGTATTTTAATCCACAAGCTACAGTAAAGCAGTTGCTCGGCGGAAGGCGTTAATGGAGGTTGGAACTATGGATCAGGCAGAACAATTAAGAAACGTAATAAAATTAAACCCTGCACCGCGGCCTCTTGCAAGAATTATTACAGTAACCAGCGGTAAAGGAGGCGTAGGCAAGTCAAATACATCCATAAATTTAGCCTGTCAATTTAAAAAATTAGGACAGAGGGTATTGATTTTGGACGCAGATTTCGGGTTGGCAAATATTGAAATCATGTTTGGAACAGTCCCCAAGCACAATTTCTGCGACTTGATTTATCAAGGAAAAAACATTACGGATATCATAACGTGGGGTCCTATGGACATAGGATTTATATCAGGCGGTTCAGGAATCGCAGGTCTTTCCAATCTGAGTCAGGATTATTTGAATTATATTATTCAAAATCTTGCAAAACTTGATGCGATTGCCGATATTGTTATTATAGACACGGGAGCGGGTATTTCGGATGCGGTACTTGATTTTTTGGTGGCAAGCGGCGAAATTTTGCTGGTGGCAACGCCGGAGCCTACGTCGATAACGGATTCGTATTCGTTGTTAAAGGCATTGAACCGTCATCCGCGTTTTTTGCGGGAAGATTCAAAAATAAAAGTGATTGCAAATAAGGTTTCGAGTGACACAGAGGGAGAAACGATGTATAATAAACTTAATACGGTAGTGAATCGATATTTAAAGCTTCCGATTACGTATTTGGGTGCAATCCCTCAGGACTATCATTTGGAAGATGCCGTGATGCAGCAGAAGCCCGTCAGCATGCAGAGCCCTCGCTCTAAATCGGCGCTTGCTTACGAGAAGATGGCATATGCCCTTATGGACAAGGAATATGATAAGTCTCTTGTGAAGCGGGGAATGGCAGCTTTTTTCTCACACATTGTAGCAGGCAATAAAAAAACGGGACAAATGTTGTAAAGAAAAATGTGTAGGAGGAGTTTATGATTGAGAAACTAATATCACCGGGAGATAAGCTGGAGCTGCGTTCAACTGTCAGCGTCGTGCTTCCCGATGGTACGGAAGGTGTTCGGACTTATAAGTCTTCAGTGTATGACGTTTTGGAGGACGGAAAACTTGAGCTTCTGATGCCGATGGAGCAGCAGAAGCTTGTGCTGCTTCCCGTGGACGGGGAATATGACGTCTGTTTTCTTTTAAGCGGAGGCATGTACAGAGCGAATGTGCGGATTGTAGACAGGCAGAAGATTAACAATACATATATTGTTGTTGCGGAGATGCTGTCCAATCTGCATAAATATCAAAGACGTGAATATTATCGTTTTAACTGTGTTATTGAAATGGATGTAAGAGAACTCAATGAGCAGGAAACGCAGGCACATAATAAGGGACTGGCATATATGGTATCCGAGGAAGAGGTGATGGACCGTGGCGTCATCGTGGATATCAGCGGTGGCGGTCTTAGATTTGTATCAAGGCAGGTTTATCAGGCGGGAAGCGTTTTGCTGCTGCGTTTTTCTCTTCCGGTGCAGGATGTGGAGAAGTCGTTTTTAGTGGCGGCACGCGTAATTTATTCCGGAGAGATTGAAAAACGCAAAGCAGAATATGAGAACCGCGTGAAATTTGAATTAATCAGCAGCGCGATGCGCGAAGAAATTATTAAGTATATTTTTAATGCGGAACGGAAAAACAGAAAAAATGGAAGGAGCTGAGAGTTGGGTATGCTAGCAAATGCGAACGGTGTAAAAAATAAGAAAAAAATACTGATTGTTGATGATTCTGCACTCATGAGAAGGGTTATGTGTGATATAATTAATTCAGATGAACGATTTCAGGTGGTGGAACAGGCATTTGACGGGGAAGCGGCGTATGCGCTTCTGAAGCAAAATCAATACGATGGAGTCGTCCTTGACGTAAATATGCCAAAGATAAACGGAATACAGTTGCTTCGCATTCTGCAGAAAGATAAAATCCGCGTGCGTATCATGATGGCAAGTACGGATACGAGAGAAGGCGCATCCGTTACGATGGAGGCACTTGATTTAGGTGCGATTGATTTTATAGAAAAGCCCGCAAATATTGTTTACCTAAAGGGCGATGAGTTTAAGAAGAAGTTTTTGGATATTTTACAGGCAGTGGTAACAAGCCGCCAAACCAATATTTCTTCGCTGCCGGTACTTCCGAGGCAAAAACAGGAGGAGAACACAAAGAAGCTTGTGAGCCTGGTCAGAAAAAGCGCACCTGTAGTTGGAGGGCAAAAACTTGTCGCGCTTGCGTGTTCTACAGGAGGTCCCAAGGCGCTTCAAAGCGTTATTCCGAGACTTCCGGCGGAGCTTGCCGCACCTGTCCTGATTGTTCAGCATATGCCGAAAGGATTTACACAGTCGCTTGCGGAACGGCTTGACTCATTGAGTCCGATGAAGGTTAAGGAGGCGGCGGAAGGGGATGTCCTTGAAAACGGCACAATCTACATTTCGATGGGCGGTAAGCACATGAATGTAGTCACCAAAGCGGGAAAACCTACCATTACATATACGGATGAACCTCCAAGAGAAGGTGTAAAACCCTGTGCAAATTACATGTATGAATCGTTGAAAACAAGTAATTATTCGCAGATTGTCTGTGTGGTATTGACCGGAATGGGTGCTGACGGAACCAAAGGAATCGTGAATTTGGAAACTGCAAAAAAGATACATGTCATCGCACAGGATGAGGAAACATCAACCGTCTACGGTATGCCAAAAGCAATTGCAGCGACGGGGCTTGTTAATCAGGTTGTTGCCCTCGATGACGTGGCACAGGAAATTATAATGAATGTGGGGGTCAGGTAAATGGATACAAGTCAATATCTTGATATTTTCCTTGATGAATCAAAGGAACACTTACAGAACTTAAGCGACCAAATCATGGATTTGGAGCAAAATCCGGATAATATGGACACCGTGAATGAAATTTTCAGAGCGGCTCATTCCCTAAAGGGTATGGCAGGAACAATGGGATATAAGAGGATGCAGACGCTTACCCATGATATGGAGAATGTTTTTTCGGAGGTCAGAAACGGTACATTTAAGGTGCAGCCGGGAATGATTGATATTTTGTTCCGTTCTCTCGATGCGTTGGAAGAATATGTTGACAATATTCAACAGACGACAGAAGAAGGAACAAATGACAATCAGGATTTGATTAATGCATTAAATAGTATTTTGAAGAATAACGGTGAAATTAAGCCGGTTGATAAGTCAGAAGTATCTGCACAGGCAGAAGCTTCTGCTAAGACAGACGCAGAAGGCGAGAGTGCAAAATGTTCAAAATGGGATGAAATCAAGATTTCTGATACAGAGAGAATGTTGATTGAAAAGGCACATAATGAAGGGCTTAAGGCATATGGAATTACGGTGTATGTAGAGGAAGCATGTGTTTTAAAGGCGGCAAGAGCATTTCTTGTATTTAAAGCGTTGGAAAAGCTTGGTGAGGTTATTGTATCAAATCCCACGGCGCAGGATATAGAAGATGAAAAATTCGATTTGACCTTCAGCCTGATATTCATATCGGGCAGTACCATGGATGAGGTAAAAGCTGCGGTTAAGAGCGTATCGGAAATTGAGGAAGTATTCTGTGAAGAATATTATTTAGAGGCGGCGTCCGAACCGGAGCATCGAGAAACGGAACAGGAAAAAACACAGGAGGCAGTTGTTGAACAGCCTAAGACAGAAGCTGCACCTAAAGCAGCGCCCGCATCTGCACCGGCAGCGGCAAGCAAGCCCGCAGCTGCAAAATCTGCAGCGAAGCCTGTTGTAAATAGGACGGTTCGTGTTGATATTGAAAAACTTGACAATCTGATGAATTTGGTCAGTGAGTTAATTATAGCAAAAAATTCTCTTATTGCTGCGACAGCTGCTGAGGGTAAAGGGGATAACGGATCTGTAAATGAACAGATAGAATATCTTGAAAGTGTTACGACGAATCTTCATGAGTCTGTTATGAAAGTCCGAATGGTGCCGATTGAGAGTGTTGTAGCGAAATTCCCGCGCATGATTCGTGATCTTTCCAAGAAGCTTGGTAAGAAAATGGAACTTTACATGACTGGTGAGGATACAGAGCTTGATCGTACTGTGGTTGATGAAATTGGGGATCCGTTGATGCATATGCTCAGAAATTCCGCTGATCACGGGCTTGAGCCGAATGATGTCCGTGTTGCCAATGGTAAGCCGGAGGTTGGATCAATTTTTCTTGATGCTTATCAGGATGGAAATAATGTTGTAATTGAAGTAAGGGATGATGGCGGCGGAATCAATATAGAAGCAGTGAAGCAAAAAGGCATTGAACGCGGCACAATTACACCGGAGCAGGCAGAGACCATGACGGATAAGGAAGTCATTGATTTGCTGTTTATGCCTAGCTTTTCAACTGCAAAGAAGGTATCAGACGTATCGGGACGCGGCGTAGGTCTTGATGTCGTAAAATCAAAAATAGAATCACTAAGCGGTGAGGTAGAGGTTAAAAACCGGTATGGCGAAGGGTCTTCATGGATTATCCGGCTTCCGCTTACGCTTGCGATTATTCAGGCGCTGATGGTTGTTGTCGGCGAAGAGAAATATGCGATTGCACTCGGTTCCATCCAAACAATAGAGGATGTATCACCGGATGATATTAAACTTGTACAGGCAAAAGAAGTCATTCATATTCGTGGTACTGTTATTCCTATCGTAAGGCTCAATAGAGTGCTTGATATTCCGCCAAGAGATGATGAGGGTCAGAATCTTACGGTTATTATTGTTAAGAAAGGTGATAAGCTTGCAGGGCTTGTAGTAGACGAGCTTATCGGTCAGCAGGAAGTGGTTATCAAGTCTATGGGCAAATATATTAAGGTTCCGAAGATGATAAGCGGCGCCACGATATTAGGTGATGGTGAAGTTGCGCTGATTTTGGATACCAATGCGTTAATATAATCGGTAGGATAAGGAAAGGCAGGGTATAGAAATGGATGAAGTAAAAGTAATGGATGAACAGCAGCGTAATGAAATCCTCAATCGTCATGTGGAACTTGATACAACACAGTTCATCGTAGCACAGCTTGGCGGTGAGCAGTATGGTATTGACATCAAATATATATCGAATATTATTAGAATGTCCAGAATTACAAGAGTGCCCAAAGTTTCTGACTATATTGTAGGTGTTATAAATGTTCGTGGCGTTGTTATTCCTACAATCAGCCTTAGACTTAAGATGGGGCTTCCAGAGGATGAGATTACGAAAAAAACGCGTATTATTATCCTTACGCTTGAGCAGCATGAGTCAATTGGCGTACTTGTAGATGAGGTTAAGGAAGTAGTTACGCTTGACGAAGAGCATATTGAAAAAATGGGATATGAGAAGGATGAGAAAGAAAGATTCCTTTCAGGTGTCGGCAAAACGGAGGGAAGGCTTATTTCGCTTCTTGACATTATATCAGTACTTGCAGATGTAATGGAATCATAAGTAACAGCTGTTTTTAGGAAAGGCATAGGTTTTATAATGGCAGAAAATATTAGCTTTCAAAAAGTAACGACAGAATATTATGATGTATTAAAGGAGCTTGGAAACATCGGGGCGGGCAATGCGACAACAGCGCTTGCCCAAATGCTTCAGGCAAAAGTTGATATGAAGGTACCCCAGGTACGGCTTCTTGATTTTAAGGATGTCGGTGAAGTTATGGGCGGTGAGGAACAGATTGTGGTAGGCATATACCTTGCCGTAGAAGGAGACATCACAGGAAGTATCATGTTTGTGCTCGAGCAACATGCCGGAAGAGAACTTGTGTCGAAGCTTATGGGAACACCACCGGCAGAAGGCGATTTTAATGAAATGGAATTATCTGCGTTAAAAGAAATAGGTAATATTATTACAGGCGCATATTTGAATTCGCTTGCACAGATGACAAATCTTAAGGTACTACCTTCGGTACCGGACCTAAGTATTGACATGTTAAATGCAATTCTTAGCGTGCCGGCTATTGAATTTGGAATTATAGGGGATCAAATCCTTTTGATACAGACGGTTTTTACAGATGATATGGATTTGAACGGTTATTTTATATTGATGCCGGATTTGGAATCTTATTCTAAAATGCTTGGAGCACTTGGAATTAGTTTGTGATAATGTGCATGATTGAGTGCATGTTAAAGTAAAATGCAAAGGGAAGAGGCATACAGTCTATGGCAAATATAGTAAAAGTAGGAATGGCTGACTTGAATGTGTGTAAAAGTCCTGATGGCATTACGACACTGGGACTGGGTTCGTGCGTGGGGATTTGTATCAGAGATCCTGTGGCAAAAATAGGAGGGCTTGCACACGCCATGCTGCCTGATAGTACACAGATAGAAAATAATTCGAACAGATTTAAATTTGCGGATACGGGTATTGAGGACTTAGTTAACAAATTGATTGCAATGGGTGGCAGGAAGGCACGGTTTGAGGCAAAGATTGCAGGAGGAGCACAGATGTTTGCATTTCAGAATAAGTCTGATATGGTACGTGTTGGTGAACGTAATGTGGAGGCAAGCAAGAAAAAGCTTAGGGAACTTGGAATACCTTTGAAAGCACAGGATACAGGCTTGAACTATGGACGCACGATTGTGTTTTATCCGGAGACGGGGGATTTAATTATCCGTTCGGCAGGAAGACCGGAAAAGACAATATAATGTAAGGGGTTTAATGACAGAGGGGATATAAAATGGAAAACAAGACACAGCTTATTACACCGTTTTTGATGCTTACCGCGGGGACAATTGCATCAATTATTATGTATATCAGAAAAGTCGATTTGAATACTATGCTATGGGGTCTGCTCATTGTGCTGGTGATATTTTATATATTAGGCGATATAGCAAGATATCTTTATGCATCTGTCAGACCCCGCATCATACCTTCAGGTAATCTTGCAAAAATGGTAGAACAGGCAAAGAAAAATGGGGATCTTACAGGAAGTGTTGTAGCATTTGCGGACAATGAGGAGGCGAATGCGGAGGAGGATTTTGCGGGAGAATTGAGTGCGGATGGGTTAATGTCGGAAGAAAATCCGGGTTATTCCGAGGAGGACGGCTATTCCGAGGAAGAACTTGCACAGAGTGAGGAAGAAGACATTGATGCATATGGCTATGAAGAAGAATATGTGGATGAAAATTAATTGAGGCAACATTGTATAACGGGGGAATAACATGAATGACACAGCACGTAAAAAGCTATGGGAGGATTATGCCAGATTAAGAACAGCGGATTTGCGCGAAAAACTTATTTTGGAATATGCACCATTGGTAAAGGTAGTAGCTGGACGACTCAGCATGTATCTTGGCTACAATGTGGAGTATGAAGATTTGGTAAGCTATGGCGTATTTGGCTTGATTGATGCGATTGATAAGTTTGATATGGGAAAAGAGGTCAAGTTTGAGACGTATGCAAGTCTTCGCATACGTGGTGCAATACTTGACCAAATCAGAAAAATGGATTGGATACCGCGGACAATCAGGCAGCGTCAAAAGCAGATCGATACGGCAATGAAAGATTTGGAACAGAAAAATGGAAAACCTGCTACGGATGCAGAGTTGGCTGCTTATATTGGTATCACGGAAGACGAATTTTTAGACTGGCAAAATCAGGTGAAAGCAGACAATATGATTTCTTTGAATGAATATTTGGAACAGGGGAATGATATATCGTCTGATAAAGGAATGAGTTCCGGATTTGATACTCCAGAGGGTGTAATAGAGCGAAGCGAGCTTAAGAATATGCTTGAGGAAGCGTTGGAGCTTCTAACAGAAAAAGAAAAAAAAGTGATTCTTCTCTATTATTATGAGGAACTTACGCTGAAAGAAATCAGCCGTGTGCTTGAAGTATCTGAATCGCGAGTATCGCAGCTTCATACGAAGGCTTTACAGAAAATGAAGACGAAGATGGGAAATTATATCGGTATATTGGACTAAAATAGGAGATTATTTTATGAATGGATGCTTTCAGATACAGATTAATGAGAATGGCGTGAGTCTGTTACTCTCTCCTCCGATTGGAGGAGGGGTAATGCCGGGCGTGGTAGAGATAAGAGAGTATCTTGACAGAATAGGAATAACCTATGATGCGCTGGCAATCAATTCAGCCCTGAATTCATTAGGGGAGGATGAGGTTGCTGTTTTTTTAACTACGGATAAAATTGATCCTGTAAATGAGATGTGTGAAATAACCGTGATGCACGACCGGATGACGGCAGTGATGCGTCTTTATCCGCCTGGCACGGGCGGTCTTCCAATTAAGAAAAGGCAGATCATGGATCAGCTTGCGGCGCAGAGAATAAGATATGGTATTGATGAAGAGGCAATTGATGCTTTGCTGCAGGACAGGCAGTACTGTGTGAATGTAGTTGTGGCAAAAGGCCAGCATCAGACCGCAGGAAAAGATGCGTCAATTGTATATCTTTTTGATACAAACAACAGTTCTCGTCCGGAACTTAATAAGGATGGAAGTGTAGACTTTTTCAAATTGAATACTTTGCACCATTGCACGCAAGGACAGGTATTGGCTAAAATTATTCCTGAAGAAAAAGGGTTGGATGGCATTGACGTGTTTGGGGCAGTGACGTCTGCAAGAGAAGTCAATAAGGCTGTTTTTTCATATGGAAAAAACATTGAAGTATCGGTTGACGGATTACAGTTGCTGAGTATGGTAGATGGGCATGTAAAACTTGTGGATGAAACAGTTTTTGTTTCTGATGTATATACGGTTGAGGATGTAAGTACTGCTACGGGAAATATTGAATATCACGGAAACGTGGAGGTTAACGGAAATGTCTGTGAGAATTTTAGTGTCCGTACAGATGGAGATGTGTTTGTAAAGGGCGTCGTGGAGGGTGCTGTGATTGAAGCAGGCGGGAACATTATTATTGCAAGAGGCATGCATGGGCAGAATAAAGGAAATTTAAAAGCCGGCGGAAATGTGATTGCCAAATTTATTTCTGCTGCTAATGTACAAGCGGATGGCTATGTGGAAGCGGAACAGATTCTAAATGCCAAAGTTGTTGCGGGATCCAGTGTGAATGCAGAGGCGGGAAAAGGGTTGATTACAGGTGGGAAGGTAATTGCAAAGTGTGCCATAAATGTAAAAAACGCGGGGTCGCCTATGGGTGCAACAACGATATTAGAGGTGGGAAGCGATCCTGAGATGAAAAAGCGTCTTTCGGAGCTGCAAAAGAGTGTCGGTGAAAAATCCAAAAGTGTTTCACAAATGAAAAAGGTATTAGAAGATACTGCAAGAAAATTAAAAGCAGGCGCAAAGCTATTGCCTGCACAGCTTCAAAATGCTAAAATGCTTCAAACAACTATAGAGACTACACAGGTACAGATACAACAGGAATTAAAGGAGATTGAAAAGCTCGATAAGCTTCTGAAAGGTGATGATAATGCCCACATAGATATACGAGGGACAATGTATCAAGGTGTATCAGTGGCTATATCGGGAGCAGTTATGAATGTTAAAAATGAATATACATTTTGCAGGCTGATTAAAAAAGGCGCAGATGTGGCTTCTACAAATTTGTAAAACAATTGCGCTTGCAATTGTTTTTGCAGTTTGTGTAGGATTTTTGTCTGCATTTGTATTTGATATTGCCTTTTTAATAAATATATATTAAAATAAAACGAATATTGACTTTTTGAATGGTTTTGAGAGGAGGCGTACGTATGGCGATAAGTCCGGTACTGCTTAATGGAAGCATACAACAGACAGATAGTGTTTTGTACAATCAGGTGAAGCAGGTCGAAAAAGGGATGGTAGACCAGGGAAACATACAGATTCAAAAAGAAAAGAAGGAGGAGCTCAAAGCAAGGCAGGTTGTGCATTCTGACGAAACCCTGTTTAAAGAAGGGCGCTTCGATGCAAAAGAAAAGGGGAAGAACGGTTATTTTGGAGATGGAGGAAAAAAACGCAGGGCGCCAAAGGGGGATGGCAAAGTAGTGTCTAAACCTGAGGGCGGCTTTGACATGAAAATATAGGATGAAGTTAAGGATTATTGAAAGGCATTATTTATGGAAAGGTTAGGGAGAAGATGAATTGGATGGAGGTAGCGTTGCTTATTTTTGGAGTAGGCACATTGGCAGTAAGCTTTATGATACCGGAAAAAAAAGAGAAAGAGGATGGTATACAGCAGGTTGATGAGGAACTGGTCAGAAGTCTTATTGAAAAGGAAATGGCAGATGCAAAAGACAGGGTTTCTGAAGTGGTGGATGAAACGCTTGATTATGCGGTGGAAAAGACGGAGCGGTCCTGTGAGCGTATCTCAAATGAAAAAATAATGGCGATTAGCGAATATTCCGAGACGGTTCTTGCCGATATTAATAAGTCGCATCAGGAAGTTATGTTCTTGTATGATATGCTGAATGATAAACATAACAATCTTAAGGAAACTGTAAAACATGTGGATAAGACGGCAAAAGAGGCAGAAGAAGCAGCGAATGCTGCAGCGATAGCGCTTGCCGCAAAAGCGAAAGAAGAGGCAGAAGCGAAAGCAAAAGAGAAAGTTAAGATTGAAACGGCAAGACAGGAGGAACTCGAACGTGTAGCTGCTCTTGAACGTGCTGCGCTTGATAAAGAGGCTCGTGAAAAAGAGTACGCGCGCAGACAAATGGCACGGCTGATTCTTCCGGTACAGCAGGAAATGCCGACGCACCGAATCGGTGAGATGAAAGCAATACCGCTAAAACAGGATATGGGCTTGGCTGCTTCGGTTACAAATGAAAATCAACAGGAACTTCGGCCGTTGATTGTAAAGAGTGTGGAAATTGTTTCTGCTGACATCGTAAATTCAAATGATATGCAGCCGGTATCAGAAAACGTAAATGCAGGTCCTGTTAGCGCGGCAGATTTGCAGACGCTCGGTTCGCGTCCTGAAGATGTAAAAGTTGTGGATGTCAAACCGGCAGATATTAGACCCGTTGAAGTCTATTCGTTTGCGGAACAGGCTCCAAGGGTGGAACGTCCCATAAAGAAGGAAGCGCAGGCAGCAACTCTTGAAAACACAGTAAACCTTATGAAACAACAGGAGCAGGCAATACAGCAGGCACAGACATTGGAGGAGTCCAAAGAGAATAATAATGACAGGATTTTACGGCTTCACAAAGAGGGGGTTTCGAATGTCGATATTGCAAAGGAGCTAGGGCTGGGAGTTGGCGAGGTAAAGCTTGTTCTTAACCTGTATAAGGGGGCTGTATAAATGAAAACAAAGTATTTATTAAGAGGGCTTGGACTTGGAATGATTATTACGGCGGTTGTTATGGGCGCTTATACTAAAAAAGCCGTGGCTAATGCGCGGGTTGAAGTGTTAAAGGAATACGGTATTGGCGAGGAGGCTGTGCTCAAGGAAACGCTGGTCGATGTGGAGAATGGGAATGAAGAACAGGAGCGTGAAACTGCGGCATCGTCTGCTGTAGAAACGCAGACACAGGAGAATGAACTGCAGCAGACAGACACGCCGTATGATGAGGCGCTTGAGTCGAAGCCCAATTCTATGCTTGATGCGGTTAAGACGCAGCAGGAGGAAACACAGAGTGCGGTTTCAGGTGAAGAAGCTGTAAGCACTGCACCGGTGCAGGCGCCCGAGGAGCAGGGGGCAGTAGATGGACAGGTCAAGACGGTCACAATTGAGATTTCCAAAGGGGATGATTCAGGCAGTGTATCAAGAAAACTCAAAAATGCGGGGCTTGTGGAGAATGCGGCAGAATTCGATGCGTTTTTAATGCAGCATGGTTATGACAAAAAACTGAATACCGGTACAAAGACAATTGACATTTCGGATTCATGGCAGGATATTGCCGATAAATTAATACGAAAATAATGGAAAGACCTCTTGCATAGGAGGTCTTTTTATGTTATTCTAATCATGTTGCGGCTTACAGCTGTAACAGAACAAATTTTTATAGAACACACTATTCACGTCTGCTGATTTGCGGTCCATGCCGGTAACGCTTGAGGTAGCCCGCAGAGGCGATGCAGACAGGTGGCGGGAGAACCGCAGAAAATGGAGGTAAAACATGAGCGTTATTTCAATGAAACAGTTGTTGGAGGCAGGTGTTCATTTTGGACATCAGACAAGAAGATGGAACCCTAAGATGGCTC